>NZ_JAVSJA010000001.1:4018154-4676309 GCF_032027425.1 Microcystis wesenbergii NRERC-220 | reverse complement strand
TTTATCGCCAAACTTTTTTCTGTAAAATCTGACTAATTTCTTGGGGAAAAGGACAATCATCGGGAAAGTTAAAGGATTGATAATCGGGGTTATCTCGCAAGCTTTTTAAAGCCGTGGCATAGCAATCTAAAAATACTTGCTCCCAGTAGGGTTTTAAACTAGGAGAATCCCTCAAAAGTTCCTCTAGTTCCCGTTGACTGCGCCTAATAGTTTCTTGCCAACCTCGATAATCCTCAACGTAATCAGTATAGCAAAGTTTGAGGCATTGTTCTAAGATGGTGGTTAACCGGTTGCGGAGTTCACGTTTTTGACTTCTGCCCAAACTTTCTATCTCCTCGATCAAGTTTTCCCAGTCAACTTTATCAAAGTTTTTTTGTTTTAACAGAGTGATTGTCTCGTTCAGCCAGCCAGCATAATCAGTTTGAATTAGCATAAAAACCTCTGGATTGCATCGGTTTTAATTTAGATACAAAATAACCAATGATTAATTACAATAAACTATCCATTAAAGTGAGAATTTCCGAGATATTTTCGCCCCTAGAATTGTTTTTTAGATATTTTTCTAAAAGTTCCTTGAGAGCAACCAGTTTCAGACTATTTTCCGCCAAAGTATTAGCGATCGCAGGAGCAGCCGGCAGATAACCCGTAGCGCCTAAATCCATTAAAGCAGAACGACGCAGCTGTAATTCTTCCCCTTGCAAGGCATTAATCAGAATATCGCCATAGTGGGGGTTAGCCGTGAGTTGATAGAGGGCGCGGGCAGCCGCATAACGCACTTTTTCGACGAAATGCTTTAAAAACGGTTCAATGAGGGGAATCGCTTCCGTCGCTTGCAGGGTTCCCAAGGCTTCGATAATCGCTTCGTAGGGTTGGACTAAATGGGGTTTTCCCGCCACCAAAACGGCCACTTCGATGCCACCCTCTAATAGTTTCTTTAAAGGTGCGATCGCTCTTCGATCCTGAAGCATTTCCAATGCCTGGGCCGCCGATTCACGCACATAATAATCCTCGCAGTCGAGACAGGCAATTAATGCGGGAAGACAACTGAGATCATCTAATTTCCCTAAAGCACTGGCAGCATTGCGTCGCAGGGGATAACCGCCGTCGGGAGTGCGATCGCTTTCGTCCTCTAAAGCGGCAATTAACGCCGAAATCGCCTCCGGTTGACGAACACGAAATCTACCCAACCACCAAGCGGCATAATAACGCGCTCCTAGGTCTTCTCTTTGCTGGATATTAGCGATCGCTTGTTCAACAGTATAGGCCGGATTATCGACGGGAGGAGAGTAAGAATCGCTCATAGACAAGTGAAAATGGGTGTGGGGTGTGGGGTGTAGGGTGTGGGGTGTGGGGTGTGGGGTGTGGGGTGTAGGGTGTGGGGAAGTGGGGAAGTGGGGATAATAAATAAAAGCTGCCGACCGCCGACCGCCTCCTGATAACCGACTCAGTTTTTCATAGTTGCTGCGCCATTGCCAATACCAGAATAAATTAAACCCCGTTGAGCATCGAGACTAATGATCACCCCTTCGCGGATAATTTTCGTGGCATCTTTAACCCCGACAATCACAGGAATACCCAATTTTAAACCGATAGTAGCGGCGTGATTATTCATCGCAGTATCTTCGGTGATAATTCCGCCAGCTTTCCGCATCATATCCACATATTCGGCGCTGGTGGTGGGAACGACTAAAATCTCCCCATGACTAAAACTACCCACTTCCCGGGCATTATGGGCCACTCGCGCCCGGCCACTAGCCACACCCTGGCCGATCCCCGTACCCTTGCCCAAAAGGGATTTTACCACTTCCACTTTAATTAAATCCGTGGAACCGGCCACCCCTTGCAAAGTTCCCGCCGTCATCACCACTAAATCACCATCTGCGAGGAGGTTATTTTCCTGGGCAAGATTCATCGCCACTTGAAAAGTTTGGCTGGTGGAGGGTAAATCGAGTAATAACATCGGTTTTACGCCCCAAACTAGCTGTAACTGCTGTGCCACTTCCCGATGGGGAGTAACGGCTAAAATCGGGGTTTTGGGGCGAAATCTGGAGACGTTACGGGCAGTAGAGCCGGTTTTGGTCAGGGTAATAATTGCCGCTGCCCCCAATTGTTCGGCAATTTGACTGACTGCCGAGGAAATAGCGTTAGGAATCGATTGTTTATTGTTAGAGCGAGCGGCACTATTGATCTGTTCCCGTTCGATCCTTTCGGCAATGCGGGCCATGGTTGCCACCGCTTCGATGGGATAATGACCCACAGCCGTTTCATTGGAAAGCATGACCGCATCAGTGCCATCTAAAATCGCATTAGCTACGTCAGAAACCTCGGCGCGGGTGGGACGAGGATTACTGGCCATACTGTCAAGCATTTGAGTGGCGGTGATAATCGGGATGCCTAGCTGATTAGCGGTATTAATCAGGCGTTTTTGCAGGATTGGCACGTCTTCGGCTGGTAATTCTACTCCTAAATCTCCCCTAGCCACCATAACACCATCACAGAGGGATAAAATTGCCTCCATTTCCTCGATCGCTTCGTGTTTTTCAATTTTAGCGATCACGGGGATAGATTTACCCGCACTGGCGATTAATTCTTTAATTTCGAGGATATCTTGGGGATTACGCACAAAACTAAGGGCGATCCAATCCACATCCCACAGCAGTCCGAACATTAAATCTTTTTTGTCCTTATCGGTTAAAGCTTTCACCGACAGATAGACGTTGGGAAAATTCACCCCTTTATTACTGGATAAGACACCCCCAACCACCACGCGACAGGACAGGTCTCCTTTCAGGCGATCCACTGATTCCACCCGCATTTCGACTTTACCATCATCAAGCAGAATTCTCGAACCTTCTGGGACTTCTTGGGCTAGAGAGGGATAGCTAATGGAACTTATTTCCTGATTACATTCCACATCCCTAGAAGTAAGGGTAAAGGGTTCCCCCGGTTTCAGGGTAATCGACCCACAGGCAAATTTACCTAAACGAATTTTTGGCCCCTGTAGATCCTGAAGGATGCCAATCGGTTGATTGAGTTCAAAGGCTAACTGACGGATCAGGTTAATGCTGTGACGATGGTAATCGTGATCGCCATGGGAAAAGTTTAATCTAAATGTCGTCGCCCCCGCCTTGATCATCTGACGTAATGTTTCCTTATTTTGCGAGGCTGGGCCAATCGTGGCCACAATTTTAGTGCGACGGGGGAAAGACAGAGAGTGCATAGATAAGCAACTAAATAGGCGAAGTAAATATAGCGGCGTTTGGTACGCTTCGCTCATCTTCTCATAAATGGTTATACCCAGTGATAAAGTTAAAAGTAAAAAAACGGTGAGAGCTACAAATCCCACCGTTCTTATTTATCGAGTCCGTCAACCTAGCTTAGAAACGGAAAGTTGTCCGGAGAACACCAACAAAAATGGTGTCGTTATTACGGTTGTTAGCATTGAAGATCGCATAAGCACCGGGGGTAATCAGAATATTTTTGGTGACCGGGAACTTATACTGAGCTTCCACCATGTAGGAAGTGCCATCTTCCTTGTCGGAACGGGGTACTTGACCCCCTCCGAAAGAAAGGGCTGCACCTTCGGCAAAGAGATCGAGGACAGAAAGATTAAGGTTCCAAGACCAGATACCAGTGTTATTGTCTCCGATCGCATTGTTAACACCAGTGGCCGAGGCATCAGCGTAACCACCCCATGCCGCTACATTTAAGAGTCCTGGTATAACTTGGGCGCTCGCTTGAAGACCGAAACGGTTAGCTACAGTGCCGACGTTACCGAAGGGACGTTCCGTGAGAGGGCTGCTGACGTTACCGAATAACCCGGAACTCATACTAGCCGCAGTTTGATAACTGCGAACGTAAACGAAGTTAATATCGGCAAATTTAATAAAGGAGAAACCTACTTGCGCGCCAGCACTGTAGGAACCATTAAATAAACCGCTACCCTCATTAGGATTGCTGGCTCCATTAGTCCCACCCTCGGCTAGGTAGGTTCCTGTGACTTGGAAAACATCCCCGATATTAAATCTGACCGCCGCACCAACACCAGAAGGAGCACGGAAGACGATGTTATTGTAGCGTTGACCGCGAGATAAAGCACCTGTACCGCTATCGGCGAGGAAGGGGTTAGCAGTGATGAAAACATCATCAAGGTTCAGGGCGTTAGCACCAACCCAAACGGTGATGTTACCGAAGGGAGTACCGATGGGAGCGCGGTAGAACAAGTCATCTATGGTGACATCATTGTCACGACCGTCATCGTATGCTAGACGGGTCATGTTGGTTCTCGTCGGACCGTTTTGGTTGAAAGTGGTGTTAAAGTTACCTGCTTGTAAACGGGTTCTTAACATATCTTTACCGGTGAAGCTGGTTTCAAAGTTGAGTCGTACCCGGTTATTAAATACAGCTTGGGTCTCATCTTGATTGCTGCCATCAGTAACTGTACCGTTGGTATTGGTAACGGAAGCCTGACCACCCCAGCTATCGGCGATACTGAAGATGACCTCACCTCTGAGTTTGGTTGTGGTAGAAAATTGATTATTTTCCAAGAAAGCAACGCGCTGTTCCAGGTTGTCCACTCTAGCCCCTAAAGCCGCTAGTTCGGTCTCAAATTCTTGAACAAGACGTTTTAATTTATCGATATCTTCTCTGAGTACCCCAACACCATCTTGAATTAAACGTTCCATGACGTTTAAACAGGCGTTTAAACCTGCGGCAAATTCCCAACGAGTGGTGGCGCGATCACCGCGGAAGGTACGGTCGGGATAACCAACGATACAACCGTAACGTTCCACAAGACTTCTTAATGCCTCGTAGGCCCAAGCGGTGGGAGATACGTCCCGCAGTTGGTTAACGCTAGTCACCTGGGACATGGAACCCTGATAAACACCCGTATTAATCTGCTGACTATTTTGGGCGCGTTGAATGCGATCGAGTTGTTGTTGCGCAGCCGGATCAATTTTAAGTTGAGGTGTACCCGGCATAGTTTGAGCCCCTGCGCTGCCAGCAGCCGCTACGGAAGCACCTAATACTAAAGGAGTTACCTTTACTAAATTCTTGAATAGTTTTGACATGGGTCAATCCTCACACCTTATTTTATGGATTGAATGGACTATTAATACAAACAGACTATATATCTAGCCTGGATCATACTCACATTCTATGCTAATTCCCTCTTGCCTAGGTTAAGTTAATTTTATGATATGACAGAAAAATTTCTGTCTGATCTTACTTAAATAGAACTTACGCACTTTACAAATTCACCATGAGCTGCATCAATGAAAATCCCTCCTTTCAGACTTGCGGCGATTAACTCCAACGATAGCGATCGCTCAAAAGTGATCAAGAAATCACGTTAAAATGCCTGAAACCCCAATATCACACTTGGTCAATCCTGTCAATGGGTTATTTCTAAAGATTTTGTTAAGATATCAGCCGTCAGCCTTGGCTCAGTTATCAGTGATCAGATGTGAGTTGTCAGTTCACTGATTACTGTTTACTGTTCACTGATCACTGATAAAATCTCCCCACTTCCCCAACAATAGTTGTGTGAACTAGGCTCGATCGAGTAAGTTAGAATCGAGGATGATAGATATAGTGCTAGACTTCGGGGTTAGAATATAGCTCGACTCCTTGAGTTAAAAACAGCAGGATTGCTTCTGAAAGCTGACCGCTATGGATAAAGGACTCGATTCTTGAATTTAAGCACCGAGAAGGGAGATAAAGATGGTCAATTTTGGGCTGAATTCGGCCAGTATCTTAGGAATTTTTCTGGCAGTGGCCGGAGCCGGGTTATACTTCCTGCGCTCGGTGCGGCCGGAACTTTCCAGGGATCATGATATATTTTTTGCCGCCGTTGGGTTACTGTGCGGTTTAATTCTACTTTTTCAAGGGTGGCGACTGGATCCGATTTTGCAATTCGGACAATTTTTGCTCACTGGGGCAGCGGTGTTTTTTGCCTTCGAGACGGTAAAATTGCGGGGTTTAACCACGGAACAGGCCCGCCGCGGCACGTCTTTTGTGGATGAACGTCCTGTGAGTCGGGAATATCGGGCCGAATTAGAACCCCTCGACACCTACGAACCTGAGGAACGTTACGAAGATAATCCCCGTTTACGCGGTTACGATGATCCCCGCTCTTCCCGTACTTCTAGTTATCAGGACGAGGAACCCCGCAGCACCCGCACCCGTCGGCCGGCCGATCCTAGCAGTCGCAAAACCAGTAATCGTCGTCCTCGCAATAGTTCCCCCACTAGCGATCGAGATGTTTATGATCAGCGCCGTAGCGGTGATGATTGGGAAGAAACCAGTCCCCGTCCCCGTCGTCGTCCCGCTAGTGAAGAGACGAGCAGTAAACCGCCCCGCACTAGCCAAAAACGTCGTCCTCGCCCAATAATTGCGGACGATCCGCCATTTAAAGGGGAATACGTCGATTATCAACCGATCGATCCTAGGGATGCCGGCGATCGAGAAGATTGGGAGAGACCGGATAATAGTGAACGGGAGTCGAGTAATGATCATCCGACTAGGTTTGATTATTAAGGAGTAGGTCTGATGACCAAAGCTCCCTTTTTCCTGTTTATCTGCTTGTTTTTAGGGGTTATAGGCGGTTGTAATCTCAATAACCCCGGTTTATCTACAGGAACCCTCAATAGTCGCTATAATGACGAAAAACCTGCCCTGAGCGGTGATGGTCGTTGGCTTGCTTTCCTGTCTAATCGTCGCGGTAGTAATCAGATACTGCTTTATGATTTGCAGACAAAACAATACCAGACCCTAGGGGGATTATATACGGGTCAAGAAATTACCGATAGCCCTAGTTTAAGCCAAACGGGGCGTTATCTGGCTTATGTGGTGATTATTGAGGGTCGTCCCTTCATCGCTTTATATGATCGCATCACCGATCGTTCTGAGTTATTGAGTCAAAATTATCGCGGTTGGTTACGAAATCCCCGTCTTAGTCCCGATGGTCGTTATCTTGTCTTTGAGTCCGCTCGTCGGGGACAATGGGATGTGGAGGTTCTCGATCGCGGTCCGAATATCGAGTTAGATCTTCCCGATGGCAGTCCCGTTGAAAGTCCCAAACCGTGAAACGTTATTTTTTTATTAGTCTTGTTGCTGTAATTAGTTTGTTAACTGGATGTGCGGGTTATCCCAGTTTATTATCTTTTCCTTTCGATCGAGGGGGGAGAAGTTTAAATAGTGCTGCTAGTGAATTAACTCCCTATCTTGCCTCTCGCTATCTCGTTTTTGCTTCCGATCGCAATGGTTCCCAAGCTATCTATCTTTTTGATGCCATCGATCGCCGTTTACTGTCTTTACCCGGCCTCAATTCTCTCGATCAGATCGCTTCTAGTCCTTCCATTAGTGAAGATGGTCGTTATATCGTTTTTACTGCCAGTCGTCAGGGAAAAACGGCTATTTATCTGTACGATCGACAAACTCAACAGAGAAGGGAAATTGCTCCCGATCTGCTCGCGGAAGTACGCAATCCGATCATCAGTGCCGATGGTTCTAAAGTGGCTTTTGAAGCGGCAAAAAATGGGCAATGGGATATTATGATTTACGATCTATCTGGACGGGTATTAGTCAATGAAAATCAGTGATCATTAGATCTCTTGTAAAAATCAAAAATTGTTGTTAGGGTTAGGAGTCGGTCGTCAGTAGCCGGTCGTCAGTAGCCGGTCGTCAGTAGCCGGTCGTCAGGAGAATTAAGAATGAATAATAATCAACTGAATGGTCTATTTAAGGATTTTGTGCAATTTAATCCTTATTTTTGCCGTTTTTGAAACCTCAAAAACTATCTTAAACCCATAGCTTTTAGTCGATGTTCTAGAAACTGTTTTCCCTGTTTTTCCCCGTCAGCGATCAGACGCTGAATATTGGCGGGAGAGCGATCAAGTTTACTTTCATAGTTGAGACTATTGGCCAATTCCGCCGACATTTCGATCATCGGGATATGGTAATCCTGATCGGGATCTTCCGGGAAAGATTTAGGAATTTTAAATGGTTCTGTTAAGGCAATCTCCCGCAAGAATTCCTCTTTAAAGGCTCCTTTAAGAAATAATTGATTGATCAACTCAATCTGATCGAGACCTTGAAATAGGGAAACATTGCCTTCTAATTCATTGCGGCGATCAGCAATATCATCGGATTGCACGGGGATCTTATCTCTAGAGGTGGGATTAATTTTAATTACCCAAATTTCATCGGGAATATTTTCGATTCCAACAAATTCACGGCGAATTAAAGAACGGATGGGGGGATTATCAGAAAATAGTCCATCCCAGTAGGCCATAGTTTCAATGGTGACAGCAGGAAAAATGTTAGGAACACAAGCAGAAGCTAGGATATGTTCAATTTTAACTGCTTCCTGGCGCGAGTTAAATTTACTTAACTTTCCTGTCAGGATATTACAGGCCCCAATTAATAAAACTGGGGGTTCTGGTTTAGCTCCCCAAGTGGCTAATTCCGAGAAGTCAATATGCGCTCTTAGTAACTGATCAAAGTTGGTAAAGCGACTGCGTAAACCGTAGGTAGCTATAGAAAATAAGGTTTTAGTAATCGGAGAGGAAGGACTGAGATTATACTGGGGAATTAATCCTTTGCTGGCTAATTCTAGGGTTTTAATGGCTGAGTCATTAAATAGTTGTTCTTGGGGAGTTCGAGCGCTATTATCTTCCCAAAAATCAATCATTCTTTTCCAAACGATGCTATCACCTTTTTTGAGAGCATACCAGGTGAAAAAGGCACAGATAGCACCGCCAGAAGTACCACTGAGACTGACAATATCAAAGTAATCTTGCACTTTATTGTCAAATAATGCTTTTAATGCACCGGCAGTAAAAGCAGTTTGACTGCCGCCTCCCTGACAAGCGATCGCAATTTTGGCTTTCATAAATATCCTTTGAATGGCTTCTATCTAAGCCCTAGGCTTTTAATTTAAGGTTAATTGAAAACCTAGAATCGAACCCAAAAATATAGAAATTTTTCTGATTTTCAGAAGAGCTGCCCGGGATATTTTGCCATCACTTCTAGGAAAGGATAAGTAGGTAGGTATTAAAAACTTTCAGATCCCCCCGCCTATCGGCACCCCCCTTATCAAGGGGGGCAGGGGGGATCGAACCTAAAATCCATTGTTAATTTAATTATAACCAGCTACTTAGGGTTTCAAGGGAATTTTCTAGGTAATTAAGTACCTAAGCAAAATTAATTACACATATCTAACCACCTCTTGCCTCTTGCCTCTTGCCTCTTGCCTATCTTCACTAGGAAATTAATTTTGCACGACTACTTAGCTGGCGAATCGGGAAGCAATTAGCTGAAGCCATCAGTCTTCAGCTAGAACAAGGTGATAATAACTAGAAAAACTGATAACTGATAACTGATAACTGATAACTGATAACTGATAACTGATAGATTAAATCACCGTCCCGTCGGGAATAGTGGCATTTTTGAAAATAACCACGATGCCGCTGCGAACATAGAAACCTAAATCTTCGCGATTAGCTTCTTCCACACGATCTTTGTTAACAATTAAAACATTGGAACCAATGCGAGCATTTTTGTCCACAATTGCCCGACGAATAGTGGAACCGGGACCGATACCCACGGGAACTTTGGCATTTCCGATCAGACTTTCCCGTTCGGGGAAAGACTCATAAAAGTCGGCTCCCATCAGCATTGTATCCTCGATCGTGCAGTCTTTGCCGACTCGACTACGAATACCTAAAATCGAGTGATGGATGCGAGATTCTTTGAGAATACAACCTTCAGAAATCATCGATTCCGTCACCGTACAATTGAGCATTTTTGTGGGTGGCAGATAGCGAGAACGGGTATAGATGGGGGCTTTTTCGTCGTAGAAACTAAAGGCGGGATTGGGTTGTTGGGTCAGGGCGAGATTAGACTCATAAAAGGCCTCAATCGTCCCGATATCTTCCCAGTAACCCTTAAATAAATAAGCCTGAAGATTGTAGTCTTTAGCCGCCGAGGGAATAATTTCCTTGCCGAAATCGGTCTGTTCTTTATTGGCATCGAGCAGATCGATTAAAACATTCTTTTTAAAGACATAAATTCCCATGGAAGCGATGTAGGGACTTTGACGAGCTTGGTCGGGACTTAAGCCTAAAATCGTCGTATCTACCCGCATTCTTTCCAATTCTGCCCCTTTGGGTTTCTCATAAAAATCAACAATTCGCCCCGAATCATTGATTTTCATCACCCCAAAAGCGGAGGCCCGACGTTCATCGATGGGAACCACCGATAAAGTGATATCGGCGTTGGTTTCCCGATGGCGTTCGATGAACTTGCTGTAGTCCATGCGATAGAGATGATCTCCCGAGAGAATCAGATATTCATCGATATCCCAATCCTTCATCGTCCAGATATACTGTCGTACCGCGTCGGCCGTGCCTTGGAACCATTGAGGATTTTCCATGGTTTGTTGAGCGGCCAAAACTTCCACGAAACCATCACTAAAACCCGTAAAATTATAGGTACGATTGAGGTGACGATTGAGGGAAGCGGAATTAAATTGCGTCAACACATAGATTTTGTCAATCTGGGAGTTAATACAATTGCTGACGGGAATATCAATCAGGCGATATTTTCCCGCTAGGGGGACGGCAGGTTTGGCCCGCAGTTTCGTTAACGGATAAAGGCGAGTTCCAGCCCCGCCACCTAAGATAATAGCTAATACTTTTTTCACGCGCGTAACCCTCGCGATTGGCTGTTTCCTTCTCAAAGTAAGTGTAGGATGATAGCGCACCTTATTGATAGAGGGGAAACAAAAATCTAGATCTAAAAGTCATCAAGAGGGAATCGATGGGAGTCTTTGGGGATAAATTGGCTAAAATTATGAATTTCTGGGCTAAATCATTAATATTCACCTTTTTTCTCCCTTTACCGTACCTAATGCCCGCCACGGTGACGGGCGATCGCTGTTCTTGGTTAGCCCAAGGTTCCGATGTACAGACTTTCGGTAAACAAGGCCAAAGCGGAAAAGCTGGCAAGGTCGGCGGCCAAGGCAAAAATAGTGACAGTTTAACCCTTTTTCTCGATGGTTCTCCCCTAAAACTCGATATTTCAGGACAAAAAGGGGTCGATGGTGAAAATGGCAGCAATGGCAGCGATGGCAACTGTAGCGGTCAACCGGGCAACGTCACACGAAATCTCCAGGCGGCCGGTGGTGGCAACGGTGGCAATGGGGGTGATGGCGGTGATGGCGGTAATGGCGGCGCTTTAACCCTCTATGCCACTAATTTAGATTTTTTAAGACAAGTAACGGTCAATGCGGCCGGAGGCGCCGGGGGTTTTGGGGGTCAGGGAGGCCAGGGGGGCAAGGGTTGTCGCTGTTCCCAACCTTTTTGGACAATTCAAACCTGCAGCGGTAGGCCGGGTGATGCCAATTATAGCTGTACCACCAGAGAATTTAGCTGTCAGGATGGTCTCGATGGGGCGACGGGTAATAGTGGTCGTAACGGTCGCGGGGGACGTTTAGGACAGTTAACTTTAATTCAAATCGATCGCCCTTTAACTGCCGATCAACCGAGCGCAACTGTTCCCCTTTCGGAGTTAAAAGAACGGGGTTATATTCTATCTAAAAATAGTTGGGAAACTCGCACCGGGGCAATATCTTTATTTGCTCCCGGTTCCCTGATCGATGATCAATATCGGATTTTATTAGATCGATCGGAACGTTCTTTTATTTTAATTTGGAATGCGCCCCAAGAGTTTAACCGGTTTGCTAATCAACGTTTTACTTTAACCCTCGATGATCAAAAGGAAATGAGGGTAACTGTCCCCAGTGAATTGTGGATCGAGGGAACCACTCAAAAACGCAATAATGTTACGGAATTTGTCGTTTATAATGCTGTTTTTGAACGAGATGTCACCCAATTAGAAGCAAAAGGTATTACAGGAAATGGTACTGATTTAAGGCTTTTTCTCGAAGATAAAGCTTCCCAATCGAATTTAATCGGCACTAAATTTAAAGTGCGTTATCGGGTCACTCGTTGGCAAGCAGACGACCTACAAACCAGTCCCAGAACCGATTTTGTTACTCGCTACGAAGGAGATATGCCTGCTAATTTAGTCCGACAGGAGGGCAATCAATTTATTCTGGATATCGGTCAATTACCCTTACCCGTGGAATCTTTGCGATCGGGTACGGGGATAGAAATCGAGTTACTTGCCACTCGTTCTTTTGCTGGTTATTCCAAAGAACAAAAAATCGTCATCCGCGACACGATTAAAGGGGCAAATATGCCACGGAGGTAATTCAAAAAAGTCCCCTTCTCCTTTCTCCGGTGCAGTCTTAACCAGTAATTTAGATAGCCAACTTAAGTAGCTGGTTATAATTAAATTAAAAATAGATTTTAGGTTCGATCCCCCCTTAGTACTAGGGTTGATTCATAGTAGGGTTGATTCATGAATCAACCCTACCCTTAGTCCCCCCTTGATAAGGGTGGTGTCTGATAATTTTTAACGCCTACCTACTTACCAAAAAGCTTTAAAATATGTTGAGAGGAAGACCGGTTCTTCTCTGGGGAAACCCAGAGAATGTCCTGATCAGCGATCGATGGCTACCCTCAAGGAGAAAATCAAGGGAAAGATGGGCAATATTTTAAGTGTGGCGCCGATGATGGATTATACCGATCGCCATTTTCGCTATTTTTTGCGACAAATTAGCCGTCGTCCCCTTCTCTACACGGAAATGATCACGACGATGGCGATTAAACACGGCGATCGCTATAAGTTGCTGGGGTTCTCCCTAGCAGAAAAACCTCTAGCTTTGCAGTTAGGGGGTGATAATCCCTATCTTTTGGCAGAATGCGCTAAAATAGCCGAATATATGGGTTATGACGAGGTAAATCTCAATGTGGGTTGTCCTAGTTCTCGGGTAAAAGAGGGCAATTTCGGCGCTTGTTTGATGGCTAACCCGGAATTAGTCGCGAGGGGAATATCGGCAATGAATCAAGCTGTATCGATTCCCGTGACTGTAAAACAGAGAATTGGCATTGATAATCAAGATAGTTACGAAAATATGGCGAATTTTGTCCGTATTGTCGCAGATGCCGGTTGTCAACGTTTTACCATCCACGCGCGTAAAGCTTGGTTACAGGGATTAAGTCCCAAGGAAAATCGCACCGTCCCCCCCTTACGTTACGATGATGTTTATCGCCTAAAAAATCAGTTTCCCCATTTGTTTATTGAAATTAATGGCGGTATCATTAATTTAGAACAGGCTAGACAACATTTACAATTAGTAGATGCGGTCATGATCGGTCGGGCAGCCTACGATAATCCCTATTTATTTGCCACAGTCGATCGAGATTTTTATGGGGAATCGGTTACTCCTCCTACCCGGGAAGAAGTAATCAAAAAAATGCTTCCTTACATCGATGAATGGGTGAGTAAAGGTTATAAATTACACCAGATCAGCAAACATCTTTTACAGCTTTTTGCCGGTCAGCCCGGAACTAAGGCCTGGAAGCGTTATATTAGTGAAAATAGCCATTTTCCTGGGGCTGATTCTGGGGTAATCTGGCAAGCTTTACAGCAGGTAAACTCCCTAAATGATCTGGCTAATCTGTCCACTTCCCATTGATTTATTTTCCTCTCTATGATTACCCAATCCTCAATTACTGCCGGGGTAAAAAATTCAGCTATGGCGGATTTTGTTTATCAACCTCCCCCGGCAGCTATCACGGCTAAACGTATTTTAATTAAACCTAATTTAGGTTATCCTGTGCCACCACCCGTAACGGTTAGTCTGCCGGTATTAAGTCAAGTTTTGCGGGGATTGAGAGGGGTAAATACTGGGGCAGAAATTATCTTGGTAGAGGGAGTATGTTCGGCTATTTCTTTGAGAGAAATTATCGATATTTTGGGAGTAAAATCTATTCTCGATCCCGGAATAACTATTCTTGATGCTGATAGTTTACCACAGAAAGAATATCCGAATCTTTCTCCTTTTCCTGTCCGTTTTACCTCGATGTTTGCCCCTAAAATTATCGAAGAAGTGGATTGTCGGATCACGATTGGAACCTTAAAACGCACCCATTTAAAGGATAAACCCCTGATTTCTGCTTCTTTAAAAAATCTCTATGGACTCTTTCCCCGTAGTCATTATAAGGCCCGTAGTCCCAACTCGCGGGGGCAATTACATCGCCCCTCCGTACCGCTAATTTTACAGGATGTTTATTTTTGTATCGGTCATCTTTTTGATGGGGCAGTGGTGGACGCTAATCTTAAATATTTTAGTAGTAATTGGCGACCGGATCGAGGAAAATCTATTCCTCTCGGTCAGGTGTTTTGGGGTGATGATATGATTAGCGTGGATCGCAGTGCTTGTCTGTTAGGTGATGAACCGATGCCGAGTTATTTAGAGGCGATCGATTTGCTTCGTTCTCAACTTTTAAACGGAACTAAAATAGACAAACACTTGTATTAAATAAGAGCCAGCTTATTATTTCTACTGCCTTCATTTCCATTGATTAATAAGCACCCTTACCAAAAAGAACAATTCGCAGGGTTTCCACTAAGATATCTAGGTCTAAATTCAAAGACCAATTATCGATGTAATACAAATCTAAGCGGGCTGCATCGTTAAAATCATCGATATCCGAGCGCCCAGAAATCTGCCATAGTCCGGTAATTCCGGGTAAAACTTGATGACGGATATGATGCCATTGGGCGAATTTTTCCACATCCCGCAGGGGTAAAGGTCGCGGACCGACTAAACTCATTTGACCTAATAAAACATTAAATAATTGCGGCAATTCATCGAGGCTAGTTTTTCTGAGGAAATGACCACCTTTAATAATGCGCGGATCGTTTTTAATTTTAAATAAAACTCCATCCTGATTTTCGTTAGCGGACTCTAACTGCTCTTGTAGTTGATCAGCATTGACTACCATAGTGCGAAACTTCCACATAAAAAAGGGTTTTCCCTGTAAACCCACCCTCTCCTGTCGGAAAAAGACCGGTCCTGGAGAAGAAAATTTTATTAATAGAGCAATAACAATAAATACAGGTGATAGAAGAATCACACCCAAAAAAGCCCCGATAAAATCGATCATTCTTTTGATCCGATAATCCCATCCTAAAAGTAAAGAGGCCTGGACGCGCAAAGTCGGTAAACCGGCGATGATTTCCGGTTGACCGCGACGATAGAGAATTTCGCGACTGGAGGGGAGAAGACGCAGGGTAATCCTCGATCGCCGCAATTGCCAGTATAATTTTGACGCTAGGTCCGTATTGGGAATATCATCGGCCAATACTTCCACCGCCCCAGAATCGGCGATCGCTTTTAGGGTAATGGGTGAGTTAGCGTCCTTAGCCAAGGCCGCCCCAACCACGGCATAATGATAGCGTTTTTCTAAGATCGAGGCTAATTTATGAATTCTAGCGGCGGGAGCAATAATAAAAACCGCTAATTTGCTATTTTTTGGCTGTATTTGTCGGATAATTAGGGTACTGATCAGACGAAATCCGAAGACGAGAATAACACTAAAAAACCAAGCACTGAAAAAAAGCGATCGAGGTGGATCTAATTTCGGATCGTAAAAATAACCGACAACTAGAGAGCATAGGTAAACAATGCTAATTAATTGACCGGTTTTTAGATAATCTTGGCTTTTTGGAGAAGGACTATACAAGCCATTTTGTGCGAACAAAAATACTATCGCCCCAGCAAAAATCCAGAATAAACTAGGCAATCCCAACCAATTCCACCAGACTAATCCGGAAGGGATGGGGGAGAAAAATTGATTAAAATAACGAGCGCCAAACCAAGCCGCCGCTAGAGCCAAAATATCCCCCAAAATTAGCACCGATAAACCTTGCCATTGGGGGCGAGTGCGACGAAACCAGTGGATTCTCTGGGGTGAGCGAATATCGGATAGCCACTGACGGGGGAAACGGTGCATGGGAGGAGCAAGCGTCACTGAGCTTGTCGAAGTGCGGTGGCGAGGTGGCGTTTGGCATTCTCAAAGATTAACCCATTGTCGGTTAACGCAACTACTCTTTAGGTTGCCCAAAAACCTCCCTCAGTGATCAGTTATGCGTCTATCCAGATGCTGCCGTCTTCGATGCGAAGGGGATAAACGGGTAAAGCTTGGGGTTGAGAAACTGTCGCCATCGCTTTGTTAACCACAGGGGGCCAGGTAATCCAGTCTTTGACAGCACCAGTACAGAGATCAAACGAACTACGATGCCAGGGACAAACGATCGCGCCATCCTCGGTAATTTTGCCTTTCGTCATCGATAATTTGAGATGAGGACAACGGTTGCCGACGGCGTGGAATTGACCGTTATTGTTAATCAAGAGAATGGAACTCTCCCCCACTTTTACCACTTGACGGGCGCCGGGGGCAAGGGAATCTACAGATAATACTTTTGTCCAACTCATATTTTTATTTAACCAAGGGAGAGATCGAGAATGGTTTCGGGGTAATTTTGGCCAATAATGTCCTGTTTAGCCCATTGTTGGTAATCTTGCAACAATTGACTCATTAAACGCTGTTTAATCCGCAATAAAACCCCTTTTAAGAGACTATTGCCGGCGATTTCTAACAGCGGACGCGGGGTTAACCATAATGGCGGTGGCAGGGCGACTTTCACCTCAAGATTGGCTTTTCCCGCTAGATAGGTTTGATTATTTTTCTCCACAGGAGCGAGTTTGCCTTGAACATCGAGACTAAAGCGATCATTAATATAATCAATACCTTTGATCTGACAGTCTTCTGATTGCAAAAATATCGTCCCCCCAGAGGTGGCCCAGACATTGAGAATAACCGTGGGCTGAAAATAGTACATATCCAAGAAGTTGAGGGGACGCATTTTCAGGCGAAACTGGTTCTCAGACAATTGTTCTGTTAAGCTAGTCTCAACGATAGCCTGTACTAATCTTTGCGGTTGGCGCAGATAATGCTGAATCGGGATGGTTTGTTCAGCAACAACAATTTCTAGGGATTCGGCAGCGGTAAAAGTTACTTCCATAAGTTGGCTATCTTAAATTTGTCTCCCTTCTTAATTTTACTTGACAAAACTTATGCTTTTCGGCAGTCGAGATGTAGAAATTTTATCGCTAAGAGGGGACGCAAACAGGATTTTTGCCAAGGAAGTGGGGTGTGGGGTGTGGGGTGTGGGGTGTGGGGTGTGGGGTGTGGGATGAAACCCAACGCCCGCATAGTTTACGCTACCGCTAACCCATCCTACTGGACTGTTTCAGCTAAAATAGGGCAATAGATTTCGGCTTAAAGTCTTAGATTATAAAATTTATAGCATTTTTCTAACACACCAAATTAGCTGAAACAATTCACTACAAATAATTGTGCCTACCTACTTAATAATCTTCCGGTTGCCGTTTGCCAGGCTCAGAACTAGGATAGGAGGGAACGAGGTGTTAATGCAGCAAGAGAGGCTTATACTGTGACCAATGTAGCGATCGATGTCCGATTAACCAGGACTTCTCTGTGGCAATGGCAAACATGGCAAGGATTGCCCTATCTTACCTGTAATCTCCTAGAGGACTGGTCCCACGGCTTTTTTACCCGTCATTATTACCCCCAAACCCCGGAAGCTTTTACGGGTGCTTTAGGGGCAAATGTACCAGTTTATCGGGTCAAACAGGTACATGGCGATCGCTTATTAAATCCCCAAGGGATTACTAACCCGGAAATTGTCGAAGCGGATGGAATTATCACCGATGCTTCCGGTCAAGGGATTTGGGTGGCCAGTGCTGATTGTACGCCCGTACTAATAGGCGATCGCTCTACGGGTGTTGGGGTGGCGATTCATTCTGGATGGAGAGGGACAGCCAAAAGGATAGTTCCCAAAGCAGTTAAGCAGTTATTAAAATCTGGTAGTTGTTTAGATAACTTAGCGCTGGCCCTGGGGCCGGCAATTGCCGGGGAAGTGTATCAAGTAGATGGAGAAGTTGCCGCAGAAGTGGGTTTAAGTTTATTTCCCCAAGAAACCAATCCTGACCAAATTCTGGCGAATTTATTTAACCTCTCCCCCTCCCCTTTATTTGCTGACGAGAAAAAAGGAAAAGTGCGCTTAGACGTGCGACGGGTGATTTATCATCAACTACAACAGTTAGGAATTAGGGATGAACAAATTGCGATCGCTCCTTTTTGCACCTATCAACAAGAAGATCATTTTTTCTCCTATCGTCGGGAAAAAGCCAAAAAAATCCAATGGTCCGGCATAGTTAGTCGTTAATGATTACTGCACACTGATAACTGAAAAATCCCCCCTCTCCCATGCGTATTGTTTTTTTCGGAACCCCGACTTTTGCTGTTCCCACCCTAAAAAAATTATTAGCCAATCCCGATATAGAAATAATTGCCGTCGTTACCCAACCGGACAAGCGCCGGGGAAGGGGCAATCAATTAATCCCCTCACCGGTGAAACAAATAGCCATAGAACAGCAAATACCGGTTTTGCAGCCCAAAAGTGTCAAAAAAAACGCTCGAACCTTAGATTTTCTCAGACAATCGCGAGCGGACGCTTTTGTAGTCGTTGCCTACGGACAAATTCTCTCCCCAGAAATCCTAGAGATGCCGAGATTAGGCTGTATTAACGTTCATGGCTCAATTTTGCCGAAATATCGGGGAGCGGCCCCCGTGCAGTGGTGCATCGCTAGGGGAGAAAAAGAAACCGGCATTACCACCATGTTAATGGATGCGGGCATGGACACCGGACCGATGTTACTGAAAGCCTACACCCCGATCGCTCTTTTTGACAATGCCGAACAGGTGGGAGCAACCCTAGGACAAATGGGGGCGGATTTGCTCCTAGAAACCCTCTCTAAGCTCGATCGAGCAGAAATTACCCCAATTCCTCAAAATAACGACGATGCCACCTATGCCCCTTTAATTCAAAAATCTGACTATCTAATCCACTGGCAAGATTCGGGCCGGAGAATTCATGATCGAGTCCGGGGTTTTTATCCTCATGCGCTGACCACTTTCCGGGGACAACCCCTAAAAGTGATGGCCACTATTCCCCTAGAGGATCCTGGTCAACTTCCTCCAGAATTACAGACAAAAGACCTTTCTCATCTAAGCGGAGAAGTGGGATCGATCGTGGCTCTCTGGAAAAATTTCGGGCCGGTAGTGCAGACGGGAGAGGGTTTATTATTATTAAAAGAAGTGCAATTATCGGGAAAATCACCGCGTTCTGGTGGGGATTTGGTCAATGGTTCCCGTTTAACTATCGGTGAGATTTTCGGTCAATAGTTTTCGGGGTATGGCTTTCCTTTGCTCCTCTATGCTTCACCGGTGAAGATTTTTTTCAACTTGCGAAAGCGATCGGAATAACTTCTTAACACTTCGATCGCAAACATGGGGGTTTCCTGCACGGCAAATAAAAACTGCGGTTGATTGAGATAGGCTAATTTACAATCAGTTTTGGCAATAGCTGTGGATTCTCGCAGTTTATCGCCATGCAGGAGCGCTCCTGCTCCGAATACATCCCCTTTTTGTAGAGTTTCTATCAATTGCCCCTTGACATACATCTCCACCTCTCCCCTAAGAATACCGTACATCAACTCGCCCTCCGTGCCATCTACAAAAATAACTTCACCAGCTTGAAAAGTGCGATCGGGATGATTTTCGAGAATTTTAATCGTTTCTACGGGACTTAACATGATTTAACAATAATTTTTCGGGTTATCTCTCCCATTTTCCGATATATTGAACTCCCCGATCATCGTTTTTGTATGTAAGAATACTTGAAACTTCTCTACCTGACAAAGATTCGGTTTGACTCTCAGAAATGCTTTGTTTAATCCTTGTCGGGGAGAGAAAATTTCCGTCTTCATACCTTTATCCTCTTCCTACCCAACCCGATTTTTCAGTCTATTTTTTTCTCTCTTATCTTCTCTCGAAAACCCTATATATATGGGCGCACGGGTTCCCATTATACATAAAGTATAAAGCAAGTCTCGCCATTTGTCAAGGGTTTTGAGAAAAAAAATCGGGCCGATTTTATAATCACCGTAACAACAATTCCTATCGTAGGGATAATTCCGTAGGGATAATTCCGTAGGGATAATTCCGTAGGGATAATTCCGTAGGGATAATTCCGTAGGGATGATTCCGTAGGGATAATTCCGTAGGGATGATTCCGTAGGGATAATATCGTAGGGATAATTCATGAATTATCCCTACGATATTATGTGAAAATTTCCGTCTTCATACCTTTATCCTCTTCCTACCCAACCCGATTTTTCAGTCTATTTTTTTCTCTCTTATCTTCGCTGAAAAACCATATATATATGGGCGCACGGATTCCCATTATACATAAAGTATAAAGCAAGTCTCGCCATTTGTCAAGGGTTTTCTGAAAATCTCCCCCTCTCCCCACTTCCTTGAGAAAATACCGGGGTTAAAACTGTTCGATCGCTGCTTGGGTGATTTCTGCGATCGCTGCTAAACTGGGACTAACTTGGCCGGTATCGGTGGACAACCAGAGAAGATACTCGACGTTACCCGCAGGTCCGGTAATGGGAGACCAAGTTAAACCCCGATAGAACCATCCTAAGACTGCGGCGGCCTGTAAAACCTGAAAAATTGCCACTGCTTGGTCTTGGTAGTCGCGAACTACCCCTTTTTTGCCGACTTTTTCCCGTCCCACCTCAAATTGGGGTTTGACCAATAAAATCGCCTCTCGCGGTGGATTTAATAGCGTCCACAGGGTCGGTAAAACTTTGGTCAGAGAAATAAAAGACAGATCCATGACCGCTAAATCGGCGGGTTTTTCTGGTCCGTATAACTTTTCCGGGGTTAAATAGCGAAAATTAGTTCTTTCTAGTAAAATAACCCGTTCATGCTGCCGTAAACTCCACGCTACTTGTCCATAACCCACATCAACCCCATAAACCCGTTTTGCCCCTTTTTGCAAGAGACAATCGGTAAATCCCCCCGTGGAAATGCCTCCATCTAAACAAATGCGATCGCAGACATCAATGGCAAATAATTCTAAGGCCTTGGCTAATTTTTCGCCCCCCCTTGACAAATAGGGCAGTTTCTGCTTAACCTCGATCGCCGCTTCTGGATCGATTTCTGTGGCCGGTTTATCGATGATTTGATGATTGACTTTCACTTCTCCAGCGCGAATTAATCGCTGTGCCTGTTGACGGGAATCACAGAGATTTTTGGCTACTAATAATAAATCTAATCTTTGTTTCGGCAAGGAAGGCCTCCCAATAATCAGCGCCTAATTCTAAAAAATACCTTATTTTTCCGCCAGCAATCCCAGAAAGAAGATTATAAGTAGGGAGAGGGGGTAAGCGAAACCCATCAGCTAAATTTTCGCTGCCATCCCGATATTTTATGGATAAAGATACTCGATTCGCCATTTTAGTCATTGGCATCCCCTTTCTAGGACTAGCTTACTGTGGCTTGATTTTTGCCGTGATGATTTATTGGGTCTGGGCCCGGGAACATCCCGTAACCATGGCCACTTTTTTTGTCCTTGCTCCTTCTTTGATTTCTGGCTCTATTTGGCTGTTAGCTTCCTATAAAGCCCGTCAAAAGCAGCGTTTGGGTTTATAGTTCAATGTAGAGGCCGATGGCATTCGTCCAAAAAGAATCAATAATCAGTCTTTAGTCAGAATCAGAGCAGCACAGGGCTGACATTTAGGGGCTGGGCGCGATAGGATGAAAAAGTGCTAGATAAAAACTCCCCTCCCTTACAGTCCTTAGTTGCGGGTCACTGGTTCAAGCTCATCTGTGGAGCTAGTTACCAGGATTTGCCCACGATTCGCAACCTCGCATTGACCTATACTATCGCCGGGGCCGATTGTATTGATGTGGCCGCCGACCGAGCCGTGATCCTTGCGGCCAAAGAAGGCATCGAAACCGCCGCCAAAATCGCCGGACTCGCTCCCAATCGACGACCTTGGTTGATGGTCAGTCTCAATGACGGGGAAGATCCCCACTTTCGGAAAGCTGTCTTTAACCCGCAACTCTGTCCGGTCGATTGTCCCCGTCCCTGCGAAAAAATCTGTCCCGCTTATGCTATTGATGGGGGGGGAGTGATTGAACAGCGCTGTTATGGTTGCGGTCGCTGCTTACCCGTTTGTCCCCCGCAAATAATTGAGACAAAATCCCGTGTCTGTCAACCCGCAGAAATTATCCCCTTAATTATCGAAATGGGAGTCGATGCGATCGAAATTCATACCCAAGTCGGTCACGGAGAGGAATTTGCTCGACTCTGGCAAGCGATCGCACCTCTAACTAAAAACTTAAAAATCTTGGCTATAAGTTGCCAAGATCATGAATATATCATTGATTACCTCCACTATCTGCGAGAAACTATTTCACCCCTAAGCTGTCCTCTGATTTGGCAGACTGACGGCCGACCGATGAGCGGCGATATCGGCAAAGGAACCACCCACCCGGCCATTAATATGGCCAAAAAAGTCCTTTCCAGCAATCTAGCCGGATTTGTGCAGTTAGCCGGGGGAACCAATGACCATACCGTGACCAAATTACAGCAACTGGGACTGAGAAAAAAAATCGCTGGTATTGCATCTGGAAGTTACGCCCGTTCATTGATTTTGCCAATTTTAGAGCATTTAGACCAGCTTAACCTTGAAAATGACCCCCAAGCCTACCAAGAAGCCCTTAAAGCCGCTTCTATGGGGGTTGCTCAATTAAAAGCCTAGCCTTGGTCAAAAAACTATAATATTTTTTTAATTGACAACTAACCCATAAATGTGTTAGACCCCAAGAAAATCTTGGAAATAAAAACGGCCAATTATCGCCAAAACCCTTTACTATTAATGCCAGAAACCCTACCCTCCTCTCGGATGCCAGTGACCGACGATTTAAACAAACTCTTGGCAATTCTACCCGCTCGGATTCGCGGCAAGATCGAGGAACACCCGCGGCAGCATCAACTGATCGAAGTAGTTATGGATTTGGGACGCATACCAGAAGCGCGTTTTCCCGATGGGGCGATCGATCTGGGGGACGAACCGATCTCAAAAGAAGAAATCCAGTATTCGATCGCCAGGGTGGGCAGTTTTAGCGGCGATAATCGCGCTGGGATTGAACGCACCCTGCACCGCATCAGTGCCATTCGCAATCGAGACGGCGAAATTATCGGTTTAACCTGTCGTATCGGTCGGGCCGTTTTCGGTACGATCACCCTAATTAACGACCTAGTGGAAACGGGTAAATCCCTACTGCTGCTCGGTCGTCCGGGGGTGGGGAAAACCACCGCTCTCCGGGAAATAGCCCGAGTTTTAGCCGACGATCTCAATAAACGGGTAGTGATTATCGACACCTCCAACGAAATCGCGGGGGATGGAGATATTCCCCATCCGGCTATCGGTCGCGCTCGTCGGATGCAGGTGGCCCGTCCGGAATTGCAGCATCAAGTCATGATCGAAGCGGTGGAAAACCATATGCCGGAGGTGATCGTGATTGATGAGATCGGTACGGAATTAGAAGCTCTGGCCGCTCGCACGATCGCCGAACGCGGGGTGCAGTTAGTGGGAACCGCCCACGGCAATCAACTGGAAAATTTAATTAAAAACCCGACTTTATCGGATTTAGTCGGGGGAATTCAGGCAGTAACTCTCGGGGACGAAGAAGCGCGCCGCCGGGGTTCTCAGAAGACCGTTTTAGAACGGAAAGCACCGCCCACCTTTGACATTGCCATCGAAATGTTGGAACGTCAGCGCTGGGTCATCCACGAGGACGTATCTACTACTATCGACCAACTGCTGCGGGGACGGGAAGCAATTGCCCAAATCCGTTGGGTGGACGAGGAGGGAAAAGTACAGGTCGCTCAGGAAGAACCAAAACCGGAAAACCTCACCCCTTTGCGCGGCAATTATCTGCCAGAAATGGATAAACCCAAGGGATGGCGGGCCGATGGCCGGATGACTCCCGTGGCCCGTTTCCCTGCGGGCCCTCTCAACCGGGAAAACGATTTTGATCGCCTCCTCGAACAATCCTGGCTGCAGGAAGAACCGGAAACGGAAAAAGTCCGCGTTCCCGGTCCCAATGGCGAAGATTGGCCGGTTTATGTCTATCCCTACGGAGTCAGTCGCGCCCCGATCGAACAGGTAGTACAGGCCCTAGATTTGCCGATCGTTTTGACCAAAGATTTACAGGGGGCCGATGCGGTGCTGGCCCTGCGTTCCCACGTTAAAAATCAGTCAAAATTGCGGCAAATTGCCAAAGTAAGACAAATCCCTATACACGGCATCAAATCCAATACCCTGCCCCAAATTTCTCGGGGTTTAAAGCGGATTTTGGGCATTGATGACCCGATGAATCAGGAGGGTGCCGACCTGCGTTTATTTGCCCGCAGCGGTAGTGATGACGAGATCGAAGCTTTGGAGGAGGCCCGGTTAGCGGTGGAACAAATCGTTATTCCTACCGGCCAACCGGTGGAGTTACTGCCGCGATCGGCGAAAGTGCGGAAAATGCAACACGAATTAGTGGAACATTACCGTCTCCAATCCGATAGCTTCGGAGAGGAACCGAATCGCCGTATTCGCATCTATCCAGCTTAGGAGTCAGGAATTTGCAGCGACGCACTCTCATCATTCTAGGTACGGGGGCGGCGATCGGTGCGGCGGCCGTCCGGATTATCCATCGTCCCGAATCGGCGGCGGAATTGCGCGCCAAAATGCCCCTAGCTGAAAGAATTAAGCTCTGTCTCGATCTGGCTAAGATGAAACTAGCCACTACGATCGATTATCTCGATCGTTATGCCCGTCGGAGAATTCTCTATCCCTATCTTACCCATCCAGAGCCATCGGGTTTTAACTTCTTCAATTGGCTACGGAGGGGGAATAGTCCCACCCCCGGCACTTGGAAGTTAGAAAAGGCCAATTTTTGGGCAGCTGGAGCTTTTGCTGCTTTGTTATGGAAAATGGCTGACTTGGAATCAAACCATATTGATGCGGGATTTTGGGCGGCTGCGGCGAAAAAATGGAGCGATCCCTTAAAAGAAGCGAGTTTGAAGAACAAAGACATCGCTCTCAATAACGTACTGGTGTTTGCTCCTTGGTTTCAGTCAGGACAGGGGCAGGAAAAACAGACAGCTTTAGATATCACTTTACAGGGAGCCAGACAACTAGCGCAACCTTTTCAGGATGGTAAAGGGAGTTATCACACCGATATCGGTACTTTTGGCTGGTTACGCAAGGCCGATCGCACCGATCAGCAAGAACATTGGCACGTTTTTATGGATCATACGGTCAATATAGAACAGCTGCTCTGGCCAAGTCTCCACAATCCTGACCCCAAGGAAGCAAAAGATTGGCAAGAAAAGGCCCTTTCCCACATCCGCACCATTAGCCGCACTTTTGGGGCTAACCGTCGCCCGGGTAAAACGGGAACTTGGCAAAGAGGGTATTTTGATCAAAATGTCAACTCTCCCACCTATACAAATTTCTTATTTAATGAAGGAAAACAGGGCTGGCGCGATGATAGCACTTGGTCCCGGGGTCAAGCTTGGTTTATTTATGCTGCCACGACGGCCTATATTTACACTGGCGATCCGGAAATGTTAACCATTGCCAAGGATGCCATTAATTATTATCTGGAAAATTTGCCTGATCGCTGGCCCGGTGGACAAAGACGCGCCGGAGATTTTATCCCCCCCTGGGACTTTGATTATGCCTTGCAAAAAAATGCCGCTACGGAAAAGGATTCTTCGGCAGCTGCGATCGCAGTAGCGGGTATGATTCGCTTATTAAAAGCTTTGCCCAGCAGTGATCCTAGTTATGGAACCTATCGAGAGGCGATCGATAATATTCTCTTGAATCTGACTTCTTTTGAGTATTTTCCCGACGCAACCGCCCCAGAGATGAGTCTATTGCGCCATGGCTGTTATCATCATCCCGCAGCGATTCGACCCAGCCAAATCTATGATACGGGTTTAATTTGGGGAGACTTCTTTTTTATCAATGCTTTGGCTGAATACCAAGATTTACCCAATACTTAACAGACCACTTAATTCTTGCTCTTTTTGATGGGGGAAGTGGCAAACTGTTAACTGTTACCGTTGAATGGGAAAAGACTGTGGATATTCGCTTAATCGTTGTCGATGTGGATGGAACGATCGCCGGTGATAACAATCAGGTTAATCCGGCTGTGGTGCAAGCTGTCTCGGCCGTCCAAAAAAAGGGAATTCCCGTCGCTATTGGCACTGGCAGGATGTACCGTTCGGCTTTACGCTTTCATCAACGCCTTAAATCGAGTTTACCTTTAATTGCTTACAATGGCGCTTGGATTCAAGACCCTGTTTCCCAAGTTCACCATCGACATACTCCCATTTCCCCCGACTTAGCACTCGATCTTTTAGATTATCTCGAACAACCCCAATGGAAGGAGAAAATCTCCCTTAATTTTTATATGGACGATGTGCTTTATGTGCGGCAATTAAACGCGGAAACGGAATTCTATCGGCAGCGATCGGGTATTATTGCCGAAGCAGTGGGAGATTTACGCAAAGTTGCCCACAAAACCACTAAAATTCTCGCCATGGGGGAAGATAAGCAATTTATCGCCGAGATTTGGCAGCATTTACAGCAACGCTATCAAAATCAAGATTTATACTTTACCCAATCGAGTCCGACTTTTTTTGAAGTTACCCACGTTGAGGCTACCAAGGGAAGCGCCACCCAATTTTTGGCCGAAGATATCCTAGGATTACAACCGCAAAACGTCATGGCGATCGGTGATAATTTTAATGATGTTTCTATGCTCACCTACGCGGGTGTCGGTGTCGCCATGGGTAATGCTCCCCAAGCTGTTAAGGATCAAGCTGATTGGGTTGCCCCCAGTGTAGACTTAAATGGGGTGGCCGCGGCCTTGGCAAAGTTTGTTTTAATTTGATTTAGGAGTCGGTCGTCGGGAAAATTTTGACTTTTTACTTTAAAACCAAAAAACCAATCCGCTTTTCATCGAGAAAATTATGACTATTAATACGCAAACTGTTACGATTCCTAACAAAGATATTGACATAGATGCCTATTTAGCCATTCCCGATCGAGTGGGAATTTATCCAGCAATTATCGTGATTCAGGAAATATTTGGCGTAAACGACCATATTCGCGATGTCACGCGCAGAATCGCCCAAGAAGGCTATATAGCGATCGCTCCTGCCATTTATCAGCGATTCGCTCCGGGTTTTGAAACGGGGTACAGTATGGCAGATATCGAAATCGGTCGTCAGTACAAAGAACAAACCAAAGCAGCCGAATTAATCAGCGATATCCAAGCCACCATCGATTATCTTTATAGTTTGCCACAGGTGCAAAAAACCGGTGTCGGCACGATCGGTTTTTGTTTTGGTGGTCATGTGGTTTATCTTGTCTCCACTCTAGAGGATATCAAAGTTACTGCCTCTTTTTACGGTGCGGGAATCACCACGGGAACCCCAGGCGGTGGCCAAGCGACAGTGAAGGTGACTCCCCAAATCAAGGGGACAATCTACGCATTTTTCGGGATGTTAGATACCAGTATTCCTCAAAAGCAAGTGGATGAGATAGAAAACGCATTAACCCGTTATCAGATTCCTCATCGAGTTTTCCGCTATGAAAACGCCGACCATGGCTTTTTCTGCGACCAAAGAGCTAGTTATAATGCTAAGGCGGCCAAATCTGCCTGGAATCATGTGCTAGAGTTATTTAGCCTTCTTAAATCTTAATGGTCTGACTCCTTAAGCTTCAGCTTACACTGGAAGCAGTTCGAAATCACATTTGTAACCATTCTATTTATCATGACACCGAACCCAGCTTTTTCCATGGACGATTTTGCCAAAGCTCTTGATCAATACGATTATCAATTTGAAAAAGGGCAGATCGTGCGCGGGAGAGTCGATCAACACACCTCCGATGGAGCATACATCGATATTGGCGGCAAATCCTCCGCTTTTATTTCTTTAAGGGAAATTTCCCTGGAAAATGTTACTTCCATTACCGAAGCTTTACCCATAGGTGCAGAATTCGATTTTCTGATTACCCGTGGACAGGATGCAGAAGGACAAGTAACCCTGTCTCTGCGGCAATTATTACTGCAAAAAGCTTGGGAAAATGTCAGGGAAATCTCTGAAAGTGGCAAGTCGGTGCAGCTGCGCGTCACGGGGGTGAATAAGGGGGGAGTGACGGGGGAGGTGGAAGGATTAAAAGGATTTATCCCTCGCTCCCATTTAATCGAAAAAAATGATTTAGATTCCCTGATCGGACAACTTTTAACCGCAACTTTTATTCAAATCGACCAAGAAAATAATAAATTAGTTTTATCTCAACGAGAAATTGCTCGCG
The DNA here is from genome assembly GCF_032027425.1 of Microcystis wesenbergii NRERC-220. Classification (NCBI taxonomy): domain Bacteria; kingdom Bacillati; phylum Cyanobacteriota; class Cyanophyceae; order Chroococcales; family Microcystaceae; genus Microcystis; species Microcystis wesenbergii. The sequence goes on along the minus strand of NZ_JAVSJA010000001.1, from coordinate 4,648,000 downwards.
CTAACGCTATCAGTCAATTAGCTGTGGGTAAATTATTAAGTGGCACCGTGGTTAAATTACAACCCTACGGTGTTTTTGTCGATTGCGGTGGAGTGACGGGATTACTCCATGCTAAACAGGTGACGGGAGCCTCTTTTAATTCTCCCATGACTTTCTTTAAAGTTGGTCAAGCAATTCAAGTGGTAGTCGCGGAAATTGACGAATATAAAAATCGCATTTCCCTATCCACAAAAATCCTCGAAGCGCACCCCGGCGAAATTCTCGAAAACTTTGCAGAAGTCATGGAAACAGCAGCAGAAAGATTACAACAAGCTCAGGGAAAAACCCCAGAAACTTAGTGTAGGGTGGGTTAGGCGACAATAACTTAGATATTTTACCACCTATTTAGTATTCGCCGTAACCCACCATCAGTTATCAGTTATCAGTTATCAGTTATCAGATGTGAGTTTTAAGTGGACAGTCTTAAGTAGGAAATTGCCGTTTTCTTTTCGCTGATTGCTGTTTTTTACTTTTTCCTTGATCAAGATGTTTCAAGAAAAGATGTTTCAAGATCGGATAGCAATTTTAGGGACTATGCACGGAAAAGAGCGGGTGATTGCACCGATTTTAGCGCAAGAAATAGGCCTTAAGGTGATTGTACCCGATAATTTTGATACCGATCGCTTTGGCACTTTTACCCGGGATATTAAGCGCATCGGGACACAAATTGAAACCGCTCGCAGCAAGGCACAAGAAGCGATCGATCTGTCGGGATACGATATTGGAATTGCTAGTGAGGGTAGTTTTTATTCCCATCCCAACTTGCCGCTAGTTTCCTGTAATCGTGAATTGATTTTATTGCTCGATCGAGTCCATAATCTAGAAATAATTGGTCAAGCAATAGTCACGGAAACTAATCACGCTCACCAAACTGTCACTAATCTAGCAGCTGCTTTAGAATTTGCCGAAAAAATCGGGTTTCCTAGTCATGGTTTAGTGGTGATGTTTGATAAAAATTCTCTCGACTCTGAGCATATTTTTAAGGGAATTACTGACCAGAAAAATTTAGTTAAAATTGTTGAAGATATTCTTGACAAAAACGGCAAAGTACACCTAGAAACCGATATGCGCGCTATGCACAATCCCACGCGGATGAAAGCAATTGTTGCCGCGACAGCAAATCTTGTTCAAAAACTTAATCAATTATGTCCTAATTGTGGTTGTCCGGGGTTTGATATTATCGAAAGAAAAGCGGGTTTACCCTGTGGTTTATGTCACTTTCCCACCTCTTTAATTAAACTGGAACTATACGGTTGTCAAAGGTGTGATTATCGAGAGGAAAAACTCTTTCCCAACGGTCAAAAAACTGCCGATCCAATGTATTGTGAATATTGTAATCCTTAAAGATAGCTTTTCTATGGAAAGAATTTTAGAACCAGAAGTAATGGATGATCGGGAAGAAGCGATCGAATATGATGCCATGGACTTCACCGAAGTTAATACTAATTTCGCTAAAGAAGCTGTACAATTGGCCGGTATTAATGCTAGGGTATTAGATGTGGGAACCGGTACTGCACGCATTCCGATTATGATCAGTCAACTACGTCCCCAATGGCAAATTATCGCTATTGATCTGGCCGATTCTATGTTAGAAATTGGTCAAAAAAATATCCTTAATGCTAACTGTCAAGAAAAGATCAAATTGGAAAAAGTTGATGGAAAAACCCTTCCCTACCAATCCGAGCAATTTGATTTAGTTATTTCTAATAGTTTAATCCACCATCTCGAAAATCCTCTGCCTTTTTTACGCGAAATTAAGCGAGTTTTAAAACCGAATGGGGGCATTTTTTTAAGAGATTTATTCCGTCCTGATTCCGAGGAAATAATCCAGGGGATGGTGAGGGAAATCGATCCTAATTTTTCTCCCCGACAAGCGCAACTATTTCAAGACTCGCTGCGAGCGGCTTTTACCCTAGCAGAAATTGCCGATTTAATCCAGCAGTCGGGATTAAAAAATATTAAAATTTATCAGTCTTCTAATCGTCATTGGACAGCCATAAAAACAAGTAAAAACTAATCACTAAATCAGGAAAAAAGCGAGTTATGAAAGTTGGATTTTTGGGAACAGGATTAATGGGAACGCCGATGGTAGAAAGATTATTAAATCAGAAAATTCCTGTTATTGCCTATAATCGCACCTTAGAAAAATTAGCACCTTTACAGCAGTTGGGAGCCAAAACAGTTAGCTCTCCTGAGCAAGTCATTCAAGAGGCAGATTGTCTGATTTTAATGTTAACTAATGCCGCCGCTATCCAAGAGGTTTTAGGATTAAATTCCGAGCAATCCAACTTCAATAATCGTACTATTATTCAGATGGGAACCATTGCCCCTTCTGAAAGTAAACAACTGCGAGATCAAATTGTGGCTAAAGGGGGAGAATATCTAGAAGCACCCGTGTTAGGAAGTATTCCCGAAGCTAAAAATGGGACTCTCTTAGTTATGGTGGGAGCAACGGAGAAACAGTTCCATCAATGGTCAAATTTATTAGCAAATTTTGGACAAGAACCGATGTTAATCGGGGAAGTGGGAACCGCTGCGGCGTTAAAATTAGCTTTAAATCAATTAATTGCCGCTCTAACCAGTGCTTTTGCTTTGAGTTTAGCTTTTTTATCCCAGCAAGGAGTAGATATAGAAAAGTTCATGACTATCCTGCGTCAAAGTGCCTTATATGCGCCTACTTTTGACAAAAAATTAACTAGAATGTTAGAAGAAAATTATGCTAACCCTAATTTTCCCACTAAACATTTACTGAAAGATGTTAATCTCTTTTTAGAGGAATCGGAGAAGTTAGATTTAACCACTTTTCCCCTAACAGGAGTACAGCGCCTTCTTGAAAAAGCTTTAGAAATGGGATTCGCAGAGGACGATTATTCAGCTTTATATGAGGCACTGAAAAAAGAATTAAGTAGGTAGGCGTTAAAAATTATCAGACACCCCCCTTATCAAGGGTAGGGTTGATTCATGAATCAACCCTACCTTATCAAGGGGGGATCAAGGGGGGATTAAAGGCAAAATCCATTTTTAATTTAATTATAACCAGCTACTTATAAACCGCTTACCCACATCAAAAAGACTCTTGGTTTGTCTAGTCGGACAACTGATAGAAGAAAAACCGATAAAAGGCTTTAAATTTTCCTTAAGCTTTGTTGAGGTGGCCAAAAGAGGGGGTTAGAGTGGGAAGTGATGGAATTTTGGGCATATTCTCCTATGACGCTGACTGAATTTGGATTATTAGCGGGTTTACTTGTCCCCGGTATCCTGCTCTCGATTTTGGTGATGGTGAGTTTTGCCAAAGGGGGCTAAAAACCGATAGAGACACCGATGAAAGTGTCTCTATCTTTTTGGGGTGAAGATTAATCTATTTTTGGTTTTTTGCCCAATTTAATTGATTCTGTAGCTAACAAAATTGATTCTAAATGATGGCGCTTCTCCACTTGACCGAGGAAATAACCTGTCATCATCGCTGAAGCGAGAAGATTAGCCAAATTCTCGCGGTCGGTGGTAATTTGTACCGCAAAATCCTCTGAGGGCAACATTCCCACCAATCCCTTGACGTTTTGCGAGATAATATCTTTAATTTCGCTACTGACCGATTGGGCTATTCTCTCAAGGGTTTCAGGATGCTGCTGCTGGAGATACTGCATCAGACAGTTATCGTTTTGTTCTTCGGTTTCCCAGGGAAAAAAATCAGGATTAAAAGTCATCAGAACTCCCACGCTGTAGTGGTTATTGGCTCTAGGTTAACAAATCGCTCTTCTTGATTGCCTGAAGTCCCCCCTATCTTCTTCAAGTTTAGCTCAGTGATCAGAAACATTCACCCCTAATATACCCTCTCTCTCCTTATTCCTGATCGGTAGCTTCCAGAATACCCTGTTCCCTAAGATTGTCAACCTCGAAATATTGATGAAATTTATCGGTTACTTCTAACCAGTAGGATCTACCTTCGTTTTGCTTGCGTTTTCTCACAAATCCTCGTTCTACCAAGTCCTGAACCTGTTGATAGGCCGTACTGCCCCGTAAATTAATTAAATCCGCTTGCAAAATCGGTCCTTTGAGCGCAATCGCTGCTAAAGTGCGGAGGGTTCCTGTGCCTAATTCGGCCGGGATCAGGTCTTCGATCAAATTCTGATAAGCTGACCGCAATTGTAAACTATAACCGAGGGGGGTTTCCACCACTTCCAAGGCACTATCCCGGTGAGCATAATCGGACATTAACTCGATCATGGCATCTTCCACCGTCAAGCGATCGCTGTTGGTTAATCTCACCATCTCGGTTAAGGGGACAGGCTGCCCTTTTAGGTAAAGTATTGCTTCTAGACGGGTAGCTAGTCTGATCTCCTGGTGGGCTTCCGCTCTCAATCTCGACTACCTAAGTTTAGACAATGATTTAATATTCTACTAGAAGACGAACGAGAAAATTATGGAAACTTTTTGGAGTCAGGTTTTAGACTTTTGTTATCAGGCTACTGGCCAGGTGGGCGATCGCCTACTAGCTGATTTTGGCAAATTACAGGCCACCAATAAAGCAGACGGGACTTTAGTGACGGCTGCCGACCGTTGGTCCGATGGCGAATTGCGATCGCTACTTGCCCGCACTTTCCAGGATCATGGAGTCTTAACCGAGGAAACTACCCATATTTTCCCGGATCAAGAATGGTGTTGGGTCGTGGATCCGATCGACGGCACGACTAATTTTACTCGCGGTCTTCCCATCTGGGGCATTTCCCTGGGACTTCTCTACCGGGGGACTCCCGTGTTCGGATTTGTTTATCTGCCCTGCCTGAAACAGTCCTATTATGGTTATTGGTACGGTGAGACGGGTTTAACCGGTCCGCTAGGGGCCTACTGCAACGGTCAACCGATTCACACCAGCGACGATTTTCCCAGCAAAAATCATCTGTTTAATCTCTGCGCTCGTAGTACAGATCTATTAAAAAAACCCTTTCCCTGCAAAGTGCGGATGATAGGAGTAGCTAGTTATAATCTGCTTTTGGTTGCCGATGGCACGGTTTTGGGAGGAGTGGAAGCAACCCCGAAAGTCTGGGATATTGCTGCGGTTTGGGCAATTCTACAGGCCGCGGACGGAGTATTTATCTCTTTAGGAGAAAAGATTTTTCCCTTGCGGGTAGGGGAAAATTATCGTGATCGATCCTATCCCTGTTTAGCCGTGGCTCGATCGAATTTAGCACCGGTTTTCTTGCCTTTAGTCGGTTTTCTCAAGGATGTTGCTTGAATGGAGAATTGCTCAGGTTAGAATAGCTGCATTTATTGGTTTTATCTTTATTTAGGGCTGGCTGAATAAATCTAAAAACCTTGTTGGATAATATCTTTAAGCTTGTTTGAAATCAAAAACTGCCAGCCCTTGGAGTGATCAGGGGGGAAATTTAGGCACTTTTTGCCTGAAAATTAGGTAATTGACCCCCTGAAAATCGGTAAAACCCTACACCCCACACCCTACACCCCACACCCTGCCCCCACGAATTTATTTCATGAGTTTTGATACTTCCTCTCTCAGCCAACGCAACGATAAAGCCGAAGTCTATCAGCCAGTAATTATTCGCCTCGAAAATGTATCTAAAATCTATGGCAGTGGCGAAACCATGGTTAAAGCCCTTAATAACATCAATTTAAGCCTCAAAAAAGGGGAATATTGCGCTATTATGGGGGCATCGGGTTCGGGAAAATCCACAGCCATGAATATTATCGGCTGTCTTGATCGTCCCACCTCGGGGTCTTATTATCTAGAAAATCTGGACGTTTCCACGCTGCCGGATGGGGATTTAGCTCAGATTCGCAATCGTAAAATCGGCTTTGTTTTCCAGCAATTCCATCTTTTACCCCAGATGAGTGCGCTAGAAAATGTCATGTTACCGATGATTTATGGTGGGGTTTCTCCCCAAGAAAGAAAGGAAAGAGCGATCGCTGCTTTAACGAAGGTAAAATTAGATAATCGACTGCACAATAAACCCAATCAATTATCGGGGGGACAACAGCAGCGCGTCGCTATTGCTAGGGCAATTGTCAATCAACCCATATTATTACTTGCCGATGAACCGACGGGGGCGCTGGACTCGAAAACTACCCAAGAGGTGATGGCTATTTTCTCGGAATTGAATAACAGTGGCATTACTATCGTGATGGTAACTCACGAGGCCGATGTGGCGCGTCACTCTCAGCGCATTATTTGGTTTAAGGATGGTGAAGTGGTTTATCCTAATCTCGCACCGACGGATTTACACGAGGTGATTGGGTAGGGTGGGGATTTTTCAGTTATTAGTGAAAAGAAAACGACAACTTCCTATATAACTGATTCAAAGCTGATGGCTTACTGCTATAGGTTTGAAACTATTTAACTAGGACTTGCTGAATAATGGTAAAACCCTTTGAAAATAAGGCTTTTGACCTGTTAAAATCTGATGTTAGCCTGCATTATTCATGAAGACTTTGGAAAATCCTCGAAAGCCTTGGCAAGAAGTTCATCTAGCGATCTGGCTGAAAAACAGTCTGTTTTTTGAGATGTCCTCACAATCAGGTTTTTGCCAGTTGGTGAATAATGCAGGTTAGTGCAAGAAAATAGGATTGGGACATTCAAAAACCTTGCATTATTCTTCTCGTAGTACATAAACTGGTACAAAAAAAGAGGGCAACAAAGCCTGAAACGACCGACTCCTGACTCCTGACTCCTGACTCCTGACTCCTAACCCCACCAACAAACTTTTTCAGCAAACCCTAACTATTGTTACCTCAGTTTTTGTTTAAGTCTCAATAGTCGCTATTTGAGCAAGGATTACGCAATTAAAAATAGCTGACTTCGTTGTTCAGTTCGCCAAGATTATTGCTGGACTTCCCCCATACAGAAATACTAAAAAATTAACAAAACCCTTACCGCAGGTCGCTTCTCAGAAAAAATTGAAAAGAGGCTACTGGGTACATTTTTCGCTTGAAAATGGCTGTACCGTTGACTGTATCTGGAGTAGAGCGATTCCGTAGAGTTGGCTGTATAGTGATCGCTAACCTGATTTTAACAGATAGTGTCATTAATCTCTAGAGTAAGGGATTCGCTCTGTAGCCATGTTTTTGCTGGTTTTCTGCCCCGAAACAAGCTATAATGGTCGAAAGGTCAAATTTGAAAAATTTTGCCTCAAACCCTATCTGCGTAAGGACTTCAGGATTTTGTGTCCAGTAGTCCATTAGTATTATATTGCTTTAACTCAGGCTCTGTAAGACTTTTAGCCATAGCTAGTATGTTTATACGGGGGAAGTTCAGTTATTGATGCTCGCTACAGTTAAGAATTAAGAAGTAATCGGGTTATGGCAAATCATTGGAGCGGACAAATATGATATTTTAGATTTAAGTTGAGAGTGGCGATTGCCTCTTGATTAAGTCGTTAGGTCGCTTTAACTCTTAGTAGTGATAATGTCCGTCAAGTTATTTTTTAGTGTGATCGATACTGATTGATTCATTAGGAGGTTTAGCTTGTCGAATGCTATCTCGTTCCGTTGATTTGGGAAGACTCAAGTTATAGGGATATCTGCTTCGGAGGTTGAATTATGCCAGGGATGCGAAGGGCGGATCGCCGAGATTCTAATAGTGATAATGAGCGCAACAATCCTCGCTCTCGGCAGCCAGAGCCACCCTCTTATCATGAACTGAAACAGCAGCGAGATAATGCTAGAGGTGATAAGTTTTTGTTGCAGCAGGAAAAAGCTCAATTGCAGCAACAGCTTCAGACTTCACAGCTTGCAGTTGATGAATGGGAGCAGCGTGCAACGCAGAATAATCAACTCTATCTTAGTGAGCAGCAAAGATATCAGCAAACTCTTTGTCTTTATAACGAAGAGAAGGCAAAAACTGTTGAATTAATAGCCAAATATCAAGAAGCAGATGCCCGGCGGACGCAATATCTGACTCTGTATAATGAAGCCCAAGAGCTGCTTAAACGAGAAAGACGCTCAAAGGCTGGCATCAAGGGTTGGGAAACTCGCCGTAAAATTGAAAATGAGCGTCTAAAGCAGGAAATTGCTGAAATGGTTGTTCTACTGCGTGAATCGTTGGCAAGCAAGGATGAGGCGGTGAATAACCTTTATGCTTTAGCAGAGCGTATGGATAGGATTCAACAATTAGTTGATTCGGTAGAAGTGGAATCTACTGGTAATCCAGTTGGTTTGCTGCAAAAGCTCAAACGCATTTGGCTTGCCATTAAAGATATCCTTTCTGAATAACTGGACTTCCCCCATACATAAATACTAAAAAATTAACAAAACCCTTACCGCATGGAGGTTCTAAGAAAAAATTGAAAAGAGACTACTGGGTACATTTTTCGCTTGAAAATGGCTGTACCGTTGACTGTATCTGGAGTAGAGCGATTCCGTAGAGTTGGCTGTATAGTGATCGCTAACCTGATTTTAACAGATAGTGTCATTAATCTCTAGAGTAAGGGATTCGCTCTGTAGCCATGTTTTTGCTGATTTTCTGCCCCGAAACAAGCTATAATGGTCTAAAGGTCAAATTTGAAAATTTTTGCCTCAAACCCTATCGGCGTAAGAACTTCAGGATTTTGTGTCCAGTAGTTCATTGGTATTGTATTGCTTGAACTCAGGCTCTGTAAGACTTTTAGCCATAGCTAGTATGTTTATACGGGGGAAGTCCAGGAATAAAGGAGATTTTTCATGAGTCAAGAGTTAACACCTGCTCTAGAGCCAAAGCGTAAAGGCACATTGGGGGAACAAGTTCGTAAAATTGCCGATCAGCTTCAACAAGATACTGAATTGCAGATTAAAGCGACCTCTCGTATACTAGGAGCCGCCGCTCAGATTAGTGAAAATCACGATCAACTTATTCGTGAGGTTGTTGATATGGTTGAGGAAGATCTAGACAACCAAGCTTGCGTTTATCAGACAATCAACTTCACTGTTGATACTCTTAAGCAGCAGTTTAGAACGCTAAATGAAGCTAAGTATTATTTTGGATTAAAAGCTAATAGTTGGGCAGCTCTTGCTAATAAACTCAACAATCTATCTACTCAAGACTCGATGCCTATTGATTATGACAAGAATTCAATATCAAAACGCTTTGATGTGATTGAAGGTGAGATCAGAGCTATGCGTTCCGAAATAAGTCAGATATTGTTTCTGTTAAAGCTACTTATTCCTGATAAGTCCTCTCTTGATCAATAATGTGGTGGGTTACGGCGAATTTTTAATTATTGGTTAACTGCTTAACTTGTCGTCGCCTAACCCACCCTACATTTAAATTTCGGGTGCTTTTAGGGAATAAAGGGAGAAACTGGGGGTTTTTGCCTTTGCCTGTTGCACTAAACTGGGGACAGAATTACGCGCTAGGGCGGTTAATTTATTGGTAGTAGCATCGTAAATCGTCGTAGCCACTTTGGGATAGAGTCCAATGCCGATAATTGGCACTAATAGAGAAGCGATGATAAAGACTTCCCGGGGTTCCGCATCGACGAGGGCATGGTGTTCTTCTAATTCCTTATTTTCCGGCCCATAGAGAATTTCTCGCAACATGGACAAGAGATAAATCGGGGTGAGAATGACACCGATAGCCGCTAAAAAGACGATGATGACGCGGAAAGTGGGACTATAGGCATCACTGGTGGCAAAACCGATAAATACCATTAATTCCGCCACAAAACCGCTCATCCCGGGCAAAGCGAGGGAAGCAAGGGAACAGGTGGTCCACATAGCAAAAACTTTCTTCATTTTCTTGCCGACACCGCCCATCTCGTCTAACATCAGGGTATGGGTGCGATCGTAGGTACAACCGACCATAAAGAATAAACTCGCCCCAATCAGTCCGTGGGAAATCATCTGTAACATCGCCCCGCTTGTACCAATATCGGTAAAGGAAGCCATACCAATCAGGACAAATCCCATGTGAGAGATGGAAGAATAGGCAATTTTGCGCTTAAGATTGCGTTGGGCAAAGGAGGTTAAGGCGGCGTAGATAATATTAACTACCCCTAAAATCACCAAAACGGGGGCGAAAACGGCGTGAGCATCGGGTAACATCCCCATATTCATCCTTAAGAGCGCATAACCACCCATTTTCAGCAAAATTCCCGCTAGTAACATGTGGGCAGGGGCAGTGGCTTCGCCGTGGGCATCCGGTAGCCAAGTATGGAGGGGGAAGATGGGCAGTTTTACCCCGTAGGCAATCAGGAAACCAGCGTAGAGGAATAATTGCAGTTTCAGGGGAAAATCCTTGCCAGCAATAGTCACCATGTCAAAGGAGACGGTATCGCCATAAAAAGCCATCGTCAGCGCCGCTACAAGGATAAAGAGAGAGCCTCCGGCGGTGTAAAGGATAAATTTGGTGGCTGCGTAGAGACGACGTTTACCGCCCCAAATAGAGAGGATTAGATAGACGGGGACTAATTCTAATTCCCAGACGAGGAAGAACAGTAACAGATCCTGTACGGCAAACACCGCAATCTGTCCCCCGTACATCAACAGCATCAGGAAGTAGAATAGTTTCGGTTTAAAAGTCACCGGCCAAGCCGCTAAGATAGCCAGAGTGGTGATAAATCCCGTTAAGATAATCAGAGGCATGGAGAGGCCATCGGCTCCTAAGGACCATCTTAGGTCAATTTCGGGCAACCATTGATAACTTTCCACTAATTGCAGATTGGGATTAGCGAAATCGTAACTGGTATAGAAAGCGTAGATAATTAGGGCAAAGTCGATTAATCCCACCGTCAGAGCAAACCATCTCACGGTTTTACCGTCTTTATCGGGAATTATGGGAACTAATAAAGCGGCGACGATGGGAAAAAGGATGATGGCAGTTAACCAAGGAAAGTTCGTTAGATTCATCGGCTGTTTTAATATTTATTTAATCGTCAGAATCGAGAAATTAAGCTAGGGCTTTTTGGCGGTTTTACCGGGGAAAACCGCTTTTTTTCTCTTGTTCTCGCGGTTACAGTTAACTGTACCTAAATCAATCTAGCAATTATTTTCCTGTCCTTGTCTATTAATATTGTTAAGTTTCAGGAGACTTCTGCCCTAATTAATTTTTGAGAGTTCAAAAATGGGAAAAATAGCGATGAGGTTGCAGAAAATCTCTAAATAAGTGGGTAGGTGTTAAAAATTGTCGGCTCCCCCCTTATTAAGGGGGGATTAAGGGGGGTAGGCAGGGTGGTTTCATAAAAGTAAAGCAAAAATTGTGTCAACTTGGTTAGCCCATAAACGCCGAGCTTGGGGAACCGTCCGAAACCCGCCACGGCGAACCAAGGTAATCAACCAACTAAATAAAATCGCCCAGTTAACGGGAGAATGACCGCCCGCCGAGACGGATTATCCTCCTTCAAGGCGACATCTTTCACCCAGTGAAACTGATTTTCAATACTCCAATGCCCCTGAATTGCCTTCAAAAAGGCTTCCACTGACAACCGTTCACTACTGATGAAATAAGCCTTCTCCTCAAAATTCTTTCCCTCCCGTTTGCCTTGACGTTCCACTACGACAAAGCTTTGTCAACCTCTCCATTTCTGCTGGAGACCTGCCGATGCTTCATATACCCTCACTTTTCTGCTTACTTGTCTGCCGTGGCTATTATCTTGAACTGTGATTTCTGAGCAAGCTGGCTCTGACAACGCTCTTTTTTCTATGGCCTTGTATAGGCTCGGCTGATTTTCTTTGACCGCCATCAGGTAATCGTGATTGGCTTCCATGATGGCGGCTGCTGTCTCCCTTTGATTGTGTAGAGCATCTACTGTGAAACACTGGCGTACTGGTAACTCCCCTAATGCCTCTATCAGTTCTGATACATTTATGCGGTACAACACGGTATATCACTGTATTGTGCCACAATAGCATTAAGCTGCCCGCGCATTTAAATTGCTTGTTGAGACGAGGCAAGAGGCAAGAGGCAAGAGGCAACAGTAAAGGGATTGGGGGAGATTCGGCTAATCTTAAGAATAAGCGCTTTAAATGCGTCTTAGCTTACCATTTTTGACAACGGTAAAGGTCTTATCCGACAAAGCTTTGAGCATAATCCCCAAAGCACCATTAAAGTCACGATTTAAAGTATGTCCACATTCAGGGCATTTAAAAACTTTTGAGCCACCTAGTTTGGCTCTCCTAGACTGATTATTAACCCCGTGTGCAACTATATTTTCAGTCTTGATTTACAAGGTTTTCATAAATCAGCAGAGATAAAGTATCCTCTGGAACCCTGATTCTGTGGTTTTTAGTTGCACATCGCGTAAATCTTCCTATTATTGTATTGATTCCAAAGCGACTTTCATCTTGTGCGAAGTATCGGATTTTCCTAGTTTCGTTTTTTTCTTCTTTCAGGTAATTACTCAAGAACTCTAGGTTTTCTTTGAGGGTTCCTTTAAATTCCTCCCTTTTTTTTTATCCTGTTTATTATGCTCCGGTCTTGCTACTTTCAATTTGGCCTTGAGACGATAACGCGTCATTTGATACACTGTGTGATACTCCGCTTCTACTCCCAGTTTTTCGGCTAACCATTCCTGCACTTCCCCATAGCTCTTAAATCCATTTTCTTCTTCTTTTAAGTGCTTTTCTAAGGCCTTTTCCGCCCATTCTGGGAGCCCTCGCACTCTACCCTTTGATTTTTTCCTTTCTAACATTCCCTCCAAGCCTTGCTCACGATATTTACACAACCAGCTTGGCACTGTGTTTCTATGATGCCCTAAACTTTCAGCTATCCCCTTGAGGGCGGGAGCTTTTTCTTGTTTTAGCCAATACAGCACTTGCAGTTTGTCTTTTTCCCTGGCGGTGGTTGCTTCTTTGAGCCGTTGAGTTAATTCCTCTGCACTTTCTTTGACTACTGTTGAAGTTACTCCTGCCATGATTTTTGAATAATCTACCACCTCTTCATCGAAAATTTGGGTCTGAAACCCCGTCGTTCTACGACGGCTTTACTGTTAAATATTAGAACATTTACGAAATATATGCTAGAATGTGAGACATGGAAAAAGCCTACTCGTTCCGATTTTACCCCACACCCGAACAAGAGTCGCTATTGCGGCGCACTTTGGGCTGTGTAAGATTAGTTTACAACAAAGCTCTCCACGAACGAACACAAGCTTGGTACGAAAAGCAAGAAAGAGTAGGCTACGCTCAAACTTCTTCAATGCTAACCGATTGGAAAAAGCAAGAAGAATTAAACTTTCTCAATGAAGTAAGCTGTGTACCTTTACAACAAGGGTTAAGACATTTACAAACAGCTTTCACTAATTTCTTTGCTGGTCGTACTAAGTATCCCAACTTTCAGAAAAAACATCAGGGAGGAAGTGCCGAATTTACCAAATCAGCCTTTAAATTTAAAGACAAACAAATCTATTTAGCTAAATGCACAGAACCTTTACCTATTCGATGGTCAAGACAAATCCCAGAAAGCTGTGAACCAAGCACAGTAACAGTCAGATTACATCCTTCTGGACGTTGGCATATTTCAATTAGATTTGATGACCCAACAATTAAGCCATTACCAGTAACAGATAAAGCCATCGGAATTGACTTAGGAATTAGTAGCCTTGTGATTACCAGCGATGGTGACAAAGTATCTAATCCTAAGCATTTTAAAAAGCATTATCGGAGACTGCGAAGAGCATCGAAAAATCTTTCTAGAAAACAGAAAGGGTCAAAAAATCGGGAAAAAGCAAGAATCAAAGTAGCCAAGATTTACGCTCAAATCACCGATAGCAGAAAAGACCATTTACATAAGCTAACCACTCAATTAGTTCGTGAAAACCAAACGATTGTGGTTGAGAATTTAGCCGTCAAGAATATGGTCAAAAACCCGAAATTATCTCAGGCAATATCTGATGTAAGCTGGGGAGAAATCACCCGACAATTAGCCTATAAATGCCGTTGGTATGGAAGAAACTACATCGAAATAGATAGATGGTTTCCTAGCTCTAAAAGGTGTAGTAATTGTGGGTATATTGCTGAAAAAATGCCGTTAAATGTTCGAGAATGGGATTGTCCAGACTGTGGGACTCACCATGACCGAGATATTAACGCAAGTAAAAATATTTTGGCCGCAGGGCTTGCGGTGTCAGTCTGTAGAGCGACCTGATGACCAGAACAGAGTAAATCTGTTAAGGCAGGTGCGAAAAATCCTTCGGGAAAGAAGCAGAAACCGTTCGGCGGTTCGGCTGAGCTCACCGTCGAAGCCTGAGCTCACGGCCGAAGCCTAAATCGTGAGGTTTGGGAATCACCGTCCGTTTACGGCGGTGAGGATGTCAATCTACATCATTTGCCTTTTTCTCTATTTAATTTGGTATAACATCGGATTTTAACAGGTCAAAAGCCTTATTTTAAAAGGGTTTTACCATTATTCAGCCAGCCCTACTTAAATTACGAACAGCTTAATATGTCCCGTGGCAAACAGTGGGGCAAAAGCGATCGGAAGACCGCAAAAAATGCCTCTTAGCTTAACTACTATAAGAATTCATCTTTCTATCGTATTGAGGACGACAGGGACTGCCCCAAGCGACCTTTTGAGCAGGAATATCGGCAAATACGCTACTTCTTGCCCCAATAACAACATTAGAGCCAATTTTTACCCCCGGAGCCAAGAAACAATCGGCCGCGATCCAAGTACCATTACCGATGAGGATGGGAGTCGTTTTTAAGCTGAAAGAGCGATCGCTGGGATCGTGACTGCCAGTGCAAAGATAGCATTTTTGAGAAATCACACAATGACTGCCGATGGTAACGTTATCTAAACTATAAATCACCACATCATCGCCGATCCAAGTATAATCTCCGATCGCCACTTTCCAAGGATAAGTAACCCTTACCGTCGGGCGAATTTTCACCCCAAGGCCGATTTTAGCCCCGAATAGCCGCAAAACAGCGCAGCGAAAGCTATCCATCTGGTGCAAACTGAGGGGGAAAAGAATCCCCTGTACTAACCACCAAAGCAGGATAATTGGATTAGAACGACCGCGATCAAACCAAGATTGATCGTAGGTACGCAGATCTAGCCACGCTTCCTCATCGGTGCGGATTTCTGGGGACATAGTACTTATTTAATCATTTCTACCGGTTGAGGTTCCGAGGGTTTAATCGGGGGATTAGCCTGGGCATTAACGTTTAATTTACCGCCAAATTGCCGTAATTCGTACAATTTAACCCCTATTTGGTATTCGTACTGACTCAAAAGACGACCGTAGATATAACCAGCTTTGCCATCCAAGAAACCGAGACGGATAAAATAAAAGAGAATAAAGCGCAGCAGCGGTTTAAAGGGCAGTTTTACCCAAATTTTCTTTAAAAAACGTTTTCTCTGCACCGCATCACCGAACAGGTTCGCTCCGATCGTGCCGCTTTCGTCATTACCCGTGAGAATATTGTAATAAACCCGCGCTTCCCAGTTGGAATAACGATTATGTCTTTCTAACCAATGATAGATATCGCGGAAATCGATGTGCAGCATATCATTTTTCAGATATCCCACCTTGCCATCGAGGATAACGTGTTCGTGAACTTCGTTATCTCCCGTGTTGGGGATATCTTCCGTGTTTAAATTCTCGTATCTGCCCGACTTATGTTTCAATAAGCGCAGATTCCAGTCGGGATACTTGCCACCATAACGAATCCATTGTCCGAGGAAGAAGACGCGACGATTGAGATAATAACCGTTATAGTTGGGATCTTGGATCACGGTGGCGATTTCGTCCCATAGTTCGGGGGTGATTCTCTCATCACAATCGACGATTAATACCCATTCATTGCGAAAAGGCAGATTATCGAGGGACCAGTTTTTCTTTTTCGGCCAACGACCATTAAAATAGAATTGGACTACATTAGCCCCATAGTTTGTAGATATTTCGATCGAGCGATCGCTACTTTGGGAATCGACGACAAACACTTCATCAGCCCTAGCAACACTCTCTAAACAGGCGGGAAGGTTAGATTCCTCGTTTTTGGCGGGAATCAACACCGAAACGGGAATTTTTTCTGATTGACTAAACATTGGTACACTGTGGCTAGGTAGAGTGTTCGCATCTTTCCTTAAAACCCTTAGTCACTCTGAAAGCGAGAACTAGGACCTAAGATTTTTCTTGATCTTACTATACCTTATTTGGTTTTTTACCTAAAAATGTCGGCTTGAACCTAAGAGAGAGACTCCTAGAGACTTGCATATTCTCCCAGAAAATAGTGAAAAATTTGATCGCTAATTTCTAACTGCGAAATAGACGACTATACTGGGTTTCGTGGTTCATACTGGCAAAACTTAGCCCCCAACTCCAACTGCTCAGGTTTTCATCGGCTAAACTGATAATATCTGCTGTTGCTGTTAATAAACTGGGCTGTAAACCGATCAGAAGGGATTGTCCTAGGGTTTGCCCTAGGGGAATTAAACGCAATCCTGCATTGATTAAATTACTTGCCCAACTGTGTAAATAGCCTAAAACCGCTAATTCTTCGCCAATTTGCCAATGACTTGCCCCGATCGCAAAAGCGGTGGCATAATTAGCCTGTTCTGGTAGATTATCTCTGGCCGGTGCTAACTCCCGCAATAGGTTTAACAGCGATCGCCCCATTTGCCAGCTTTGTTGTCTTAATTCGGCCGTTTCCCGCGTTGCCGATAACCAATTATCCCAATAATTAAGTTTTGTAAAATCCTCTTGACAAAAACAACGATATACCCTTACCAAAACAGCCGTTTCTAAGCGAATCGAGCCTTGACAAAGCGATCGCTCTAACCAATCATTCAAGGTGGCACTATTGAAGATAATCCCCTTTTCGACGAGGGTTTCTAGCCCTTCGGAATAACTATAGGCCCCCACGGGTAAAATCGGACTAGCCAATTGTAATAAACACAAAAGTTCTTTTTGATCGAGCATAGAAAACCGAGAAAATTGTCCTTAACACAATTAGGGAAATGCTTGGCGCTTCGGTATGTAGATCGAGCCAGTAGAAAGCGGCACTCTGTGAATTATACCGTGGTTAATAGCCACAATTATAAACTACTATACTTATGTCCTCACGAGAACAGCATTTTCTGAAAATAAATCTTGTCGTTCTCCTCTTGATTTTAGCTTTGATTGCTGGGGTTGATCGGGCAAAATTAAACTCTAGTCTTTTATTTTATCCTCCCGCTACTCCCCCAACTCCGATCGCTGGTTTATTAACCCATTCTTTTCAATTGCTTTGTTGTTTACCCCCGATTGTTTGCCTTTTTAGTTATGCTTTATTGTCCCGCAAGGCAAGTTTCAATAATTCTCGCCATTTTTTCCTTGTTTCTGGCATAATAACGGGACTTTTTGCCATCAATGAAATCTTCAGAATTCATATCATTCTCCTCTATTTTAATATTCCCAAATTCTTGACTATCTCTGTTTACGGCCTGGCAATTCTGATTTATGGTTTAGCATTTTGGCGGCGAATAAGACAAACTTCTTACCAAATTTTAATCATCGCTTTAGCACTTTTAACTTTGGCGATCGCTGTCGATCTTCTCCAGATTAACAATCGAGGTTTTGCTAGTCTAAGTGAAGGAATTCCTAAACTGTTAAGCGCAGTGAATCTAGCTGGCTATTTTTGGGATGTATGTTTTCAAGAAATTTCCGCCCAGATCAAATCAAAATAAATTATCCATTTAGCTGTTTAACCAGATGTGATATTTCGGGAAGAATCAGTTTTTCTAGGGCTAATTTAACGGCATTAGTGGAACCAGGTAGAGAAAAGACTAATAAGTTTTGATAAACCCCAGCTATTGCTCTCGATGCCATGGCACGGGAGCCAATTTCCTGATAGCTGAGATAACGAAATAATTCGCCAAAACCGGGCAAAGTGATCCTTAATAAAGGTACTAAAGCATCGTATGTGGTGTCTCTGGGAGCAATACCTGTACCCCCATTGAAAATTAAGACTTTTATCTGATTTTGATTGCTAATCTCTGGTAAGATTGCTTGAATTTGTAAGGGTTGATCGGGGATAATTAAGTATAGGCCGATATCATGACCAGATCGAGTTAGTAACTCTTGAATTATCTGGCCACTCCTATCCGTCTCTGGGGTACGAGTATCGCTCACCGTGACTACGGCACAGGTAAGGTGAAGGAGGGTGGTGTCGGGATGGGGAATAAAGGTCATAATTAGGGTTTGCGGCAAAAAGTTTTTCCTGGGGACAGGGTGTGGGGTGTGGGGTGTGGGGTGTGGGGTGTGGGGTGTGGGGTTTTACCGATTTTGAGGTAGTCAATTACCTAATTTTCAGGGAAAAAGTGCCTGAATTTTACCCCCGATCACTCCAATGGTCAGCACTTTTTGAGGGAAAAAAAGTCTAAAAGCTTTATCCAACAAGGTTTTTAGATTTATTCAGCCAACCCTAATTAGCGATCAGCTGAGAGTTCGAGAAAAACAAGCATTGAGAACAAATATATGTACTAACTGGCTAGTGCAGTTCCCCTAGTATAAAAAACTTAACTTTTGCAAGTATTGCCGATTTTTACCGGTTTTTGGAACCTTTTCGCCGGTAATGATGACAAGGTAAACAGATTATCCCAAAATAACAAAATCGAGATTATCATCTAATTGGTATAGATTATGACTGGAATTATGAGTCAACTCAGTCCCCTACAAGCCGAACAAATCAAGGAAATCGGGACTTATTTACGTCAAAAACGAGAAGAAAGCGGCCTGAGCATAGACGATATCGCCGCCCTGACGATGATTAGAGTACCAATGCTAGAAGCGTTGGAAACGGGGAATTGGCAGAAATTACCAGAATTAATTTATGTCAAGGGATTTATCAAACGCTACGGTGATGCTCTAAAAATTGATGGTAAAGCTTTAGCCGATCGCTTGTCTCCTAGTGCGGAACAATTAGCTCAAGAGGTAACTATCCCGAAAACACTGCCCACAAAAGTTACCCCTCTCCCCAAGGCTGAACCCGCTGCCCCAAAAGTGGAACCGGTGAAACCAGAAAAACCAGCCCTGGAAACTAGCCCCCAACCGGCTAAATCAACCTTTTTCGGGATGTATCTCTGGCTAGGCTTGCTGGCGGGCATATTTTGCGGTATTGGCTATCTTTTCCTCCGTCCCCCTCTCTCTAACCCCCCTGCCGTTACTCCCTCTCCTTCCCCTATAGTTTCCCCCGCGCCGGTAGTCCCTCCCGCACTGGTAGCCTCTCCTTCCCCTCCTCCTCAGCCAAAAGTTCCCCTCTCAGCCCAGGTAACTATTGAACAGGCCGCTTGGGTAAGGGTAATTGCCGATGGCAAAAAAGTCCATGAAGGCAATCTCCAACCCGGGACTAAACAAACTTGGACAGCCCAAAAGAGTTTAAATATTCGATCGGGCAATGCTGGAGGTGTTAAAATCTCTCTTAACGAAAAACCTGCCCAATTAATGGGTAAAGCTGGTCAAATCGGCGAAATCACCCTAACTGCACCTCCTCTCAGTGATCAGTAAACAGTAATCAGTAATCAGTGAACTAAAAACTCACATCTGAAAACTGATAACTGATCAGGCTGCATCATCCCAGATGGGGGTAAGGGTTTGATAATCGTAGCGGGAAGCGTTGGGATGACAGGTGACACAGGTGGTATGACCCATAGGAGTGGGTAAATTGACCCTAGGATGCAAAACCTTTACATAGGTGGACTGTTCAATTAAGAGGGGAACGAAAGTAGTCTGGGTAAGAGGGCGGGAAGAATAACTGAGATAATCCCAGATAAGACGCTGAGTAATGCCAACAATTGGTTTTAAACGGATACCATAGTGAGAATTAGGGTTTTCTAGGATTTTTTTCCAAGTTTGACTGGGTAGGATGCTGGGAGGAATGGCAATATGGCAAGTGGCACAATTTTCTAGATAGGTTTGCTGTCCAATTTGATAACGATTCAGCACTGTATCCGAGGAGGGAGATTGCGCGATCGCTGGTTCTTTAAGTAGCGAAGCCAGTAGAATACCCCCTAGAATACTGAGGAGAAAGAGGATAAGAAAAAAAATCGATTTCACTTGACCGCTGGAAGGCATGACTGGGATGACGGGTAATTGAACACAATTTTGACACTCTCGCCATCACAATGCCAAGCTGTGTGATGGGAGATTCTTGCTTCACAGAAACCTGCTTTTTGAGACGAATCCCAACGAGTCTTACAGTCTCTCCACAAGCTTAAACTCCTGACTGCCCATCAGTATTTGGGAGCTTCTGGTTTATGTGTGGAAACGAGGTCTATACTGATATTTTCTAGTTTCTTCCTCGGCTCGACTGAGCGTTCGACTGATCTCACGCCGAAGGCATCGCCGAACGTCAAAATAGCCCTAAAAGTCTTGCTTGATAGGTATTTCACGGTTTCATAAGCAAAAATTAAGTAGGTAGGCGTTAAAAATTATCAGATGCCCCCTTATCAAGGGGGGACTAAGGGGGGATCAGAGGCAAAATCCATTTTTAATTTAATTATATAGCGTTTCCTAAGCTAGTGAGGTACACTTGTTTTTCTTCCCTTTTGCCTTTTGCCTCTTGCCTTTTGCCTAAAACCCATAACTTTTGTACCTCAGCAGACTGAAAAACGCTATAACCAGCTACTTATAACACAAAGTCGAGAAGAGCCTCTTAACTTTTTTTGTATCAAAATTACTTGAACGGGAGCATTAAAAGGGGAGAATTAATCCCCCCCCATTAATTTAGACAAAGAAACTATTGACCGCAATAGTGCCGAGCGCCGGTAAAGTACCCGTTAACCCAGTCAGATTAATCACCAAATCATTAGCACTTTGGAAACCCGCCGTACCGTCGTTGATAATCAGGTAAGTAGAAGAACTATTGTCCCGCACTAAAACAGCACTGTTAATTCCGAGAGCTTGATTTCCGGCTGTTGCCCCATTAGCATCGGTAAAGACGTTAGTAACAATGGTGTTAATATTGGTCGTGGTGCTATCTGTTGCCCGGGTAAAAGCGACCGGGGCATTAATGGCCGCACCAGCTTGACTAAGCAGGTCAATTTTATCAGTACCAATGGCAAAATCCGTAACTCGGTCTAGGGCTGTCGAGGTGGACTGACTAAATTGGAAGATGAAGATGTCTGTCCCCACCCCACCGGTTAAAGTATCGATTCCAGCAGCACCATTGAGGCTATTATTGCCACTATTCCCTGTAATCTGGTTATTTAAGCCATTACCCGTGCCATTAAAATTACCAGTACCAGTGAGAAGGAGATTTTCCACGTTGTCAGGAAGGGTATAGGAAATGGAAGCTTGCACGGTATCGGTTCCCTGGTTGAGAGCTTCAATGACCAAATCCCCGGCATCATTTACCGTATAAGTATCGTTACCATCTAATCCAGTCAGGGCATCTGCTCCAGAGGTTCCCGCAAGGGTGTCCGGACCAGAAGTACCGATAAAGTCATCATTATTGATGGTTCCCGTAGCAGTAGCGGTGGTAATGGTAGCACCGTTGGTGGGATTGGAGAGGGTGACGGTAAAGTTTTCGTTCGGTTCTACCGTTGTATCCCCCTGAACGTTAACAGTAATTACTTTTGAGGTTTGCCCCGTCGTAAAACTCTCGGTTCCTGACGGTAAGATTCCCCCAACAAAATCAGTGGCATTGGCAGGATTGCTGCCGCTGCCGGTAACTGCCCAGTTGACGTTATTGGTTCCCGTGGTATTAACCGAACGAGTGACGGTGAAAGTGAAAGCTTTACTGCCTCTATTCCCTTCGGTTTGATTGGCATTGGTGGCGGCAATGGCGAGGGTGGGGGTACTCACGGCCCACAATTCCCGACCGTTCACGCCGTCATCGGCAGTGAAGTACAGGGTGCTGCCCACTACCTTTAGATTGCCGGGGATGGAGTCTTTGGAACCGGGGCGGATGTCGGACACCAGAACCGTACCGGCCGCCGTGCCGTCGCTCTTCCACAATTCATTACCGTTAACCCCGTCATCGGCAGCGAAAAAGAGGGTATTGCCCATCACCGTTAGATTGCTGGGGTTGGACGTAGAGGAACCGGGGTTGATATCCTTATCCTTGACCAGAACCGTACCGGCGGCCGTGCCGTCGCTCTTCCACAATTCATTACCGTTAACCCCGTCATCGGCAGCGAAAAAGAGGGTATTGCCCATCACCGTTAGATTGCGGGGGTAGGAGCCAGAGGAACCGGGGTTGATATCCTTGACCAGAACCGTACCGGCGGCCGTGCCGTCGCTCTTCCACAATTCATTACCGTTAACCCCGTCATCGGCAGTGAAAAAGAGGGTGTTGCCCATCACCGTTAGATTGCGGGGGTAGGAGCCAGAGGAACCGGGGTTGATATCCTTGACCAGAACCGTACCGGCCGCCGTGCCGTCGCTTTTCCATAATTCAAGACCGTTCACGCCGTCATTGGCAGCGAAGAACAGGGTGTTGCCCACTGCCGTCAGATAGCGGAGGTAGGACCAAGAGGAACCGGGGCGGATATCTTTGACCAGAACCGTACCGGCGGCCGTGCCGTCGCTTTTCCACAATTCAAAGCCGTTCACGCCGTCATAGGCATTGAAGAACAGGGTGTTGCCCACTACCGTCAGAGATTGGGGGGGGGGGGTAGGAGCGGAACCGGGGTTGATATCCTTGACCAGAACCGTACCAGCTGCCGTGCCGTCGCTCTTCCATAATTCATTACCGTTAACCCCGTCATTGGCAGTGAAAAAGAGGGTATTGCCCACTGCGGTCAGACTGCTGGGGGAGGGACCAGATAAACCGGGAAAAATATCTTTGACCAGAACCGTACCAGCCGCCGTGCCGTCGCTCTTCCATAATTCATTACCGTTCACGCCGTCACTGGCAGTGAAGAACAGGGTACTGCCCACTGCCGTTAAATTGCGGGGGGAAGACCAAGAGAAACCGGGGGCGATATCTTTGACCAGAACCGTACCGGCGGCCGTGCCGTCGCTTTTCCACAATTCAAAGCCGTTCACGCCGTCAAAGGCTTGGAAGTACAGGGTATTGCCCAGCGCCGTCAGATATTTGGGGTAGGAGTTAAAGGCACCGGGGTTGATATCTTTAACTAAAAAAGGAATTGACATGACTGACTTTTTCCTGAATAAAGGGTGAAAATTAAACAATTAAGTGGTGGTGCAAAATAAATTTCCTGGTGAAGAAAGGCACTCATGCAAGGGGGGGGGTTAGATTTGTGTCATTAATTTTGCTTAGGTACTTAAGCCGGCAAAGAAGGGTATATCTGGCTGAAAAACCCCAGATGTCTGCAACTCCGACAAATCTGAGGTTTCAACAGTGGTAAAAAAGCGGATATTTGTTCGATTCCGTCTTGATTGGCAGAGAGAATAACCGTGGCGACTTCTGGAATTACCCCAGCTTGGAGACTTTGATAATCGCTAACACCAGCATCGAGGAAAACTACAGTATTTAATTCGGGTGCGGTTAAACCCTGATTTCTCGCACTATTCACCTGATTAACTTGACTCAAGCCATCAGATTGAGCAAAATTGAAGAAAACATCGTCAACAGCAGGAAGGCTCGGCAACAGGGTAGAAGTCATGACACTGACCGCAAAAGATTAATGCGACTATTTTGTGCAAACAATCGCCAATTTTTCAAGGGGGATATAACAAAAATTTACAGAAAACGGGTTTCTTAAAGGAACCCGTTTTCTAGATATTGGATAAGATTATTGGATTTTTGCCAAAGACTGCCTAAATTCTGCGAGAGAATTAGCGGTAGCTGCTAATTTTAGTAGCTCTTCTAAGATAGTAGGGTTAGTCATTTTGCCGATTATCTCTTCAATTTCTGAAGAAATCTGTCCAAACCGCACGGTTAAAACTGTTTTTATGTCATCGCGGCTTTTTTCTAACGCTCCAATTTCCTTGCCTATTTCTTTACCGCGTTCTATCCCTCGTAACTCCATATTACTTACTAAAGGCATGGTTCTTTCCTCCTCAAATTGTTTGATTTTACTCTCTAAACTTGACTGCAATTCAGGGGATAAAGTCATCATATTGTCGATGATTTCAAACAGTTTAATTATCTGTTCTCTCTCGAACTCCTTTTCATATAATCCCCTGATTAACCTCCACTTCCACTGTTCCCGTTGTGGCAGCTTCCCAGTAGTCGCTTTTGTTTTCAGGTGTGCCATGACGATTATAGCAAAGGGATTGCTACTTGCTTCTAGTTCTGACCAGCTTTCCTCATAGTCCAGTAATTTGACTGTTGGGAATTTCAAACTCACTTCACAGCCAGCGATAGTATAATTATAGGAATCTGGTCGCCAATTTACTCGTTCATCTCCTAATATAGCGAGACTGATAACTGGTTTCTGATACAAATCAAAGGCCCGATAGTTATAAATATACATCCTCTGAGGGAAATTTTCTTCGTACTGGCTTTGAATTTCAATATGAATCAAAATCCAGACTTCTTCACCCCTGAGTAACCAAACTTTATAGAGTTTGTCAGCAAAACGTTTTTTTGTCCTTGCTGAAGCGGTAATCCGTTTGAGTTCTTTTTCTAGAGATTCGGGAATTTTTGTCCAATCAATCAATTGGTGAACTTCAGGAAAGAAGAAATGTAAAAACGCTTCAAAATACTCGCTTAATGCTTCTTTCCAGGATTCATCATAATTGGCGGTTGTTGGGTTCATTGGAGAAGAAAATTACTGAGACTATTGTTCTAAAAGTTGATGCAACTCATCAAAAGAATTAACGGTTAATGCCGATTTCAGTAACTCGTCTAAAATCGATAATACAGAAATTTTATCCACAGCTTGCTCAATTTCTATTGGAATATCACCCAATCGCGTTTTCAGCACCGTTTTAACATAGTTACGAGCATTTTCTAACGCTCCAATTTCCTTACCTATTTCCTTACCAATTTCCTTGCCTATTTCTTTACCGCGTTCTATCCCTCGTAACTCCATATTACTCATTAAAGGCATGGTTCTTTCCTCCTCAAATTGTTTGATTTTACTCTCTAAACTTGACTGCAATTCAGGGGATAAAGTCATCATATTGTCGATGATTTCAAACAGTTTAATTATCTGTTCTCTCTCGAACTCCTTTTCATATAATCCCCTGATTAACCTCCACTTCCACTGTTCCCGTTCTGGCAGCTTCCCAGTAGTCGCTTTTGTTTTCAGGTGTGCCATGACGATTATAGCAAAGGGATTGCTACTTGCTTCTAGTTCTGTCCATCTTTCCTCATAGTCCAGTAATTTAACCGTTGGGAATTTCAAACTCACTTCACAGCCAGCGATAGTATAATTATAGGAATCTGGTCGCCAATTTACTCGTTCATCTCCTAATATAGCGAGACTGATAACTGGTTTCTGATACAAATCAAAGGCCCGATAGTTATAAATATACATCCTCTGAGGGAAATTTTCTTCGTACTGGCTTTGAATTTCAATATGAATCAAAATCCAGACTTCTTCACCCCTGAGTAACCAGACTTTATAGAGTTTGTCAGCGAAACGTTTTTTTGTCTTAGCTGAAGCGGTAATCCGTTTGAGTTCTTTTTCCAGGGATTCGGGAGTTTTTGTCCAATCAATTAGTTGGTGAACTTCAGGAAAGAAGAAATGTAAAAACGCTTCAAAATACTCGGTTAATGCTTCTTTCCAAGGTTCATCATAATTGGCGGTTGTTGGGTTCATTGGAGTTGTTTGCTTACTCCTAGGCTATGAAGCGCGATAGCGTAACGCACCGATTTAATAATAGAGGTGAATGGTGGTAATCTGGGGATTTTGTGGTAAAAAAGCGGATATTTGTTCGATTCCGTCTTGATTGGCAGAGAGAATAACGGTGGCGACTTCTGGAATTACCCCAGCTTGTAGGGTTTGATAATCGGTAACACCAGCATCGAGGAAGACTACAGTATTTAATTCGGGTGCGGTTAAACCCTGATTTCTCGCACTATTCACCTGATTAACTTGACTCAAGCCATCAGATTGAGCAAAATTGAAGAAAACATCGTCAACAGCAGGAAGGCTCGGCAACAGGGTAGAAGTCATGACATTGACCGCAAAGGATGACTTCGACTATTTTGTGCAAACAATCGCCAATTTTTCAAGGGGGATATAACAAAAATTTACAGAAAACGGGTTTCTAAATAGGCGTTTTCTCATGGTTTCTTGAAAAACCCCATTTTCTCAGTTTCGTGGGTTGTTGCAAGATATGCAATCTGAACGACGTTCATAAATTGTATTTTTATTAGTTTATGGGACACAAACAATTCCTAATCCTGCCATTTGACGAATATGATCATCAAAAGCGAATACCTTAAATATTTGTAAACGATGAGCCATAACTAAAATAGAACAATCTGTGTAACTCCATTTTTTATCATTGTACTTACAGAAAGCTTCCCATGTTGCCAGATCATCGCTATCTGACACATTGATATAACGATGATCTTCTCTTAGTATTTGACCCACTTGGATTGAGGCTCGACTAGATACCTTGCTCCGAATCCAAGTAACAGTTTCATCGAATACCGATTCCAGAATAATCCAATTATTATGAGGATTTTCCAAGTAATATTTTTGAGCGCTTTCGTGATGAGTTTCAGATTTGACAAAAAAGGCAATTAAAGCAGAAGTATCAACAATAATTTCTTTGTCCACAATTTTTAATAAATAATTTCATCGATGTTTTCAGCGTAGTTAGTTACAACTTGACCCCGATTATCTTGTCCGATAATATATTTAGGCTCAGGTTGGACAATTTCTAAACTTCCACAAAGTTCCCAAGTACGAGTCTTAGTAATATCTGGTAATTCAGCTTGAACATAATTTTCCAAAGCTTTGATAACAATCTCTTGAACCGAGGATTTTTGTTCTTGCAAACGAGATATTAATTCGTCGGGAATTTCGATCAATATTTGAGTCATTGATAAACCTTAGAGATTAACGTTGTTTTACTAACATTATAGCCTGTTTGTGAATTATAACCAAGAGACGCAAATGCAATTACCTGAATCAGTTACCAAAAGGCTAACAACTGTTCACTGATTCAGGTGATTCGCCATAAGTCCAGAAAACGGGTTTCTGAAGATTGTCTCTCAATTACTCCCTCACAATGACAATTTTAGCGGGTCATGGCGAGAAGGCGATGGCCACAAGTCCAGAAAACGGGTTTCTTCAAGAAACCCGTTTTCTGGGTGAACTTCGGGAAAGAAAAAGTATAAAAACGCTTCAAAATACTCGGTTAATGCTTCTTTCCAGGGTTCATCATAATTGGCGGTTGGTTGTTTCATGGCGAGTCGCTACCAATTGGAAAGTTAGGCGATCCTCTAGATTCATTATTCCCCATAAATATCATCAATGCTACTTGTCGTCACAAAACTTCCCATTAGAGCAACCTACATCTACATCTTTGTTCTAACATTTATTGGTAAAACTATATAATGCCGTCAGATATTTGGGGTAGGAGTTAAAGGCACCGGGAAGGATATCTTTGACCAAAAAAGGAGTTGACATGATTTTTTCCTGAATAAAGGGTGAAAATTTTAAAATCGCCGTTTCCCGCACTTGGGACAGTCCTAGTCGTTACCATGCCAAGAAGCGGCTCAATCATCGCCGTCAGCGTTGGGTTTCATGCTTTAACCCAACCCACGTTCATCTCTGGTATAGATTAGAATCGATTATTAACATTGATTTTTGCTTATGATTTATTATGGTTTCAGTGGGTATTAATGGGGGTTATTATAAAGTTTTTTGAACGGCTCTTCTGGTTTATGTGTGGGAACGAGGTCTATACTGATATTTTCTAGTTTCTTCCGCCGCTCGACTGAGCGTCGCCGAACGTCAAAATAGAGCTAAAAGTCTTGCTTGATAGGTATTTCACGATTCCATAAGCAAAAATTACCACACAAAGTCGAGAAGAGCCAAAAAATATGTTGAGAATCAAGCTACTCCGTCTAAGGAAACGCTATCCTGTTAGTCTTTTTTACTGGTCGCAATTCATCTCCCGCTAACCGCGGGGGCGGTGTAACGGGAGTCCTCTTGCTCCAATTTAGATAGGGTTTGCTGAATAAAGGTGAAATGTAGGCAAGGTAAGGGTTTTGTGGCTTTTCTCGCGAAACAGGTGCAAGATTTTGAGAGAATCGTGCTTCAAAACCTTGCGTCTTCATCGGCCCGCGTCCTGTAGGGGTGAAGCATTCGGATAAAAAATCTACGGTTTCACCGATAGGTTATTGCCCGAATGCTTCCCCCGTACTTTTTGCCGCAAACCCTAGATAGAGTCCTATAGCAGCGGGCAGAAGGCAGTATTTCCGCCGCTTTTGCCACCTTTTAGAGAGATTCTTCGATCACGGAACCATCTTCTTGCACCCAGGCGAGATTTTTAATCATCCGATCGCGGGCATAGGTACGAATTTGTGCCTCGCTGCGACCACCTAAATCGATCGCCACTCTCAGATTAGGATCACCGTTGCGAAGAGAGCGAGCTTTACTAAAAGTCGCTATCTGGGCGTTATTACCCAAAGGGATAAGTAACCAGTCGAGGGGAGGAGCTTTACTGGGTAAAGTCTGCCCTGATAATAAACTTTCGTGCAGTTCTTCGATATTCAGGGAAAAACCGATACCCGGAGCCGATTGGTCCTGGGGATGAAAAACGCCCAATAATTGATCATAGCGTCCGCCCTGGCCTAAAATACTGAGATTTTGCTGGTGATAACTAACCGCTTTAAAAACGATGCCAGTGTAGTAATCAAAGGTTTGAATCAGACTTAAATCGAGAATTAGGGGGAAAGGACCAGAGCGATCAGCATTAAGCAGCTCGACTAGGGATTTAAGGTTATTAACGGCTTTTTGGGCCGATTCTTCCTGGGCTAATACTGCCACTTGTGCGAGGACATCCTCAGGATTACCGCGCAGATGAAATAATTGTCGGGCTTGCTGCCGGAGGATTTCGTTGGGATAGGGAAGATTTTCGAGGCTAACGTAGTCCAGGAGGGCTAAACAGCGTTTCACCTGTTCCCGCAAGGGACCTGGAAAAGGGGAAAGTAGGGAACGAGTCAAACCCGCTTCTCCTAAAATAATCTGCCAGTTAGGGACGGCCAAACTATCGAAACAGTCGGCCAGGAGCAGTAAAATCTCGGCATCAGCTAGTAAACCGCCAGAAAAGAGCAGTTCTACCCCCGCTTGATAGAATTCCACTTGACGACCGTGATAACTGGCGCTAGGGCGACGAAAAACGTTAGCCCGATAACAGAGACGTTGGGGATAGGACTCCCCACTCATGCGGGTGACGGCACTACGGGCAATGGAAGCGGTTAATTCAGGGCGTAATCCCGATAGTCCTTGGCTATCCCCGTGGAGTTGGATTACGGTGGTGGGATCGATCGCACCGCCTGCGGTGAGGGTATCGAGCCATTCAATGGTGGAGGTGACGATCCTTTGATAGCCCCAACGCTGAAAGACAGACTGAAGGCGATCGTTAATCCAGCCTTTTTGGGTAACTTCTAGGGGTAATAAATCCCTGGTCCCCGCCGGGGGTTGATGAATCATGGGAGTTTGCTAATCAAAATCGGTGGCACTGGTCAGTCCTATTTCTTTTTACCACCAAATCGAGACCAAAAACCGCTATTGCGATCTCCTTCCCCTTTTTGTCCATTCTGATGTTGCACTTCAATATTAGGATTAACTACTTTATCTAGTTCCTGTTTACACTTAATCACCGTCGCATCTTGGGGGCTGGTTTGCCAGGCGCGATTGATATGAACCCGGGCCATGGAGGGTTGATTTTGTCGCAGGTAGGCTAAACCGAGCAGGGCGTGACAGATGCCGTTATCCGGTTCTTGCCGCAGGGCATCGCGCAATTCTCGCAAAGCTTGGGCGGGATTATTTTGGTCAAGAGAGGCTTGAGCGCGGCGAATATAGGCTTCTAGTGGCGATTCCTTGGCTTTAGCCCGGGCTGCCGTGGGGACAGTAGCCCCGACTAACTCGGACTGGTTAGGATTGCCTTGGGAGATAAAGACTTTCCGGGTGGTTTTCTTGTTGCCCTGACCTTCGGTTAACATCAGATAAACCAGATTGAGTTCACTGAGTTGGGCGATTTTCTGATAGGCATTTTCTAGGGCGGTATATTGATCGATCGCCAAAGATTGCAGGATTTTTTGATAGGCTAATTCATGGTTAGCGCTAGATTGGGCTAGTTTTCTAGCCGGTTCGCTACTGATGGTGATTTTACCCGAATCCCTCGCCATTGCCTTGCCCATTTCTGTTAAAACAAGGCGAAATTCTTCGCGAGACGGGTTGCGGCCGAGATGTTCGTAGGCAGGGTTAACTAATTTTGAGAGTAAATGATGAGCCTGTTCCCTTTCGGCGGGGGTGTAAGTGCGACAGGTATCGGGATGGAGTTTATGGGCGATTTTTAAGTAACGCTGGCGAATCTCCTGATGCTCGGCATCGATCGAGACTCCTAAAATAGCGAAGTGATCGATTAAATCAAATTGAAACAACCCCTGGGAAATTGGAAAAGTCATACAGCGGCTCCTATCTCTAATCAAAATGATAACGCCATAAATAGAGTTTGCTGAAAAAGTTTGTTGGTGGAGTTAGGAGTCGGTCGTCGGCCGCCGGTCGTCGGTGGGGGAAGTCAGAATAACAGAATGACCTCGCGCGCCTGGAAGCGGCACCCTTTGCGTTCTCGCATAGCGAGTGCTTTGCGTTCGCCTCCGGAAAGTGCCAGGGTTTTGAGTCCCTCGGCTCGATTTCTCAACGTTTGTTTCTGGCACTTTTTGGGGGAAAAAGTCCCCAAACCCTTTTCTAGCAAAGCTTATGCTGATATTCAGCCAACCCTAAATATTAAAAGGATTCAAACTGAAACCTCCAAGAGGCAGCTTTTTGCAGAGCTTGGCTTAAGGGGGTGTGAATCTGTCCGTTAGTGGCCAGAATTCGCCCCGTTTCCATCCTAAAAGGACTCTCATCATAGGCGCTAATTTTACCCCCAGCTTCTTCGATCAGAATAATTCCCGCGGCCATATCCCAGGGATTAATCCCTCGTTCCCAATAACCATCTAAGCGCCCACAGGCCACATCGGTTAAGTCTTTGGCAGCGGAACCGCTCCGGCGTACGCCTTGGCTCAGATGGGTCAGATAACAGAATTCGGCATAATTATTATCCTGGGTTTGACAGCGATCGTAGGCAAAACCCGTCACCAGTAAACTTTTTTCTAGTTCACTCGTCCGGGAGACATGGATGGGACGACGGTTCAGGGTGGACCCTAAACCCCTGGCTGCCCGAAATAGTTCCTTTCTAAAGGGGTTATAGATAACTCCCACTGCTGCTATCCCTGCGATCAGTAGTCCGATGGAGACGACGGATACGGGATAACCGTGGGCATAGTTGGTGGTTCCATCGAGAGGATCGATCGCCCAGAGATAGTCGCTGTCCGTCCCTGGCATTTTTCCCGATTCTTCCGCTAAAATCCCATGTTCGGGAAAGTGACGGCTAATAATTTTGAGAATTTCTCTTTCTGCTCGACGATCTATTTCCGTCACTAAATCGCCTGATCGCCCTTTTTCTTCTATTATCTCGATTTTACACCAATTATCGAGGATAATTGTTCCCGCCGCTAGGGCGGCTTCGCTGGCAATGTCTAGGTATTTTTCTAATTGGCTGCTGGTATCTGGCACGATTAATCCCTAATCTATTCTTCATCTAAGGGTAAACCAAAACGCACTTTGCCACGAGCAAAAAAGCGACCGAATTGCAGTTCATAGACTTCATCTTCGTCTTGGGTGGCTACTTCCATATCGCTGCGGGCATAACTAACACAAAGTAAAGCATAACCTCTGGCTTTTAATTCTGGCGATAGTCCGATCGCTTCTGGTTGGTGGATATCTCCTGATAATACCCTGACCGCGCAGCTGGTACAAGCTCCATTGCGACAGGAAAAGGGTAATTGATAGCCCTGTTTTTCCAGACTGTGGAGTATATAGTTATCCTCGGCAACGGTGGTGGTAATTTTTTCGCCCGTCTGACGATTGTGAACGGTGATTTGATAATATTTAGTCATAGTTTAGTTAGTCGGAAATTATAGATGCAATTCTAGATAGTTCTGAATTTAGTGGCTATTTTGGTCGGCTATCTTGATTATATCATCAATAATTGCTCGAATAGTTATCATTTTGACCAATGCTCCTTGACAACTGTTAACTTGTCTTGGGTCACTTGCCAATTTTTATGGCTCTTGAAAATTCATATTTTTTAATCTAACTGCACCGTCGATAATTGAGATTTCCTGGAAGCCAATTTCCACGATCGCATCTAATCCCTTACCGATAATTTTAACTGCTGGGGGACGACTTTTCTGCACGGTCATCACCAGAAAAAATTCCTCGCTACCCGTGGCTAAAATGCGCTGACCTGTATTAGTTTTCTCGACTTTTAAAGTCACGGGAGTGATAAAAGTTCCCTGCATAGTTGCCCGATTTTGAGTGATAGTAAAACTATTTTTTCCGAGAGTGACATTTCCCTGGGTATTCATCACCCAAGTTTTATTAATAAATTCTGGTTGCTCGACTTTACCTAATAATTTATCCATCAAGACGAATAATCCGGGAGAACCAGAGGAAAGACCGTAATCGACGGCGAAAGAGCGAACTAGAGCGACTTCTGCGGGTTCACCCTGAGCGGAGCCGAAGGGTGGATTAGCTCTTTTAACCCTGATTTTATCAGTTTTTAAGGTAATTACTCCCGAACCATCGGGACTAGATTGAAAAGATATCGGTTTTGCCTGTCGCCAAGGCGGTGTTTTCGGGAAAGTAACGGTATTTTCCGAATTCCAGTCGCCTTTTGACCCCTCAAAACTCGCCCAATGTCCTCCTAATCCCCAAATTCTCACACTAGCGACATCGGGAAAAGACCATCCCCCCACAAAAGGTTGCTGTTTGAGATAGATACTAGCGACAAAATCCTCTTCATTTTGCCACCGATTACGAAAAGTATAAAATCCCTTTTGTTGATCAACTAAAACGCGGGAAAGTTGGCGTTCGGGATTTTCTGGAATAAGATTAGATGGATAAGCAGCGAGAAGAAAAGGGGCAATATGAGGATAATGGGGGTGAAAAAGTTGTTTTTCTTGACCTTGTAATCGCCATTTTACTGCTGGTAGCAATGATTTATCGGTAATTCCCAATCCGATAGTTAATAAAGATACTCCTACAAACATCTGATGTCTGCCATAAGCAGGAATCAATAATTGACCATTCTTAGGGACAATTCTGGTTAAATAATGGGGGATTAATTGGGCTGCCGGGGAACCAGCTACTAAGTCTAATCCGAGACTATTTCGATACCCTTGCAGAAAAGGAAAAACAGCGAGAACCATGGGTTCGGTGCTGTATAAATCTCCCTCCGTGCCAAATCCTCGATCGCCGATAGCTGTGGTAAAATAGCGTTCGATGTGACGTTTGGCCATTTCCACCTGTGCAGAGGGAGAATAGAGAGGATCGGCTGGTACATCTTCCTTGAGAATCGCTAAACTGGCTAAACCTGCCGCACCTCTGGCCCGCGCATTCCAGTTACTAACTGCGTCTCCATTCCAGCCATTTTTGGGTGAATCACCTTTGAGAAGTTTTTTACTTTCACTGAATAACCAGCCAGTAATTTCCCGTTGGCGCTTTTCTCCCCAAAAATCATAACAAAGATCGTAGGCGAGAGCGACTCCGGCGACAATTGGCGATTGTTCTAAGATTCTCCTGCCCCGATTTTTACGGGTTTTTTCGAGAATTTCCCAGGCGGTTTCTGCTGATTTTCTATCTTGATTTAAAATTGCTAAAAAACAATGACCTGTGGCATGATAACCCCCATTAGGCACATAACCATCGTAATAAATTTTTTCCTGTAAACTGTTGTTTAATTGGGCGATAATAGTTTGACCGATGGGAGTTTTCGCTTTTTCTCTGAGATTAGTTAATTCTGACTTGCGAAAGATTAAACGGGGATGTTCTCGCGGTTGTAGGGGTTGGTGATTAGGGACAGGATTAGGCCATAAAGGGGAAATTGTGCCATTAACTGTGTTTTGTAGTCTTCTTCCCCCTAAAGTACCTTGATAACTGCCGATAAGTTGGTCTTGGTAGGGGACAATTTCGATATTATAGATAGCTTCCCTGACTTCCGCTTGCCAAGGGTGAGTTTGAATGTTCATTTTCACCTGTAATCGCCAAGCATTGTCTAATTTAATCGTTTTTACCGTACCTTGGTGATCCACTTCTTTGTTAAATTTGGGTGCGTATCCCCACACCGATGGCTGACAAACGGCACGATCGCATCTTAAATCTAGGGTAAGATATTGATAAACGGGTTTATCTTGCCACAGTTTCCAAACGCCATGTTTCAGGGTTAAACGAAGATTGCCGGTTAATAATTGCGGCTCTATGGTTTCTTGACTAGGTGCGCTTGTACCACTTAGCCAAAGTAAGGGAATCGCCGCTAAAAAAGGAGATATTTTCACAGTAAACAAGCTAGGGGGAATATAAGGTATTCTAGGAAGAATAATTTCCAAATAAATTGGTAAAATCGGCTGATTTCGCTTTTATCTTCTAAATTTACTCCGCGACTACGCCACCAAAGAAGAAGAAGTAGGAGCAGATGGGCGACAATGGCCAGAGAAGAATTAATTCCTGTTATCCCCAAGAGGCCGACGGCAATCATCCCTGCATAACACAGCGAAATTGTCAAGAGGGAAATTATTAAGATTTTTTGAGGACCGAGAAGGAGGGTAAAAGTGGTAATTTGGTAAATGCGATCGCCTTCTAGGTCAGGAACATCCTTAAAAATAGCGATCGCAACGGTGAAAACGAGAACAAAAGCTGTTAAAACCCAGATCGAGGGATAGATAGACTGATTTTGATTAATAACTGTGTTGTAGTGGCGAAAAAGACCTAAATTGACGATGACACCCCGGACGGTAAAAATACAGAAGGCGGACCAGAGGGGAAAGCGTTTTAAACGCACTGGTGGCAAGGAATAGGCCGTACCGATGAGTAAACTAATCCCCACGGTGATTAACAGCCAAAAACCACCGATAAAAGCCAGTATAATTGCTAAAATACCGCTAAAACCCACGATTAACCCGCCTGTTAACCGAGAAAATTCGCCCTTGGCTAGGGGAAGATGGGGTTTATTGATTTTATCGATGTCGATGTCTTCCAACTGATTTAAACCGACGATATAGACATTACCCGCAAGACAAGCAGCCCAAGTGAGCAATAAAACCGACCAATGGCTAAAAAAATCGCTAATATTGCCTAAAGCAATTAAATACAGACTTAAAACACTGAAAGAAGTGCCGATAATCGTATGGGGACGGGAAAATTTCCAGAGACTCCCTAACCAGTGGAGAAAGTTAGGCCGGGGATGGTTAACTGGAAGAAAAGGAGCTTGATTCATCGGACCTCTGGTAAAAATCAAAAATTGTCGTGGTTGGTGAGGAGTCAGTGGTCAGTAGTCGGTCGTCAGGAGAATTACGAGTGAATAATAATCAATTAAATGGTCTATTTAGATATTTTATGCCACTTAATCCTTATTTTTGACGTTTTTAAACCCTCAAAAATCAATTAGGCAAGAGGTCGATCAAAAAAAATCAATCCTAGGGCAAGTAATCTGTTAAAATGATAATCCAGACTCAAACCCTGTGGAGAGGTGGCAGAGTGGTTGAATGCGGCAGACTCGAAATCTGCTTTAGGGTCACACCTAACGTGGGTTCAAATCCCACCCTCTCCGTTGAACTGATAATTTGGTGCTGTCATTCTCAGCTATAATTTTTTGTCAACTATCTTAAGAGATAAGTAGTCGTGCAAAATTAATTTCCTAGTGAAGATAGGCAAGAGGCAAGGGGCAAGAGGCAAGAGGTGGTTAGATATGTGTAATTAATTTTGCTTAGGTACTTATAAGTAGCGAGACACAATTAATTAATTACAGATAAGCTAAAACGCATCTAAGATGCGTTTTAGCAAGGCAGGAGGAATAAGCGGTTGAGAGTTTTTTGAATTATCAAGATATGTAACTTAAGTGCGTCTAAGCTTATCTAACTGTCTCTTGCATGAGTGCCTATCGTAACCAAGAAGTTAATTTTGCCCTATTACTTAGCTTTGTCGTGGGTGGTTTTGGACTGGTGACTAAATTTAGACAATAAAAATAAACCCTGATTGTTAAGAGCAAAAGCTTTTCTACTCTCCTCCACTTCTTCACTTTTTCATGGCTAGGGTCAAACCATCACCAATAGGAATAATACTGATATTTACCCGTTCATCCTGCTGAATTTTGGCATTAAGTGAACGGATAATTTTGGTGCGATTATCGGTGTTATCGTCCGTTGCTACCCGTCCCGACCAAAAGACATTATCGATAGCGATAATTCCGCCCGTTCTGACCAATTGTAACGCCTGTTCGTAGTAGCGATCATAATTACTTTTATCGGCATCGATAAAGACAAAATCAAAACTATTACTTTCTCCTGCGGCGATTAATTGATCTAAAGTCTCCAGGGCTGGGGCAATTCTTAAATCGATTTTAGCGGCGACACCGGCCTGCTGCCAATAACGGCGGGCTATACTGGTATATTCTTCGCTTAGATCACAGGCGATCAGCTTGCCTTCCGGGGGTAAAGCTAAGGCCACCACTAGAGAACTATAACCGGTAAAAACCCCTATTTCTAGGGTTTTTTTCGCCCTGATCGCCTGTACTAAAAAAGCCATAAACTGACCTTGTTCGGGGGCAATCTGCATGACTGCCAGGGGTTGAGAGGCAGTTTCTTGACGTAACTGAGCTAAAATCGGGGGTTCTCGCAGACAGATAGATTGATAATAGGAATAAAATTGTCGATCGAGTCCAAGAGTTTGATTAGCCATAAAAAAATTGCTAGTGGATGAAGTTATCGGGTAGAATTCTGGGTAACCTGAAGCTAGAGAGAGCGTATTGGTTGACCAAAAAGGAAGACTTGGCAGGAAGCAAATCATGATGAAACCCGACTCGGATCATCTCTTTAACGAAGATCTCGAACAGTTGTTAGAGAGTTTAGAAGACAAAGACAGCGACGGTGAGGAGGCTCTAGACGAACTCAGCTTTTTATTTGAGCAGAGTTCCTCTCCGGCAGCCAGGTCTGGGGCTTCTCTTGGCCAAACCCCGTCTTCCTTGCCCTCAGAACGGGAATTACGGGAACTTTTTGGCGGTAGCATCAATTGGGAAGAAGCCGCCACTAATGATCTTTATTTTACCC
The DNA here is from genome assembly GCF_032027425.1 of Microcystis wesenbergii NRERC-220. Classification (NCBI taxonomy): domain Bacteria; kingdom Bacillati; phylum Cyanobacteriota; class Cyanophyceae; order Chroococcales; family Microcystaceae; genus Microcystis; species Microcystis wesenbergii. The sequence continues at coordinate 4,610,806 of NZ_JAVSJA010000001.1, read as the reverse complement.
GTAGGCCTGCGCCAAAGTCAGAAGCAGAAGATGGGGATGATCTGGAATCTCGGCTGTTAGAAAATGCAGCAGTCCGGGACTCAGAAGCAATTATAACCATCAGCAACCCCAATTTTTACGACAGCCTTGAAGACTTAGAAGCTTTTCTGGAAAAACCCACTCCACGAGCGCAATCGCCACTGCCAGACATCTTTGAATCCCTAGAAGCCCTCCTCTCGGAATCCACGGCAGTGGAACGGGAGGCTGGGGCGGAACATCTCCAACGGTTAGAATCACTGGAACTTGCCACAGAAAGCCACCTAGAGAATAAATTCAAGGATTTAGAAAAACTCCTCAAAGAAAGCAGTCAGGTGATGGGAGGAGTTCCGGCCTCCAGTTTCAGTCCACCAGCACGGTTAAATAACGGGCGTCCCCTTGTCAGTAAAGCTTTTGAACAGACGATGCGGGTGCCGATCAAACAATTGGATAACCTCAGCAATCTGATCGGGGAACTGGTGGTTAAACGCAATTGCCTTGAACAGGAACAGAAGGACCTGGGTCTCTTTTTGGATAATTTGCTTAACCAAGTCCAAAAACTCAGCGATGTGGGCAGTTGGCTGCAGGATCTCTATGAAAGAACCCTCCTAGAAGGGGCTTTGCTGGCTAGTCGCAATTCCCGCGGTGCCATCGGTTACGGTAGAGTTAAGGGAGAAAATCAGGGCGATTCGGCTATGACCGGCAAACAAGATGCCCTAGATCTCGACCAGTTTGATAATGATTTCCATAAAAAAGCGCAAAATATAATCGAATTGATCGTGCGAGTGCGAGAATCGGCCTCTGATCTTCAATTTGTCGTCGATGAAACCGATCAGGTGATGCGTAGTCTGCGACAGGTTACCACCCAACTACAGGAAGGGATGACCAAATCCCGCATGGCTCCCTTTAGTGAAACTGCCGATCACCTACCCCGGGCAATTCACGATCTGTCCCTGGAACTGCATAAACAAGCCAAATTAAAAGTGGAAGGGGGTGATGTTCTCATCGATCAGATGCTCCTTGAACATCTCCTTAGTCCCATGACCCATCTGGTCAACAATGCGATCGCCCACGGCATTGAATCACCCCAAGAACGCATGGCTAAGGGGAAACCTGCCCTCGGTACGATCTCTGTCCAGGCATTCCTACAGGGAAATCAAACCGTGATCACCGTTAGTGATGATGGGGCCGGTATTGATGCGAATCGGGTTAAACGCAAGGCGATCAAAAAAGGACTAATCAGCGATCGGGAAGCTCAACACCTCAGTCCCCAAGAAGTCTATGAACTCCTCTTTCGCCCCGGTTTTAGTACCAAAGATCAGGCCGATGGTATTTCCGGTCGTGGGGTGGGTTTAGATGTGGTGCGTACCAGTGTAATCGATGTGCGCGGGACCGTTACTATTGACTCGGTACTGGGCAAAGGAACCACTTTTACCATCCGTTTACCCCTAACCCTGAGTATCTGTAAGGCCCTCTTTTGTGTTAGTGATCGTGCGCGCATCGGTTTCTCCAGGGACGAAGTGGAAGAAGTCCTCCTCCCCAAAAGCCTGGAGGTCAAGGTGGGAAAGGTGGAAGAGGTGAAAGAGGTGAAGATGAGCTTTTACCAGCCCAGGGATATCCAAATGGATATGGATGGACGGCGCTGCGTTTTCTGGCAAAATACTTTACTACCTTTCCAACCCCTGAGCGAGTTGCTTTCCTACAATCGGCGGGTCGGTCGCGGTAGTTTTTACACCGGCAAACAGGAGGAAGACTCTTTTTCGATCGTGATCCTGCGCGGTGGTAATAATCTCTTGGCAGTGCAGGTAGATCAAGTGATCATGTCAGAGGACCGATTCCGAAGCTCGCTACCGGAAATCGTCATCAAACAGATCGAAGGACCGATTCCGAAAACGGTTGGGATTGCTGGGGCGACGGTTTTAGGCGATGGTACGGTGATGCCCATCGGCGATGTGTTAGAGTTAATCGACATTGCCCAGGGTCGTCTGCGTACCGATAAGGGGAGTCCTTGGCGCCAACCAGCCCCCCCCGTAGAGGTGGGAACTGGCCAAAAATCCGAGACTATGGTGCTGATTGTCGATGATTCGATTACTGTCCGGGAATTGCTCTCTTTAACCTTTAGTAAAGCCGGTTATCGTGTGGAACAGGCCCGGGATGGTCAAGAAGCTTGGGAAAAATTACGCGGCGGTTTGCCCTGTGATATCGTTTTCTCCGATATCGAGATGCCCCGCATGAATGGCCTGGAATTACTGTCTAATTTGCAAAAAGACCCCCGATTAGCGGCGATTCCCGTGGCTTTCTTGACTTCCCGAGGAGCGGACCTTCATCGCAAGGAGGCGGCGAAATTAGGAGCTAGTGGTTATTTTACCAAGCCCTGCCCGGACAGAGATTTACTCTCGGCAGCTGAAAAAATGATTGCGGGGGAAGTGTTACTAGCTGATAGTATTAAAGCGGCTCGTAATCAGCCTTTATCCTCTCCTCTGGTCTTGATTGTCGATGATTCGGTAATAATGCGAGAAATGTTAACGATTTCTTTTGTTAAAGCTGGTTATCGCATTGAACAGGCCCGGGACGGTTTAGAAGCATGGGAAAAATTACGGGCCGGATTAGCTTGTGATCTGATTCTCTGCGATATCGAAATGCCGCGCCTGAATGGGTTAGAATTGCTCTCTTGTCTGCAAGAGGATGAACAACTTCAGGGGATACCAGTAGCGATGGTTACCGCGCAAGGGGCGCAAAAAATGCAGCATCTCGCCGCTGCTAAAGGGGCAAAAGGTTTTTTTGTCAAGCCCTATATTGAGAGTGTTTTACTGTCGGCAGCCCAACGTTTGATCGCTGGTGAGGTATTAATCCAAAAAGAAAGTCTTGTAGATTAAGTTCAGTGGGACTTAAGTTTTATCGAGGAGAATTTCTACTAAGGTTTTTACCGTTTTCTCTAACTGTTCAACCCGCTGCTCTAAACTAAGAGAAGGATCGGGAGGTTTTCAACCATGAATCCCTCGCAAAAATGCCTCCCGCATTGTCCTGAAATCCCAAGTGCAAATGGTCAAGGAGAAACCATTGAAGAAGTCAAAGAAAGCTTAAAACCTTTAGCTGATATTCGTCGAGGACTACCAAAAGAAGCGATCGAGGAAACAATTTCCCTATGAACAAGATGATTTAATCAGTATTATTCGATATAGACAAATTGAAAAAAGACGAGAAGAAATCGCCCAAAATATCCATCAAGTGCGTCAATACTACCAACAAGGGAAAGTCTTTCGGGGAAACATTGATGATATTATCGCAGAATTAAACAATGACTAAATTAATTCTAAGCTCATCCTTTAAACGAGCTTTTAAGATAATCATTAAAAGCCGACCCGATTTAAAAAGCAAAATTGAGGCTAAATTAAGATTACTTGCTGACGATTTAATTATCTTTTCTATAAGTATGCTACAGGTTTTGAAAAATGTTATTACAAGGGTAAACGAGGCATTTTTTGCAGATCAAAATGGTCGATTTATTCTAGGGTTCTCATGAGAGACATTCTAGATTCTGATCCGCTTAATCAACAATGAGTTAATTGCGTCTAACTGATATGAGAACTACGATAAATTTAGCTTATGATTTCAAATCTCGCTGAGTCCACCAGCTTAATACTATTATAATTGTCTGGATTTTCAAACTCGAATTTCCATAAATAATATATATTTGATTTCTTAGCAAAAAATAGTGTAACAATTTTCTTTTTAGTATGCAGTTGCCATTGTCTAGATGGATAATATAACTGTCTGATAATTACATTGTCTATACTTAAGTTTTTGGCTTCAATCAGGACAATTTGGTTCTTGCCTTCATATCCTGCATCCACCTCTGTTTGTACACCTTTAATTTTAAGAACATGATCATTAATTTTTAGTGTAAATTCAGGGGTATATTTTCTACCACGAATGGTTAATACTAGGCTATTATCTTTGATAAAGTGACGAATTAGACTCGATGCGTAAGCGAAGTCCAGATGTTGCATTTCTGAATCACCTATCAAAGAAGTTTCTAATTGAAAATCTAATAAAGTTTGATAATTTTGTATGGGTGTTTCTATGATAGGAATATCAACATAACCCTCGCCCTTTAATATCACATACTCTCCATTCTTGACTGGTAAAATAAACAATCCTAGCTTTTTAAAAACTTCTGGACGGCTTTCTCTTGTATCTTGTTTACATAAAATTCTTACTTCTCTTTCCCCTGTAGTTTCAAAATGTTTTGTGGCTGCCTTAATCTGTTCAGCCTTAATAAAATAAGGATGATTACAAAAATCATAATCGTGCAAGTTATATCTATCGAATACAGCTTGCCACCCTCGATCTCTTGAAGAAATATTTTTATTCATGTCCTCTTTTCTGTTAGGCTTAATTTTTGTCAATTATTGATCAGTAATTCCCAGATTTCTCCCCTATTATTGCCCTGGGAATTGATATTTCGTCGGGCTTTTACCCGTTGAATATTATAATTTTTATATAAATCATCAAAAAAATTGTTGTCAGAGTCAAAGTTTTTAACGTCGGAATTGCTTAAAATAAATTTATAACCAGCCTGATCCACTCGATCAATAAATTGTTTTAATCGTATTTGCTCCTCATCGTTAAAATCTTCTTTAGTATAAGAGGTAAAAGCTGATGTTTTTTTAATCGGTTTATAGGGAGGATCAAAATAAAATAAAGTCTTGTTATTGGCATAATTTAGGGTTTGGACAAAATCCCCTTGTAGGATCGTCACTTTCTGTAAATGATGGTTGACAGCTAATAAGTTTTCTTCATTGCAGATCAATGGTTTGACATATTTTCCAAAAGGGACATTAAAAAGTCCTTTGCTATTGACTCTATAAAGTCCATTAAAACAAGTTTTATTGAGAAATAATAACAAAACTGTTTTTTCTATATCGTCATCGCAGCTGCGAGAATTAAATTCTATTCTTTTATCCAAAAAAAACTTTTGTTGTTCCTCTAGATTTTTAAGTTCATAAAAATCCTGCTGAATTTTTTTTAGCTTGACTATTAATTCTTTGACATTATTTTTAATAACATTATAAGCCATGATTAAATCAGGATTGATGTCATTAATAATAACTTTTTGGACAGGATAAAAATTATTTAAGATTGAGAATAAAACCGCCCCACCTCCGACAAAAGGTTCAATGTAGTTAAACTGACAATCTTGAGAAATCTGGGAATTAATCAAAGATAGAATATTGGGAACCAGTTGAGTTTTGCCTCCCGCCCACTTTAAAAAAGGTTTGCCGCTAACTGTTTTCCTTCGAGACAAAGAAGTGGTCATTATTCCTACCAGATTATCCTAATTTATTCAATTTACAGCGCAATTCATGAAAACCTGATCAGAGAATGCGTTACGCTGGGCTAACGCATCTGAATATCCAATATAAGTAACTGATTATAATTAAATTGAAGATAGATTTTGGGTTTGATCCCCCCTGCCCCCCTTAATAAGGGGGGTATCGGACAATTTTTAACACCTACCTACTTATCTATTAGATATCAGAAAGGTAAACGGGGCATTTTTTTCAATACTGATTCAATTTGGTTGATTAAATCCAGCAGACGATTGCCATCCAGATGAACCTCGCTGGTGGGATAATTGTCGAGGACTTCGATGATTTGAATCTCGTTATCGTTGAGGGCAGAAGTGACTAGGGAACCGCGTAAAGCTTGCCGACTAGCGGCTCGATTGGGGGTGTGGACAATTTCGGCGGCATAGTCTAGCAAACTTTCGCCAAAAAAACTATTAAGAAATTTGGAAAGAAAGACGGCATCCACCGCTACCCGACGATTAAGGATTTTGCGGAATTCTTCGGGTTTTTGGTTAGCCATCTTTAATTGTGCCGCTAAAGCGGGAGCTAATTCGCCTGTTTCGCTCAATTGCTTTAATTCTGATACCGATACGGACCCTTGGAAGATGTAGTATTTGATGATAGCTGATTCGGCGGCTGACAAAGACTGACAAACACCGAGAAAGATAGATATTCCTAGGGGAAGTAAAAGATTTTTGAACATAAACCAAAGGTGCAAAACAAGCGATAAGCGATCGGGATGATTGACTCATTCTAGCGGGATTGGTTGCCGCTTAGGAAAAACTTAAGACGGGGTTGATTATCTAGAGATGAATTTTTTAGTCACCCAACTAGGAGCAGAAAGCTGATAGCTTAATGCTAATCATTAATTTACATTCGCGAGAGGGCAGCGATTTTCGCTAGTTTATCTTTTTCCAAACCGTTGAGATCCTCTAGCTTTAACCATCCTTCCTTTAATAGTTGAGCAAAGACAAAAATTAGGGAAGTATAGCGATAGTCATATTTACCATCAATCTGATGTCGTCGGGCGCTTAGATAATCGTGCATTTGCCAGATATCATCTAAAACCGTGATCTGACCAGACTGTTCTTTAATATGTTCTATTAAAGTGCTAGTTTCTCGCTGATAGGCTTTTTGGAAAGCAGTTTGAGCAATTTCTTGTTCGGTATCTGACCAAATTATTTCACTCATAGGCATGATTTTAGTTTTAGGGATGATAATTTTTGGTTTTTGAACTACCTCGACTCTTTTCGCCGACACCTGTTAAGAATGATGTTTAGTTATTCTTACCTAGATCGGAGAAGAAACCGGTGTATTTACCAATTTTTTTAAGTCAGCCTTTTAATTGTAGAAAAAAAAGAGTTCACTTGACAAGGAACTCTAATAAGTTTCATCAGAATTTTTAATGATTTCTCTCAGTAGCTATTTAGCCACGGGCAAAGTTTAATAATTCTTTCGGAGAAGCTAATAAATCGATCGCTACGAAGAAAATTTTATTATCAGGAGTTAGGAGGAAGCGCCATGCCATATTCATACCCACACCTGCACCAAACCAGGGGGTTTGTACTTTTCCCGTCACTTTAATCTGAGTAAAACCGTCATCGGCGGGTTCCACTACGCCGCATTCGGGGATTAATTTCAAATTTTGGCATTCTTCCCGGAAAAAGCGATATACTGCCTCTTTACCGACGATGGGACGTTGGAAAGGTGGTTGCAGAGCGCCGTCAGGGGTGAATAATTCAATTAATACATCAAAGTCATTAGCGTTGAGGTTGTCCATATAGTTGAGGACGGTGGCATTGGTAACGCCTTCAATGCTAACTTTGGTCCGTTCGGCAATATTTTGGGGAGGAACCACGGGTTCGGAAATACGGTTATAATCGCCCAGTTTCTTGGGATCATAGCCCATATCGACCACACAATTCCGCAGAACGGTGATTTGTTGTCCCGACTCTAATTTTTTAATCCCGTCTAAAACGGCACTAGCATTAGCGGATAGTTGATAACCCTTGGGAATTGGGGCAACACTGCCATCTTCCATCCATTGTCCTAATTGATACCAGAATCCCAGTTTGATATTAGCAGACCAAGTGCCGTAGGTACGACAAATCGGGGTGTCAGCATGGTTGGCTAAGTCGCACATCACCTGCGATTGTTGCAAGGGTGACATCTGCCGAATTTCATTCATGGTTTTTTCGGCAAACACCATACTAGCAGCGCCGGGGGCGGCAACGGTGATGGTTTTGCCCATTTCTAGGTAGGCAAACCAAATCAAGGCTAGTTGATCTTCGGTATTCAGCTGATTGAAACGCGCAATCGTGGCGGGAACCACATCCGCTGATAGCGTGTTGGGGAAAATGCTCCGCGCTGATTCGATCGTAAACGGCATAGATTCACCTTGAAGTAAAGTTTTGTATCAATTTACTCTCATTCTATCATATTTGCGCCCCAAGGCAGCACCGATGGAGAAACTTTCCCAAAAAAAGCTGTACTTTAGATCACACTTGCCCGGGATTATCACTAAATCTTAATGGTTGAACAACTGTTCCATCACTTATTTAGGGTCTGCTGAAAAAGTTTTTCGGTGGTGGCAGGGTGTGGGGTGTGGGGTGTGGGGTGTGGGGTTTTACTCATTTTCAGGTGGTCAATTACCTAATTTTCAGGGAAAAAGTCCAGGAATTTTACCCCCGATCACTCCAATGCTAGGCACTTTTTGAGGTCAAAAAAGCCTAAAAACCTTATCCAACAAGCTTTTTAGATTTATTCAGCAAACCCTATTTAGGGTTTGCGGCAGCAGCGAGCGATCGCTGTTTGGCGATGCTAGATAACCGAAAGTATCTCTAAAGGATGATTTTTGCTGCTCTAACTCGTTTTCAACCCAGGACTACTCTTGATGATCCCTAGTTTTTTCTAGCATTTCTCACCCCGTAGCAGGCCGTAAATTTCATCCGTATAGTCATAAAACTGAGCTTGTCGTTTAATTTTATGATTACGATCTACGGGTAAATTAATTGTTAATTCCCGTTGTATAGTCCCCGGCCTAGCACTCAAAACATAAATACGTTGAGCCAAAAAAACCGCTTCATCCACATCATGGGTAATCATTAAAATACTACACCTAATTTTTTGCCAAATTTCAATTAAATATTCGTGCATTCTTTCTTTGGTTTGTACATCTAAAGCTGCAAAGGGTTCGTCCATTAATAAAACTTTGGGATGACAGGCAAGAGAGCGGGCGATCGCTACCCGTTGTTTCATCCCACCCGATAGTTCTCTAGGGTAAGCATTAGCGAATTGGGTTAAACCGACAATATCCAGATAATAACAGGCCACTTCCCAGCATTCTTTTGTCGATAATCCCTGTAGTTTTAAGCCAAATTCAACATTTTTTTGGATCGTCATCCAGGGATAGAGTGTATAATTTTGAAAAACCATGCCGCGATCGGCTCCTGGCCCTGTCACTTCAACACCATCAACGGTAATTTTGCCGGAAGTGGGCAGCTCTAAACCCGCAATCATTCGCAACAAAGTCGATTTTCCCGAACCAGAGGCCCCGACCGCACAGACAAATTCAGCACTTTCAACGTGTAAATTAATATCTTTCAGAGCGACCACAGCACCTCGTTTAGTGATGAAAATTTTATTGAGTTGAGTAATTTCTAAGTGCATTAAGGTTCTTCTCTTATCATTAAAATAACTTTACTGGTGACAGAATAAACTCTGTTATTGAGTTTTTAAGTTAACGAGTAATTGACCATTTACAAGTCCACTGCAAAAACAAACGAAAACTTAAATCTAGGGCAAAGCCAATAATTCCCAGGACAATTAAACAGGCAAAAATTTCATCGGTTCTCAGAAATTTCTGGGCTAATAAAATGCGTTTGCCTAAGCCATTATCGGCCGCCACCAATTCCGCCACCACTACCAAATTCCAGGCGGCCGCCATATTAACGCGAAAAGTATCAATAATATTAGGAATAATATAGGGAGTAATCACTTTAAATAAAACCTGTTTTCGCGTTCCTCCAAGGGTATAAGTTACTTCGATCAATTCACGGGGAATGAACTTAACTGCATCCATAATCATCAGGGTATTAAAGAAAATTGTCCCGATAAAAATCAGCATAATTTTTGACATTTCTCCAATACCCAAATAAATAACCAATAGGGGAATAAAAGCAGGAGCGGGCATATAACGTACAACGCCAATGATCGGTTCCATTAAACTACGAATACTCGGAAAAGTTCCCATTAAAATCCCCAGGGGAATAGCAAACAATCCTCCCAAAAAAAAGCCCCCAACTACTCGTAAAAAACTGGTAATAGTATCTTGAATTAAAAAGCCCTGTTCTGCCAATTTTCCTAAGGCCTGAATAACGGCTAAAGGAGAAGGCAAAAATACGGATTCAATGCCCGCAAAACTAGAGATTAGTAACCATAAAATCAGCGGGACAATAATAGAGGAAACCATTAAAGTCCATTTGAGGGATTCGGGAATATCCTCGGTAATCCGCCAAAAAGTGCTTTGAGGAAGCGTTTTAGGTGTTGTGGTCATGGGATTTTTAAAAGAAAAGAATAATTTTGATAGCCAATATCACCCAGTTAAGTAGTCGTGCAAAATTAATTTCTTGGTTAGGATAGGCAAAAGGCAAGAGGCAAAAGGCAAGAGGTAGTTAGATATGTGTAATTAATTTTTCTTAGGTACTTATCAAACAATTCTTGAAGTCAACTTATCTCCCTAATCAATCTTGTAGATAATGCTCGAGGGACTAATTAGGATTTTTTGTCTTGATTTGCCAACGCCTTGACAAATTGGGCATCGAAAATGGTTGTTAGATCGGGGACTTTTTTAATAAAGCCAACTTCCCTCATAAAATCAGCCATTTTTTGAGCGGCAAAGGGCATATTTTTCATGGTTTTCCCCGGACTAAAGGCTTCTAAGTTTTCTTCTAAGGTGAAAAACTTCGTTCCCTCTTTATATAAGTCCAATTCCTCTGGGCTAATGCCGGCACGCTTGGCCATAATCTCATCGGCTTTTTGGGGATTTTTAGCCATAAACTCTCGGACATCAAACCAGGTTTTTACGAGAGCCTGAACCTGTTCTGGTTTTTCTTTTACCAATTTGGCACTGACAACTAATAAATCGGGAATAGCACCGGGAAAAGCTTTAGAACTAATTAATTCTTTAGAACCTTTTCTTTTAAGGGCTGTTGACCAAAAAGGTGGAAAAGCACCAACTGCATCTACTTTTCCCGATGCAAAAGCGGCAGCAGCAGCCCCTGTTTCCATGGGGACAATTTGCACATCTTTACGGCTCATTCCCTCTTTTTCTAGGGCTAAACTGAGGAGAAAGTCACCGACAACGCCTTCTTCGACTGCAACTTTTTTGCCTTTTAAATCTTGAATAGTTTTAATCTCTTCTGTGACAATAATTTTATCATTTCCTGACGAATTATCATTGACTAAAACAGCAACTTGACCATTCACTGCATCTCCTGCAAAAGCGATTGTATCGTTGAGAGTTTGACTATTTCCATCTAATTGTCCGGCGGCCAAAGCTTGTAAGGATTCAAGATAACCATCAAACCATTTCATTTGAACATTAGCCCCATTTTTAGCAAATAATCCCTCTTCTTCAGCGATCGCCCAGGGCCACCAACCGGCCCAGTTACTATAACCAATGACAATGGGGGCAGTATTACTCAGAGAACTACTTGCATTGGGGGTTTGCTGAGGAGCTTGATTGCAACTAACGGTCAGGAGTAAGCTACTAAAAAAAACGAGAGGTAAGGAGAAAAAATTGCGCCGTTTCATAGGTAATAGCCTTTAGAGATGACAGATAGTAAAACAGAAATAAATCTCAAAAACTGTTACTGATTAACAATTCAAGAACCTCGGCCTATTGACTTGGCTTTTTAGCCAATTTAACCAGTCTTCTAAACCTTCTCCTGTTTGAGCAGAAAGAGCAATAATCTTTACATCGGGATTCATGGAGCGAACATTTGCTTCTAAACGTTTTAAATCAATCTCTAAATAAGGAGCCAGATCTAATTTGGTAATAATCAGACAATCCGCTTCTTGAAACATAATTGGATATTTGAGGGGTTTATCTTCTCCTTCAGTAATACTTAATAGAGCAACTTTAGCGTGTTCCCCTACCTCAAATTCGGCGGGACAAACTAAATTTCCCACATTTTCCACCAACAATAAATCAAACTCTTTGGGGTTATAATCTTCTTGGAAACGATGAATTCCCCCGGCTACCATTTTGGAATCTAAGTGACAGGAGCGACCCGTATTAATGGCAATTACCGGAACTCCATATTGTCTCAGGCGCTCTGCATCTAGTTCTGTAGTCATATCGCCTTCAATAACAGCCATTTTTAATTGATCTTTTAAGGCTGCGAGGGTTTTTTCCAATAATACAGTTTTACCCGCACCGGGACTACTCATCAGGTTTAAACAGGTAATGCCCCACTCGTCAAAATGTTCCCGGTTGTGATCGGCTCCTGCTTGATTGGCATGAAGTAGATTAATTTCTAGGGCCGCGTCAAAAGTTTGGTGCATTTTAGTTGAGAATGAATAATTGATCATCGAACTTGTAGAAGCGATCGCCGAACTTTGTTTAAGAATCTAAAGAATATTCAATGTGGTCAATTTTTAACTCTCGACCTGAACGAATATCCTCCATCGGTGATCGACAAGTTGGGCAGGAATATTGCTGGCCAATTTGGGGTTTATAATCCTTTTGGCAGCAATGACAATAAGCAATTAGGGGAATATTTTTAATGGCTAATTCCACGCCAGCAAGAAAAGTATTGGCAGTTTGAACTTCAAAGGCAAATTGTAAACTGACCGGTTCAACACAGGTAAATTCACCAACCATGAGATGAATTTTTTCAATTTTGAGCTTTTCAGGTTGGCTATCATACCAATCTCGAACTGTCATAATTAATGCCTTAGTCATATCAGTTTCGTGCATAGGAAATTACTGCCAAGGTTCGTCAACGGCCAGATTGGCTTGAGGATGAATATAATAGGGCTTTTCTTTACGCGGTAATTGACCTGAAATAACCAGATGGGCCATGGCATCACAAATAACACGGGTAGCCATCAAAGAGGTCATATCACTAATATCGTAGGGAGGGGAAACTTCCACCACTTCCATACCACAAATGGGAGCTTTTTGGATAATTTTACCTAATAAAGCTAAGGCTTCACGGGGTAATAAACCGCCAGGTTCTGGCCAACCTGTACCGGGGACAAAACCGGCATCAATGCAATCAATATCGAAACTAATCCAAACGCAATCCGTACCATCTAAAGCTCGTTCTAAGGCAAATTCGGCGGCCGCATCAATGCCTCGTTCCACAATGTCGGTGACGGTCAAAATATTAGTGGCCCGCTCGCGGCAAACTTTAACACCTTGACGGGGAACTTGCCAACCACCAATCCCTAATTGGACGAGATTTTTAGCAGGAGCATTTTTCATATTGGTGGCATGAAACCAGGGGCAAGTGTGCATCCGTTCATCTAAATCCGTTTCCTGGGTATCCACATGGCGATCAAAGTGAATAATACCGACTTTTTTATCCCCTAAATGCCGACAAATACCCCGCACTGTCGGAAAACCAATGGAATGATCACCCCCTAAAATAATCGGCAAGGCGCCGGAACTAAAGACATGGGCAACCCCCTTAGAGATTTGATCGAAGGACTTTTCATTATTAGCAGGAATGGTGAAAATATCCCCCAGATCACAGAGAGTAATTTGTTCCCGCAGATCTACTCCTAATTCAAAATTGTAGGGCGTATAAAGGGCCGAAATCCGCCGAATTCCCTGGGGACCAAAACGAGTTCCGGGTCGGTAAGTTGTCCCCGAATCATGGGGAACACCCACGATTGCCACATCATAATTGCCCACATTCCGCACATCTTCCAAATAGGGGGCCTTCATAAAGGTGTTAATTCCCGCATAGTGGGGTAACTCACCCCTGGAAAAGGTGGGAATACTGCGATCGCGAATACTATCGGCCGCCTCTAAACCGTAGGTTAACCCCTGAGAAACTTCCTGTTGCCAACCGGTTAGGGGCAAATGGCGTTCTTTTTCTAGGGCCTGTTGAGCTTCGGTTAAATGCGGGGGTTGAAAAGTAGATTCCTCGGACATCATTTCACCTCAAAATACAATAACCCGGGAGTCTTCAAAGACACTGCCTCAAAACAGTTATCCTTAAAGTCTCCCGGGCTTTTATCCCGCCGTGTAGCCAGCTTAGACGGAAAAGTTTTTGATCCGCTCATTTAAGACTAGCTTGCTCCTCTCGGACCTGACATTTAAGGACGCTTAAATCGGAACCCTAGAAGCAATTTTCTTGACATTAGACGATCTCAATCCAAAAAACAGTATCACAGACTACATAAAAGGGATTTTTCCCGCTTTAGATAACTTCAATAAAAAGCGACGGATTTGATATTATAGGGACTTTTGGATATATTATCAGAAGACTATTCCAGGTCAACCTTATGGAGAATTATAGGAGTATATTCTGGCAACTCCGGCAAGCAGAATCAAGATAGAGTTTAAATGCTTGGGAAAATAGGGTTCGCAGGCGCACGGATTTTCCATTATGAATATAATATCATGTCAAGGGGCTTTTGTCAAGAGAAAATTTGACAACATCCAGAAAAACCTAGCCGATTGTAGGGGTAATTCATGAATTACCCCTACACCTATTACCTAGTCCAGTAACCCACCACCAATCATCGACTATGATTGGAATGATTGAATGATGGACTATGATTGAATTAATCGCTGATAACTGATTACTGCTCACTGATAACTGATAACTGATGACTGATGACTGATAAAGCTATGACACTCAAAGAACAACTAATTAAAGAAATCGAGCAGACACCTGACACCCTTTTGACTGAATTACTTGACTTTTTGCTCTTTATCAAAGAACGACATACTGCAATAGAAATTACAGAAGAAGAGCAAGCTAACATAATCGCTTCTGAATCAGCTTATCAAGCAGGAGACTATCTAACCCTCGAAGAATATGAGGAAACTCAAGCATGAACTACAGAGTTATTATTCCGAAACCAGTTCAAAAACAACTAAACAACTTACCCAAACAACAACGCGAACGCTTAATTACTGCCATTAGACTACTTACCGATACACCTCGTCCTAGCGGAGTCAAGAAACTCAAAGGATATGATGACACCTACCGAATTAGAATAGGGGATTATCGCATCATTTACAAAATTCAAGATCAAGAAATGCTGATTATCATATTGAGTAGTATTCATCGAAAAGATGCTTATTGAACCTCTCAGTAGGTGGGTGTAATTCAATATAAGATGAACGTAGGTTGGGTTGCCTATAGATATTGCTAATCAACAGGATCATCATCTTTATGGAGTTCCCAAATCTTAAGCAAAGCAGAACCTCTCTATCGAGAAGCGATTAAGATTGTTACCCAAGTATTAGGGGAAAATCATCCCTATACCCAAACAATTATGGAGAACTATAAAACTATGTTGTCGCAACTCCGGCAAGCAGAATTAAAGGTAGAGGGGATTTTTAGATGGGCAAGATGAGTTAGAGTTTAAATGCTTGGGAAAATAGGGCTTGTAGGCGCACGGATTTTCCATTATGAATATAATATCATGTCAAGGGGCTTTTGTCAAGAGAAAATTTTTCTGACCCAGAAGAAATTCAACCTAGATAAAAACTGAGGATCAGAGCCACTAAAAAACTCATTAACAGGCATAAAATTCCGAAATAAAGGACGATTTTAGGACGGAAAGCTGATAGGAGGAGGATAAAAGCTTTAATATCAATGAGGGAAGCGACCAGTAAAAAAGCTAGAGTGGAACCCACGGACAGATTAGTAATTAAAGAACCGGGGACAAAAGTGCTAAGACTGGCATTAACAGCGAGGGTGAAACCAAAAAACAACTGCACGAGAATTTGAGTAACGGGAGTATTCCCCCAGGCAATTAATTGACTCTGAGGTAATAATAGCTGAAAGACACTAGCGATCGCACAGCCAATGATTAATAATCCCCCTAATTCCAGTGCTTCATCGATAAAGTTATCGAGAAATAACTGCAGAGAAATTGGCCAAGCTTGCCTATCTCTAGTTTTATACTCATAAACAAGACTGCCGACTCTTTGCAGGGGTTGACTGGCTGCTTCCTCCGGTAAAAAACTACCGGAAAGAACTAAACTCGATTCTAGGGGAATTTCGCTATCTGTGCGGGGTTTTTCCCGATAGAAACTAAAGAGAGTGCCGATAAAAATTGCCATTAACCAGACCGAAAGCGATCGATAGAAAAAAATACTAGAATAGGTGAAAGTCTGCCAAGTTAGCCAAAGAGTGACGATATTTAGGGTAGGTGCAGCGGTGAGAAAGCTAAACACCACCCCTGGGGGTACTCCCTCTAATAAAAATCTTCTAGCGACGGGAATCGTGCCGTATTGTCCGACGGGTAAGATTAATCCGATTGTACTGCCAACGATCGCTCCTAACAGTCGATTACGGGGAAATATCGCCGCTAATCGCTGTTTATTGACGAAAACCAGCAAAAAACTGGAAACGGCTGCCCCCAAAAGTAAAAAGGGAAGCGAGGTCAAGACTAAACTAAGAAAAAAAGTAACAGCGATAGAAATTTGATTCATGAATAGGGTTCAAGATCGGAAGCTATCCTACAAAATAGCAGATAAGGTAAAAAGTAAGTAGTCGTGCCAAATTAATTTCTTGGTTAGGATAGGCAAAAGGCACTCATGCAAAAGGCACTCATGCAAGAGGTAGTTAGATATGTGTAATTAATTTTGCTTAGGTACTTAAAAAGATCGGTTTTAGATGCAACAATAGGTTAGTTTGTTGAAATCAAAAATTAAAAAGAACGTAAAGCGATTAATTGTGCCTCAGCTTTATGAAGGGATTCTAACCATTCTTTTTCGGGATCGCTATCGGCAACTATTCCCGCTCCCACCTGTCCCCAAACGGTGTTTAAATTCCCTTGAGTAGTCATTAATAGGGTACGGATGAGAATATTCAAATCTAAATGACCCCGTAGGTCAATATAGCCACAGGAACCATAGAATAAATTGCGTCGCACCGGTTCCAATTCTTCGATAATTTCTAGACAACGAACTTTCGGACAACCGGTAATTGTTCCGCCGGGGAAAAGAGCTTTAATTAAATCAATAGCATGATACTTTTTATCTAATTTTCCTTGAACATTACTGACCAAGTGCATAACATGACTATAACGCTCGATCGTCAGTAATTCATCCACATCAACCGATCCCCATTCACAAACTCTACCCAGATCATTACGTTCTAGATCCACTAGCATAATATGCTCGGCCCGTTCTTTTTTATTCGTTAATAGTTCCTCGGCCAATTGTCGATCGAGTGCCTCGGTTTTACCCCGGGGACGAGTTCCAGCGATCGGTCTAGTGCTGGCTATTCCCCTTTCTAATTTTACCAATCTTTCGGGAGAACAACTAATCATTTCTCCCCAAGGGGTGCGCCAATAACTGGCAAAAGGAGAAGGGTTAATCTGTTGTAAACTGCGATAAATTTGCCATCCTTTTGCCCTAGTTGTGCTTTGAAATCTTAGGGATAAATTTGCTTGAAAAATATCACCTTTTCTGATATAATCTAAGGCTTTTTTAACAGCTTTTTCGTAGTCGAGTTGAGAAGTATAAAAGATTAAGGGAGAGGGATGAGGATCGATCAACTCAAAATCAGGGTTAGTGGTTAAAGATTGTTCGTATTTATCTAAATCTTCGGGTTTAGTGGCAGCTAACCAGAGAATTTGTGCTTGGTGATCGAGAAGGGCAAAACTATCTGGTTCATACCAATAAGCGACGGGAAAAGGGAGAGTATCAGCTTTCCTGTCGGGTAATTTTTCTATTTCCCAAGCTAAATCGTAGCCTAACCACCCCAACCAACCGCCATGGAAGGGAAGATGGTCGGGAAGCACATCCGATCGAGTTTGGGGGAGTAAACTGCTTAAAAAGGGCAAAATTTCGCCCAGTGCGGGGGTCCAAAGCTGACGCGGGGAACCAGCACAAAGAGAGTAACGGGAGAGGGAATTACCCGGATAGGGACTTTCTAGTAAAGTAGCGATCGCATCTTGGGAG
Source organism: Microcystis wesenbergii NRERC-220 (assembly GCF_032027425.1). Classification (NCBI taxonomy): domain Bacteria; kingdom Bacillati; phylum Cyanobacteriota; class Cyanophyceae; order Chroococcales; family Microcystaceae; genus Microcystis; species Microcystis wesenbergii. The sequence goes on along the minus strand of NZ_JAVSJA010000001.1, from coordinate 4,593,277 downwards.
AATAAGCAAGCAAAAACCTCGGAACCAGTGCGCTGATGCAGAGGAAGCGATCGCCAATGCCATGCTAAAGGTTTTTGCATCTAAAATCGCGGGCCAAAATAGCTGGGAAATTGGGTATAACTAGGGTTTGCGGCAAAAAGTTTTTCGTGGGGGTAGGGTGTAGGGTGTGGGGTGTGGGGTGTGGGGTTTTACCCATTTTCAGGTGGTCAATTACCTAATTTTCAGGGAAAAAGTCCCGGAATTTTCCCCCCAATCACTCCAATGGTCGGCACTTTTTGAGGGAAAAAAAGTCTAAAGACCTTATCCAACAAGGTTTTTAGATTTATTCAGCCAACCCTAACTAGGGTTTTGGTGTTAGTTGTGGGGGAGTTGATCTTTCCTATCTGCTAACACCTATTCTCTTCGTCCTAAATGTTTGCTGCCTCGTAATTATCCCCGATAATCGAGGTCAATTTCTTTAGAACCGCCGCGCTGTAATTGGCCTAATAATTCCCCTAACTGACTCCAAACCAAACCACCGATAAAGATAGTCATCGGGAGAGAGATAGCGTAGGCAACCCAACCATTGAGAATAAATATATCTAATCCCGAGGCGAGGAAAAGACAGATTCCGATACAAATACCAATAAAAGGAATTTGTAAGGAACTGGATTTTAAAAGATTTTGATCGTCTGAACCCTTATTTTTATACCAATTGTTAACCACTTGCTTGAGACTAGCTTCAAAAGCGGCCCCGCAGGTAATACCGATAAACAAACCGGCAACAACCAGAAAATAGGGCGGTTGGGGCAGAAAATAATAATCCATAGAAAAAGTGATTAACCGATGTTGACCTTAAACACTCTAACGCGAACTGGTTTCTCGCGGAAGGACAGCGGCCACACCTTGGGACGATAATTCCCGAAAAGCGCTCATGGCCACATCCAAGAGTCGCCGCGGTTGCAATTCTCCTTGAATTAAACCCCAGAGACGTTGCACTTCGGCAGTATGGAGACGGTCATCTTCCGTTAAAGCTAATAGCAATTGACGACGCAGATAACGACCTTCTTCCGAGAGAAGAAAAGTGATGCCTAATTGCGCGGTGGGCAGTAAATCGAAGTTACTTTCCGATCGAGCCATTGTAATCATGTTTTCTAGGCGTTGCCACTGGAATTTACCGTCTTTGAACAGCACATCCAATAAACGTCGGCGCAGTTGGGGCGATTCCCCGGTCAGGAGACGTTTAGCGACGTAGGGATAGGCCACTTGGACGATTTTGAAGTTAGGATCGAGGGTGAGGGCTGCCCCTTCTTGGGTGACGAGGGAACGAATAATCAGGGCGAATTTGGCGGGAATCCGGAAGGGATACTCGTACATCAATTCGGAGAAATCATCGGTAATGGTGCGGAAATTGAAGTCACCGACCCTTTGACCGATGGCATTGCCTAAAACTCGTTCTAGGGCGGGAATAATGGGTTTTATATCGGTTTCTGGGGTTAAAAATCCCAGTTTGACAAAGTTGCTGGCTAGGTTTTCGTAGTCTTTGTTAATTAAATCGACGACGCAACTGGCGAGGGTTTCTTTAGTTTCCTCCTCTAACTGGTCCATCATGCCAAAATCGATATAGGCCATGCGACCATCAAAAGTGGCGAAAAGATTACCCGGGTGGGGATCAGCGTGGAAAAAGCCGTGTTCGAGGAGTTGCTGTAATCCAGAGGTTACGCCGATTTTAACGATATTATTGGGGTCTAATCCTAAAGCTTTGATGTTCTCGGTATCGGTGAGTTTATAGCCATCAATCCATTCCAGGGTGAGGACGCGGCGACCACTATAACGCCAGTAGATACTGGGAACTTTAACTTCGGGGTTATTTTGGAAGTTGGTGGCGAATTTTTCAGCGTTGCGACCTTCGTTTTGATAGTCGATTTCCTCAAAGAGTTTGGTGCCGAATTCATCGACAATCAGGGTGAGGTCGTGGCCGAGATTGAGGGGTAATAAACGACCGAATTTTTGGGCGGCCCAGCGCATTAGGTATAAATCGAGGCTTAAAAGCGCCCGCAGCCCGGGCCGTTGCACTTTAACGGCTACTTCTTCACCGGTGGGGAGTATCGCTTTGTAAACCTGGCCTAAACTAGCGGCAGCTACCGGGGTGGGGGATATTTCTCGATAGGCTTTTTCTACAGGCATCCCCAATTCTGTCTCGATAATGGCAAAAGCAATGTCGTTATCGAAGGGGGGAAGTTGGTCTTGCAGTTTAACTAATTCGTCTAAAAAGTCTCTGCGAACGAGGTCGGGACGGGTAGAGAGAGCTTGACCGACTTTGATGAAGGTGGGACCCAAACGGGTGAGAATTTGCCTAAGTTCGCTGGCACGCCTGTATTTATTGGCTTCTTCTTGCTTTGTCCATTTGTCCCAGAGGAGACTGAGCAGAAATAATCCTAAAGACCAAATAATCACGAAAGCGCGACCGAACAATTGCCAAGGTTTGTAACGGTATTCTTGAGCGATCGCTTCTGCACTGTAAGGAGTGAACTGTGTTTCTTCTCGTTTCCGGTCAGTTTGACTGTCTTGATGCCGACTCACTAGCTAATCTCTATATATCTTACGCCACTTGACATTGTATCTAAGTTCCTGACATCAGTATACAAAACTACACATTATTTAATAATTGTTATAATTCCCTGAGAAATTATAAGTATTTATAACTAGACTGCTGGGGTGAGTTGGGCTGCCCTAACACCCCCAATCGGATATTTAAGCAATTTCATCGGGATTAATGCCCAATTCTCGCAGCTTTTGGGCTAATTTTTCCGCCCGTTGTTGTTCTCTTTCTTTGGCTAATCTTTCCTGTTCTTTGGCTAATCTTTCCTGTCGGGCCGACTCTTGAGGGGTGGGAACCAATTCACCCGATTCGGTGAAATAGCGCAATTTATTGGCAAAAATCCCTAAATATAATCCTAGTTGCTTACTCCATAAATAACCGTTTTCATTGGGGGTAATCGGTTGGTATTGTCCCTCGATTAAAGTGAATCCTTGCCATTCTAAAGTATTAGGATCAAACAAAAAATATTCAGGAGTCCGGAAAGTATGCTGATATAGTTCCTTTTTGGCTTTTCTGTCCACATTAGCGGTGGAATCGGAGAGAATTTCGATGATTAGATTGGGATATTTACCCCCTTCTCCCCAGACAACCCAACTTTTCCTGGTACGTTTCTCTGTATCTAAAACCACGAAAAAATCTGGTCCACAAAAATCTCGCTGTTTCAATTGCCTTTCGTTATAATAAATAGTCAAATTGCCCGAGGCATAGTAATCGTTTCTATCTTGCCAGAGCCAATCAAGACAAGATAATAATAAAATAATTTGTTGTAAATGCAGATCACTTTCCAAGGGTGGTTCATCACTCCATAAATCGGTGGGAGGACAGACAATATCGGTAGCAATATCTAGGGTTGTCATCGTTTATAAACCCATTGAGTCAATTTGGGGTGATTCTAGCAACAAGCCACAATCAATACAATTATATTATAAGTCTGATTGTTTTGCTTGGGGCGCATCTCATTTTTGTAAATCGACTAAGTTGCGATTTTTAAGGGGAAACTTTCTCCTAAAATCGGGCGTTACTTTCGGTTTTATCACTAAATCCAAGCTTTTGGAGGGTTCTACCCCCCAACGGGGTAGGGTTGATTCATAGTAGGGTTGATTCATGAATCAACCCTACTGGACTGTTTCAACTAAAATAGGGCAATAGATTTCGGCTTAAAGTCTTAGATTATAGAATTTATAGCATTTTTCTAATACACCAAATTAGCTGAAACAATCCACTACCGCGCATTAGTTTTTCGGTGAGATGCTTACACGCGATTGTTCATATTTTTGTACCAATTTAATAGTCACTGATAATTGCTAATTGTCGGTATTTCTGCAAATGTGAGATGCACTCCTTAATCTTCCGCTCGGTCCTAGGGAGATTTTTGTCAAGTCTGAACTCGAATTACTTAACAATTCGGTGAAGGTAAATCAACGAGAGCCGTTAATCTTTATTAAGGGGGATTTGCCCTCAATTCCCTTAGTTGAAGGACTTATAAAAACCAGAGGAAAGCAATTAAAATAATAGTGAGAGTGGCGGCAAAAATGAGAGCGTATTCAATTTTTTGATTGATAATACCAATAACCATGACTAGGGTAATTGCCAGAAGAAACACACCGATATAGACTAGATCTTGAGTACCTGAATTAACTAAATTATTATTTAAAGTCGGTGTGGGTGTGGGAGTTTGTAGAATTGTTGATGAGAGACTAATCGTGGAGGTAATGAACATAAATATTTATGACTACCATAGAACTAATTTTATACAGTAAACCGGACTGTCATCTTTGCGAAGGGTTACTAGAGAAACTAGAAAAAATCCGTCAACCGGAGTGGCAGTTAGAAATTAGGGACATTACCAGTCGAGAGGATTGGTTTAACGCTTATCAGTACGAAATCCCCGTCCTCTGTCAAAAACTAGCCACGGGGGAAAAAATCCTCCCTCGTCTTTCCCCCCGGGCAAATGCCGAACAATTAGCCCGTCTTTTAGCCAATAATTTAACCTAGGAGCTAATTAGGGTTTGCTTAATAAATCTAAAAACCTTGTTGGATAAGACTTTTAGACTTTTTTTCCCTCAAAAAGTGCCAGCCATTGCGGGGATCGGGGGCAAAATTCCTGGACTTTTTCCCTGAAAATTAGGTAATTGACCACCTGAAAATGGGTAAAACCCCACACCCCACACCCCACACCCCACACCCCACACCCCACACCCTACCCCCACGAAAAACTTTTTGCCGCAAACCCTAATTACCCGGACTAGGAATAACGACCGGACTAGGAGAGGGAGAAGACTGGGCGACCGGTTGCGGTTTGGCTGCGGGTTGAGTTTGATACCATTTAAAGTGTTGGTAGGCCGTGCGCGATATTTGTTGAATCAGAGTCCTAGCGTTGCTATCATTGTGGGGACGTTTCACCATCACTGCCCCTAGATAGCGTTTGCCGTTGGGCATATCAATAATCCCCGCATCCGCTAACATCGAGCCAATATCACCGGTTTTATGGGCAATATCGGCGGCTTTCTCGATACCTTGCGGCAGCAGGGTGCGAGTGCGCGTTTCCTGCATAATATTCAATAGACGATCGCGGGAACGTAAACTGAGTAATTCCCCTTGATTAACTTTTCCTAAGATTGTCACCAAATCTCTCGGACTTGTGGTATTGGTTCCTTCCAAGTCAGGTAAAGCGTTATTAATTACCGTACTGGTCAAACCCCAAGCTTGAAAACGCTGATTAAGAGCCTCTTTGCCGCCCATGCGCTTGATTAACATATTAGTAGCGGTATTATCGCTAATTACGTTCATTTTAGTGGCGGTTTCTAGGGCAGTATAGGTTTTATTCACTCCCAGATACTGCATATCCCCGGACCCACTGGCCAGGACATCCTTAGTGGCCACAAGGGTTTCATCGAGACGAATTTTCCCCGCGTCCACATCCTCAAAAAAGGCCACCAGAATCGGGATTTTAATCGTACTAGCGGCGGCAAAAATAGTATCTCCGCGAAAATTAGCGTAAGCACCGTTATCGAGGTCAATAAATAAAGCTCCCGCCTGTAATTTCGGATATTTGACCGCTAAAGCCTGTAATTTCTGGTTGAGGCTGCTCAGATTTTCGTTTAAAACTAAGGTGGTAGGTTTTGGGGTGACGGGTTTGGGAGTCGGGGAATTAGTAGCGGTGGGTTTTGGGTGTAGGGGTAATTTGCTCGGATCCACCACCGTTAAAACCGTACCAGCGATCGCACCTAAACCGACACCAAGGATAGAGAAGCGAAGAACCTGAAGGAGAAAAGAAGCGATTAGGTTAGGTTTACGTTGTTTTTTCGACTTTTTAACTGGTACAGGCCTTTTTTTATTGTTTGAGTCCAGGGACCTAGGGGACCCAGGACCAGATTGGACTTTAGTGGGACGACGAGTTACTTGACGAGTCACGGTTTTCCTCAAGGGTATCCAGATTTATTATCGATCGCTAGGAGAATTTTTTTTCTTGCCCTTGAGACTATCAAGACCGAGAAAAAGTTGCCCGATACTTTCAATATGACCGATAATGCCCCGCAGCAGGGCTAATTCCTCCACCGTGGGACGGGCCCGATGATAAAATTGCCGGAATTTCTCCATCCTAGCGGCGGCGGTGTGGGGGTAAAGATAGCCAATTTTGAGCAAAAAGCTCTCTAAGTGCTGATAATAGCCTTCTAGAGCCTCAAAAGTGGCATTGGGGAGCGTTTCTACCGGGGGTTCGAGCCTATTTTCCGTGGCCATTTGGTACAGTTCGTAGGAGCAAACCGCCACCGCTTGGGCGAGATTGAGGGAGGAATATTGAGGATTAGCGGGAATACCGACAAAACGCTGGGCGTGGTTCAGTTCGCTGTTACTTAAACCCCGGTCTTCTGGCCCGAAAATTAAGGCCGATTCCAGGTTAGGGGTGAGTAACCAGGGTAAGGCGGTCCGGGGTGTTTCGAGGGGAGTATTCAGGTGACGGGGTTTCGAGGTGGTGGCAATGATGCGATGACAACCCTGCAAAGCTTCCCCCAGGGTGGCTACCCGTGAACAGTTTTCTAGGACTTCAATTCCGTGTACTGCCATGCGTCGCGCTTCTTCTGCAAGGATATCACAGGCGGGATTGACGATAATTAAGCGACTTAAGCCCATATTCCGCATAATTCTGGCAGTGGAACCCACATTTAAGGCTCCGGCTGGTTCAACTAAAATAATTCTCAGGCGATCGAGTGGGGAACTCTGATTATTTTCATCTACACTCATAGATAAGGCGCAGTTTTTGACTTTTTAATTTTAATCATGGCACGTCAGCCCTCGAAGTCCGATCTTCCCAGTAAAATTTGTCCTGTTTGCGGTTTATCCTTTACTTGGCGCAAAAAGTGGCAAAACTGTTGGCATGAGGTCAAATACTGTTCAGAACGTTGTCGTCGTCGCAAGTCCTCGGCGAATCAGTAAAAAGCCGAGAATTTTAACTATCAAATAGGCACTCTTGCAAAGGGCAATTTTTAGCTGGGGACTTAGATGGATAATTAATTTTGCTTAGGTACTCTATTAGCTTTTAATTTTACGGCTAATTTAGTAAAGTGATACTTGGCTAAATTAACTTTTTCTTAAGAGAATCTGAATGCACATTGCCTGGTTAGGAAAAAAATCTCCTTTTTGCGGTAACGTTACCTATGGGCGAGAAGTGACTAATTCCCTGCTCGATCGAGATTATCAAGTCAGTTTTCTGCATTTTTCTTCCGAAAAACCCACCGTAAGCGATTGGCCTGACTTTTACGACGAAATCACCCTGCCACGTCTCTATAGTTCCCAAGTCTATACTATTCCCACCCTGAAATCGAGTCGGGTTCTACAGGATAAACTCAGGGAACTGAAACCCGATCTAGTTCATGCGTCCTTACCCCTGTCTCCCCTCGATTTTCTGCTACCGGAAATTTGTGAGTCTTTAGATTTGCCTCTGGTGGCGACTTTTCACCCGGCTTTTGATAGTAAAATTCGCAATCTCATCTCCAGTACCCAATTATTAACCTACCAACTACACGCCCCTTTTTTAGCTAATTACGATAAGGTAATTATTTTTTCCACCTCTCAACGGGATTTTTTAGTTAAATTGGGGGTTCCCGAAGAAAAATTAGCAATTATTCCCAATGGGGTTGATGTTAATAAGTATTGTCCAGGTCCCTCGAATATTAAAGCTCAATATAATGCCGATTGTTTATTTGTTTATCTCGGTCGGATCATGCCGGAGAAAAATGTAGAATCTTTATTGAAAGCTTGGAAAAAAACCAATTTAGGGAGTAGATGCAAACTGCTCATTGTTGGCGATGGTCCGTTAACTCCTTCCCTCAAACCTTTTTATGGAGAAGAAGATGGTATTATCTGGTTAGGTTTTATCGGCGATGAAAATAAACGAATTGAAATTTTGCGCGGGGTTGACTGCTTTATTTTACCCTCATTAGTGGAAGGTTTATCGATTTCCCTCTTGGAAGCGATGGCCTGCGGTGTTGCTTGTATGGCTACGGATGTGGGGGCCGATGGGGAAGTGTTAAAAGGTGCGGGAATAGTTCTAGATACTAAAGGACTAATTACCCAATTAAAAACTCTCTTGCCCGTATTACGGGATCATCCCGAATTAACAACAATTTTAGGACAAAAAGCCCGTCAAAGAGTTTTAGACTCTTACACTCTCAGCAAAAATATCGATCACTTACAGTTAGTTTATCAAGAAGTGTTAGCCAAAAAACAATCTTCTCTTAGCTACTTTCACTAAGGAATTTATATGACGATTGCCCGGACAATTTGCTTGGGATTTATTGCGGTAATTTTAGCGGGAACTTCCCTGTTGATGTTGCCTGTTTCTACCACCAGCGGCACTTGGAATGACCCAATTGTTGCCCTCTTTACCTCCACTTCTGCTGTCTGTGTCACCGGTTTAGCTGTAGTAGATACGGGTACTTATTTTTCTTTTTGGGGTCAATTATTTATTGCCTTATTAGTGCAAGTGGGGGGTTTGGGTTATATGACCACTACCACTTTTTTAATGTTATTAATTGGGCGAAAATTTGACCTGAGACAGAAGTTAGCGATTCAAGAATCCTTCGATCGACCTTTCCTACAAGGTAGTCAAAGTTTAATGAAATCAGTGATTGCTACTACTCTAGTTTTTGAGTTAACAGCAACCTTGATTATGTTAACTGTCTTCGCCCAAAAGTATGATTTTAGATATGCGGTGTGGTTGTCTCTATTCCATAGTATTAGTGCTTGGAATAATGCGGGTTTTGGCTTGTTTAAAGATAATTTGATGTCCTATCAGTCTTCAATTATTATTAACTTATCTATCACAGGATTGATCATTTTTGGAGGTATCGGTTATCAGGTAATTATCGAGTTTTACACTTGGTTTATTTACCGCTTTCAATATAAAAGAAAAGGCTTTGTTTTTTCTCTTAACTATAAAGTTGCTATCAGCACAACTATATTTTTATTAGTGATGGGAACCTTGGCTTTTTTACTTACTGAACAGGGAAATGGTGACACTTTGGCTAATTTATCAATTAAAGATAAATTGCTGGCCGCTTGGTTCCAATCGGTAACATCGAGAACAGCAGGATTTAATACCATTGATATCGGTAAAATTTCCGTAGAAGGTTTATTAATTACCATGGCTTTGATGTTTATTGGTGCCAGTCCTAGCGGTACAGGGGGAGGTATTAAAACCACAACTTTTAGGATTTTATATAATTGTACCCGCTCGGTTTTAAGAGGTCGTGAAGAAGTAACTCTCTATCAAAGGCGCATTCCTATGCCGTTAATTTTAAAGTCAATGGCGGTGGTTTTTGGTTCGGTTATAGCGATTATTATCTCCACCCTAGCTATCTCATTTGTGGAGACAGATTTTAAAATGATTCAACTGTTTTTTGAGGTGGTTTCTGCCTTTGGAACTGTCGGACTATCTACGGGGATAACCGCCGCCCTATCGCCGATTTCTAAGTTAATTATTGTTTTTATGATGTATCTGGGACGGGTGGGAGTTATACTTTTAATAGCGGCTATCATCGGCGATCCGAAACCAACAGTTATTAATTACCCCGAAGAAAACCTTTTAGTGGGATAATTAATATCAGTTATCAGTTATCAGTTATCAGTTTCTGAAGGCAAGAGGCAACAGGCAAGAGGCAAAAGACAGAATCTGGCAATTCTCCTACCTAAAAAGAAGGTTAGAAACTAAGCTCATCAAAGCTTTTAGCTTAACCAATTAGGTTTTAGTTTCGGCCTTTGTTATCAGTTATCAGTTTCTCCTGTCTCCTCAATCATTGACACCAGCATTTTAAATGCGTAACAGTTTAACTTCTTATGCAATCAATTAAATTTTTTAGTAGTATGCGTCCCCAAAATCGTCAATTTGCCGTCATCGGATTAGGCAGATTTGGGCGCGCTGTCTGTGAAACCTTACGCAAACAAGGTTATCAAGTGGTAGCGACAGATATTGAAGAAGGATTAGTAGCACAAGCGTTATCTGATCGAATAGTAGATAATGCGATCGAGCTTGATTCTACCAAACCTAACGCTCTGCGAGAAGCGGGAATTTTTGAAACCGATACGGTGATTGTCGCTATTGGTAAATACGTTGAAGAAAGTATCATTACTACTCTCAATTGTAAGGAAGCAGGGGTTAATTTTGTCGCAGCTAAAGCCTCCACAGAAATCCATGGAAAATTACTCAAGAAAGTTGGTGCAGATTTAGTAGTTTTTCCCGAATACGATGCCGGTTGTGAGTTAGCGCACCGTTTGACTAGACCATCAATTTTAGAACGATTTGATCTCGATCCCGAACATAGTATTGTCGAGTTAAAAGTCCCAGAAGCTTTTCACGGTAAAACCCTAGCAGAGTTAGAAATTCGTAATCGTTATGGGTTAAATATTGTCGCTGTCGGTAATGCGGAAAAATTCAAGATTAACCCCAATCCCCAAGAAAGATTATACAAAGATTTAGCAATGGTGGTGATTGGTTCTAACCGAGATATTCAGCGTTTACCGATGTAAAATTTAGTCAAATATTTGATCTACTTAGGGTCTGCTGAAAAAGTTTTTCGTGGGGATAGGGTGTGGGAAGTGGGAAGATGGGGAAGTGAGAAAGCTGTCTCATCACCCTATCACCCCAAAACCCTATCACCCTATCTCCTGACTCCTGCCTTTTGCCTCTTGCCTCTTGCCTTCACAAGCTGATAACTGCTTAATTTCCTCGCCAAAAGACAATCGAATTATTGAGAGGTTGAATGGTGGTGCCGGGATAATAGAAAGCGAGAATTTGTTCGGGAGACCAACCCAAACGGGCTAAATTATAGGAACCAAATTGACTTAATCCTACCCCGTGGCCGAAACCGCCACCAATAAAGTTATAACCCTGGATCTGTCGATTGGTATCGTAGATAGGATCGATGTAGAATAGGGTACTGCGAGGCGGTTCCAAAGCACTACGCACCTCATTTTTATGCAGTTCCAAAATCCCCTTATCGGTTTGAATGGTCATAGTAAGAATCCGACCGGAAGGAGAGCGCTTAGTCACTTCCATCCATTGGATTTTCTGGAAATGGGCGAGGGGATGTTTTCTGCGTTTTAGATAGGTTTCTAGGTCTTGACTCAAATCAGCTAAAGAAGCTTGTTTTTGCCAGCGAAAAACCCGTCGCCCCGTCTCATTAAAACCATCTTTAAGATTAATAAACTGGCGAAAAGTTGTCTCATTAGCGAGGGATTGTTTCGACAGATCCCAGACTCGATTAGGGGAGTCCACCACTGCCCGGAGATAAGGTCTTTCTTCCCCATCCCAAACATCACTAAAAAGGGCAGTTATTCCGCCGGTGGTGGAGGAATAAAGGGCATCCACTAACTCATTTTGGTAGGTTAAAACCAGGCCTCGCGTGGCTGCGATCGCTTGATCAGCCCGGGGATTAGTTCCCGTCAATCCATAATAAACTTGACAATGGGTATCGGCACAGAGTTCGTAATTATCGGCTTGAAAACGGCGGCGATTGCGGAGGGCGTAGGTACGGGCGATAATAGTTTGCGCCTGGGTGGCACTTTCCGGGGCATCATGACCGATTTCGTGGGGTACAACCCCACGCAGGTAGGTTTCGAGGGGAACGTTATTAACTAGGGTAAAAGTGCCGTAGGCGTTGGGCTGTAGGCGCATAGTTCCCCCGTACAAACGTACCTGCTCGGGGCTATGGGTGACTTGAATCAGGTTTTTTTGGCTCTCGATTTCTAATTCTTTGGGAAAATAGCGCACCCCGTTGATCTGGAAAGAAACTTGCGGCTTTTCTTTGAGTAAAACACTATTAATATAGGGTTGATTGTGGCCTTTGGTTTGCAAACTGGTCAACAACCAACGTCGCACTAGGGGATTTTCATAAACTTCTCGCTTTGCCCAAACCTGCCAGCGTCCGGGTTGGGTAATTTCCACTTTAATGCCCATTTTTGCCCAATTTTTGGCACTATTTTCGGCGGTTTCAAAGGTGGCGTGGTCGCTTAAAATGACTTTTTCTTGCAGGATGGGAGAAGCGAGGGGACGGGGAATAACTTCTAATTGTAGGCGATTGGTTTGCAGGGTTTGGGATTGGCCATCTTCTCCCAGCACGCGCAGGGTGAGATTATCACCACTGGTACTACTCAGGGTTAATTTTTCCTTGGCTTCATCGCCAAAACGTTGGACAATGCCCACTCTCAGAAGGACATCCTTGGCTATAGCGGCAGGAATTAGGGTTAAACTGAGCAAGATCGCCGCAGTTATGGAACCGATGCTAATTATTGCTTTTTTTTCCTTGATTTTTAGCATAAAGTCAAGTATCTGTTAATAAGTTTTCATAAAAGTTGAGGATATTCAGAGATTATAGCAGCAAGCCGTTAGGGGATAGGGGTTAGGAAGTGGGAGCAGGGAGAATAAATAAAAACAATCTCCTGAATACTGACTTCTGAATACTGAATACTGAATACTGACTCCTGATGGCTTCAAGACACCCAACCGCCAACAAAGCATCTAACTTCCCCCATCGCTGATAATGCGTAAACGTACCATTTTTTGCCCACCTTCATCCAGTTCTACTTCGATCACTTCACTGGTTAAACTTTCCAAACAGGTTAACATCGATCGCAGATGGGGATTACTTGCTCCCGTATCCACATAGAGGCGATCGGACAAACTACCTAAACGTTTCCAAGTAGTATAAAGTTTAGCTACGGCTTGCTCTAATTGTGTGGCTTGTTTAACCAGGTCCGCCGCCGTATTTAGACAATCGACGCGCAAAGCTTCTTCTAGAGCCATTTCGATATCTAAATTACCCCGTCGGAGAGTTTGTACTTGGGCCGCCGCATCGAGATATTTGGCTAAACTGCGTGCTTCCGAGGTGATTAATTTTACCGTGTCCACATCGGGATTAGCGGCGATTTCTTGGCGGAGAGTGTCGATATGAGTATCGGGTAACTTTTCTAATTCTTTGACTAAGGGGGCGAGATGACGCGCCGGTAAACTGCCGTCGCTGGCTTTTTCTTTCACTTCATCGGGTAGTAAGTCTGAACTCATCGCCGTCCATTCATCGGCCAATTGCTTCACTTCCCGACGGGTAATTCTCTCCCCTTGTCGGGCTGCATCACTGACTAATTTTTGAATTTCCGGGGCAGATTTGGCCGTTTCTACGAAGGCGCGTTTACTAAAATTATTGATACTATCGGGATCCAGTTGTCCTTCCGCCAGGAGAGTATCGGCACTATTAGCCAATTGAATCAGAGCATAAGCTTGACTTTTAGTGATTTCTCGCTTTTTTAACCAGTTTAAAAAGCCTGTACCCCGACTATCACCGCCTTGCTTTTCCCGGTCGCGAATAGCTCGCAAAATTCGCCCCCGCCAGATTTCCGTTTGCAAATCAAAGCGATCGCAGACTTGCCAAAAAGAATCCAGTTGCTGCTGAAAGTCATGATCTTGGATGGTTTCATCTTCGGGATCCGGCAGTTGAAAGTTAAACTCTAGAGGTGTTTCAAAGGCATCAATGATCGCGGAGGTGTCGGAGGAGAACGTGGCAGCATCAACCATATATGATAGACTCGGCAGTTAATCGGGCATTTTATCTTAACTCGCTCTGGCAACCCCCGACAAGCCGATTAATCTTCAGCCACATATAGGGAAGTGGGTAAGTGGGGAAGTGGGGAAGTGGGAATTAGGGATTGGGGGGACTCGGACCGGTGACAGGTGCGGGAGGTGTCGTCCCGGTCGTGGGACTAGAATCGGTGACAGGTGCGGGAGGTGTCGTCACCGGACTCGGACCGGTGACAGGTGCGGGAGGTGTCGTCCCGGTCGTGGGACTGGTGACGGGTGCGGGAGAAATCGATGGATTGGAAGCGGGATAAGGACTCAGGAATTGCCAAGCGATCGCGGCAAGCAAACCGAGAACACCGACAGCGATCGCTCCCATCGGGGGAGAAACGTTAGTGGGTGCGGGGGGAGAGGTAGGACTAGGAACAGAAGAAGATGCAGGGGGGGGAGTGGGTATTGAAGTCACCACTTCTTCTTCGGAGTAGGTTTCCTCGCTGTGATCGAAATCTTGGTCATTAAGATCGGGAATAATCCGTTCTTTGGCCTCAGCATAAACTAAAGGCGTGACAGGTTCAGCCGCAGGAACTACCCGACAATAAACTAGGGCGATGGTGGAGTTATCGTGACCGTTTTTCTGGTTAGCTAGTTGTAATAAACTTTCCCCCACGGCTGTCACGGTTTTCTCCCCTTGCAAAAGAGGCACAATTTCACTGTCCCAGTATTGTTCTACCCGATCGTAATCACTTAAACCATCGGAACAGAGGAGAAAAACACAATCTTGATCAACAATCAACCTCTGAACGGTGGGATGGAGATTATTGGCGCTACTCATGCCCAAAGCTTGCACCAAGGCCCCGGCGTTGGGATACTGTATGGCATCACGATAGAGGAGATAGCCTAATTTCACTTCCCTGGAAGCGAGATCATCATCCACCGTCACTTGATGACAACTGTGGGCAGTAATCCAATAGAGGCGGGAATCCCCCACATGGGCTGCGTACATTTCCTGATCGTGGGCAAAAGCCATGACGAGAGTAGTACCCATGCGCTGACGATCTTGTCTTAACTCCTGATCATTGCGTTGACTGATCAGATCATTGGTGACACGAATCGCCTGTTCGAGGGCCAGACTGTGACTATCGGGATAGACTTCAATATCACTCGTGGGACTGGGATTAATTTCCCTAGGCAGGGTTTTGATCGCCAATTGAGCAGCGATTTCGCCTCCTTCCTGACCGCCGATGCCATCACAGACAATCGCCAGGGGCTTGCCCTGAGCTTTGTCGAAGGGATTTTGACCATGAGCGAGGGTTATGGCCTGATTAGCCGGGGGATAACAGGCATCCTCGTTGTGTTCCCGCAGCGGACCGGTATCGGTACAGGTGAAAATCTCATAGCTGCGTTCTTGACCTGCACCGTAGTGCTGTAGTGCATAATCGAGGATAGCGATCAGGGATTCCGGGCGATCGAGATCACCCGATTCTAGCTCTTGGGTCAGGGATGCGAGAAAATCTTGAATATTAGCGGCTGCCGTCGGGATCAGACCGGCCCACAGGACCCCTAAATCTTTTAACTTGGGAGCGGCAGCCTCGTCTTTGCTTAATTCCAGCAATTGCAGCAGCTGATTATTCACTCTCGTCAGAGAAGGGTTGAGCAGACTAGAGACCACGGCTTTTTTCTGGAGGGGATGCCAGAGTTTGGCCATTTGCCATAACCAGTGAATTTGCCTTAAATCGGAAGCTTGCGACCAAACCTCGGCCAGAGTGGGCAATAGTTGCGGATAAATTAATTCTCCCGTTTCATCGAGGGGAATAGTGCCGTATTCCAATAGCCAGATGTCCATATTTAAGCGTTCATCGGGACTGGGAATATAGCCGTAGATTTGGGGAATGTGGAGATGGAAGGGTAACAATTTTAGGTAGAGGGAAATCCAGCTAGGAGGTTCTTCCGGTGCTTGGGGTGCTTGAGCGGGTTTAGTATCAAGAACAATTTGGGGTTGTTTGACCAAATAACGATTATCAATTAGCTCACCAACACGATAATAGGTTCTCACCCAATCACCCATCATCCATAAATAACGCTTAACTAAAGGAGTACCGCATTTTTCACAGAATCTATTAGTGAGAGGGTTCTGAGCTAGACAAGTTAGGTTTTGACATTGGAGGGTTGTCAGGGAGTCCATGAAAACTGCTTACTCCTAAAGCGCGGTTACTATTAAGTTAATAAAATAGCGTGTTTTTAGCCAGGATGACTGCCAGCATATTGCAGTGTTTCCCAAATTTTAACCTTTGTCGCTCGCTCGGAAAATATAGAATGGAGAAGAATACGCCAAATATTTCAATTTTAAATTGCTTGTGGAGATGAGGCGCTCTTGCAAGGGGCAACCCCCCACCCCCCACCCCCCGATGTCGTGGGGGTTGGGGGGGTTGGGGGGGGGAGATTGAACTAATCTAAGGATAGGCGGTGAAAATGCGTCTTAGTTTAACTGAAATCTATGTTAATTGGAATTTTAGCGGTACTTTCGGCGGCGGCGGCGGCGGGTCTACGCACCGCTTTACCGTTGTTGGTTATTGGTTTGCTACGAACTAATCTCTGGCAGGATGTCCCGTTATTATCGCGTCTTCATCCTCAAGTTTTACTGGCGATTTTGGTTAGTTGGTCGTTATTCGAGTTGTTTGGTTCCAAGAGTCTTTTGGGGCAGCGGGTTCTACAGATTATCTCTTTATTTATCAGTCCGCTCGTCGGCGCATTAATGAGTTTAACCATGGTGAAAATGTTGCAGTTAAATCTGCAACCCCTTTGGTTAATTGCGGGAGTGGGGGGATTACTCGCTTTTGTGATCAAGTTAGTACAAGTGGGCTGGTTTTTTCGTTTGCACGGTTTACCGATTTGGGTGACTTTGGCCGAGGAGTTTTTATGTATTATTTTAGTGTTTTTTGCCCTCAGCGCCCCAGAAAATGGCGGTTTAATCGCTTTATTGCTACTCTGGCTGGTGATTCGTAGTTCCAGCTTGTGGCGCGATTGGTATAGCCAAAAACAGCAGCTGTGACTCCTGACCCGATTAACGTTTGCGTTTGAGCAATTTAGAAATGCGAATGCGTCGATTGTACCGCAACCAACGCCAAATTTTAATGACTAATTCCTCCACCCATAAAATAATCGCATCTAATCCCTCTAAAATCCGTTCTAAGGGGTGTTTAACGTAGCCGACGGGGGTTGATTCGGTTTCTAACCATTCTTCGTTAATTGGTTGAATTATCTCCCTAGTGTAGCGGGGATCTAATTGAGTTGCGGGGGGGGATTCTCCAGGGGTAATTTCAGCAGCGGCCGGGGGGATTTTTTGTAAAGATTTATTTTGTTTTTCTTGACTAAAAGCTTTTTTTGTGCTATGAGGCTCAGCTGGTGTGCCTGGGGACTGGGGAAGGGGATAAGCGGGGTTAAGGCGCGGTTTTTCGGAGTCTTGGGGAGAAATAGCCAAGATATCGGCGGATTCTAGCCATGGTTGCTCGCTGACGGCGGAAAATGTCAGGGATTGGCGAGAGGAAAAGAAGTGATCGATCGCCGCTTGGATGAGTTTGCCGATCGTGAAGGGATCCGCTTGGGTTTGTTTTTCTAGCCAATCCTGGAGACGTTGCTTGAAGGTGATCAGCAGAGAATTAGGAAGACTTAGGGGATATTTTGCCGATAAAGCGGGTGAATCAGCACTATATTCTAAATTATTCTTCTCTTTTGCCCAGAAATGCTCGATCGCCGCATAAATTAACCAATAAAGTCGCCAGAGATAGGAGGAATTTTTCTCGACAGTCGGGGACTGGTTAACGAGATCGGAAGGGGGGTTAGAGGTGTGGCTAAAACTGCTGGGGATTGCGGGGGAGATAGCGAGAAATTTAGCCTCGAAAATTGCTAATTTTTCGTCAATAACTTCTAAAATCGCTTGAGAATTTAAATTAGGCAGTGGTAAGGAGGGTGGTGTCGGGGTTTTGACGAGATGGGATTCCTGGAAGAGATTTATGGCGATCGCTATTTGTCCCTGTTGTTCCCAGCGTAGTAGGTTCCAAAACCAACGGATCGGAGGCAAGACAGGATTTTTGTCGGTAAAATTCGGTAATAAAGGCGGATATTGAGGATTTAATCGCTTAATTTTCCGTTTTTCGAGGGCGTAGTTAGCCAGTGCCGTCCTAATTTGTTTTTCTATTTGTCTTTGGGTTTGATTATCGGTGATTTTAACAGTCTGGTGATCGTTAGTGACGAAAACTAAAGCTTGATCCTCTAGATCGGCTGCTATGCCAATAAATGGCGTTTCTTGGTCGGATAAGCTGTGGAGAAATTCTTTGATCGCATCCGTCCCATCTTTTCCGGGGGGTGATAATTGTTTCTGGAGACTGTTCCCCAATTGATTAGCCGTCATCCGCAGGGATTGTACCAGCAAATAGACGGGATAGAGGGCTATTTGCAGGGCAATAGCGATCGCATTTTGTCCGCGACGAGAGACGCGGCCGAGGTTATCTTTCAGACGGATCAAGCGACGGTTGATCAGGTTGAACAGTCGGCTTTTATAGGAATCGGCAGCCATGGATTTTGGGCGATAACATCTTCAATTACACTATCCTATTGTGCAAGGGCGGGATAAAAAAAATTTTTTGCCAAAACCCTTGACTCCCGGAAAGATTATTGTTATATTTAAAAAGGTCTGAAATCCACGCCCCCATCGTCTAGTGGCCTAGGACACCTCCCTTTCACGGAGGCGACAGGGATTCGAATTCCCTTGGGGGTATGAAAAAAAGGTCAGAAGTGTCAAGCTTCTGACTTTTCGGTTTTTTTCTCCCGTTGATGGCTTTTCGGTAAGCTGACGGTGAAGATTGTTCCTCGATCGATCTGACTTTCGACGCTAATTTGTCCATGATGACTGAGGGTAATCGCTAAAGCGATCGCTAATCCTAATCCTGTTCCCCCGGAAGTGGCGGAATTTTGTCGCGCGGGATCGAGACGATAAAAGCGATCGAAAATATGGGACAAAGCAGCCTCGGGAATCCCGATTCCGTTATCTTTGACGCGTACCAGTAACACCGATTGTCGATCGCGTTTACTTTTCTCCAATTCCACTGCCACATTTTTAGGCTCAGATTCTGGCAAAAAAGCGTGTTTTAGGGCATTAGAGATTAAATTTGTGAATAAACGGGCTAATTGATCCCAATCTCCCTCCATAGTAAACATTTCATCGCTGTAGGAAAAATCCTCTTGATTCGGTTCCACAATCGACAAAGAGAGGGAAATTCCCTGCTTATCGGCGATTAAACGCTGTTCTTCCACCACTTCCATCAATAAAGCATCCAAAGGTACAGCTTGCTCGATCGGTTGGACGATGCCACTATCAGAACGGGCTAAAAAGAGCAGATCATTGACTAAATTGCCCAATCTTTCCGTTAAACGATCGATCACTTGCAAGCGTTGATGACGAGTTTGGGGATAAGCGATCGCCATTTGCACGTTAGTTTGGATAGTGGCGATCGGATTGCGTAATTCATGGGAAGCATCGGCGGTAAATTGTTTTAAACTCTGATAGGACTCTTTTACCGGTTGAATGGCTAAACCGGACAAAAACCAACCAATCCAGGCGACACTGGCAATCATCAGGCAAATTCCGGCGATTAAATCCCATAATAGCTGTCTAATCGGTTTTGTCACCTCAAACCAAGGATGACTTACCCGCAGATATCCCAAAACATAATGACCGATTTCCACCCTTTCGGTTACTTGTCGCAGCAGACGATTATCGGATAAGCGAATAGTTTCCCCTTGACGGTGGGGATGGAGGGGAATATCTAAGGATTCAGCCAAAGTTGACCAAAGTAGATTACCTTGGGGATCAAACCATTCCAAATCTATATGATCGTCCTCCACAGATTTACCCTGACTGGGAAAACTTGCGAGGGGATCGACGCGATAACGTCCTTGATCTGGGGGAATCGATTCGATCACGAGGGAACGATTTACCACCTCAATGATGTGTTTGAGGGTATCATCAATGCGATCCACTAGGGTATGGCGCACATAAAAATACATTCCCGTAGCGAGAAAAAGCAGTAGTATGGCAGTGACGGCAGTGTACCATAAGGCTAAACGGCGGCGAGTGGCTTGGAACACCGATAATCTATGGATTGGCTAGAGATTTTTAGAGCAATGTATCTTATTTTACAGCTTATTTGATCGATTTAATAATCGAGAATAAATTATTTTTAGCCATAGGGAAAAACTGACGGTTGCCAAGAATAGCTAGACTTGAACGCTCATAGTCCTTAAAAATTGCCGCTAACAAAAGTATTTTTAGATACATTCTCCCCAATAATTGTTTGAGTAGAACTACAAAAGCAGCCAAAGTGAATTATATTTAACATTATGGTAACAAGGCTGACAGGAACGGCTAAAAATATTTTTGAGCTTATTTGAATTAATCACAACTATAAATGATGAATTTAAATTATTGGTTAATGAAATCGGAACCCGATGTCTATAGTATCGAGGATTTAAAAAAAGATGGTCAAACTATTTGGGAGGGGGTGCGAAATTATCAGGCCCGCAATTTTCTCCGTCAGATGAAACGGGGAGATTTGGCCTTTTTTTATCATTCTAATACGACCCCGCCGGGGATTGTCGGCTTAATGCGAGTAGTGCAAACCGATAGGATCGATCCCACACAATTCGATCCCGATAGTCCCTACTATGATTCTAAATCCTCCCCGGATTGCCCGCGCTGGTGGACGGTTAAAGTTGAGTTCGATCGCCTTTTTCCCCAACTGCTGCCCCTAGGAATTTTAAAACAAAATTTTACCGCCGATGAATTATTATTAGTAAGGACAGGAAATCGTCTGTCAGTGATGCCTGTCAATCAAGTGATCGCAACAAAAATTCTCGCTTTAGTCGCTCGTCAAGGAGTATAAACTGTGAACCAGAAAGATGCTATTAATTTACTTTCCCTGATTGGGGGATTATTGGCCACTATTGTCATTTTAGCGGCCTTTAATGCCTATGTGATTATCACCCCCGGACAAGCGGGAGTTTTAAGTGTTTTAGGAAAGGCTAAGGACGGGGTTTTATTGGAGGGATTGCACTTTAAACCTCCCTTTGTTTCTAGTGTCGATATCTACGATGTTACGGTGCAAAAATTTGAAGTTCCCGCCCAAAGTTCCACTAAAGATTTACAGGATTTATCCGCTAGTTTTGCGATTAATTTTCGTCTCGATCCGACCCAGGTAGTGGCAATTAGAAGAACCCAAGGCACCCTCCAAAATATTGTCGCTAAAATTATCGCCCCTCAAACCCAAGAATCCTTTAAAATTGCCGCCGCTAAAAGAACCGTAGAGGAGGCAATTACTCGACGCAGTGAGTTAAAAGAAGACTTTGATAATGCCCTATCGACTCGGTTAGAAAAGTATGGTATTCTAGTTTTAGATACCAGTGTAGTAGATTTGAATTTTTCTCCAGAATTCGCTCGGGCCGTCGAAGATAAACAAATCGCGGAACAACGGGCCCAAAGAGCCGTTTATATCACCCAAGAAGCGGAACAACAGGCCCAAGCAGAAGTTAATCGCGCTAAAGGGAAAGCTGAGGCACAAAGACTATTAGCAGAAACTTTAAAAGAACAGGGGGGAGGATTAGTTTTACAGAAAGAAGCGATCGAAGCTTGGCGCGAAGGTGGGGCGCAAATGCCCCGGGTTTTAGTCATGGATGGAGCGGGAAAAAATAGCGTACCATTTTTATTTAATTATAGTGATTCTTTTCCAGAAAATACCCCCTAAATTCGGTTCTATTTAGCCTAATTATTTTCTCAAGATACAGCCTTTCCCATCAAGAGGAAGTGTAACCTAAATTTGGTATCGACGACCGGCGATCGGCTCCCCAAAAGCAAAACTTTGTACCTCACCATTAAGATAACTGTTATAAGTTTTGTTGAGAAATGTGTAGAGTTGGAGCCGACCCTTGACTGGAACCCAAGCTCTTGTGATAACTTGTAGAGGAGTTATCGACAAGACACCATCAGCTAGACGACCCTTCCAGTTTCTCTATGTTTCATCCTCACCAATCGGAAACCCGTGAAGATATCCGCGAGTATGTAGCTCAACTACAGCTTCACATGGCTTTACAAGCTCGTAATCTTGTGCCTAGTCTGACTAATACTAGAGATAGTCGCGAGAAACTGCTGCAGGATACCCAAGCAACCATCGAAAAAATCGTTTCCCGTCATTTCTAGTTGACCGATTTTACGGCGTTGTCAGATCAGAATAGGAAAGATGCCATGCAATCCTTGCTGCCCTTCGACGTAGCTCAGGGCAAGTCAAAGTAATTTCAGTTCCCATTTGACAACGCCCATTGTAGGGCTAATTCATGAATTAGCCCTACACCTATGACCTAGCTATATTCCACTGCATATGTAGCCTATACTCAACGGATTTAGTATTATACGTCTCTACCAATCACAGCAGCTGCAATGTAGGGGCGCAAAGTGGTCAGTGAGTTTATCGAACTGCTTGCGCCCATAATGTGACATTGTGAACATTTTTCAGCCAAGAGCCAAGAGAGGCTCTTTTTTTTCTGATATTGAGGGAATAAACCTGACTTCTTAACCATAAAAACGCAAAAAAACTGTATCATAAATAGCAGAAATTAAAAAAAAAAAAAATAAGATTGGTAAAGATGTAAAACATCTATTTAACTTTACTTAACTTAACTTTACAAAAGAGGCAAGTTTGCCAATGAAAGTCGCCATCGCACCGATTGTTTTATCCACTGCCAGTTTAGGGTTAATGTTGGGTGTGGCAGAAAACGCCCAAGCCGCCCTGATTCCTAACATCACTGCCTCAACAAATATGGGTAGTGCTTTCTCTACTAACATAGCCAATACCGTCAATGGTGCCGGGTTGCCCAGTAATACACCAAGTCTGACAGGATCTCATGCTGCGGCAACTGTGACTAATGCTTGGTTTGGAACTGCGCTCACTGGTAATATCACTTTCAATCTCAATGGCAGCTATAGTCTGGCTGGTTTTAGCTTCTGGAACTTTAACGGACAGAGGACTATCGGAATTAAGGGCGTGACTGTTCAATCCTCCACCAATGGGACAACTTTCACGACTATAGCGGGTGCTCCTACTCAGTTTGCTATCGCCGCAACTAGTTCTGCTGCTGTAAATCCAGAGACGTTCAGCTTTTCTTCTCCGGTTACAGCCTCTTTTGTCCGGTTTGTTGTTGCTAGTAACTGGGGTTCTACTAATGGTACTGGCTTCTCTGAGGTTCAATTTAATAGAACTCCTGATCAACCTCCTCAGCTTCAATCTGTTCCTGAATCCTCTTCCTTGCTTGCTTTGTTAGCCTTTGGTTTAGCGGGTGTTGGTTTAAGAAAAAGAATGTAATCTTTAGATGGTAGGTTGGTTAATTACCCTTAGCCCTCTTCTCCCCACTCCCCACTCTTCTTGAACAGGATTTAGTCTAGGATACCTGCTAGGAATAGAGAAAAATGATATTACTTTCGATCGCCCACTGGGTCAATTCCGTGCGATTATGAAGACCAGTTTTATGGAGCATATTCGACACATGGCTTTCGATTGTCCGTTGACTAACATTGAGTTTTGCGGCGATTTCCCGATTAGCCAGTCCTTGTGCGACCAATTGTACTACTTTTAACTCCGTTGGGGTTAATTCCACATTACCCGGGACTTGAACAGGGGTGACATCCTCGGAATGGATGCGGGTGCTGCGTTTCAGCAACCGGCCCGCTTGTGTGAGGGAAGACTCCACCAGGGCCACTAATTCTTCCGGTTCAAAGGGTTTGACCATATAAAAATCGGCCCCGGCGGTTAAACCTGTTACCTTGTCCTGACTTTGATCCTTAGGGGAGAGAAAAATCACGGGAAGGCCACTAAAACGACTGTCCTGACGAATTTTTTCGAGGAAGGCATAACCGTCCATTTCCGGCATGATCAGATCACAGATAATCATATCGGGCATTTCCCTTGCCTTGGCAGTATTTGCCCCGCGTTCGAGGATTTCTAGGGCCTCCCGACCGTTTTCTGCGGTTGTCACCCTATAACCACGAAACTCTAGATAATCTTTTACCAAAAGTATTAAATTCGGGTCATCGTCGATTAATAAAAGTTGTTTATTGTCTTTGTTGGTCTCTTTCATGGGTATTTTCCGGGCTGCAGGGTTGGGGGAATGGAGACGGACAAAGGATCGACAGGCACTCATGCAACAGGTAGTTAGATATGTGTAGTTAATTGTGTTTCAGTTAGTTTTAACGCTGTTTTCCTCTATTGTTTCGGGTTCTCCTCCTGGACAGTTCCGAGAAATTGCCGGTAAATCGTGGCGAAGAAAAGCATATTCGGTGACGATTTGATTACCGATTAGGTGTTCTTGGATAATTCTTTCGATCGCTTCCTTATTGACCCTTCGATACCAGACTCCTTCCGGGTACACTAATAAAATCGGGCCTTGGCTACAAACCCGCAAACAGTTGGCTTTAGTGCGAAAAATACAGCCCGGACGGTCCGCCCTAGGGCGATCGAGTTCTAATTCCCTTAACCGCTTCTTTAAATAATCCCACACTTCTAACCCTTCTTCCTTGTCACAGCATTTTGGCTTAGTCTGATCGCAGCAGAGAAATAGATGACGCTGGATCTGGGCCAGTCCCAACTTAGCCACATTTTCCCCCAAGATATCTCTGGTGTCCGCTTCTTCCATAAATTTTTTTTATCAACTAAACTCTTGACATTGAACAGAAAATGTGCATAGCCGACTAAACTCTCGGTTTGAGGATGTAACGATAGATAAGATAAACGATAGCGGCAAGGATTAAAGCACTTAAAACTGCGCTAACTAGCCGTAAAATCGCCGTTAAAATCGAAAGAGCCACAAAAACCCCCGCCACTGCCACGACTACCTGTGCCGGTGTGGACAGGCTGCCGTACCAAGTTTTCACTTTTTCGAGGGTGGCAGCGAAACTAACCGGGGTATCAAGGGGGGGAAAATCGTCGGTTTCGATTTCCACTTCCACTTCCTCTGGGGCATATTTAGTATCGAACGGTTCGGGAGACTGCATAAACACTCAAGCTACTTAACACTTCATCCCTATTTTATCGATGATTGGGGTTAACAGGGGTTGAGACAGAATTAATGTAACAATGAGTTTATCAATAGCTAAACGACTGGAATCTATGAGCCTATCGACTCCCACCGTTACCGCCATCAATTATCCTGATGCTACCATCACTAGGGCCGAACGCGCCCTCTGTTGTTCTCCTTTCCGTCTCACCTTATTTGCGGCTATGCTGGAGCAAAGTGTATCACTTTTAAGCATTCCGGGTGCTGGGGGTTTAGAGAAAGGTTATACTTCCAGACTGCTGACGGAAGCAGCAGCGGAAAGCTATCTTCTCTGGTTGATTAAAGTGGGAATTTTGCGGCGCGAAGTAGATGGACAGGGGATAACCGATAGTTTTCGTCTCACTCCTTTGGGGAGAAAATTAATAGAAAAATGGCAACCCCAAGGGGACTTTTTCCCTCAACCCACTTTCTGGCAAAGATTTTTAAATACTCTGCAACGTTGGTTTTCTTTTTAATGCTGTTGGGAGTCAGTTATCAGTTATCAGTTATCAGTTATCAGTTATCAGTTATCAGTTATCAGTTATCAGTTATCAGTTAACTGAAAATACTCAATAAAAAAACTAGATGAAAGCAATTATGGTAGTGGGGACAACCTCCCACGCGGGTAAATCTTTTTTAACTGCAGCTTTATGTCGTTTATTCAACCGGAAAGGCTGGCAGGTAACACCCTTTAAAGGTCAGAATATGGCCCTTAATGCCTATGTTACCGCCGGAGGGGGAGAAATGGGTCACGCTCAGGCGGTACAAGCATGGGCCGCGGGGACAATTCCCCGGGTAGAAATGAACCCAATTTTATTAAAACCCCAGGGAAATATGACCTCTCAGGTGATTATTAAAGGCCAGGCTGTTGGTGTCACCACAGCAGCGGATTATTATCAGAATTATTTTGAGCAAGGTTGGCAAGCAATTAAAGAATCTTTAGCTAAATTATCGGCAGAATTTGATCTAGTTGTCTGTGAAGGTGCGGGAAGTCCGGCGGAAATAAATCTCAAACATCGGGATTTAACTAATATGCGGGTGGCTAAATATCTCGATGCCGCTACTATTTTAGTGGTGGATATTGATCGCGGGGGGGCTTTTGCTCACGTCGTCGGTACGTTAGAATTATTAGAGCCGGAGGAAAGAGCTTTAATTAAAGGTATTGTGATCAATAAATTTCGTGGACAAAAATCTCTCTTAGATTCGGGGATTACTTGGCTAGAAGATTATACCAAAATTCCTGTGTTAGGAGTTCTTCCCTATAGTGATATCTTTTTAAGTGCCGAGGATTCTCTTAGTTTACTCGATCGCCCCGCCCAAAAACCCAAAGCTGAACTAAATATCAGTGTCATTCGTCTGCCTCATATCGCTAATTTTACTGATTTTGACCCTCTCTGTGGTGAAGCAACGGTTAATGTCCGTTATCTAGAATTACAGGAATCTTTAGGTGATCCCGATGGGGTAATTATCCCCGGCTCTAAAACCACTGTTGCTGATTTAATTGCTCTTAATCAAAGTGGTATGGCTAATCAATTACAAGCCTATCACCAAAGGGGAGGTATTATCTTTGGCATCTGTGGTGGGTTGCAAATGTTAGGGCGATTAATTCTGGATCCTGACCATCGAGAAGGTCCCGATAGTGAGGCAGCTGGCTTAAATTTACTGCCCTTAAAAACGGTAATTACTGCCGAAAAAATTACCCGTCAACGACAGGTTTTATCTAATTATCCCCAAGCTGGTTTACCAGTAACAGGATACGAAATTCACCAAGGAATAAGCCAATGGGAAAGTGAATCAGGTTATCAAAAAATGTTCGAGGAAGATGCTAGTCTAGGAATTGTCAGTGATTCTCTCTCAATTTGGGGCTGTTATTTACATGGTATCTTTGATAATGGTTCTTGGCGAAGAACTTGGCTAAATCATCTACGTCAGCGTCGCAGTTTATTATCTTTGCCGACGAGAATTGCTAACTATAGTGAACAAAGAGAAATAACCCTAGATAATATGGCTAATTTAGTGGAAGAACATTTAAATATTAAACCTATTTTTGCTCATTTGTAAGGAGAAATTATGACTATTTCAGTGCGTTTTTTACCCGATGATATCATCATAGAAGCGGAAACTGGAGAACTATTATTAGACGTGGCGAAAAAAGCAGGAATTGACATTCCTACCGGCTGTTTAATGGGTTCCTGTCACGCCTGTGAAGTAGAATTAGATGATGGTACTCAAATTTGTAGTTGTATTACCGGTATCCCTGGCGATCGAGATTCTTTAACCGTTCATTTATACTCCGATCCGCTTTGGTAAGCTAAGACGCATTTAAAGCGCTTATTCTTAAGATTAGCCGAATCTCCCCCAATCCCTTTACTGTTGCCTCTTGCCTCTTGCCTCTTGCCTCGTCTCAACAAGCAATTTAAATGCGCGGGCAGCTTAGTTGCTCCCTTAGATCTAGTCAAACTTGGGAACAATCCAAGCCGCTATAATAGCCAATAAGACAACAATTTCTAGGACTTTATATAAGTTAAGAGATTGTAGCCACTGCAAAGTATTAGCTAGACGCAAATTTAACCGCCATTGACGTAATTGAGATAACCATAATTTCGGATTATCTTGTTCACGAAAACGCCATTTAAGAATAGATAATAATAGGGGAATCCCTCCCACTTTAGCAGTCATGAGTAGGTGCAGGATCAGAACTACCGCCATAATTAACCAACTGAGCAAATGAGCATAATACCAAAAGTGATTTAATTCCCCTTCCGGTAGCCATTCGGAATCCATCATCCGCCCACTATACAAAGCAAAAGTTAGGGCAAAAAGAGTCAAAGTATTAACTAAACGATGGAGACTATACCACCAAATCGGCTTACCAAATTGGGTTAATTTGTTAAGAGAATCACTTTGAATTAATCTTTTGTTGCCCCGACGAAAAGCATAGATAGCAAAAACGGGAAAGATAATCAGAGTATAGAGGCCAAAAGTGCCATGAATACTTTCAATTTCTCGATATTCTGGTAAAGGCAGTTTTAACCAACGACCGTCAAAAGTATCATAGGTCCAATAGGCCGTAACCATGGCGGCAATGAGGGCAATTCCCGTGAATCCGTGCAGAATTCGCAGTAAAAGAGGTTGATAAGGTTGATTAGTTTTCATGAACTCGATCGATACAATGGGGGATGTAAACTTGCCCAGATACTATGTTAACTAATCCTTGGCTCGTCGCTATTCTTCTCAATACCGTCCTCCTCGGAATCGCTGCAATTGCCCCAAAAAAGCTCTTAACTCGGATGGGTTATCTCCATGCTTGGGTTTTAGGGGTAATTGTCTGGGGAAGCTTGGGATGGCGCGGTTATCTGATTGTTTTATTCTATTTCCTCGTCGGTTCTACCGTCACCCGCATCGGTTTAGCGCGCAAGGAAGCGGAGGGAATTGCCGAAAAAAGATCGGGGGTGCGCGGTCCAGAAAATGTCTGGGGTTCCGCTTTAGCGGGGGCAATTTGCGCTATCCTAAGTCTTTTTGCCGCTTCTCCCTGGGATTACCTGTTAATACTCGCTTATGTGGCTAGTTTTAGCACTAAATTAGCCGATACTACTGCCAGTGAGGTGGGCAAAGCTTACGGTAAAACTACTTATCTAATCACTAATTTTAAATCCGTCCCCCGGGGAACGGAAGGGGCTGTTAGTTTAGAGGGAACGCTCGCCGGTTTGCTGGCAGCCACGGCTATTTCCCTGTTAGCATGGGGTATCGGTGCGATCGATCTTCTTGGTGTGTTATGGTGCGTAATTGCGGCCTTTATCGCTACCAATATCGAAAGTCTCATCGGTGCTACTCTACAAACTCGCTTTCTGTGGTTAACTAATGAATTGGTCAATGTGATCAATACGGTTATCGGTGCGATCGTGGCTATACTGTTAAGCTTGCTCTGGTCTTTCAGCTAAAATTAAGTGACTAAAGAAATATCTATGCTAAAGTGGCGTTTTTGTGCATTTTCCCTGCTTTTACTGCTAATTACTGCCTGTGGGACGGAAAATCAACCCAATTCTGGTTCTACCACCGCAGGTAGTCCCGATGCTGGCCGCTTGCCAACGGTGAAAAATCGCGGTAAGTTAATTTGTGGCATTAACGGAGAAGTGCCGGGGTTCAGCTTTGTTAATGAAAAAGGCGAATATTCCGGCTTAGATGTGCAAATTTGCCGAGCTATTGCGGCGGCTCTCTTTAATGATCCCTCCAAAGTCGAATATCGTAAACTTAGCCCCCAAGAGAGATTTACTGCCGTACAGACGGGAGAAGTGGATATTCTCAGTCGCAACACCACCTGGACGATTAACCGGGATACCGCTCTGGGGATGGAGTTTATCACCCCGGTTTTCTATGATGGTCAGGGAATTATGGCCACGAAAGCCAGCAATGTTAAGAAATTAGAAGATTTAAGCGGAAAGTCCATTTGTGTGCTATCGGGAACCACCACAGAACAAAATCTGGCCGATGCCATGGCAAAAGCGGCAGTGCAAGGCTATAAACCGATCGTTTCCGATGATGTGGAGGCTTTATATACAGCTTATCAGGCGGGGCGCTGTCAGGCTGTCACCTCCGATCGCTCCCAATTGGTGGCCCGGCGCTCGGTTTTTCCCCGACCGCAGGATCATCAATTATTAGAAGTGGTAATATCGAAGGAACCCTTGGCCCCGGCCGTGGCCGATGGTGATCCCCCTTGGTCGAATGCCGTCCGCTCGATCGTTTTTAGTTTAATTCAAGGGGAAGAATTTGGGATTAACTCGAAAAATATTGCCACTTTTGCCGATAGCAAAGACCCCAGTATTCGGCGCTTTTTGGGTATCGATGAGAAGTTAGGTGAAGATATGGGTTTACCCAATGATTTTGCCCAAAGAGTCTTAAAACAGGTGGGTAATTACGGTGAAATTTATGATCGTGAAATCGGTAAACCCCTACAACTCGATCGAGGTTTAAATAATCTTTGGACAAAGGGGGGTTTATTATATTCTCCTCCTTTTCGTTAGTTTTAAGATTGTGTTTCCTGACGGGGAATATAGACCCCTATGGCCGCTGGAATAACTCGAAACATGGCGGGAGTAGTGCTAGTAATTTCGCCATCGGTGTTAATACTATGGGGTTTACGAGTCTGAATTTGAATTTCTTTCCCCTTAAGAGTTCTCACCCAAGATAATAAACCCTGTTGTCCTCGCGGTAATGTCCATAAAAGCGGGAAAATTTGCCACCAGTGTTCAATTTCTAGGCTATATAAATCTAATCTTTGATCGTCGATTTGGGCATCATGAGCGAAGGTTCCTTGTTGCAAGGCAGAGCCTTGGAACACAATATCGAAGGCTCTGCCTTAAAGTAGTATTCAGGTATGGCATAGAACGAGTTAGTTAGGACAGATGCCTGAAGGCTTTACTCACAGCATCCACAAGGTTTTCACTATCATTGATAATCTGACTAACATAGTTTTTCAATCTAGCCCAGAACTTTTCAATTTTGTTGAGGTCTGGAGAATAGGCGGGTAAAAATAGCACTTCACATCCCGCTTTAGCTAACAATTTTTTGATTCTCTCTTTGGGATGAAAACTGGCGTTATCAATGATGATAATTTGACCGGGTAGTAGTTCGGGTAATAGCAATTGTTCTATCCACTCACACACCAACTCTGTATTACAGTACCCCTCAAACACCATTGGCGTGATCGTGGAACCACGCCACCAACCGCTGATCACACTAACTCGTTCGCTACAGTGACCTAACTTTAAAGCCTCAAATCTTTCTGATTTGTGACAATATCCATAAGGATAATCGATGGTGTTATCTATTCCAGCTTCATCAATATAGACAAATCTTTCCGGGGCATAACCTCTGATTTTTTGGAGAAACTCTTTTCGGGCTTCTTCATCTCTTTCTCTGTAGCCATAAGTTTTTTTTTTCTAGTAAATCCAATTCTTTTGAGCGCTTGACCAATTCTCATCCTACTGACTGGGTTAGCCCATTTTTGCGCCATTTTTTCTTGGGTCAAATGCCCATATTGTTCGGCCAACTTTTGAAAGGCTTCTAAATCGTCAATTTTGGGCTTCGGCCCTCGAC
Organism: Microcystis wesenbergii NRERC-220; assembly: GCF_032027425.1. Lineage (NCBI taxonomy): Bacteria > Bacillati > Cyanobacteriota > Cyanophyceae > Chroococcales > Microcystaceae > Microcystis > Microcystis wesenbergii. The sequence goes on along the minus strand of NZ_JAVSJA010000001.1, from coordinate 4,562,402 downwards.
GATAGTTAGTTTTAGCGGCCACCGTCCCAGTTTGTTTCTTCCGTTTCAGCCAGATGTCTAATGTATTACGACTAATATTGAGGGTGCGACAGACATGGCTTTTTTTCTCCCCTCGCTCTACGGCACTCACTGCTTTCTGTCTTAAATCATCACTATAGGGTGCTGCCATGAAAGCTTCTCCTCATTTCTTTTTCTCTATTATGTCCTAACTATCCCGCTCTTTGCTATAGAATCTGAAGAGAGAGTTCCCCTGTAGAACCTGGGAACGATATAATAATTCTCCTTTGAAAGCTTGATCAAGGATACTGGGAAGGATTGCGTCACTTCACTTTGTAGTTTTTAAAATTACGCTTTTTCTGGAAGGGGGATTATTACGGGATCTCATTGCCTTAACTAAAATATTCCAAGACCTCATAGATAATACGGCAGGAAAAGAGATTCTGATGGCGAAAACAAAATGTTTTTGTTTTAAGGCCACTAATAACCAATGTAGTTTAACATAATTACATATATATGAGAGTGGTGGCAGAACAGACTGATATTTTGGATTAACTAAGTTATATATTTTCTCTTTGATAAAAATGTTAGTGTTGAGTCGCTTTAACAATGAAGACTTTTGATTATAACTACCTGACCAAACTACTCGATACACTAAACAGGAGTTAACAAACACAGCATCCCCAAACCGAGCAATGCGAAGCCAGCAATCAATGTCATTGTAACAGTCATCTAAACTTGAATCCCAACCCCCTGAGTTAAGAAAAGCATCTCTGAGAAAAGCAACTTGGCTAGTTGTTCCGAAGGGAACTTCTTCTAGGAGCATACCATAGTGTATATCTGCTTGAGCGATATAGAAAGCCTGTTCAAGTCCTATTTTTGGAGTTTGACAGATTTCTACTCCTTTAATATCCACCTGTGTAGCCTGACAGGAACAAATGACAGCTTCGGGATACTGAGCAGTATTTTTCATTATTTCCTCTATACAATTAGGAGCAAGATAGTCATCATCATCGAGTAGTTTAATCCAATCTCCTTGAGCAGCTTTAACCCCTACATTTACCGAAAAGGATTGCCTCATATTCTTGAGATTACGATAGAAGATAATATCTTCCCCCAGGCTTTGAATATATTCTGCTGTACCATCAGAGGAACAATCATCAACCACAATGACTTCACAGGGAATAGATTGATTTAGGGACGAAGCGATTGCTCTTTTAAGCAACGATAAACGATTGCAGGTTGTAATAACAATACTAAATTTCATCTTTATTAACTATAATTAAATTTTTCTCCTATGAGCCATCAGAAAATCAGCATAAGCTTTTTGAGTCAGGAAAGGTTTAGCTTTAAGATAAAATTCTTGATGACGATAATCACGGGTATAAGGTAATTGTTCTAAGTGATCTGCTAAACGAATAGTTATTAAAGCACTAAGCTCTGTTTGAGTTAAAATTATTTCCTTGTTATCACGATAATTTATCAGTTTAAATTCATTAACTTGCTCAAAATTAGAGAGGAAATGTTTTCTATCTTCAAGACAATAATAGTAAACTAATTTTTCAGCATCAGAACCAATAGCAGCCTTAATTATACCTCTTTGTTCTAGATTAACCAAACTTTTTCTATAGCTATAAGTTCCATAGATGCTGTGATAAAGACCAGCTAGACAAATATCTTCAGATGAGTTCCATTTTTTCAAGATTCTATAAGTTCCTAATAAATGACTATATAAAGAGCGTTTATTAAGATGTTCAGTGGAATCAGTTGCTAATTTCTTCAAAATTTCTCTTTGCTCTTTAGGGGGATCATATTGTCTATCTCTCCATAAATATATAAATTCACCTACAATATTTGGGGCGAAGTGTTGTAAGTTTTTCAATCGATTTTTAATGAGGGTATTAGTAGCCATATTGTTGATTGAATTAATGATTATATAATTTGTCATAGTAATTTATCGGGGCATAAGCTTATTGCTTATCAAAGGTGCAAACTCTACTAATAAAGCCCATAAACTTAGGTCAAATGGATGTGCTAATAGATGTCTCGGAAGGATTCTGCTTAAAGCAATTCGCTCTCTCAATCCTTGGCGGGTTTTGGCTGCCTTATTTGGCCAATGTTTGAGGATGATTTTCAAAGTAAATTCTTGAGGGTCTAAGTAAGGATATAAAAACCATAACAGCAAGTTACACATTGAGCTAATAAAAGCAGTTGACTCATTAGCTAGACTTTCTTCAAAGGAAATAGCACCTTTCACCAGCAGTGATTGATCAGCAGTGATAGTGGCTGTGATAATATCCGAGATATTAGTTAATGATTTCAATCTATTTTCCAGTAATACAGCATCTTGGGGATAGACAGAAACCCGATAACGAAGAGCATCTGCTAAAGTGTTTATGTGATTATCTATTAATTTTTCAAGGTTTTGTAATCTTAACTTCGTCCCCTGAGAATTATTATGGCGACGATATCCAACCGTAATACAATGGTTTCTTATCAGAGATTGATTAACACTTAACCTTAACCAAGTATAGTAATCTACAGCAGTTCCCGTAAACTGTGTTGGCCAGCCATTGATGGAATCGAGTGCTTCGCGTCGAATCACAATGGCTGAGGGAGTGGCGACAGAATTGGTAGGGAAAAAGTCCCAAGGAGCAAAAAACTGAGAATTAAGGACTGGAGAGGGAAAATTTAGGCTATTTTCATAAAAATGGGCGCAATTGGCTACACAAGCAGCAGATTGGGGAAATTGCTCTAGGATCGTACTCATAAGGCGCAGGTGATCTCGATGCCAGATGTCATCCTGATCGAGAAATGCTACTAGAGGCGCATTGGTATGTTTGAATCCAAAATTGCGGGCGCAATGAGAACCCTTGTCAGGATTTCGTAATAAAGTGATACCTGAAAAAGACTTGACAATCTCTAGGGATTCGTCCTCAGAACCATCGTCAACCACTACTATTTCTCTCGGTGGTTGAGACTGGGAAAATACTGACTCGAGTGTTTGTCGAATCCATTGAGAGCCGTTGAATAAAGGGATAATAACAGCTACGTCTATAGCCTTAGCGTTTTGATCTATAAGCCATATCATAATTCTAATTTGCTCCCAGTCGCTTTAAAAATGTGAGATGATCTGCTAAAACTGCTTCCCGACTGCGAAGACGCGCCGCTACCCAAGCAGCTCGAATCGCTTGGATCTCCGCCTGAAGATTCCGGCCACTCATTTCGTTTTTAAAAGTACGCCTCAAAACACTTAAACCGCAATTGAGCCGCGCCATCTCATGCAGAAGTTCGAGGAAGGGTATAGGGTTGCCGCCACTAATTCTCGTTACTCCACCGAATCCAACGATACGATTGTTTAAAATTTGAAAAATTTGTTCAACTGTACCATCTGCCAGTAAATCCCAAATAGAGTTTTTTGGCGTGAAATCATTAAATCATTCAGTCCAATATAACTATAGTCCCAACCTAGATCTCTAAGCTCATGGCAATGTTCTACTAATGTGTGAGTCTCAATTTGGACTAGGGTTTTAGCTCTTCCATTGACTAGAGAAATAAATTTATCTACCTCACTGGGAACTTTTGCCATCGGTAGCATAATAATCTTAGCTCCAGAATCTAGGGCAGTTTCTATCTCGTCAGAAGTATTGTTATCTAAGGGATTAATTCTTACTGTAATTGGGATGGAGATAACTTCAGCTAGAGCAACCACATCTTCTGGTGTATCGGCGTTGATTTGGGTTGAATAGCTAATCTGTCGCTCTCGTTTACCAATCCGTTCCCAGTCTACAATGATACTATCAATCCCTACTTGCTCGGCTTGTTTAGCTAATAAAGCATCTGTGGTAAATAGAAATAAACGCAAATGGTCAATATCTGTAGTATAGTGGCTCGTTATGGGGTTCATTATAGTGATCAATGATTCTTAAGTCTTTAGCTATGACAAAGTTAACACAATCTAATGAGCAATGGATAGAAGGTGTAGAAGTTTGCCCTCTCAAGTTATTGCCAAATGAAAAAGGACGACTCATGGAAATTCAACGGGCTGACGATAAGATTTTCCCCGGCTTTGGACAAGTTTATATTACTTCAACTTTGCCCGGTATTGTTAAAGCTTGGTACAGACACACAACGCAAATTGATCAAATTGCCGTCATGGTAGGACTGTTGAAACTTGTCCTTTACGATGACCGGGAAACCTCACCCACCAGAGGCAAAATTAACACAATATTTTTAGGCGAATTGGCTCCTAAACTGGTACAAATTCCTCCCGGTATTTGGCATGGTTTTCAGACAATTGGCGAGCGGGAAGCTTTTGCACTGCATCTAAACTCGGTCGCTTTTCAGGCAGACGCACCCGATGAAGATCGCTTACCTTATGATACTAATATTATTCCCTATCAGTGGGAAACTAAGTGGTAATATCAAAGGAACCCTTGGCCCCGGCCGTGGCCGATGGTGATCCCGCTTAGTCCAATGCCGTCCGCTCGATCGTTTTTAGTTTAATTCAAGGGGAAGAATTTGGGATTAACTCCCAAAATATTGCCACTTTTGCCGATAGCAAAGACCCCAGTATTCGGCGCTTTTTGGGTATCGATGAGAAGTTAGGCAAAGATATGGGTTTACCCAATGATTTTGCCCAAAGAGTCTTAAAACAGGTGGGTAATTACGGTGAAATTTATGATCGGGAAATCGGTAAACCCCTGCAACTCGATCGAGGTTTAAATAATCTTTGGACAAAGGGGGGTTTATTGTATTCTCCTCCTTTTCGTTAATTTTAAGATTGTGTTTCCTGACGGGGAATATAGACCCCTAAAACCGCCGGAATAACCCGAAACATGGCGGGAGTAGTGCTAGTAATTTCGCCATCGGTGTTGATACTATGGGGTTTACGAGTCTGAATTTGAATTTCTTTCCCCTTAAGAGTTCTCACCCAAGATAATAAACCCTGTTGTCCTCGCGGTAATGTCCATAAAAGCGGGAAAATTTGCCACCAGTGTTCAATTTCTAGGCTATATAAATCTAATCTTTGATCGTCGATTTGGGCATCATGAGCGATCGGCATTCCTCCCCCATAATAACGACCATTTCCGATCGCTATTTGTAGGGTTTTAACTTTGATATTTTGGCCATCAATACCGATCATAGCGGTAAAAGGACGAGTTTTACTTAATAACTGTAGGGCTGTCCAAGCGTAGGCCAAAATCCCCAAACGTCGCTTTAAACCCTTGTTCAGTTTTTGGGTAATTTTCACACTTAATCCTAAACTAGCCACGTTGAAAAAGTATTTATTATTTACCCAACCTAGATCGATATATTTTAAATTACCTTCCGCAATAATTCGACAGGCTTCGGCAATAGAATTCGGTATCCCTAAAGTCCGGGCCAAATCATTAGCCGTTCCCAAAGGTATAATGCCTAGGGGCAGTTGAGTTTCTACCAACACATCCACCATAGCATTAAGAGTCCCATCGCCACCACCGACGATAACTAAATCAATATTAGAGCGATATTTTTCCATCAAAAAAGGTATATCTTCTACCTTTTTCAAAGGGACGCTGATAATTTCAAAATCCCAATGATTGAGCAGCTCGACAGTTTGAGCAAAGTTTTCTTTACCCTTGCGCGAGTGACGATTGATTAGTAGTAAAGCTCTTTTAGTCATAGGTAAGTTTCTCAGAGTGCCGGGATAAAGGTTATGTAATTAGGAGTTGCTGAATAAATGTGAAATATAGACGAGGTAAGGGTTTTAGTGGCTGGTTTTGCGAAACAGGTGCAAGTCCTGTAGGGGCGAAGCATTCGGGCATAAACTATCGCTGAAACCGTAGATTTTCTATCCGAATGCTTCGCCCTTACTTTTTCAGTAAGTCCTATGTATAATAGCAAATTCAGACCCTTAAAGGCCATGAAACGAAGATAATGGCAGAATATTACTTAATTTTACTGATAACAGGCGTTTTTTCGGGCTTATTAGCGGGTTTATTCGGTATTGGGGGTGGCACTATCTCCGTGGCGATCCTGTTAAATTTAGGCTACAGTTACGGGGAATCGGTGGCTACCAGCAGTTTAGCGATCGTTTTCACTTCCCTAGGGGGTACGATCCAAAATTGGCGATTAGGTTCCCTCAAATGGCAGCGAGTTCTCCTCTTAGGTTTACCCGGGATTTTTACGGCATTTATCGGAGTCTATCTGGTCAAATCTAGCCCCAAACACCTCCTAGAAGCGGCTTTTGGTTGTTTTTTACTGTTCAATATCTATTTAACCAATCTCAAGCAAAATTTAAGCCAAAAAGAGCCAGTTTCTGCCATTAGATTGCATCCTAATCTAGCCTGTCTGCTAACCGGAGGAATCGCCGGATTTCTAGCCGGTATTTTCGGAATTGGCGGTGGGGCGATCATGGTGCCACTACAAATGATTTTTTTGGCAGAAAAGATCAAAATCGCCATTGTCACCAGTTTAGGTGTGGTTTTACTCAATTCGATCGCCGCCTGTTTCGCTCATGCCCAAGCCGGTTATATTCTTTATCTACAAGGGATTATTTTAGGTATCGGTGGTTCACTAGGTGTACAAGTAACCACTCGTTTTTTACCGAAATTACCCGATCGATTGGTGCGGATTACTTTTTATATTTTTCTGCTACTGATGGCCATTTATTTCTTCATCCGCGCTTGCTCTTAGACCGCATCAACGGACTCGTTAAATCTCAACTTTCTAACCCTTCCACTCTCTCCCCGATGGGTTTTTTCCGTGTTCATCAATAAAAAACGGAGAATACTTGACAAATTGGGGGGGGGTAGAATAGGGCTTGCTGTTAAGCAATGATTTATGGGGTATAAATAGCAATTTTTCCCCAGTATTAGCCATAACATTAGCTTGAATCAATCAAATCAAACAGGATTTAGTATAACAGGACATCCTAGACATGAGGACATAAGGAGATTATGTCCCGTTTTGTATAGCTCTAACCTGTTTAACCTCTAACTCTAACGCGGATGCGACTTGCTCAACGCTTAACCCTAAGGCCAACAAACGAGGGACCGCCTCTAGTGCTTTGTTTAGTCTGCCTTCCTCGCGACCTTCCTCACGACCTTGCTCGCGACCTTCCTGACGACCTTCCTGACGCGCTTCCTCGCGCACATCTTGAAAATACTGAGTTTGTTTTAATTCATCTAAACTAAACATAGTTTCTATCTCCCGACGATTGAGAAGCGGTAACTTATAAACGAGAATCGTCTCTATTAATTGTAAGAGTTCTTGCGGTTTTTGGTCGGGGGTTAATGGCCAATTCAAGTCTAAATTGCATCACTGTCTGATCTACCTTCATAGAATACCTCATTCGGGGTACGATAGTCAAGACATTTTCGAGGACGATTGTTAATCAAGTTTACGGCTCTTTCTAGCTGCTCTGGCTTAACAATTTTGAAATTCGTTCCCTTGGCAAAAAATTGTCTTAACAGTCCATTGGTAGGCTCGTTTAATCCCCTCTCCCAAGAATGATAAGGAGTAGCAAAATAAAAATCTGCTCCTAGTTTCTGACTCAACTCTTGATGTCCACAAAATTCTTTGACCTGGTCACAAGTAAAGGTTTTTCTTTGGTCAGGGTGAATCTCTTGGAAAAGTTTTTCTGTGACAAGGGTTGATTTCCGATGCGGTTTTGTTTTTGGCTAATCCTGCTACTAAAAATTTCGAGCCTTTGTCCATATATGTAACGAGAACTCCTAGATGATTTCCTCCAATCATTGTGTCACTTTCCCAATGACCGATTTCGGTTTTCTGGTCAGCAATTGCTGGTCGCTCGCAGCTATCTACACGCCACAGAATCCCTCCACGCTTACTTTTCCCACCGTATCGACTCTTTCTTTTTCCTCGTCCAGCCGCGTAGGTATTCTTGATACTTTCCACAGTCTTGATAGTTCTGATAGATCATTTGATAGATAGTTTCGTGACTGAGAGATTCTTGACCAGCTTTTTTCAGACGACCTGCTATTTGTTCGGGACTATGATAATATTTCAATCCTTTTTTCACCAACTCTAAGGCTGACTCGCTGACATTTTTAAAGGGTTGTTTGGCATTTTTTCGGCGCGTCTCGCTTTGAGCTTGTGCTGTGTCAGGTAGATAGCAGCCGAGGCAACTTTGATTCCTTCTTAATTCTCGTGCTATCGTGCTTTGATGACATCCGAGCCAGACGGCCATTTGCCGTTGAGATAAATTTCCCTCTTGACTAAGTTGGTAGAGTAAGTTTCTTTGTTCTCTGTTAAGATGTTGGGGGCTTCGTTTTTGGGTCTGATTTGTTTTTGTTAATGATCAGACAGTACCTGATGAGCCTTTCTTTGTCAACTCTTGAGGTTGATGCGTTTCATTTTTGAATTGGCGATTTCTCCAACATTTTCCAGAGGTGAAAGAAGTGATAGTCCCTCGGACCTTCATACCGATAGCTCGTCCCAAAGACGCGGAAAAACAGAAAGAGAACTACTCAGGAAAGAAAAAGCGATGCACCCGAAAAAACCTAGCAGCTAGTGCAGAAGAGAGGATTTTGCTGTTAACCCCTAGGAAAGCGCGGAAAAACCCATGATAAAAAGATACAAGAACAAGAAGACTTAATTGGCGGCATCCCTGCTCAAATCCCAGTCTTGGTTGATTCAGGATTTCAGGGAGTGCAAAAACAGTATGTAAATATCCGTTTGCCCCACAAAAAACCGAAGGGAGGAGAGTTAACAGCAGAACAAAAACAAGAAAATCGAGAACTAGCCAAAGAAAGAGTTGTGGGTGAAAATGCTTTTTCTGGGGTGAAAAGATACCGTGCAGTTTCCGATATTTATAGGAATCGTGTAGCTAATTTTGATGCTCAATTAATCTTAACGGCTTGTGGATTATGGAATTTTTATGGGTGCGGCAGCATAAGCATTAATTAAAAGGAGAAGCCAGCTGAACTTCTCACAAAACAATTCATTCGGCTTTTTCTTATGGGAGGAACAAGTCTCTTGTAAATCAAGACTGAAAATATAGTTGCACACGGGGTGAAGATATTGTTAATTAACAGTAAGACATCTTGTTTGGCCGTGTCGCGAAAGTATTCCGACATCGTCAGTGCGGCGTGTCCGACGCGAAATCTGACACCGGGCGGTTCATCCATCTGCCCAAAGATCATCACCGTATTCTGCAAAACCCCGGCTCCGCGCATTTCTTGATATAAATCTAGGGCTTCCCGACATCGCTCCCCAATTCCACAGAAGATACTAATTCCCTGATATTGCTTGACGATGTTATGAATCATTTCGGTAATCAAAACCGTCTTGCCAACACCCGCTCCGCCAAATAATCCTGCTTTCCCCCCCCCGTTCCAACGGGACAAGCACGTCTATGGCTTTAATACCATTTTTCACAAGTAATGGCAGAGATGGTTAATTGCCCTCACCCCTAACCCCCCCGATGTCGGGGGGCAAGGGGGGGTAAGATACCTGCCAAGAATAAAGAAAAATGGTATTAGACATCGATAAACACGCCATTTGGTACGCAAAGTGCGATCGCTGTGGACAAATCTGGTTGGAAGCAGGTCAATTCAGCCAATATAAACAAAATTTTGCCCGAAAAGGAGTTATAGATTTAGCTAAACAGGTTTTATTGCTGTAACTGATGACCACAGCTACTACAAAAGCGATCGGTTGCCGCTACTTTTGCCCCGCATTGACGACAAAATCGGACTTTGCTGACGGTTTTTGTGTCTCCCATACTCATTTTCATATCTCCCATCTCCATTTCCATGGGGGCAAAATTCATCGACATATTACCCATTTTCATCGGTTGCATCGGTTGCATCGGTTGCATCGGTTGCATCGGTGAGGAGGAGAAACTGGTAGCAGTGGTCGATTGAGAGGACTGAGAAGCTCTAGAGGTATGAGGGGAGGAAAAACCGATACTGCTTCCTTGAATTTGGATTCTGTGGGGGCCGGTTTCGGTGATAATTTCAATCATCGCCCCTTGGGGAATTATCTCTATTTGGGGTTCTTTTGTCCAAACTCCCGTGGCAAAACTACTGCTAGACTGCTGTTGTTGTCCCACTGCACCACTAGCGAGGGTAACAATCGTCTGCAGCCCTTGATTATCGAGATAGAGACGTTGTCCTGTGGGTAATTCACTATAAATAGCCATATTTTTGACAGGAAAAAGTAAAAAGTAAAAAGTAAAAAGCTAGTTAACACCCCCAGGATCCAGTCTAGCGAGGATAGAAATGTTAGAGGATTTTCTTAAGAATTTTATCGACAAAAAAAGGGCGGTTTAACCCACCCTCACCATGTCTCAAGAAAACAAACTTTTTAACGGACGCTACCGGCTAATTTATCGACCCGAATCGGTTTCATCAGGTACAATTTGAGGAATTGCCAAGCGTTAGAGGCGAAGATCGGCAATTTCTTCAGGAATTTAACTGGTGCGGCACTGTTTTCGCTATCGATCGCCCGTAATCCCTCGTTATTGCGAACACAAATCTCTAGGCGATCATAAAATTCAGGACTATCCACATCGAGAACAATCGGGAAGACGCGGCCGGCGGTTTCATTGGTCTTCTCGATCACATACTTATCGTACTCGCGAGCGTCCAAACCGAGAATGGCGTAGAAACCGGAACGCTGAGTATCATTGAGATACATCGTAGCGAAGACCGAAAGCAGGAAGAAACGACACCAGAGACGAGCGCGCCAATCGTTAAGAATATCGGGCTGCGCACGCATGATCGCATCAAAGAAGTCCCCGTGACGGTTTTCGTCTTGACACCAATTCTCGAAGAAGTTAAAAATCGGATAAACCCGATCTTCGGGATGTTGTTCGAGATGACGATAAATGGTGATATAGCGCCAATAACCGATTTTTTCGGAAAGATAGGTGGCGTAGAAGATAAATTTCGGTTTAAAGAAGGTGTAGTTACGGCTTTTGGTTAAAAATCCCAAGTCAAGGGAGAGGTTAAAATCCGATAAAGCCTTATTAAGGAACCCAGCGTGACGCGCTTCGTCCCGGGACATGAGGTTAAAGCATTCTGCGAGGACGGGATTTCTGTTTTTTAAACGTCTGCCGAGTTCTTTGTAGAGAAGAAAGCCGGAAAATTCAGCCGTGCAGGATCTTTCCAGAAATTCCACGAATAAGCGACGAGTTTCGCCATCAATATGCTCCCAAGAGCGATCGAATTCTTGATTGCGAACGAAGTGATGCCGGTTATAATCGGTACGGAATTCCTCTAAAATCGCTTTCAGTTCTTCCTCGTTAGCGGCGATCGACATTTCCGCCATCGCTTCAAAATCAGTGGTGTAGAAGCGGGGAGTGAGGATCGTTTCTTTAGCGGGAACTTTTATACCCGGACGGATTTCCTCGAATTCTGGTTTTTGGATCGTGCTGACCATAGGGATTATTGATTTTACTCTGGGATGATGATTAGGACGAGTAAAGGCTCTGAGATGATAATGACGAGCCGTGAAAAAACGGCTAGGATTCACTATAGCAAGCTCTCAGCCCTAGACTCCCTTCCTGTTCATTAAAAGTTACAACTCTTAATTAAGCTGTGTAAACAAACGCGGCTTTTTCCCTGGGAGTCTTGACAACTGTTCGGAGAGGTGGGGTGATATGGGGAAAACTTCTGGCGATTGCGCCTAAATGGAGTATTATGCAGAAAGTTTCCGTATATCTTTACTCTGGAGAGTGTTATGCAGAAAGTTGACCTATAATATGTAGTTATGCCGCTTAGTCCTTGGTAGGGGCGTAACCGGAGGCGAAGCTGTTGGGATGTAGGGTTAGACTGGCGGAAAGTTTTTAGTAAAATGTAATTTAAGGTTACTTGTGAGCAAACATTGCTCTGGATAAAATTTCATAGTATAATCAGCGCCGAGCCAAATACATACTGAACGCAGATGCTTGAAGAATTTGTGAGCTTAGGGAAGTGGTGGCTTCCTAACAAACCAGAAGTAGTAGTTCCAGGAAAACTAAGCTTTTCGCCTGAGAGTGGCGCAACATTAGAATTAATTGGTTCGCTTTATAGTTCACAGTTTGAAGAGATAGGTCAGGTAGAAGACATTGCCTTTCCAAATGAGATTTTTTCCATTGAAGGGGAATCAAATCTAACATCAGCTGTACGACTTGACTTTATAAAGTTTGAGGAAATCATTATTCTCGGTTTGCTTGATAACAATGAAGAAATTACCTTATACAGGTGTTCTGAACGAAGTAAAAGCTTTGAATTTGTAAAAGGCAGATTGACACGCATTTCGTTCAATGTCAGGTATGTTTTTAGAAAAATTCACTTTGAATATGAACAGGACATAAAATTTAAATCTATTTCTGTTCAATATTCTCATCTAGAGAAATGGGTTGGCAAATCTGGAATAGAGGTTTTTGTATCTCAAGAAGAGAACAAAATATGGATGAGTTATCAGCCGCCATCGAGTATTCATTTGGCGAAAATTGGCAGTCTCGATTTATATATTACCTTTTCTTCAGTATGTGTTTATCCATTTTACCCTAACGCGTACAATGCAAATATTGAGCAAAAAACTTATCTGACCATACAAAATCCCTGCAATCAACCAATAGATGATTGTGTCAATTTATTGATAAGATTCAGTGATTTGTTAAGCTTTGCAATGACAAAAGCAACTTTAGTAATTGAGGTTACTGGGAAAGCAGATGTCATTCATGAAAAGCCTGTACAGCAAGCAAATGGAGATTTCACACTGGAAAAAGAGGCGCGGGAAACTCAAGTCATCATAATATTTGATGTATGCAATCCTACGAAGAGTTCTGAGATAAACTTGTCCCCCAATGAAATGCTATTTCGATTTAGTGATGTAGAAACCAATTTGGGATCATTCTTTGAAGCATGGATTAATAAAAGGGAGGAATATGAACCTGTTTTTGACTTGTTAATGGCAACAATGTATAGCTCTAGCCTTTACTTGGGTTATAAATTTCTAAATATAATCCAAGCTTTGGAGGCTTATCATACAAGCAAGTATGAAGGTTCATATCAAGATAGAAAGATTTACAAAAAAGGACTTTACAAGAAATTTATAGAGGTATTGAACGATTTTCCAAGTGAAAGTGATAATCAAGAAAATGGAATTAGTGATGAGTTTAGAAATGCTTTAAAGGGAAAACTAAAAAATCAAACAAGCTTTACTTTAGAGACAAGACTCAAAGAAATTCTTAATAAAGTGTCCTCCTTGCTGCCAAATAAGCCAGATTTTATAGGAAACAAAAAAGATAGGGAATTATTTTCTAAGAGAGCTTCTGAAACTCGGAATGCATTGACGCATCATAATAAAGAAAAACGACAACAGGCGGCAAGGGGTCGGGAGTTATTTCAACTTTTTCATACGTTGACTGTGATTCTACAAATTTGCTTATTAAGAGAGCTAAACCTTCCCGATGAGTCTATTAAAATTCTTGTGGAGCGAAATAGAGCATATCAGAAAGAATGGCGACCACCTTCAAACTGATTAACCACTCACGATTATATTGCTTGTTAAGTGCGATCGCCGATCTGGTAGGGTGCGTTCCCTAATGTGACTCCCACTGCTCCACCGATCGATTTTTGGGGAACGCACCATGCACATTTATTGCAGCTGTGGGTTAAAGTGCGATGCCGCTCTGGTGGGACCAGTTGAGGAATGTTAGCGAAGATTCCCAATGTTTAGGTTAAAATAGAGGGGCAAAAGTTGCAACAGGGTCGCTTATTTTTAGCTGTGCTTCGTGTCACTGAGCCTTTACATTGAGCGTGTCGAAATGTGTCGAAGTGTGGACACTGAGCCTGTCGAAGTGCTGTTTTATATTGGCGTAGCCTCTCATCTCCGAGGTAAAACCGAGGGTTCCTTCAAGCCGACATTTAAGGTAAAATTGAGCCTCTAGTTTCTGTGGGGCAATAACGCTTTGAGTCAGCCTCTAGTTCTAAACTTACAAAGCCTTAACCAAGGACTTCCCGCTATCACACCCGCTTTTGGGTCTGCGATCGCGGAAGCGGGTGCGATTTGTCTAACCGATGAAGCTCACCAACCAGGAGTAACACTCGAAGTTAAGGGAGAATTTTCCACTCAATTCAAACTCGATTGGCAACCTGTCACCGAGCAAACCCGACGATGTTGGAATGATCAAGAGTACACGACGGAACAAGCTGCTTATGGAATCGCATTCCTGTTAATTCTGCAATTGACCAATCTCACAGTTATTGAACGTTCCCGAAAAGGGACTGGATTTGATTATTGGTTAGGAAGTCAAGATTCAGCTATCACATTGCCGTTTGAGCGAATGGCACGCCTAGAAGTCTCTGGGATTCGTAAGGGCAATCGCAGTAAAATTAATGCCAGAGTCAAGCAAAAAATCGAACAAACTGGTCCATCTGACGCAGAAGGGTTGCCAGCCTATATCATTGTGGTAGAGTTCAGTCGCCCGATCTCTGTCGTTAGCACAAAACAGAATCCTGAAGGAGCCTTACTTCAATGAGCCAGATTCAAACGTTTCACCAACAAGCAATGGATTTAGCCGAGGCAGCGGCAGTCGCCCGCTTGAGAGGTGCGATCAAACAGGCGACACAGTTGACACGCCAAGCCTTTGAACAAGAAACCCAAGCTGCTAATTTAATTGCTGGCGTTCTCGATGCCGAACCCACTCGATCTGTCCTCCACCGTAGCGCTGCATCTTTAGCGATCGAATGTGGTGAGCTACGAGCCGCAGAACGCCTGATCGCAACAGCATTATCCGGGAATCCACCCCCAGAGATCGCGGAAGAACTCAAAGATCTATTCATTCAAATCAATCTGAGTCAATATCTGAAGCGTCAAGGAATTGATATTGACATCAAAGAACTGCAAGGCTTAGTAAATCAGTAATGGATCGGTGAGGCACGGTCTAACAACACAGTGGAGCGGACGGTACAAAGTCTTTGCGCTTCGTTCTAGTTCTCTCACCGCCGCTCACTTTAGCCGTTATCTTGACAAGAGGGAAGAAGGATTTTCTCAATTCAAACCATAACAATTGATGATACATAGCGCTTTTCACGTTACTAAGGTATCGACAAGTTTTGCCAACAAGGGACTTAAGCCCCTTGCCCATGCCTCATCCTGATAAAAACTGCTATAATGCTCAACGGATTTAGTCTCGGTGAAAATTTAACGGGAGAGATAGCGGCTTTGAGTGCGGCGGCACTTTGGGCGATTTCTGCGGCGATTTATAGCCTATTAGGCCAGAAAATCCCGCCTTTATTGCTTAATTTTCTGAAAGGAGTAGTCGCAATCGCTTTAATTGCCCTGACGCTGCCCCTTTCCGGACAATGGCGCGATATTAATCAGCAAAGTTCGGTATTTATACTCTTGACAAGTGGCGCAATTGGTATAGGAATCGGTGACACGGCCTATTTTACCGCCCTTAATTATTTGGGACCGCGAAAAACCCTCCTGTTAGAAACCCTTTCGCCTGCCTTGGGGGCGATTCTGGCGGCGACTTTTTTGGGGGAATCCCTGAAAATATCGGCTTATATTGGCATTATTTTGACCATCTTCGGGGTTGCTTGGGTTATTTCCGAAAAAACTCTCG
This sequence comes from Microcystis wesenbergii NRERC-220, assembly GCF_032027425.1. Taxonomy (NCBI): domain Bacteria; kingdom Bacillati; phylum Cyanobacteriota; class Cyanophyceae; order Chroococcales; family Microcystaceae; genus Microcystis; species Microcystis wesenbergii. The sequence goes on along the minus strand of NZ_JAVSJA010000001.1, from coordinate 4,546,837 downwards.
AAATCAATAGTCAACGCCCTTGGCGGCGAGGAATTCCCTGGGCTTTAATCGCAGCGATTTCCCAAGCAGTGGGGGCGGTTTTATCTCGTCAGGCACTGGTGCAGTCGGGAATGTCGTCTTTGCAGAGTACCCTTTTTCGTCTGTTAGCGGGGACGGGAATAGTGTTAATTATGATGTTTTTTCGCCGTCAGGAATCATCACCAGCGATTAACTGGTCATTGCGTCTGATTGCTATTATTATTGTCACTGCTTTCGGCAGTACGTTTTTAGGCATTTGGTTACAGCAAACTGCTTTAAAATTCTCTCCTGTGGGTATTGCCCAAACTCTCACCGCTACCAGTCCTTTATTTGTCCTGCCGATCGCTGCCATGATGGGGGATCGGATTAACTTGCGGGCGATTTTCGGGGTGATGATTGCTTTGCTAGGAATTGGGATTTTGTTTCAATGAGTGGTTTATTCATCGGTTTGTAGTCTTGTTTTAGCAATAATGCGGGTTTTCTTTAAATCACCCTCGCTCAATTCTTCTCCCACCTGTAAACGGGTGGCATTAGTTTGGAGGACAGTGGCGGCGTTTTTCTCTCCCAATTGTAGGGCGGTTTTGGCCGCGGTTTGTAGCATGGTGGCGGCGGCTGCTCGATCGCCCTGTTTTAATTTTTCTTCGGCGATTTGGGTTTGACGATATTTGGCTAAAGTCAGAATTGATTTGTGAACTTGATCGTTTAATTGGGATTGATAGAGAGCTTGGGAGGTGATATTAAGGCTAACAGTCGCAGTTTCTAGCCCTTTTTGACCGGAAGCGGGATCATCGTAGCGAATCTTCACTTTAGCTATGGTGTGAGTACCGGGGGGAATTTGGTCAATATAGAGATTGAGGAGGAGAATTTTTTCTTCATCTATCATTAAATCACCCAAACGGGTGATGTAAAAATTGCCCTCTTTTTGTAAGCTCATTTCTATAGTTTCTGGGGCAACTTGGGCAATGGGTTTTAACTCCGCTAAATGAGTCCGAGCATCTAATTCTAATTGCAGGAAAGCGTTAGTTAACCGGACAGATTGCAGCCGGTTAAATAGACGAGTAAATTCAATTAAAGCTTGTTCGGGTCTTTCGATATAGGATAAACTTCCCCCAGCGATATCGGCAATTTTTTCTAGGATATCTTGATTCCAATGATCGCCAAAACCGAAGGTATTTAAGGTGATACCGTACTCAGCCGCCACTGCGGCTAATTTTAAACAGCGTTGATTGTTTCCGTGTTCATTTTCACCATCGGTAAGCAGAAAAATATGAGACACATAACCTTTGCTGCCAGTAGAACTTTCTTGAATACCTAATTTTATCCCTTCATCCATCGCCGTGCCTCCTCCCGCTTGTAATTGTTGAATTTTTGAGCGAATTAAGGTCAGATCATCCTGTCGCGATTGGGAGGGAAGAATAACTTTGGCGCGATGATCGAAAGCTATCACCGAGAGACGATCGTTAATACCGAGGGATTCTATTAAACTTAAAGCCGCTTTTTTGACCGTTTCTAGGGGTTTTCCCTGCATAGAACCGCTATGATCGAGAACTAAACAAAGATTAATCGGTAAATTTGTGTTGATCTGTTCACTGGTGGCGGCGATCGATAGCATCAGTTGACGTTGACTGCTGCTTTGATTAGCATCGATATGACTGTCACTCAAGGCCGATTTTAGAGTTACCCGCATAAGAGTTTTTTATCGTGGTCGTTGATATTTCTATTGTAATGAGTATAGTTAGATTTGTGGGGGTGGTGATTTGTTTGGTTTCGTCAGAGACGGTTTTATTAGTGGGATTGATCACAAACGGTTGACCACATTCTTTACATTGACGTTTGGGGTTTCCATTAGACCTCGACCTAATTTAATTAAATCACAATAATAGGATATAATAAAAAAAATAGTAACTCAAAAAAAGCCTTGAAAAACTACCCTTGGCAATACATTCAAAAATATCCGAAACAAACTAAAAGACTATTAGGGATTGACTACCAACAACTAGAACAACTGATGGCCCTTGGAAAACTTATACATCGGAAAAACCAATCAGAAATCGAAAAAACCAAAATTAGGATTAATCAACCAGGAAGCGGAACACCTCCTAAATTGTCAGAAGAGGAACAAATTGTTCTAATGTTGGTTTATTTAAGACATCATCTAAGCTTTCAAATCTTAGGACTAATGTTTCAATTGAGTGAATCAACGGCTCATAATATCTTTACCTATTGGCAAAAACTTTTTGAAGGAGAGTTACCGCCAAGTTTGTTAGAACAAATAAAGAAGTGCCAAGAAGAGGAAATAATAATTGAACAATTAAGGAATTATGAGTTGATTGTCGATAGCGCAGAACAGCCCGTGGAGATGCCGACCGATTATCAAGAGCAAAAAATATATTATTCGGGAAAGCAAAGAAGACATACTTTAAAAAGTCAATTTATTGTTTTGCCAAAAGCTGAAGATATTGTTGATGTAGTTATTGGTCAACCTGGTCCGACGAGCGATATAAAAATCTGTCGGCAAACTTTAAGCAAATTCGATTCTCAACAAACTTTTATTGGAGATAAAGCTTACCTGGGAGAAAATCAAATCAGAACTCCTGATAAAAAACCTAAGAACGTAGAATTAACCGAGAATCAAATTAAAGAAAATAAAGTTTTATCATATCGGCGAATTTTTGTTGATCATTTAATTCGAGTTATCAAAGTATTTAAGGTAGTTCAAGAAAGATTTAGATTAAATAAAAGTCGATATAAATCTGTTTTACTGACCGTTTGTGGCTTAGTAAGATTGAGAATTAGTGCGCTAATTTTAGAAGTAATAGAATGGGAGCAATCAGGGGAAGTAATTGACGTTATAATTAGCCATAGTTTTCCGTCAAAATTCGATTTTGTCTCTTTAAACCCTGATTAATCCGTTTTTAGAGCTAATTTTGACTCTTGGTCTAATCTGCCTGTCTTCCTTGCTGTGACTGACTTATAAATTTTTGGAGATGTCTATTATGAATAGAACCATTCTTGATAGTATGGTGAGAACCACAACACCGGACAGGGGAATAGAGTCGGACTAGAGGGGTGATTTTGTTCGGTGCTAGACTGATATTTGAGTAAGCCAGACAGGAGCCACAAAAAGATATTTATCAGAAAAGTCATGATCAAGCTAGAGGTATAAAGACTGATCGGGTTCCAATTATTTTTATTAATAAATATTTGACACACTTCATACCGGATAAGCAAGAGGGCTACGGCACTACTACCAAATCATTACCCCGGCTCCCTATTCCTTCCAAATCAGTATCGGGGTGACGCTGGCCTATTTGCTGATCACGGCCGCCTTGAGTAGCCGGGGTGATTAGATACCTTTGCTGCAGCGTTGTCGGTAGTAAAACGTAGGGCGCGTTAGACGGCAAAAATTGCCGCTGTGACTGGAAGGTGACAATCCGTCGTAACGCACCACCTATCATCAACATTTACTCGTACCGGCGGTTACGTTTGCGGATAATCCAGAGGATAAACCAGATAACGAGGACAAGTAGAGCTATTTTTGACACAGGAGCCAGATATTCTTCCACAAGGGGGTAATTTTTCCCTAAAAAGTAACCTGCTGCTGTTAAAAAAACGACCCAGAGGGTCGTGCCGATGGTGGAGTAAACTAAAAAGGGAATCATCGCCATGTGATTCATCCCGGCGGGTAGGGAAATCAAAGTTCGCACTCCGGGGACCAAACGACAGAGTAAAACCGCTTTACTACCGTGACGGTTAAACCATTGATTTGCTTTTTGAATATCTTTAGCGGAAACGGTAATCCATTTGCCGTATTTATCGGCTAGTTTTTCGATTTTTTCCTCATCCACAACGCGACCGAGATAATACCAAGGTAGCGCTCCGACTACGGTTCCGACAATCCCCGCTACCACTGCCGGAATAAATTCCATTTGTCCCTCATGGATGGTAAAACCGGCTAGGGGCATAATTAATTCCGAGGGAATGGGAGGAAAAAGATTCTCTAAAAACATTAATAGGGCTATGCCTAAATAGCCCATAGAAGTCATTGTATTTGTAATCCATTCAGTCATAATTTTTGAGGATTTAGAAAACAGTTTAAAAGTAAAAAAAGGGAGTGGGGGAAGTATTTTCAGTAAAGAGTAAAATGATATCCCACATCTGAAAACTGAAAACTGAAAACTGATAACTGAAAACTGATAACTGATAACTGATAACTGATAACTGATATTAGGTTCCGGAAGTCCAGGAGTTGATATATTCTAATTGGGCTTCGGTGAGAGTATCGATTTCAATCCCCATGGCTTGCAGTTTCAAGCGGGCGATTTCTTGGTCTAATTCGTAGGGAATCGAGTAGATGCCGGGGGCCAATTTACCTTGATTTTTAACCAAGTATTCTACACCGATCGCCTGGTTAGCGAAACTCATATCCATAACGGCGCTAGGATGACCTTCGGCGGCTGCGAGGTTAACTAGGCGACCTTCACCGATAACAACGACGGATTTACCGCTTTTTAGGCTATATTGTTGGGTAAAGTTGCGAACTTCCTTAACATTATCGGCTTTTGCGCCTAAAGCTTGCAGGTCGATTTCAATATCAAAGTGACCGGAGTTGGAAACAATCGCCCCATCTTTCATCAGGTCGAAATGTTCAGCCCGGATAACGTGCTTGTTACCAGTGACAGTGATGAAGATATCGCCTTCTTTGGCGGCTTCATCCATGGGCATAACCCGGAAACCGTCCATCGCTGCTTCAATGGCGCGCACGGCGTTGATTTCGGTGACAATTACATTAGAGCCTAAACCTTTGGCCCGCATAGCGACACCCTTACCACACCAACCATAACCAGCCACAACCACGGTTTTACCGGCAAGGAGGATATTGGTGGCGCGAATGATACCATCAAGGGTAGATTGACCTGTACCGTAGCGATTATCAAAGAAATGCTTGGTTTCTGCGTCGTTAACGTTCATTGCGGGGAAGGATAACACCCCAGCTTTGAGCATGGCTTGCAAACGGACGATACCGGTGGTAGTTTCTTCGGTAGTACCGATAATGTCGGGTAATTGGTGACTTCTTTCTTTAACCAGGGTGGCCACTACATCACAACCATCATCGATGATAATCTGGGGTTTATGATCGAGGGCGATTTGAACGTGACGGTGATAGGTGTCGTTATCTTCCCCTTTGATTGCATAAACGGGGATGCCGTAATCAGCGACTAAACAAGCGGCCACATCATCTTGGGTGGAAAGGGGATTACTAGCAATTAATAACGCATCAGCGCCACCGGCTTTGAGTGCGATGGCCAAATTAGCGGTCTCGGTGGTAACGTGACAGCAAGCGACTAAACGCAGTCCAGCAAAGGGTTTTTCGATGGCGTAACGTTCGGCTAATTGACGCAAAACGGGCATTTCCCGACCGGCCCATTCGATGCGCTGTTTGCCGATGGGGGCTAAACTAATATCTTTGATGTCGTATTTCTGTTGAACTGGTGTTGCTACCATAAGGGGTTTTCCTTAAATACAAGCCTAGGCTATTGGTTAATTTAACTTAACATTGTCTGGGGATTTTGGCTAATGTCAAGCTTTTCACCGGTTTTTTATATAGGAAAAAGTTATCAATCCCTCACTGACCTATCCAGAACTCAGTATATTGTCTCTATTCTGTCCGATTATTTAGTACACTTAGACTACTGCACAAGCTAAATTAAGCTAGAAATCTCTATCTGGTGATGATAAGATAAAGTGATGGGCGAGAAACTGACAGGCGTTAATCCCAAGATAATCCAATGGGCAAGAGAAAGGGCGAGATATTCTCTTGAGTCTGTGGCGGTCAAGTTGAAAAAAGATGTTTCTGTTATCGAGAAATGGGAGTCAGGAGAGGACTTTCCTACCTATAGTCAATTGGAAAAGTTAGCAGAAATATATAAACGTCCTCTCGCTTTATTCTTTTTCCCAGAACCTCCCCTAGAAGCGGAGGAAAAACAAGAATTTAGAACTTTGCCAGACTTTGAAATCGAAAATTTGGCCGCCGATACTATCTATGCTTTACGACAAGCAAAAGCGATGCAATTGTCGCTACAGGAAATTAATAATGGTATTAATCCTAGTGCCAAGAAAATCTTTCAGGATATTGCGGTTAGTTCTAGTGATGATTTAAGGAGATTAGCCGAACAGATCAGAAATTATTTAAACGTTACTCTAGAAGAACAACTGACCTGGAATGATCAGGAAACTGCCTTAAAAAAATGGCGGAGTACCGTGGAAGAAGCCGGTATTTTTATTTTTAAGCGTTCTTTTAAGCAGCGAGAAATTTCGGGATTTTGCTTGATAAATATTGAATTTCCCATCATCTATCTTAATAATAGCACGGAAAAATCTAGACAAATATTTACCATTTTTCATGAATTAGCACATATTCTTTTGCAGACTAATGGAATTACTAAGTCTAACGATAGATATATTAATAGTTTGCAAGGAGAAAATAAATATATCGAGATATTTTGTAATAAATTTGCTGCGGAGTTTTTGCTTCCTAATCATGTTTTTTCTGAGATAATCAGAGAAACAATAGTTAACGATAAAATTATCTCGAAAATTTCCAGGGATTATAAGGTTAGTCGAGAAGTAGTTCTACGAAAACTATTAGATAATAACTTTATTTCTCAGAAAGAATATACTCTTAAAGTAAACGAGTGGTACAGTGAGCAGGTGGGAAAAAGTCAGGACAAAAATAAAAAATCTGGAGGTAATCCCTATGCTAATCAGGCGACATATTTGGGAGAAAATTACCTAAAACTGGTGTTCAATAAATACTATCAAGGCCAATACGATATCGAGCGCGTTGCTGATTATCTAAACATTAAAAAAGTTGCTACGGTGGAAAAACTTGAACAATATTTATTAGACAAAGGACTGTTTTGATGGTTTACATTTTTGACACAAGTAGTTTTAAGGTTTTAGGAAACTATTTTCCCAAAAGTTTTCCTACCGTTTGGCAAAAAATCGATTTGCTTGTGTCAGAAGGTAAACTAGAATCAGTACGCGAAGTGCTTAAAGAAGTAGAATAGGGCAATAATAAACAATTTGTTTTAGATTGGATAGACTCCAATAAACAAATATTTTTACCACCCACTGCTCAGGAAACTTTATTTATTGCTGAAATTTTTTCTATAAGTAACTTTAAGGATTTAGTGAGTGAAAAAGCAAGATTACAAGGAAAGCCAGTGGCAGCCCCATTTATTATTGCTGCTGCTAAGATAAAAGACGGTTGCGTAATTACCGAAGAAGCCTTGAAGCCTAATGCTCCCAAAATCCCCACCGTCTGTCAACACTTTTCTATCGATTGTACCAATGTTCAGGGTTTAATGGAGCGAGAAGGTTGGCAATTTTAAAACTAAAATTAATGGATAAATTGCCAATAAATTTATATGTTGAAAAGGCTTTTTCTGGAAAACTAATAACCATGTTCAGTCAGAAATTCTAGGCTAATCTCGCTAGGAGCGTGATAAGAGCGCATTCCTAGCAATTTTTCCACATATTTGCCTAAAATATCCCCTTCTAGATTCACCCAATCGCCTAATTTTAAATGGGAAAGATTGGTTTCGGCGTAGGTGTGGGGGATGACAGCCACTTTAAACCAGCTGCCGGAGGCATCACAATCGGCCACGGTTAAACTAATCCCATTAACAGCTATACTGCCCTTACCGACGATATAACGAGCTATGTAGTTATTCCACTGGTCTTCTAGGGAACTAGGAGCAGCAAAGGTCATTTCCCACGAATTAGCCACGATTATCGATTCGACTAAACAACCAATACCGTCCACATGGCCAGTGACAAAATGACCGCCGATTTTACTACCCACCCGCAAAGAGGTTTCTAGGTTAACGTTGGTTTCCGTGTGAATTCTTCGTCCTAAAGTAGTGCGCTGTAGGGTTTCCGAGGAAGCGGTGGCCAGAAAACCCTCTGGGAGAATTTCCTCGACTGTCAAACAAACCCCATCCACAGCCACACTATCACCAATCATTAAATCTCGGAGAATTGTATCAGAGGATACAGACAAATAGAGTCTATCGGTATCCACGACCCGAATCGTTGCCAAGGCTTGAATTAATCCTGTAAACATCGGCTTTTTTCTCGACTATAAATCCTTATGAGTGAAAGATTGGGCATTTTCCCCAGAATAATCGGCGACAATATGACCATCTCCCACTAATTGATATTTGTAGGTCACTAATCCCTCTAATCCCACCGGACCGCGGGGAGGCATTTTTTGGGTACTGATACCCACTTCGGCCCCGAAACCGTAACGGAAACCATCGGCAAATCGCGTGGAACAATTATGAAAAACTCCGGCGGCATCAACTCGATCGCTAAAGGTTTTGGCCGTGTTAAAATTTTCGCTGACAATGGCTTCCGTGTGTCGAGAACCGTAATAATTAATATGTTCGATGGCCGATTCTAGACTATCGACAATTTTAATTGACAGGATTAAATCACTATATTCGGTTTGCCAGTCCTGTTCTGCGGCCGATGGCACGTTAATAATCTGACGAGTTGCTTCATCTCCTAATAATTTAACCTTTTTTTCCTCTAATGCCTGGGCCACTGCGGGTAAAAATTGTCTAGCGATGTCTTGATGAACCAATAAAGTTTCAATGGCATTACAAGCGGCAGGATATTGGGTTTTACCATCGACGGTAATCCTAATTGCTTTGCTTAAATCGGCTTCTTTGTCGATGTAGAGATGACAGATCCCATCGGCATGACCGAGGACAGGAATGCGGGTATTATTTTGGATATAACGCACAAATTCGTTAGAACCTCTAGGAATTATTAAATCGATGTATTGATCAAGTTTTAATAGTTCCTGAATTTCTTCTCGTGTTGTTAATAATCGTACCGCCGCCGGATTAACTTTAGTTTGACTCAAGGCCTGATGAATAATTGTTACTAAAGCTTGACAAGAACGGAGCGCCTCTTTCCCCCCTTTTAAAATAACGCCATTACCGGATTTAATCGCTAAACTGGTAATTTGAATTAAAGCATCGGGACGAGCTTCAAAAATAACACCTAAAACCCCTAAAGGACAGGTTATTCTCTGAAGAATTAAACCTTGATCTAATTCCCGATTAATTTGCATCGTAGCTAAAGGATCTGCTAATTTAACCACATCTCGCACCCCGGCAATAGCGGCTTTTAATTTGCTGGAACTTAACTCTAATCGCGCACATAAAGCTGGGGATAATTCCATCGCCTTGGCCGTTTGAACATCCGCCATATTAGCTTCTAGTATCTTATCGGCATTGGCAGTTAAAGCCTCAGCAATAGCCTCTAAAGCTTCATTCCTTTCTTCGTTAGTCAGGATGGCCAGTTGACGACTCGCTTGACGGGTTTCTCTGGCGATTTCGGGGAGGGATAGAGAAGTTGTAACCATAGAAAATTAAAAGTAATAATCGCTATCTTGTTTATTTTATCTTATTTTTGAGAAAGTTTCAGGGTCATTAGACCTCTGGTAAAAATAAAAAATTGTTGTTAGGAGTCGGTAGTCAGGAGAATTAAGAATCAATAATAATCAATTAAATGGTCTATAGCGGTTCTCGCATCTGTGCGGCACACTTAAACCTTTGCTGATTAAGCTGTTCAGGATCGGGAATGTACCTCTTGTGAATCAGAAACGCTATATTTACAGATTTTATGGGTGCATCTCATTTTTGTAAATCTACTGAGTTGGGATTTTTAAGGGGAAACTCCCTGCTAAAATTGAGCGTCATTTCCGATTTTATCACTCAATCCAAACCTTTGGGGGGTTCTACCCCCCAAACCCCTAGGGTTGATTCATAGTAGGGTTGATTCATAGTAGGGTTGATTCAAGGTAGGGTTGATTCAAGGTAGGGTTGATTCAAGGTAGGGTTGATTCAAGGTAGGGTTGATTCAAGGTAGGGTTGATTCATGAATCAACCCTACCCAAACCCCGGAGCGCATTAGCTTTTCGGTGAGATGCTTACACGCAGCTGCTGACACATTTGTAATCATTTAAGAGTCACAGATAATTGCTGACTGTCGGTATTTCTGTAAGTGTGATACCATTTTTCTTTATTCGTGTCCCTCTCCCTTTCTGGGAGAGGGGTTCGGGGTGAGGGTAATTAACCATCTTTGCCATTACTTTAGAAAAATGGCATAAGATGCACCTGATTTTAGGCAATTTAATCCTTATTTTTGCTGGTTTTGAAACCTAAAAAATTAATTAGCCAAGAGGTTTATTGAAGGTTATCAACTCTTGTCATGATCATCATAAATCTAGTTAAATAGAAAAAATAGCCGAAATTAGTTATTTTTCTATCCTAGACCTTTAGAGACATTATAGTTAACATCCCTACAGGATCTAGACTATCTAGACCAGATTGGCAATCAGACAGTTAGATACTTCTTGACGCGCCCAACTATCGGCGGCTAAAATGTCATCTAGGCTAGGGGTAGAACTGTTATGAATTACAAAGCGATCGCAAACTTTTTCGATCACCCGGGGAATATCTAAGAAACTAATCTTTTCTTCTAAAAATAATGCTACCGCTTGTTCATTGGCCGCGTTTAATACTGCCGGCATTGCCCCACCCGCGCGGCCGGCTGCGTAGGCTAATCCCATACAGGGATATTTTTGATGATCGGGTTCTTTGAAAGTTAAACTGCCGGCTTTAACTAAATTTAAAGGTTCCCAATCGGTATAAATTCTTTCGGGCCAAGACAAGGCATATAACAGGGGTAAACGCATATCTGGCCAGCCTAATTGAGCTAAAACCGAGGTATCCTGTAACTCAATTAAAGAGTGAATAATACTTTGAGGATGAATAACAATATCGATCGCATTATAATCTACACCAAATAAATAATGAGCTTCGATAACTTCTAGACCTTTATTCATTAAAGTAGCCGAATCGATGGTAATTTTTCTGCCCATCGACCAGTTAGGATGTTTCAGGGCATCAGCTACGGTTACTTGCGGCAATTTTTCCACCGGTAAATCGCGAAAAGCACCCCCAGAAGCGGTGAGAATAATCTTTTTTAATCCCCCAGTGGGAACTCCCTGTAAACATTGAAAAATAGCTGAATGTTCCGAATCGGCAGGTAATAATTTAACTCGGTGTTTTTCCACTAAAGGCAGCACCACCGGACCGCCAGCAATCAGGGTTTCTTTATTAGCGAGGGCGATATCTTTACCGGCAGTAATAGCGGCAATCGTGGGCAGCAATCCCGCACAACCGACAATTCCCGTGACGACGCTTTCGGAATCGCCATAACGGGCCACTTCGATTACTCCTTCCTTTCCTGCTAGGATAATCGGGGTATAGTCAAGGTCGGAAATTAGGCTTTTTAGGTCTTCTAGTTGACTTTCGTTATTAATCGCCACGATTTGCGGGCGAAATTGCCGAATTTGCTCCGATAGTAGTTGAATATTATTACCCGTGGCTAATCCCACCACTTGAAACTTATCGGGATGATCGGTGACAATATCGAGAGTTTGAGTACCGATCGAGCCAGTAGAGCCTAAAATCGAGATTTTTTTCATAGAAACTTACTATAATTTGGGGATTAGCTTTTAATATACGTTCTCTGGGGTCTTTCCGGCACATCAGCGTAAATATTAAATATTTGTTAAAAAAGTTGCTATTTTGACTTTTTTGTGCTAGCGCTTAGAAAAGGTCGGCGATAGAGATGGTGACAGAGAAGAAATCGCATAGAAAAGCCGATGGATTAGGCTGTCTAGCGGGGGGTCTGGTTTTTTGCCTCTTATTTCCCCTGTGTTTTTTCGTTTTTGCTTGGTTATCCTTCGCTGTTGGCCCGATGGGTTGCGCTTTCCCCAGTCAATGTTCGGCAGAGGAGGAAATAATCAAGTTTATCCTATCAATGATTTCGTTTTTTGGGGGAGGATTCGCCGTACCTATATTCCTCAGTTGTGCTGTGGGAAAAGCCGTCAGATTTGGGTTAAGTCGGAGAAAAAATAACCGAACTTAAACTTAAGTTCGGCTAGATTATAATCTATTTAACAACTGGATAAAACTAACTTTCTGTCGCCGTTGCCGTGGTGGGGGGTAACTTAATATTAGTAGCTAATCCTAGAATTTGCAGCAGACGAATGGTCATCCAAGTCAGGTCAACTTCCCACCATTGTAGGCCATGACGGGCAGAATACTGATAGGCATGGTGATTATTGTGCCAACCTTCACCGAAAGTTAAGAGGGCAACCCACCAACAATTTTTAGAATTATCGTGGGATTCATGGCTAACATAACCAAATTTGTGGGTGGCGCTGTTGACAAACCAAGTGGAGTGGAAAACTAAGACCAAGCGAACAAAAATTCCCCAAATTACAAACGGCCAACCACCCATAGCATAGAGAATTAAGCCTAAAACAATTTGGATAGGAACAAAATAATTTTGACAGAATTTATAGAAAGGATCGTCGGCGATATCTTGGGTAAAACGGGCAATTTCTTCATCGGCAGGAATTTCGTGCAGCATCCAACCCATGTGACTCCACCAGAAACCTTTATTAGAATCGTGGGGATCGGGAGCAGTATCAGAATATTTATGATGAATACGATGTAAACCTATCCATGCGATCGCACCCCCCTGACAAGCGAGGGTCCCGCACAAAACCAGAAAGTATTCTAACCATTTGGGAGTCTTAAAACTCCGATGGGAAACCAAACGATGAAAACCGAGGGTAATTCCTAAACCCCCGGTAATCCAATAAAGAATCAATGTCACTCCCACAGCACCCCAGCTAAAATTGCCGGGCAAGAAGGCTAAAAGAGCCACTAAGTGGATAAAAGCCATGTAGATGAGAGTCACCCAGTCGATGGGAAGTTTTTCGGAAGTCGCAACAGTCATTGAATAACCCAAAGGGAAACAACAGGAGACAGAGCATCATTGTCTTATCCGTCTCGATTTGACACAGGGGGAACTTTGACGCTTAATGAATAGTAACAAATATCACAGTCTATTGTTTGATGGATATCCCCCCTCTACTCCACAGGGCAGAAAAGGCCTTACTCCCCATCTTTTCGGAAATTGACGCACAGGTCAAGGAAAATCTCCGTCAAGTCCTCGCTGCTTTCCGTGCAAACCGCGTCGGGGTGCATCATTTTGCTAGTGTTAGCGGTTATGGTCATGATGACTTGGGACGGGATACTTTAGATCAAGTGTTCGCCCAAGCCCTGGGGGCCGAAAAGGCGGCGGTGCGGGTACAATTTGTTTCGGGAACCCATGCGATCGCCTGTGCCTTGTATGGGGTTCTTCGACCGGGGGATGAGATGTTAGCGGTAGCGGGTGCGCCCTACGATACCCTAGAGGAAGTAATCGGGATTAGGGGCAGTGGTCAAGGCTCTTTAAAGGATTTTGGCGTTATTTATCGGCAATTAGAGCTAGATTCTACCGGTGCGATCGATTGGTTGGCTTTAGAAACAGCAGTTAAACCCCAAACCCGTTTAGTACATATTCAAAGATCCTGCGGTTATTCCTGGCGATCGAGTTTGTCTATTGACGAAATCGAGAGAATTGTCCGTATAGTTAAACAACAAAACCCGAATACGGTCTGTTTTGTCGATAATTGCTATGGAGAATTTATCAACACCCAAGAACCCACCGACGTGGGGGCAGATCTGATGGCCGGTTCTCTAATCAAAAATCCCGGAGGTACAATCGTCACGGCCGGGGGATACATAGCAGGTAAAGCGGAATTAGTAGAAATGGCCTGCTACCGTCTGACAGCACCGGGGATCGGTAGGGAGGGAGGGGCAACTTTTGACCAAAATCGTCTTCTTTATCAGGGATTGTTTCTAGCGCCGCAAATGGTGGGAGAAGCGATGAAAGGCAGTCATTTAATTGCCTATGTGGGCGATAAGTTGGGTTATCCGGTCAATCCTGCTCCTTTTGTGCCTCGACGCGATATTATTCAAGCGATTAAACTCGGTTCCCCCGATAAGCTGATCGCCTTCTGTAAAGCCATTCAAGCCTATTCTCCCATCGGTTCCTACTTGGACCCCATTCCTGCCCAAATGCCGGGCTATGAGAGCCAAGTAGTGATGGCCGGTGGCACGTTTATCGATGGTAGCACCTCGGAATTCTCCGCCGATGGACCCCTACGGGAACCCTATATCGTTTTTTGTCAGGGGGGAACCCATTGGACTCATATTTCCCTGGCCCTAGAACAAGCGATCGCAGCTTTATCTTGAATGGTTCCTCTCACCTTCCTTCTCTCCCCTAGTTAAAGTCCTCATACCTTTAATAGTATTATTAACTCCGAATCGAACTTTAAAAACTCAGTTATTGATTGTTTCTCCCCACTCCCAACTTTCCTATACTTTTTAAACAGGATTATAATAACAGTGCTACGATAAAACCGATCAAATATCTAAGTAGTTGTCATGAATTACAATCGCAATATAATACCATTAATGGCGGGGGGAATTTTAATATTAGCTTTTACTAAGTACCTAAGCAAAATTAATTACACATCTAAGCCACTACTCCGTCAGACTTCTGGTGTGAGGAAACAGTGAACTGAAAACTCAAATCCGATCCCTAATAGCTGTCTCCCGTCTCCCGTCTCCCGTCTCCCGTCTCCCGTCTCCCGTCTCCCGTCTCCTGACGACCGTCTCCTGACGACCGTCTCGACTAGGAAATTAATTTTGCACGACTACTTACCATACTGCGCCCTTTTGCCGTTATTGATACTGGCGAACGCGGCGTTGTCATGTACTTTGGCAAAGTGCAAAAACAAATCCTCGATGAAGGAATTCATCCCGTTATACCGATTGTCACCAAGATCAAGCACCTCAATGTTCGAGTACAAACAACCGAAGTAAAAGCAAAAGGAGCTTCCAAAGATTGGCAAGATGTGGAAACAACTATTATCGTTAACTGGCACATCGACCCCGACAAAGTTAATCAGATTTATCAACAAGTTGGGGATATCAATGTGATTGTCTCCGGTATTATAAATCCAGCAGTATCGGAAATTGTCAAAGCGGCAACAGCACAACGTCCCGTACAAAATATCTGGCAAGAGCGAGGAGAACTCAAACGTGAAATTGACACTTCCCTCGCAGAAAGACTGAGACGTTATGGGATAATTATCAATGATGTATCTCTCGTTAATTTTGGTTTTTCTGAAGAGTTTAACGCGGCGATTGAAGCCAAACAAGTAGCGGAACAAAAGGCACAAGAAGCTGCTTTTCGCGCACAACAAGCAGAACAGGAAGCGAAAGCGGAAATCAACCGCGCGTCCGATACACTTACCTGATGGCTTAACATCCTCTTTTACTTCACAAGAAAGAACAAATTGACAATAATAGCCGTCAGCGCGTTTAATAAGCCTAACTCGCTTGATGTCAGACTGCTGAAAGTATCCTAAGTCCCAAGTCCCTTTTAGCTTAAGTGTTCCAATCTCCTTTTTGTCGCTAAAGTGAATAGTTTTCGGATTAATAAGTTTCCATCCCGTTGTTTTATATTCAACCGAGCGGGAAAACTTTTTAAACCGTGGATACCCCTTTTTCCCGATTACCTTCTGCTTGGTGCGGGGACTTGCGCCGTGCGACGGCGCATCCGCGCTCCGCTTCTTACAGTTGTCAAAGAAACGGGAAATAGAAGACCATGCCCTTTCAGCGGCTCGACTGAGCATCGCCGAACGTCCGATGCTTGCCTTGCCTGAGAATTTAATTGACCAGCAAATTTAAAGTCATGGGCTAAAACTCGACAATAAGCCGATAGATCATACTTATTTACACCCAGAAACGTTGAATCCTGTAATAAAACTTTACATTGACAAGCATAATACCCCTATAACATCAAATTTTAAATTGAATAGACAATCCTCCGGAACCAGTGTACATAGCTAATATGTTGACACATGAAACTCTGTAAATAGCGCAGTTTGTCTAATAAGCTTTTCCCAAATCCTTCTTCAATATCTATTAGCTGTAGAATCAGATAAGCGATAATGCAACTATAGATCTGTAGGCGGATTCCGTTCTCGTTTTTAGTGATTAGATTATCCAACTTTAGATGCATTTTTAAAAATTTCCACAGCAGTTCTATTTGCCATCTTTGGATGTAAATTTCGGCAACTTCTTCATTACTAACTGCTCCTTCTCCTTCTAGAGGTAAATCTGTCGCCAGCCGAAATTCTGTTTGACTTTCTAGGTCGCAAAAAGCGACTACTCTTACTTCTATTTGTCTTTTATCTTTTCCGAGTTTACACTTGCCATTTTCGAGCATCTCTAGGCTAATATTATTTTTCACTCTCAAGACAAAATGCTTGTCACTACTCTCTAATAATTCGGTGATTCTTTGATTAGACGCAAATCCTCTATCCATTGCTCCAACTCCATTTACAGGAATTGCTTCTATCGTTTTTCCTCCTTCTTTTGAGTCATGACCTTGACCAAAATGGATGAGTATTCCGACCACCTCTGTTGTGATACTATTAAGACCAGAGAATAGTTTTACTTGATGCCATCCCTGGGACCATAGTAATTTACTGGTTAAGCTAATTATTGTTGAGTCAATAGGAAATAAAGCTCGCGCATTCTCTATTCCTTTTTTGGCAACTAAACGCTTATTTAATTCGACAATGACTTTCTCAAATGGACTTGTTTCTCTAATTTTGCTTGCCTTAGAAAATGTGGATAAATTTACATTAATTCCTTGAAGTACCATTCTACTGCATAAGTCCCTCATACTGACGATGCTTTTATCTAAAGCAAAACCAATCCAACAGGACAAAAATGTAAAAGTATCTAAAGCGGGGTAGTCATTTTTAGGCAGTGGTTTGAGAAGCTCTTTTATGAGTTTTGAAAAATTCGTCATCAGGGCAAACTCCCTATTGTGAGGGGAATAAGTTGTCTAGATTCTATCTATAATAGCATTTTTTTTCTGACTTTTCTCAACGTTCAACACTTCTGATTTACACCTTTGTTGTCCATCCAATATCTTAAGCATTTATTGCGGATGAATTGGGCGGTGCGGATAGCATCGTCTATAGCCTGATATTGTTTTAATTTAGCCTCAACTTTAAACTCTAGGACAAACATTTACGCTAAAATTTCAAGAATAAACTTGTTCTAACACATTAAATATTAACTGACAACCCATTATCTAAAAGCCGCCCTCTGCTACGCGGGCATGGCGGGGAACCTTAAACCCAAGTTTTCGGTAATGCTTCATCCTCAGAAAAGGGAAACTCAACTGTACTAGGCATGAGCAGCTGCAAACATCCTGAATCATCTGCATCAGAATGTTTGCAGCTGCCGTTGCGTCGTAGGGCGACCAAATTGGGTACTCTGATGCGGAGAAGATGAATTGTAGTTCAGCGTCTGGGATTTGTGTGGCCAGGAGTTTGAAGAGTGATAATTTGTCTGACTGGCTCAGATTGTTGACCAGAGGAATTAACTCAGCGAGTGACATGGTTTAAACTTCTAGAGGTGCGAGAATGAATTCTCAATAAAATCTTAATTGGGGGTATTATCTGGAAAAATTCGTCTAGTATATAGTCAGAGAGAGTTTTAAATAGTTTAGAAACATTCTTTGGTATGTAAAACCTATGGAAGTTAGAGAGATTAAAATTCGTGTTGACGCGGAATCGGCCGAAATTTATGAATCAGCTATATTTGCTGATCGCCAAAAGCTTGATGCTCTTCTTAGTTTGAGGTTGAAAGAATTTGCTAGAAAACGCCGCCCACTAGAGGCTGTTATGAGTGATATCAGTCGGAAAGCACAAGCTAGAGGCTTAACTCCCGAAATTTTGAGTAATTTGCTAAGTGAGTAAAGTGAGATACGTTTTTGATACCAACGTGATCATTAGCTCTTTGCTGTTTGAGGGCAGTAATCCTGACTTGGCAATTAGGTATGCACTCCAAAATGGCAACATTTTGTTCTCATTAGAACTAATAGAAGAAATTGACGAAGTTCTCAGTCGTGCAAAGTTTAGAAAATATATCACAGATGAAGAAAGGGAAGAATTTTTAGACAGCTTTATAGATAGGGGAATATTGATTGAGGTGGTAGATGTTGTCAAGGAGTGCCGTGATGCCAAGGATGACAAGATTTTAGAGTTATCGCTTAGTGGTAAAGCTGATTTGATTATCAGTGGAGATAAAGATCTGTTGGTTCTTAATCCTTTTCGCTCAATACAAATACAATCTGTTGAGCAGTTTCTAAAAAGTGTTGGTCACTATCCACCAAACAAAGAGGCATAAAACATCACTGCACTCGACCGTATGCTAAACTATCCGTTAGAGGTGCGAGAATGAATTGATTATAAGCGATAGATTAATCTCTGTAATATCCCCAAGGGAGGGATGAGAAGGAAAATTTCCCTAGAGTCTTTCCATCAGGGGGATTACATGAATAAATTCTCAATAAAATCAACACAATATCAGAGTAAGAGCCTCTAAAAATCTAGCAAATTATCGCAGTTATCTCGGCCGTCGGCTTTTTTTGATCACTCCCACCTTATCCCCCAAACTAACGTCGTCTCAACAAATTTTTCATCTCTCCCCAGATAGAAAGTTGACCACCTAGACTAGAGGGATGAGTGAAAATTCCTTGACGGGGACTGAATAAAAAGGCCAACATAAATAGGGTAAAAGCGACAAGCACGATCGCCGGTCCAGAGGGTAAATTCCAGTAATAACTTAAATACATCCCACTGATACTAGAAATAATACCCACACCCACACCCACACCCATGACTTGATGAAGACGAGTAACTAAAAGATAAGCAGTGGCTGCCGGGGTAATCAAAAGGGACAAAACGAGGATTACTCCCACCGCTTGGAGACTAGCAACGATTGTCAGGCCGATCAGGAGCATTAAGCCTAAATCTAATAAATTTACCGGTAAACCCGCCGCTTGCGCCCCGATTTTGTCGAAAGTGTAGAATAATAGTTCTTTATACAGGAGCAAAACGGTTAATAAAACGATAACGGCAATAATTAGGGTATCGCGAATGTCGGCAGCAGTAACACCGAGAATATTGCCGAAGAGAAAGTGATTAAGGTCAATTTTGTTGTTTTTTTGGATGAGAGTGATCAGGGTGATGCCAAGGGCAAAAAAAGCCGAGAAAACAATACCCATGGCCGCATCTTCTTTGATTGGGGAACGATTACGGATCAAGTTAATCAGTAGGGTACTGACCATTGAGGCTAGTAAAGCACCCAGGAGAAGATTAAAATTACCAATAAAAGCGATCGCTAGTCCGGGTAAAACCGAGTGACTGATGGCATCGCCCAAGAGGGCCAAACGTTGTACCATCAGGTAGGTTCCCACCACCGCACAGATGATCCCGACGATGATAGCTTCAATTAGGGATCTCTGCATGAAACTATACTGTAAGGGTTCGATTAATCCTGTTAATAGATTGTTGCCCATGAATCTGCCTTGGGGTTAAATTTTTCTGATTCTCGATCGAGGTTTTGCTCCTAGGGTCTATCTTCTAAATCGGGGGAGAAGATAGGTTAGGATAATTAGGATTAATTGTAAGTTTTTTCGCTCCCAACCGCCGCCATGGATACCCCCGTTCTTTCCTCAACTTTTTTTCTGACTCTCCTGCTCATGGTGGGATTATTCTTTTTTATTCGCGGTTCCGTCAAAGAGCGTATCGAACAGCGTGTCTATCTTACCAGTACCAGTGACGACCAACTATTAGAACAACTGCGAGATTATTTTGACCGACGTTCCTATCAAGTCAAAGCGATCGAACCCGAACAGAATATTGTCAGATTACAGGGTTTTGTGCCGCCTAGCCCCTTTCTAGCGATATTTTTGACAATTTTGGCGGCCTTGGGTTTATTTTGCTTCTCACTGGTGTTATCGGTGTTATTTCCCGATACTAATCCCTATATTTTTGCTCTTGTGGCTTTATCTCCCCTCGCCGGTGTTTTCTATTGGCAAAAAGTCGGCCGTTTAGAAGAAGTGGCTTTTAAAGTGGAAAGCAAATCTCAGCAAACGGAATTAACTGTCAAAGCCCATCGGGACGAGTTAAGACAACTACAAGATAGTTTAACCTTTCTGGAAAGACAATAAGCTTTTTATGCCCTATGAACGCCTAATTTATCTGGCCGATACCGATGCGGCCGGTGTGGTTTACTTTGCCCATCTTCTCTCGATCTGTCATGAAGCCTACGAGTTTTCTTTAGCACAATTTGGCATCAATATCAAGGATTTTTTCAAAGATTCTCCGGTTGCCCTACCGATTACTCAAGCGGAAATCCAGTTTTTTCGGCCCCTTTTTTGTGGTGATCGCATACAAATTGATTTCACTGCCCGATCCCTGAGCGAAAACGAGTTTGAATTGCAGTATAAAATTTATTTCGCTGAAATCATGGTCGGAAAAGCAAAAACCCGCCATGTCTGCATCGCTCCCACCACTAGAGAAAGAATCCCTTTCCCGGAATCTTTAAAAAATTGGTTAGGATATTTATCAACCCTAGAGGAGACTGGTATTTAAGGGATGATTTGGACAGATTTAACGATAATTTTAACTAGGGATTGGTGGCACAATGCTTGGCAATTATTTAACCTTAGTACCGGGAGGATTGTCTGGAATTCTTTTCTGGCCTTTATCCCCTTTATCCTCAGCTTTTGGTTATTTCCGACTACCCTCGATCGTTCCCTAGTCTGGTGGTTAATTCTCTTAGTTTTCCTGCTTTTTTTACCCAATGCTCCCTACATTCTCACCGATAGTATTCATTTAATCTCTTATATTCAGCAGGATTACGCCAAAAGTTTAATTTTTTTAGTTTTAATTCCCCAGTATAGTATCTTTATTTTTGTTGGCTTTCAGCTATACGTTCTCTCCTTACTTAATTTAAAAAGTTATTGTCAGCAAAGTCAGCTAAATTCAGCAGTTTTACCCCTAGAAATAACTCTCCATTTTTTAAGTGCGATCGGTATCTATCTAGGGCGTTTTCTCCGGCTGAATAGTTGGTATCTAATCACTCAACCGCAGCAACTATTCTGGAGTTTGCAGAATTTACTGACTCAAAAATCTTTGATATTTATCCCTGTCTGTTTTTTAATTATTTGGTTACTATACGAGATCAACAAAAGACTTTACAATCGATTTTTTGCCTCCTGCGAGAATAACTAGAATTTCTACTACAAAAATCTGCCTAAATCGAATTCGGTTGTGGCAGTAATGTCTCGAAAACGTTCTTGACTGATAATTAACAATAATCTTTCAGTATAATCCACCGCACCGCGCAATTCTCGTTCTAATCTTGCTAAACCGGCGTTAGCATATTCCTCGAAAATTGTCACTCGCAAAGCTTCTGAATCTACCCCGTGGGGAGAAAGAATTTTTGTATCTTGGAATTCATTGACTGCCAATAATTTGATTAGGGTATCGTAGCCACGAGAAATAAAAATTTCCAGGTTAATAGGTGAGGGTTCCTTCGCTACATTTTCTATCGCCACCCTCTCTTGATATCTTACCCCTAAAGCCGCCGCAAAAGCGATGACATCAGCATAGGTTTGAAAGGGTCCAATTCCCTGATTAAAATTAACTAAGGACTGGACAAATTCCCCTTTATCTCTAGCAATACGCACTCGATGAATGGACATATTTATCAAGTAAAAAGTAAAAAAGGTTACAAAATTCAGGAGATAGAAGTTATCAGTATTTATCAACTAATTTGTCTATCCCCTCCCCGCTATAACTGCTTTAAGGATAAGTTTTAATTAGTCCTTTAGCTTGGTAAACATGAAATTGTTCGATGGCGACACCACCGCGCTTGATGGGAATGACAGCTACTTTAGTTATATCTTGGAAATAGGGACGGTAGCGATCGATTATTTCCGGTCTTTCTAGGGAACTATTTGTAGTAATTAATAAACCATTTTTACCGATCCATTCTTGAGGATTAAACCAAATTTGATAACCCCTTTGATCGTTGTTAAAACAGGTGACAGGAATAGGAACTAGGGGATAGAGAGCCATATCTAGCCATGCTGTCACATAAAAACTATGGGTAAAAACGAAGCTAGAATCTTTTAAGAGTGCTAATAATTCTGGCGAATTAGCAAAGCCTTGGCGCAGTTGATCGATATCGACAATTTCCCGAGAAGGGTCCTGTTCTGGGGCAATAATTCCCCCAAAAATTGCGTATTGACTAGGTTTTTGGAAAGTGCCAAAAGTAACGTGAAGCATTGCTATAGATAAAACAGTAACGATAAAAATTCCCGATCCCCATAACCATCTTGTTACCCAGATTCGAGAAGATTGCTGCCAAGTATTGGCCTTTTCTCCTAATAAAATCGTGCAGGACCAAAACCCGGGTAAAATCCAACTAGGGGCGAGATAATGGGAAGCACCCACATAAAGCATTCCCAGTATTAAAGGCAGAGAAACCGAAAGAATTAACCATTTTTTGAGGGATTCTTCATCTCGCTGAAAAAATCTTTTTTTCGAGAGAAAGTTAGGGATTTGTTCGCCAAAGCTTTTAAATGTCACCCACCACATCGGCAAACCGAAAGGAGGAAACATCGTGGCGATACTAATGCCAATAACCGAGAGAATACCAAGAATATTAAAGGTTTTGGGTTCTCCAGAAAAACGGTCTTCTAGATGAAAGCGAAAGGAAATCCAATCATGGTTAATATTCCAGTAGATAATCGGCAATAAAGTTATCAAAAAAAGAATAAATCCTAATCCCAACCAGGGCGATCTAAATACAGGCCAATAGCGGGGAGTGGTCAGACAAAATAAAACTAAACCAAAGCCCAAAATAAAGCCATGATATTTACTTAAAACCGCCAATCCTACGGCAAGTCCAATATAAGCGAGACGATAGCTAGGATGATAGTTTTTTCCCCGAATTGGCCAGAATTCTTGGGCAGCTAAATAGACTGTTAATGACCAAAAAAAGATTAAAGGACTATCTGGCTGCGAGAGAATCCCGAAGACGATCCCATAGATGGGGATGAGAGTAGCGATCGCTAAAGTCATTCTGGCGACCGGCAGACTGAACAATTTTAAAGCCGTCAGATATAGCAAGCAGAGGCTGCCGGTATAGAGAAGGAGAGTACCGAAGCGAATGGTAAATTGATTGACTAATCCCGTGATCCAAGTCCCAAAACCCGTGGAAATCGCTACTATTGGCGGATGATCGAAATAACTCCAATCTAGATTATGGCTGTAAACGTAATAATATGCCTCATCGTACCCGGGATAAAGCCCCAGAGCGATGATTATTCTAAACAGGAGTCCACCGATGAGCAGATAAACGGCAATGCGATCGCTAAGTATTTTGGTCAAAATTCTTACCTCATTTCATCGCTAAAACTGATGTTAGAGACGGGAGATTTTTGGGGTTGCCAGATTCGAGATTGTGCATCTATGGCAAGGTTAGATTTAAGTGTGATCTTTAGTTACTATATCACCAACTCTGTCATCTCTTAGCCCTTGGCTATCGGCAAACTCTCCCTAGTCGTTGCTGATTGGGGATATGAACGAGGATTAAGGGAAGGGGGAACTTAGATAAAACTGATGTTAATTAAATAACTTTTGCCCCTATCAAAGCAATAATAATCAGGGCGATAAATTGCGGAATTAATAATCTTAGTGCTTGTTTAGCAATTTCTTCAGTCAGGAAAATAGAAGTTAAAACACCAACAATTAACACTATATTTTGCGAGAAGATAATACTATTTTTCTTGAACTGATAAGTGTTACAAAAAAAAAGTAAAACTGATAAGTTTTTTAAATTTTATGAGATTTTTTCCTTGGTAAACAATTCGAGCGCTTATCGCTCTCTTCGGTAATCTAAAGCCTTTTTTATATCCTGTCAAGACCTTCCCTCTTTGGGGGGAAGACAGGTTTCCCGTTTTTTTGTAGTTGCCAGCGTTTTTGCGAGCGGTTCATCCGCTCGAATGGTCTGGACTATGCCAAAACAAAAACTGTCTGATCGGACGATACCGATTCTCGATTTTCGGTGTACGGTCTGGCTGGCATTTCGAATAATTTCTAAGTGCGAGTAGAGAGACAATTACGAACTTCGTTACAAACACAAGGATATATCTTGACTTATCTTTCTGCCAGAGTTCTTGTTTTCTGTTAACAGACCAATGCCAGAGGACTAAATGCCCATCTCTTCCCAATAAAGTTCAATCCCGGAAGAGAAATCCTTCGGTTTATTTTAAAGTAAATTAGACTCTTTCAAACCCGATAATGCTGCATCTACATCTAGGATTTTCTGACCCATGATGTGGTTATCATCTTCTCCTTCTGATTGAATAGCGGCAATATAGGTTGAATTAACTGATTTTAGAGCATCAAACTGAGCAAAAACGGGCAATAAGTTACCTTTATCGCTGAGACAAAAAATATTTTTAGAGTCAGACAGGCTGAAGATAATTGTATGTAGTGATGATGCCCAAGTACCGACAATATATTTATGCTTATTTACTAAATATATCTTTTCTTGTAGAGTCAAATTTTCTGAATAAATAATAGCAAAGCCACGTTCTCTTAATATATTTTCTAGTTGCTCTTCCCCTAGAATTTGTCGGTTGGCTTTTTTTAGTTTAGTTCGAGAAATGTAAAGCGGTTGCTCAGTTTGCGTGACTTTATCGGGTAAGAGCTTTTGGGCTACTAACTCGGGAACAAGTTTATGACAGCTAAAAACCTCTCTTCTGTGAAGACTCAGAGAAGGATAAGGAAAAACAACCTCTCCTAGTATCACAGGTCTAGTTAACTCTAAGAATTGCTCAGAGTCTAAGTCAAGAGCAGTCATAAATTCGTCAACGAAATTCCTAGAGACCTTTAAGTCACTGATAGACTTAGCTTTATGAGGTTGTCCGATTACCAAAATTCCTAATTTTTCAGCTTGTTCTAAGTACCAAAGACGACTAATTGTTTCACAAAGAAAATGTCCATAGTGTAGTGTGATATTTTCTCCATACATAAATTTCTGATCAATCTTTTTGATTTTAGTAGTATCAATAGATTGATGGTATAAAGATTTAAATTCCTGAGAATCTTGCTCGGATTTTGGAATCCATGGCATTTTAGATGTGTTAATTCTTGAGCCATCTCTTAAATCATAGAAAGCTTGATACCTAGGAACATAAAGGACATCTTTGACAGTGATAGTCTTCTCTAGAGGTAGTTTCTCACTGTAGTTTATACTATAATAGTTTTCTTTAACTACTTCCAATTTATCGGGGTGATAATTCAAAAAATTGATCCGGTATCTCTGTGGATATTGTCTCTCTATAGGACTAATTTTTAAGGATTTGTAATTATTTTCCCATTGACTCGATACTGAGTCTCTTATCCTTCTAGGAACAAATAGAGCTTGGCTTTTTGATAAATATTTAGACAAATTATAGTT
Source organism: Microcystis wesenbergii NRERC-220 (assembly GCF_032027425.1). Classification (NCBI taxonomy): domain Bacteria; kingdom Bacillati; phylum Cyanobacteriota; class Cyanophyceae; order Chroococcales; family Microcystaceae; genus Microcystis; species Microcystis wesenbergii. The sequence continues at coordinate 4,521,422 of NZ_JAVSJA010000001.1, read as the reverse complement.
GGCTACATCTAGTATTTTGGCGGTAATTCCTTGCATAGAAGTTTTAATACAAATTAGAGCTACGTAGGCATTATAACATGAATATTTGCCAATATCAAGGTTCATGGCTAGAAAGTTTCCATTCTGACTAATTTCTAAGCGCGAGTAAAAAGCCGTTGGTGTCAAGGTACAAACTACTTAGGTTAGGTATAAATTTGTTGGGCAGTCGTTTCCATTGGATCATCTGAAAAAGCGATCGCATCTTAAAACCTGACTCAGTGACAAACTGCGATCATCCCCATTCAATGGGTTGTTTGCAGAAAATTAGAACTAGCTAATTTTTCCTCAATCCAGTCTTTGACAATAGCTTGTAACGGTAAATCACGACGCTGACTTTCTTGCTCAAGAGCCTCTACCATCCATGAGGGAAACTCAAACGCAATTGTTTGTTCCTCGGAATTAGAACGTTTAATTTTAGTTAAATCCAAATATTCGATGATATTTTCTCCATCATCAAATTTGCGGTCAAAATCTTCAGCTTTCATAAATTTGCACCACTTCAGGTTTAGAGCGTCGGGCTGAAATAATAGAGTCCTATTCCTAGATTAGACCATTAGGGGATAGGGGAATTTCAACTAAAACCCCAAAACCCAACACCCAACACCCTAATTTAGTGATTTAATAAAACCGACCACTGCTGCAGGAGATAAAAACTATGTGTATTCTCGGTTTTGATCCGGGTAAGGATAAATGTGGAATCGCGGTCAGGTCATCGACGGGGAAAATTTATACCCATGAGGTGATAGCATCGTCACAAGCGATCGAGCGTTTAGCCAGTCTCTGTCAACAATATCCGATCGAATTATTGGTGATGGGGAATCAAACCACCTCAAAAAGTTGGCGCGAAAAAATTGCCGCTCGTGTCACCATCCCGATTACTCTAGTGGATGAACGCAATAGTACCCTAGAAGCGCGCGATCGCTATTGGGTTATGTTTCCCCCCAAAGGATTACAGAAACTCATCCCCCAGGGGATGCGTCTTCCCGATCGCCCCATTGATGATATAGTAGCGATTCTGCTGATCGAACGTCATTTACAGTCCAAATAATGTCACACTACAAAATAGACACAGCAGGGTGAATTGACGATGCTCCTAAGTAAAGGTTTTGAAGTGGAAATGTACACCGGAACGGCAGCCGGAGAAATTATCGGTTTATCCGATCGCATTGTCAAGGATTTAGATGGTTTTGTCCGAGAACCGGATAGTCGTAACGTAGAATATACTACGGCTCCCATGACTAACTATGACCGTCTTTTATGCGCTACTTTAAAACCTCGTCTGGCTCTACGGCAATATTTGCGTCGTTTAGGCGATTATACCCTCATCCCTGGCAGTACCCTCTCCTTGGGCGATAGTCAACATTTTTATCGCAGTGACCCCCACAATCCCTATCATGACTATATCGAACAGACCTACGGCACTAATGTAGTCACGGCCAGTATTCATATTAACGTCGGTATTAGCGATTATGAGGATTTAATGCGTGCCTGTCGCTTAATTCGCCTAGAAGCTCCTTTATACTTGGCTTTAAGCGCTTCTTCTCCCTTTCTCGACGGTAAAATCACCGGTTCCCATTCCCGTCGTTGGCAAGTTTTCCCCCAAACTCCCGCTTATGTTCCCCTCTTTGAAAGTCATAAACATTTTGTCACTTGGACTGAGGAACAATTAAAACTCGGTACGATGCAGAATGTTCGTCATCTCTGGGTGTCGGTACGTCCTAACGGGAGCAATCGTCCCTATAATCTCAATCGTCTAGAATTGCGAATTTGTGACCTGATTGCTCATCCTATTAGTTTATTAGCAGTTATGGCTTTTTTAGAGGCCCGTTTAACTCAACTTCTCCACGATCCCCAATTAGACCCCTTGATTTTAAGTCAATTACCCAGCAGCAGTCGCAGCGAGGATTTATTAACTTTAACCCAAGAAAACGAACAGGCTGCCGCGCGTTTTAGTCTTGATGCCACCCTGAGACATTGGTACGATGGCCGGGAAATCTTAGCTAGGGATTGGATTAAAGACCTCTATGTTCAAGTTTATCCGATCGCTAAAGAAAGGGGTTTTAGTTGTTTCCTCTCTCCCTTACAAAAAATCCTCCGCGAAGGTAACACTGCACAACAATGGTTAAAACAATACGACCAAGGTATGGATGTTAAAAGTATTATCAAACAGGCGATTCTTACCCTAGAAGAACAGGAACGAGACTTAGAACATAAATTATGTCAGCATATTCTAGTCGCTTAAATAATTATTTTAAGGACATGGTAATTAAACCCTGTTGACCGAGAAGAATTTCCCGCAGCAGCGTACAAATTCCCACCCAAATAATCGGAGAAATGTCAACTCCTCCCAAGGGGGGTATGAGTTTACGCACGGGGATTAAAAAAGGTTCCGTTGGCCAGGCAATCATATTAAAGGGAAAGCTATTTAAATCTACCTGTGGATTCCAAGTCAGCACGATCCGTAAGATAAACAAAAGGGTCATCAACCCTAAGATAATTCCCAATGTCCAACTTAATGCGATCGCTGTGTCCATAGTCTCCAATCCCGTCTTTTTTACCGATTATCTTCCCTAAAATATAACAGTTTTTGTCTCATTTAATCATCCTAATCGCCCCAGCACCCTGCCAGTTATTCTTGTCAACCTCCCGGGTAAAAATGCCTCCAAGAAAAAGTCCCCATAGGGCTTGACAAATCAGCCAGACTTGACTTATACTTTTCTTATAATGGGAATCCGTGTCGCCCTGTAACCACCCTCTTTTCAGACCAGATAACGACCATCTTTTGCTGACCTCAGAAGTAACTTAAAGATGACAGAATTTCGCCTCGAGAAAGACAGCATGGGAGAAATTCCCGTACCTACCGATAAACTTTGGGGAGCGCAGACCCAAAGATCCCTACAATACTTTAGTATCGGTGATAATCTCATGCCCCGGGAGATGATCGCGTCCTATGCCATTCTCAAAAAAGCCTGTGCAATTGTCAATCAGCAAAAAAATCGTCTCAGTCAGGAGAGAAAAAACCTAATCTGTCAAGTCTGCGATGAAATTTTAGCCGGACAACACGCAGATAACTTTCCCCTCTACGTTTGGATGACGGGAAGTGGCACTCAATTTAACATGAACATCAACGAAGTCATCTCCAATCGTTGTAGTCAACTGACGGGGAATCCTCTGGGTAGCAAAACTCCCGTCGATCCCAACGATCATGTTAATATGTCCCAATCGACGAATGATTCCTTTCCCTCGGCCATGTATATTGCCGTTGCCTTGGCAGTCAAGGAAAAATTAATTCCCAGTCTGCAACTATTACGGAATAGTCTCGATGAAAAGGCGCAATTATGGGCAAATATAGTTAAAATTGGTCGCACTCACCTACAGGATGCCACCCCTTTAACCCTCGGACAAGAATTCTCCGGTTATGTGGGTTTATTGGATGATGGCAGCGATTGGCTAGAAAAATGTCTAGAAAAAGTCTATCGTTTATCCTTGGGAGGAACTGCCGTCGGTACGGGAATTAATGCTCCCCCGGATTTTGATCGAGATGTGGCGGCCGAAATCGCTAATCTGACCAAATTACCCTTTATTACCGCTCCTAATAAGTTTACCGTGCAAGGTTCCCACGATGCTCTAGTTTTCTTGAGCGGGGGACTGAAAACTATCGCTAGTTCCCTCTATAAAATTGCTAATGATATCCGTTTACTTAGCTGTGGTCCCCGTTGTGGAATCGGAGAATTACAGCTGCCGGAAAATGAACCGGGTTCTTCAATTATGCCGGGGAAAGTTAATCCCACCCAATGCGAAGCTTTATCGATGATAGCATTGCAGGTGATGGCTAATGATTTAGCGGTGACGATGGGAGGCGCTGGAGGACATCTGGAAATGAATGTCTATAAACCGCTGTTGATTCATAATCTCATGCAGTCTATCCGTTTGCTCACTGATGGTTGCGGTAATTTCTGTCAGTTTTTGGTTCAGGGGATGACTGCTAATCAAAAACAAATTGAGACTTTTTTAAATCAGTCCTTGATGCTGGTGACTGCCTTAAGTCCCGTGATTGGCTACCAAAAGGCTGCCTACGTCGCTCATTATGCCCTAGAAAAGGATTTAACCCTGAAAGTGGCAGCCTTGCAACTGGGATACATCAAGGAAGCGGATTTTGATCGCATTGTTGACCCCGCTAAGATGGTAAATCCCTACGTTGCCGATGGTTAATTCTCTGAGGGGATAACTGCCGCAAAAATCAGAGGTCGCAGGCAGGCACGGATTCCCATTATACATATAAGTATAAGGCAAGCAGCGGGATTTGTCAAGCCCCGCCAGCAAAAATTTCCGCTAAACTTGGGTAATGATAGCGAAGAAAACAAACAGAAAAATCATCAATGCTGCTGCCATGCGGAAGAAGGATTTAGGAAGATTAATAACTTTCTCCAGTTTCAAGAAACCCACCAGAAAATAAGCGACGATTGCCAGGAGAATCGGGATAACTAAGCGCCAGATTGTGCCAAGGGGACCAGAGAAAAACTCACCGATTTTATAGCGGGGTGTATCTTCTTCTGCGTGAGGAGGAATAGTTACACTTGTCCAAGTTTCTCCCCCATCGGTGGAACGAAAAACTGTAGTTTTAGCACCACCAAAACCGAATAAAGTTTTATCTTGAGCGTAATTAGGGGAAAAGCGGATGGGGATACCAGAGGAAGGGATACTATGAATTTTCACTAGGGGTATTTTAGGATCACCAATTAGCTTAAAAGTTGCTCCGCCATCGCTAGATTTAAACAATCCATCTCCCTGTAAACTAACTATTACCGTGCGATCATTAGCATAATCAGGAGAGATAGCAATGGTTTCTACTGATGCCTGCGGATTAAACCCTGGTTTCTCTAATTTTGTCCAACTTTTAGCCCCATCTTTGGTGACAAACAAACCAGAAATTGTCCCAGCAAAAATAGTTCCATCCTTGGGATAATTGGGAGACATTGCCAACTGCACATTAGAGGTTTTTGATAGGGGTGTTCCTTGGCTGACATTGTTCCAAGTTAGTCCACCATCAACACTTTGATAAATACCCTCTTTTCCCGTGACAAACAAAGTTTTATCCTTAGCAAAATCGGGAGAAGCTACCATAGCAGGGGCATAATTACCGGAAATTCCGCCCACTTCACTGATATTTTTAACCGTATTTCCTCCATCGGTAGAACGAAATATTCTACCCTGCTGATTGGTGAGAAAAAGAGTTTTATCCTTGGCAAAATCTGGGGAAGGAACTATTCTCGGACCGCGGACTCCTTCATCAATTTCGATAATTTTCCATAAATCACCACCGTTAGCGGATTTGGCAAATCTATTGCGTAAAAACCCAGCAAAAATAGTTCGATCTTGTCCATAGTTAGGAGAAAAGGCAATGTCAAAGAAACGCCGGGGATCCTGTCCTGATTCTTCGGGATCTTTACCAAGTCGATAAACTTCTAAACCGCGATTAATTGGTGTCCAAGTTTCCCCTTTATCCCGACTGATGAAGATATTGCCTACATAATTAGCAATGACGACAGTGGCATCCTCGGCATAATTAGGAGAAACCGCCATGGCGATAACTGTTCCCCGGGCTAAAGTTTCTATTTCCTGCCATTGTTTGCCCCTATCTGTGGTTTTAAATAAGCCATTAAATCCCCCCAAAAACATCGTATCTTGAACGACTTTTAAATCCATAAAATGGGGAACTTTATAATCATCAGCTTGTTTGTCTTTGGTTAAACCCTCGCTCATTTTTGTCCAACTTTTGCCCCCATCTTGGGAAACATACATCCCGTCATACCAAGTAATGGCATAAAGGGTAGAGTTTTGGGCATAGTCGGGAGAAATAACGATGTCTTCGATGATTTTATCTTTAATTCCTTCGTTGACGGCTTGGAAGGTTTTACCATCATCAACGGTTTTAAAAATACCCGCTTCTTTTGTGCCGACAAAAAAGGTTTTATCCCTGTCTAGATTAGGAGAAAAAGCAATTGTATCTACTGCCCCCACATTGGTAGGTAAGGGGAGATTCTGCCAAGTTTTCCCCCCATCGGAGGAAGTGTATAATTTACCCTGTTCATCCCCGAAAAAAATTCGACCGGGATTGTTGGGAGTAATAGCTAGAGAGGTTATCAGTGCCGTGGTGGGGAAAATATTTGACCAATTTTTACCGCCATCTTCGGTTAAATAAACCCCTTTTTCTAATCCCACTGCCGCTGCTATATTGGCATCGGAAGGGGCAATTTCTAGGAAGTTAACAAAGTTAGTTTCTAAACCCTGATTAACTTTCTGCCAAGATTCCCCCGCATCTTCACTTTTATAAATACCATTGGATCTTGAAGCTAAATAGAGAATATTTTTATTGAGGGGAGAGAGGGATAGGGAACTTAATTCCCCCGTATAATCTAAACCTTGAATTAATCTTGTCCAGTTGCTACCTCCATCCCTAGACTTATAAAGGTTATTTCGCACCAAGATATATACTGTATTATCTGTCTGGAAATCAGGAGAAACTTCCACTTGACTAATTACATCATGGGGACGATGGGCAAAAGCGGGATTACTCCAAAGACAAAAAACTGTAGCAATTATCAATAAAATGAGATTAAACTTGTGGGCGCATCTCAGCAAACTTTGGCGATTAATCATACTTAAACTGCTAATATCGAGGATAAAAATTGACCTAATCTAGCAAAGGGCGATCAAAATTTAAGCAAGGGTTCTGTAAGAGTATAGACGAAAATGGCGATTATAACCATTACTAAAATCAGGCTTATTTGCTATCAGCATAGATTAGAGCCAATCTCTACACTTTGATTATTGTAGAGACTCATTGCCTTTTGTAATCCTTGTTTGAGACCAAGTTCGATCGCTTTTCTGGACAAGTCTAACACTTTCAAGATTACTTGGTTTTCTTGGGGGGTGAATCGGCCTAAAACGTGGGAAATAGTCGCTTTTTCGCTTGATTTACCGATTCCTATGCGTAAACGAGCGAAGTTTTCCGTGCCAACGTGGGCAATCATTGATTTAATACCGTTGTGTCCGCCCGCCGATCCCGATAGACGGATTCTCAACCGGCCTAGGGGCAGATCCATATCATCGTAAATGACTAAAATCGACTCTGGGGCTAGTTTATACCAGTCCAGCACCGATCGCACCGATTGCCCAGAGCGATTCATATAGGTTTGGGGTTTCAAGAGACGAATTTTGCCCGGGAGAGGACTGTCACCCTCGGCAATAAAACCTTGAAATCGCTTATTTTCCTGCCAAGATAGCCGCCAATCCCGCGCTAATGAGTCCACAGTTTCAAAACCGATATTATGACGGGTGCGATCATATTTGGGTTCGGGATTACCCAAACCGATAATTAGTTGAGGAATAATTAAATTAGGGGTTTTATCGGAATTCATAGGGAGAAATCGGGCTTTTAACCATGACCCGACTCTTATTATCACCGAATTAGCACTCGGAGCGCTGGAACAAAGTTTCTAGATAAACCTTGGCACAGCTATTTTGCTCCTCAAAATTCATCCTTTCGGAGGATTGACAATTAAGCAGAAAAAATGACAATGCCGCCGTAAACACACCATCTTGATCCCAACCGGGGTGGGTTTCTAGATATTGTTGTAGGGATTGGTGGAGGATTTCGGGGATTTCTGCCAAGATACTGACTGATGTATTCATATCGTTTACCTCTGATCGGAAGTGGGGAAATCCCTGACTGGTGCAGTGGACAGTAAGGACTATTGTGAGCCAAGTTGGGGGGAGTTGCAATATTACCAGATGTAAAGGAATGCTTTAGAAAAACTTAATATTTACGAGGGAATAAGGGTTAGAGCTAGATTTTATTTACTCAACTTAACAGTAACTCAGTATCTATCGATGGGAATTTTGACAATCAAGATTAATTTTTTCTCGAAGCAAGTGCCGATTCTATCGCTGTTGCCTGTGGAAAAGTCTGGGTAAACTGTGGAAAACTTGGGAGTGAGTGGGGAAATACTGGGGAATGTATGGGGGAAAACATTGGGGAAAAATAAGATTTGCAAATTTTAGTCAGCAGTGATGATCAAGACTACTTAGGCACTCTTGTCAGAGTACCTTTTCTAGCTGAATGCTGGCTGCTATGCTTTCACCACCAATACTGAACAGGTAGCTTCTGCCACCACGAGACTACTAACAGAATCTTCGATCACCCGTTGAACTCCCGTTAATCCCCGGCTACCGATCACGATCAGATCAGCATGATAGATATTAGCTAAACGAATAATTTCCTCCGCTGGATCACCAAAGATGACCTCGATTTCACTAGGGGCAGCAATCTGGGATTGATAGCAGCGCAATTGATCTTCAATGATCTCACGGGAGGGGTGAGGGCGATCAACTGGCGATTCATCTCCCTCCTTGCCGAGGATATGGGTGAGGATGATGCAAGAATTTGCCGTTAGAGAAAGGGAATTCAAGGACTGAAGGACTCGATCCGATAATTCCCCACAATCTAAGGCAACAACGATATTTTTAAACATTTTGACTAAATCCTGCCGCTAAACAAACTTCCAATTAAGATCCCAGGGCAAAAAATCTTTTATTTTGCCATTATCTAAGGATAATAAGCCTAGATAGACAATTTTATAGGTTATTGCGCTCGGTTAAGATTTCGTACCCCGTGGCGGTTACTAAGACAGTATGCTCAAATTGAGCGGAGAGAGCATTATCCATTGTCACCACCGTCCAACGATCGCGCAAAGTTCTGGTATGTTTAGATCCCGCATTGACAATTGGTTCAATTGCCAGAGTCATCCCGGCGCGGAGTTTGACATTGGGTAACTGATTAGTGCGAAAATTAAATACCGAGGGTTCTTCGTGGAGATTTCTGCCGACTCCATGACCGGTAAAATCTTCTACCACCTGGAAACCGTTAGCTTGAACGTGATCTTCGATCGCTCCCGCAATATCGAGCAGATAATTGCCCGCTTTTACCTGATTTATGCCTTTATATAAAGCTTCTTCCGCCACGCGGATTAATTTTTCGGCCTTTGGAGAGACGGAACCGATAGCGATCGTGATACAGGAATCCCCATGATAACCTTGGTAGTAGGCCCCCGTATCTACCTTTAACACAGAACCAGCTTTGAGGCGTTTTTTCGGGCTAGGGATACCGTGAACGACTTCGTTATCGACGGAGGCACAAATCGAGGCAGGAAAGCCATAATAACCTTTAAAACTGGGAGTAGCACCCATTTCGCGGATACGTTTTTCCGCATAGGCATCCAGAGCCGCCGTCGTCATCCCGGGTTGAGCGATCTCGGCAATTTCCTTGAGGACTGTGGCGGCAATTTTACCTGCTTGTCGCATAATCACGATTTCTGCGGCGGATTTGGTCTCGATTCCCCGGCGGCTTTTCTGTACTCGCGGTGAACCTACTTGCTCTGGGGTTTTAGTTTCGGGAAAAAGCAGCTTGGTTAGGATGTTCATGGACAGTTGGCTCAGAGTCTTTACTTAACTTAGCATTTTCCCGGCGATCGATGACTGCTCTGGAGAAATCAAGGAACATTTAGAAAAGCTATAGTAGGAAAAAGGCTATTTTTCCGGCGAGGTGACAATTTATGGCAGTCAAAAAAGAGTTTTCCAGTTTTCAGCAACTGTTGCAAACCACTAATCTTCCCGTGTTAGTGGATTTCTATGCCACTTGGTGCGGTCCTTGTCAAATGATGGCTCCGATTCTAGAACAAACGGGAATGTATTTCAAAAATCGCCTACAAATTGTCAAAATTGATACAGACAAATATCCTAATTTAGCCACTAAGTACGGTATTCAAGCTTTACCGACTTTAGTAGTCTTTAAAAATGGTCAACCGATCGATCGAATCGAGGGAGTGGTGCAGGTTAACCAACTGGTTCAACATTTACAAACTCTGTTGTAAGATAATTTTGAACCAGAACTAGGAGTTAGTGCCATGGCAAAGGCGATTTGGAATGGTGCAGTGGTAGCGGAAAGCGATAACTGCGAAATTGTCGAGGGAAACTACTATTTTCCCCCCGATACCATCAAAGCTGAATATTTTCAATCCAGTAACACCCATACCATTTGTTCTTGGAAAGGAGAGGCTAGTTATTATACTCTCAGGGTAGATGGACAGGACAATAAAGATGCCGCTTGGTATTATCCCGATCCTAAACCAAAAGCCCAAAATATTAAAGGATATATCGCTTTTTGGCGAGGTGTGCAGGTTGAGAAATGATCGCCATCTACCCCGGCAGCTTCGATCCAGTTACACTCGGTCATTTAGATATTATCGAACGCAGTGTGCCACTATTCGAGCGAGTAATCGTGGCAGTTCTCTGCAATCCCCATAAAAACCCCTTATTTAGCGTCGAAAAACGCATAGAACAGATCAGTTACTGTACAAAACACCTGAAAAACGTTGAGATAGACAGTTTTTCAGGATTAACAGTTGAATATGCCAGATTAAAAGGAGCTAAGGTACTTTTGCGGGGGTTGCGGGTTCTCTCAGACTTTGAAAAAGAACTGCAAATGGCACATACCAATAAAACTCTCTGGGAAGGGATTGAAACGGTTTTTTTGGCCACCACTAAAGAATATAGTTTTTTAAGTAGTAGCGTGGTTAAAGAAATCGCTCAATTCGGTGGCTCTGTCACCCATCTAGTCCCAGAAAACGTTTCTAGAGATATTTACTCATACTATAGTTAACATACTAGAATACAGGAATGAGGACGATCTGAACCTATGGCGCGCCGAGAACCTAATGATCGCAGAAAAGCAGTACCTAACACTTCTAATAGTGGGGTTCCCAGTCCACCCGTCGATTTCGATATCTATCAGGATTTGGCGCGTCTGCAAGAGATGATTTTTGAGAGTTTCCATATCCCTCTCACCCGTTGGACAATGATCGATGAGGGACAGATATCCGAACAGATCGAGATCATCTATGAAACCGTGCCACCAGCAGTACAGAAAGCTTTAGCAATTTTGCAGGAAGAAGAAGAAATTATTACTAAAGCGGAAGAATACGCTCAACAAGTCCTTCGTTCCGCTCAACAAAGGGCAGCCCAAATTCTCGATCAGTCCGGTATTATTCAACAAGCAGAACGGCAAGCAGCCCAAATTCGTCAACAGGTTCAGCAGGAGTGCGAATCTGTGCAACAACAAACCCTCGATGAAATCGAACAGATGCGTCACAGCGCCCTACAGGAAGTGCAACAGTTACGACAAAAAACCCAAGCTGAATGTCATGAAATTCAAAAAGGCGCTGACGACTATGCCGAAGCGGTTTTAGAACATCTCGATCGACAATTAGGGGAAATGTTACAAATTATCCGCAACGGTCGTCAACAGGTAAGATCGAAACCAACATCGTCAAAAAATCTACCCGGAGAACGTCCTTAATCAGTGATCAGTGATCAGTTATCAGTGATCATACTAAATCCGTTGAGTATAGGCTACATATCAGGACAGGCACTCATGCAAGAGGCACTCATGCAAAAGGGAGAATAAATAATCAGTTTTTAATAACCGGATTTAGTATCAGATGTAAGTTTTAAGTTAATTAAGTGGTCGGACAAAAGTAAAGTTAACCGTGGGAGTCAGGAGTCAGGAGTCAGCAGGAATTGCCAGAATTACATTTCTTAAGACAGACGACAGAATTTATGTCCGACTACTTAGTTAGTTAGTTATCTTCATCTTTATCCCTGATTACTGTTTACTGATTACTGTTTACTATTTACCGCTCACTGAAAAGCCAGCAACCTCCAATCCCTCACTGATAACTGATAACGGAATTTCATGAATAACCCCTCCTCGAATTACCATCTATTCGGACGCTTTCTTAGCGGGTTATTCAGCTGGAAAATTTGGTTATTTGTCCAGATATTTCAAGGCAGTAAAAGCTTTTATCGATTCCTGTATCATTATTTATATCGTCGTCCTAAAATCGATCGCATTCTCAGTAGCGATGTCATCTATATTCCTGAGAAAAAACTTTATAGCATTCCCCTCGATGTGCTGAAAATGGAGCAGCAAATGGTTAATAGTGATCGCCAGCAGTTGACTTCTATTACTACTTGGAAAGTTAAAACGATTCATCCCACCATAACCGAAACCGAGATACAATTCCACGATATTACCGTCGATTTACAACAGGTACACCTGATTAAATCAGACCTTAATAACTACGATTATACTAATACTCGCCGCTTGGCTCCTCTGGTGAAAACCTTACTTTTTGAAATTAACCCCAAAATTGCCAGTTTAGTAGAAAAGAAAAATCAATTACATAGACTGCGAAATCTAGCCGCATCTTCCGAAATTTTTCATTCACAAACTCCATTATATGATCGAGCAATTAATCAAGTCCAGCTAATTATTGCTCAAGCGGAAGCTTTGAGACAGGAATGTTTAAAATTTATCCGAGAAACCCTAATCGAACGGGAATTATTGCAATCCGATATCGATAGCAATCTCGTTGATTGTAACCTCGATTTTGCCAGTCAATATCAACTAATTCAAGAAAAATATCAACTCTGGAAAGAAGAAGTACAAGCTTATTTTGAATTAAAAGATTCTTCCCTACCTAAAAATTAACTATGGTTATCAGTAATCAGTTATCAGTTCACTGTTTACTGTTCACTGAAAAAACTTCCCACTTTCCCATACTTTTTCAACAGGATTTAGTATTATGTCTAATTTAACGGCAATTCGTGAACATATTTTTGCTTGGGGAAAACGCACCTATATCATGGGTGTTTTGAACGTTACTCCCGATAGTTTTAGTGATGGGGGAGAATTTGACACCGTTGAAAATGCCCTGCTACAGGCGATGAAAATGATCGAGGCCGGGGCTGATATAATCGATATCGGTGGTCAATCCAGCCGTCCAGGGGCGCAAGAAATTAGCCTAGAAGCGGAATTATCGCGAGTTATCCCCGTAATCACCGCTATTCGACAACAAAGTTCTATTCCTATCTCTCTCGATACCACTAGGGCGATCGTAGCAGCCCAAGGTATCGCCGCCGGGGCCGATTTGATCAATGATATTTCTGGGGGAACCTTCGATCGCCTATTATTGCCCACGGTGGCTAAATTGGCTGTTCCCATCATCCTCATGCACCTGCGGGGCAATCCGCAAACGATGCAATCCCTAACACATTATGATGATTTAGTCAAGGAAATTAAAGAATTTTTACAGAATCGCGTTAAGGAAGCTGTACAGTGGGGCATTGCTAGGGAAAATATTATCATCGATCCGGGGATTGGTTTCGCCAAAACCGGGCGACAAAATCTTGAGTTATTGCGAGAATTAGGGCAATTTCGGGATTTAGATTTACCTATTTTAATTGGATTGTCGAGAAAACGCTTTATCGGCGAGATTACAGGCAAAGATGACCCAAAAGAACGAGTTTTCGGAACGGCGGCGGCCTGTGCTATAGCGATCGCTAAGGGGGCCGATATCCTGCGCGTCCATGATGTGGCCGCGATCGTAGATGTGAGTAAAGTGGTGGACGCAATCGAGCGAAGTTGAAAATTTTTGCTAGTCTTAGAATCATCCACAGTTCGATCGAGATCAGCGATGAATAGCCAACTAACCAGCGATCATTGTATGTTACCCGTGATTCGATCTCCCCGGGATTATCAAGTTTTTCGCATTAGCGCTGGGGATACGAATCGTTTAGCGATCGTCTTTGATTCTACCGTAGCGGGGGATTCCTTGACCGTCTGTGTGGAAATTTTCGATCCCCACGGTCGCACCCCTACCCATCGTCATCATTTTGCCGTAGAAATGTTTTTTATCCTCAAAGGGGAAGGAATGGCTATCTGTGATGGTAAACCAATTCCCCTAGGTCCAGGGGATAGTTTATTAGTCCGTCCCACGGGTATTCACGAGATTAGAAATGTGGGGGACGGAAGACTGTATGCACTATGTTTTATGGTTCCCAATGAGGATTTTTCGGAATTAATTCGTAATGGTATCCCAGAGGAGTTAGACGCGGAAGATTTAGAGGTGTTGATGGGAACTATTAAAGGATAATCAAGCCATGTTATACCTTAAATTTTGGCCTTTTTTTCTAGAAAGAGGGCGATAAAAAAGGTAAAGGTTCCTCCCAGAAGTCCGAAGATTAGCCAATTTAATCTTGGATAGCCTTTATTGATAGCGATGACTGTAGCAATGCCACCGATGAGACAATGCCAGAAAAAAAGCAACAAGAATAAATCCAAGCTCGGGGAAATATCACCAATTAGTTTCATATTTTATCAGTAGAGCGATAGAGTTAATTATTTAGATAGCAAATCTCTAGAATCTTTCCAATGACCGAATCCCTGACCCTATTTTATGTTTATTAACCTCTATAAGTATTTCTATTTTTTTGTCCAAGGCCATTTTGTTCCCATCTCGGTTAAAGCTGAAAAAACTAGATAGAGAATGAGAAGGGCAACACAAACGAGAAAAGTCAATAAGTCGTTATTCATCGAGTTATCGCTGATAGCTTAAAGGTCACTAATTCACTACTATCCATTCTACTTAGCAATTGCTGCTTTTCTAGACTGTTGAAACAGGATTGATCATTGTTGCTGTTGTGCCAAATAGTTAAGCACTGTTTCTAGAGTCAAGTCTAAGTGTTCCGAGATTTGTTGCGGGGTTAAACCGAGGTCTTGTAGTAGCGGAATTGTTTTCAATTTTTGCAAGTTTATTCCCCGTTCAATTCCCTGTTCAATTCCCTGTTCAATTCCCCGTTCAATTCCCTGTTCAATTCCCTGTTCAATACCATCTCCAAAAGCTTCTTGATAGAAACGAGTTTGTTTTAGGTCTTGTAGTTCCAACATAGCTTCAATTTCCTCTCGACTTTTTTGGGGTAATTTATAAATGATGATCGTTTCGATTAAATCAATGACATTTTTCTGTACTAAGCGATCGCTGAGTTCTCTTTGAGCCTGTTTAATTAAAATCTTAGCAGAATTAACAGCTTGACTCTCACTTTCCGTAACCAATTTGATCAGGGCGATCGCTAAGGAAGGAGTCTCATCATTTGCCAATTCATCCAGATAGATTCTTTTAATCCTGTCCAAGGCTAACAAATCTGCAAATTGCTGGGGATGTTCTCGCTCAATTTCTCGACTAGGATAAATAACAACTATCTGCCAGGGTGACAAAGGTTTATACTGTCTAAGATACAGGAAAAGTTCCGAAAATAATCGATAATATAGGTCTTCATCCTTTTGAAACTGCACTTCTACCAGATAAAAAGGCAAATTTTCCAGATTATCGAGCGGCAAAAATAAACCATCCAATCGAAAAGCTAGTTGTTTAACTTCTTGGGAAGTAAATCGATAATTGCTTACGATAACATCGGGTCGTTCGATTAATTCAAAGAACGAATCGGGAAAATCGAGAAACATTCGATAAAATATGCTGTCAGTTTTCATGTCATCGCTGATAGCTTAAAGGTCACTGATTCGCTACTATTCATTTGCCCACTACTTAGCAATTGCTGCTTTTCTAGACTGTTTAAACAGGATTGATTATTGTTGCTGTTGTGTCAAATAGTTAAGCACTGTTTCCAGAGTCAAGTCTAAGCGTTCCGAGATTTGTTGCGGGGTTAAACCGAGGTCTTGCAGTAGAGGAATTGTTTTCAATTTTTGCAAGTTTATTCCCTGTTCAATTCCCCGTTCAATTCCCTGTTCAATTCCCTGTTCAATTCCATCTCCAAAAGCTTCTTGATAGAAACGAGTTTGTTTTAGGTCTTGTAGTTCCAACATAGCTTCAATTTCCTCTCGACTTTTTTGGGGTAATTTATAAATGATGATCGTTTCGATTAAATCAATGACATTTTTCTGTACTAAGCGATCGCTGACTTCTCTTTGAGCCTGTTTAATTAAAATCTTAGCAGAATTAACAGCTTGACTCTCACTTTCCGTAACCAATTTGATCAGAGCGATCGCTAAGGAAGGAGTCTCATCATTGGCCAATTCATCCAGATAGATTCTTTTAATCCTTTCCAAGGATAACAAGTCAGCAAATTGCTGGGGATGTTCTCGCTCAATTTCTCGACTAGGATAAATAACAACTATCTGCCACGGTGACAAAGGTTTATACTGTCTAAGATACAAGAAAAGTTCCGAAAATAATCGATAATATAGGTCTTCATCCTTTTGAAACTGCACTTCTACCAGATAAAAAGGCAAATTTTCCAGATTATCGAGCGGCAAAAATAAACCATCCAATCGAAAAGCTAGTTGTTTAACTTCTTGGGAAGTAAATCGATAATTGCTTACGATAACATCGGGTCGTTCGATTAATTCAAAGAACGAATCGGGAAAATCGAGAAACATTCGATAGAATATGCTGTCAGTTTTCATGCTGTCACAAAATTACCTGTAATTTCCGCTTAATCCGCCAACAAAAGAGAATTAATCTATGATCATCCCATCGTTTCTGCAACCCGGTGCTAAAGTTTCTCTGGTGGCCACCAGTGGAGCCGTCAAGGAATTAGCCGCCCTAGAAAAAGGCGTAGAAATCTGGCGATCGAGGGGTTATCAAGTGGAATTTAGCGAGAATTGGGCCAATCGTCTCGGTTATCTCGCTGGTAGCGACGAGCAACGTCGTCAAGCTTTAGCCCAAGCATGGCAAGATGCCGATTGTCAAGCAATTCTCTGCGCTAGGGGGGGTTACGGTAGCGCTCGCCTCTTGGAAAATTGGACATGGGCAAAAACTAACCCCAAATGGTTAATCGGTTTTTCCGACGTGACGGGGATTTTATGGAGTTTAGCGAAACAGGGCATTTGTAGCGTTCACGGGCCAGTTTTAACCACCTTAGCCCAAGAAAGTCCCCAATCAATCGATCGCCTCTTTTCTCTCCTGGAAGGTCGTCCTTTAGCCCCTCTTGTCGGTCAAGGTTGGGGTGGGGGCAAAGTGCGGGGACGCTTATTACCAGCTAATTTAACCGTAGCCACCCATCTCCTCGGAACCTCGGTTCAACCCACCCTAGAGGGGGTAATTTTAGCCCTAGAGGACGTAACCGAGGCCCCCTACCGGATCGATCGAATGTTAACTCAGTGGCGAATGCTGGGCATTTTCTCCCAAATTAAAGCCATTGCTCTCGGTCGTTTTAGCCGTTGTCTGGCGGCCCCCGGTAGTGATAGTCAAACCGTAGAGGAAGTCTTAAAAGAGCGTTTGGGCGATTTGGGTATTGCGGTTATTGCTGAGTTACCTTTCGGTCATGATGGCGATAATGCCGCTTTACCGGTGGGAACAATGGTAGAACTGGACGGGGATCGGGGAATCTTAGAATTTTTCTATCCCCAATGATCCACTTTTTTGATAGTATCTTAGAGAAGTGTTAACAAATGTAACAAAAAATTAATTATAGATGAAAGTATTAGTTGTCGGTGCGACAGGAACCCTAGGGCGACAGATCGTGCGTCATGCCATCGATCAGGGACATCAAGTGCGTTGTTTGGTCCGCAGTCAGAGAAAAGCGGCTTTTTTGAAGGAATGGGGCGCGGAATTAGTCGGGGGAACCCTGCGGGATAAAAGTACGATTATTACTGCTTTAGAGGGAATGGACGCGGTGATCGATGCCGCTACTGCCCGGGCGACGGACTCAGCCAGCATTAAACAGGTGGATTGGGATGGTAAAGTTAATCTGATTCAAGCGGCCAAAACTGCCGGAGTTGATCGCTTTATTTTCTTCTCGATTCTCAATGCCGAAAAATATCCCAACGTGCCTTTGATGGAGATAAAACGCTGTACCGAGAAATTTCTAGCAGAATCGGGTTTAAAATATACAATTCTCCGTCCCTGTGGCTTCATGCAGGGGTTAATCGGTCAATACGCCATCCCGATGTTAGATAATCAAACGGTCTGGATCACGGGGGAAAGTACGGCGATCGCCTACATGGACACCCAAGATATCGCTAAATTCGCCGTTCGCGCTTTAGAAGTCCCCGAAACCGTCGGTCAATCCTATCCCGTAGTCGGCAGCAAAGCTTGGAAAGCTGAAGAAATTATCGAAGTTTGCGAACGCTTATCGGGTAAAGAGGGGAAAATTTGGCGTTTACCCATGGGATTACTGCGTTTTATGCGAGGAATAAGCCGTTGTTTCCAATGGACTTATAATATATCTGACCGACTAGCTTTTGCGGAAGTTCTCGCTAGTGATCAAGCTCTTGATGCCCCCATGGCAGAAGTTTATCAAGTATTTGGCCTTGATCCGAGTCAAACAACTACTTTAGAATCCTATTTACAAGAATACTTTAGCCGCATTCTCAAGAAGCTCAAGGAAATCGACTTCGAGAAACAAAAAGCTCAGAAGAAGAAGAAAACTCCTTTCAAAAAGAAAGCGTGATTCAGCAGTAGGAAAATTTGTCAATGCCCAAAATCGGCATTATTTACAACGATATTAAGCCTATCGCTTGTAAAACAGCCCATCAGATACAAGATCAGCTACTTTCTTTAGGTTGGCAGGTGTTTATGGCCACCGGCAGCGGTGGCCTGCTAGGCCATTCTAAACCCTCTCGTCCAGTTTGTTTTACCCCGATCGATCAGTTAGTCCCCCCCCACTTCGAGCAAGATTTAAGTTTTGCGATCGTGTTGGGGGGCGATGGTACAGTCCTATCGGCGGCCCGGCAGTTGGCCACCCTCAATTTGCCCCTGTTAACGGTCAATACGGGACACATGGGCTTTTTGACCGAAATTTACCTAAATCAGCTTGAACCCGCCTTAGAACTGGTTCTAGAGGGGAATTACACCATCGAAAATCGCTCGATGATCACGGTGCGACTGTTTCGCGAAGATACCCTCCTCTGGGAGGCACTTTCTCTCAATGAGGTGGTCGTCCACCGGGAACCCCTCACCAGTATGTGTCATTTTGAGATTCAAATTGGTGAACACGCACCCGTCGATATCGCTGCCGATGGGGTGATTCTCTCCACTCCTACCGGTTCTACTGCCTATGCTCTCAGCGCCGGTGGCCCGGTAATAACTCCCGATGTGCCGGTATTACAATTAGCCCCCATTTGTCCCCATTCTTTAGCTTCCAGATCCTTGGTATTTTCTGACAAGGAAACTGTGAATATTTTCCCAGCAACTGCCAACAGGATGGTGATGGTAGTGGACGGTAATGGCGGTTCTTATATCTTGCCAGAAGATCGAATTAATGTGCAGAAATCGCCCCACCAAGTCCATTTTATTCGTCTGCAATCTACGGAATTCTTCCGCATCCTCCGGGAAAAATTGGGTTGGGGTTTGCCTCATATTGCTAAACCAACTTCGGTGGAATTACCTTAATCAGTGATCAGTGATCAGTGATCAGATGGTATTTTTCATTTCACTGATTACTGGTTACTGTTTACTGATAGCTGAATTTATGCTCTCTTTTCGTGCCAAGATAGCTTTTTATTTAGAGGATGTCACCACGGCGATCGGACTGACGGTAAATCTGCTTATCTTGGCATTAATTTTACTATCTTTGGGGATTTATGTGGCTCAAACCTATCCCTTATCCGCCATTTGGCAAATGTGGTTACGTCAGCTTGATTGGGGAATTTTAAGCTTATTTTCCCTAGAGTATTTAATTCGGTTTTGGTGTGCGGAATCAAAACTAGGCTTTGTTTTTAATATTTTTTCCATCCTAGATTTATTGTCAATTCTGCCTCTATTTTTTGGATTTTTTGATATTAGGTTTTTTAGAATTTTTCGCTGGTTTAGAATTTTGCGAGTGATTCGTTTTTTTGGTTCCGATCTTTCTATTTTTCGGATTAAAACTTCTGATCAAATAGTATTTACTCGCATATTACTAACTCTATTTTCGATTATTTTTGTCTATGCGGGTTTAATTTATCAGATCGAACACCCGATTAATCCTCAAGTCTATCGGACATTTTTTGATGCTTTTTACTTCGCCGTTGTGACTATGACTACCGTGGGGTTCGGGGATGTGACCCCCCTTTCTGATGGGGGCAAAATGGTGACAGTTTTAATGATTTTAACGGGAGTTTTGTTAATTCCCTTGCAAATTAGCACTCTGACTAAACAAATATTAAAATCTGGCACTCAAATTGATTATCCTTGTCCAGATTGTGGTTTACCCCGTCACGATATAGATGCCAATTTTTGTAAAAACTGTGGCGCAAAACTCTTAAAAAAACCTGATTGAGAGTAATTCTGGACAAAGGGAGGGTGGGGATCTTTTCAGTGATCAGTAAACAGTAATCAGTAATCAGTGAACTGAAAAGGCTCTCTTGGATATTGGCTGAAAAATGTTCACATTGTTACATTATGGGCGCAAGCAGTTCGATAAACTCACTGACCACGTTGCGCCCCTACATTGCACCTGTGTGATTGGTAGAGACCTATAGCCTACGCCCTTTCTTCGATAAGATTTGCTCATCACTATAACCCCAAGAGAGCCACTGATAACTGATAACTGATAACTGTCTCGGAGTCTCCTGACTCCTAACGACCGACGACCGATGGCCGACGGAATCATGACAATTTACAATTGCTTAATAATTGTTGCCACTGCCGTGATAATATGTCTTGTGGCTCACCTGAGCGTCATAGCTCGGAAAGCAATCCAGATATTGAGATTAGTCTATCGCTGATTTAGGTGTACCTTGTCTGACCCATCGATCGAATCTCCCCCAACCCCAGAAACCAACCCGCCGTCAGATCCGATGCGGGAATACTATCAACTACAAAACACCTTATTGATCACCACCCTGATCTTAAGCGGTCTGATCTTTATACCCGTGTGGCTGTTTTATTCCCTCAATACCGCCCTTAATTACCTATTAGGGGCAATGGTGGGAGTTGTTTACCTAAAACTCCTCGCCGGGGAAGTGGAAAAATTGGGGGTAACGAAAAATCGCGTGGGCAAAAAAGGATTAGCCCTATTCGCCGGATTAATCATCATCGCCAGTCGTTGGCAAGAACTGCACATAGTGCCAGTTTTTTTGGGGTTTTTGACCTATAAAGGGGCGATCATCGTCTATACTCTGCAAACCATCTTCAAGCTGGAGCAGAAAGCCGATTCCTAAACCCTTTGACCGTTAAAAATAACCCTGATTTGCGAACCCGAATCTCTCTAAGGTAGAAATGTTAGACAGTTTAAGTGTGCTTAATTTTTATAGCCTCGCTTCCCTGGAAGTGGGACAACACTGGTACTGGCACATCGGCGGACTAAAAATTCACGGGCAAGTGATCGCGGTCTCCTGGATCGTCTTCGCTATCTTAATCATCGCCTCGATCGCCGCTACCCGCAAAATCCAGAAAGTCCCTAGCGGTATTCAAAACCTCATGGAGTACGTTCTGGAATTTCTGCGCGATTTAGCCAAAAACCAGCTAGGAGAAAAGGAATATCGACCCTGGTTGCCCTTCATCGGCACCCTATTTTTATTTATTTTCGTTTCTAACTGGTTAGGGGCCTTGATTCCTTGGAAGTTAATCGAACTGCCCGAAGGAGAATTAGCCGCCCCCACTAACGACATCAATACCACGGTGGCGTTAGCCCTACTGACTTCCCTCGCCTACTTCTACGCAGGCATCAGTAAAAAAGGACTCGGTTACTTCGCTCACTACCTAGAGCCGATTCCCGTGCTATTACCGATCAAAATTTTAGAAGACTTTACCAAACCCCTCTCCCTCAGCTTCCGTCTTTTCGGAAACATCCTCGCGGACGAGTTGGTAGTGGCCGTATTAGTCTTCCTTGTCCCCCTAGTCGTACCCCTACCCCTGATGGCTCTCGGTTTATTTACCAGCGCTATCCAGGCCCTTGTCTTCGCCACCCTTGCTGGGGCCTATATCCATGAGGCCCTGGAATCGGAACACGAAGAAGAACACGCTTAAAAGCGAGGGACGAAAACAGAAAAATTTCTTAGGAAAAAGTGTCCAAATAATAGGATAATAACTAAGAAATTATTGGTCGAATTCAGGATGAGCAACTGAATTCTAGGATCGTTCTTTCCCAAAAACTCTTTCGGGAGTTTTGAGCAGAAAACCAGCCATTTTTTGAGGCTGAGAACGCGCTCTGTAAACAACAGATTGAAATTGATTAGTAAATAGAGGAAAAAATCACCATGAACCCCACAGTAGCTGCCGCTTCCGTTATCGCCGCCGCCCTCGCCGTTGGTTTAGCCGCTATCGGCCCCGGTGTTGGTCAAGGTACCGCTTCTGGAGAAGCTGTTTCCGGTATCGCCCGTCAACCCGAAGCTGAAGGAAGAATTCGTGGTACCCTTCTCCTCAGCTTGGCATTCATGGAATCCTTAACCATCTACGGTTTGGTTATCGCTCTCGTTTTACTGTTCGCTAACCCCTTCGCCTAATTAAAAAAGCAGTGGGCTATCAGCCCCCAGTCCCCAGCTTGGCAGCGGAGTTTTCAAAACTCTCAAAAAACGCCCAAGCAGCCAACTAAAAAATCTAGTTTTTGGGACGGAAGGCTGATAGCTAATTAAGGGAATTTTAGTGATTCCCCCTGACTGTTTATTGTTAAATCAGGGGGATCGTCTTCCTTTTTTGAACCTGCCTATAGCTTCTATTTATCAGGAATAAATCAATGTTTGATTTCGATGCCACCCTGCCAGTGATGGCACTACAGTTTATTCTTTTGGCAGTGATCCTGAACGCCGTTTTTTATAAACCCCTCAGTAAAGTTTTAGATGAACGGGCGGAGTATATTCGGCAAACGGAAGGCGGAGCCAAAGAACAACTAGCCAAAACCGAAGCACTGGTACAAGAGTACGAATTGCAATTAAGTTCAGCGCGTAAACAATCCCAAGAGATTATCGCCCAAGCGCAAGCCGAGGCCCAAAAACTAGCCAGCGAACGAGTTGCCGCAGCCCAAAAAGAAGCGATCGCTCGTAAAGAAGCCGTCGCCGCCGAAATTGCCCAACAGAAAGAAGAAGCCTTTCGTTCTCTAGAAGGACAAGTGGCCTCTCTTTCCCGTCAAATTCTCGAAAAACTCCTCGGCCCCGAACTCGTTCGCTAAACCCCAGCCATTGGTTAATAACAGTGATCAGTAAAAAGATAGAACTCAGTCATCAGGAGTTAGAAGACTGGAAACTTACCTCCGATAACTGATAACTGAACAACCTACTCCCCGCCCTCAATAATCATGATCATCGACACAATTTTATTATTAGCCACGGAGGCGAAGGAAGCGGCAGCAGAGGGATTCGGCATCAACACCGATATCTTAGGAACTAACCTATTTAACCTCTCGATTCTGCTCGGTTTAGTCATCTTCTACGGCCGCAAAGTTCTCGGACAAATCCTCGGAGAACGTCAGTCGAAGATTGCTGAAGCTTTAGCCGAAGCTGAAAACCGGAAAAATATTGCCGCTACCGCCCTCGCCGAAGAACAGAAAAAACTCGCCCTGGCAAAACAAGAGGCGGAAAAAATTATCGATAACTCTCGATCTAGAGCTAAAGCTGTCACCGCCGACATCGCCGCCCAAGCCGAACTCGATATTCAAAGAATGCGCGAAAGTGCCGCTAAAGATCTCTCGGCGGAACAGGATCGCGTTTTAGTAGAATTACGCCAAAGAATTACCGCTTTAGCCTTAGCTAATGTGGAATCCCAATTAAGCGCCGGCCTGGAAGAATCGGTACAACAAACCCTAATTGATCGCAGTTTGGCCAACCTAGGAGGTAAATAGATGCAGGGAAGTTTAATCAGTTCAGAAATCGCCGAACCCTACGCCCAAGCATTACTTTCCGTCGCCCAAAGCAGCGGACAATTAGAAGCGATCGGCGGCGAAATTAAATCCCTCTTAGAATTGTTGGAAAATGCCCCCGATCTAAGAGCTTTTATCGGCAATCCCGTCATCAAAGAAGAAGCTAAAAAAGCCGTTCTTTCCCAAGTAATGGGGAGCAGCGCCAACCCCTATTTAACTAACTTCATGATGTTATTGGTCGATAAACGTCGGATTCAATTTTTAGAACCCGTTTGTCAACAATATCTCACCCTGGCTAGAGTGCTGACTAACACCGTTTTAGCGGAAGTTTCCTCGGCCACCGAATTGAACGATAGCCAAAAACAAATCGTCATCGACAAAGTGAAAACCCTAACCGGGGCAAATGTGGTCGAACTGAAAACTAAAGTTGATGCCAGCCTCATCGGTGGTGTGGTGATCAAAGTCGGTTCTCAGGTCTTTGATGCCAGCATTCGCGGTCAACTACAACGCCTCAGCCTCTCCCTGCGCTAAGGTCATCTAATCTCCCTTTTTTGCCGTTTTTTCACCTCCCAATTTTTTACCTTTTCCCAGATTAAACTATGGTAGCTATCAGACCCGACGAAATTAGCACGATTATTCGTCAACAGATCGAATCCTATAACCAAGAAGTACAGGTCTCCAACGTGGGAACCGTCCTACAAGTAGGTGACGGTACTGCCCGCATCTACGGCCTACAACAGGCCATGTCGGGAGAACTATTAGAATTTGAAGATGGAACCGTCGGTATCGCCCTTAACCTCGAAGAAGATAACGTCGGCGCGGTGTTAATGGGTGACGGTTTCGGGATCAAAGAAGGCGGTACGGTGAAAGCTACCGGTAAAATCGCTCAGGTTCCCGTGGGTGAAGCCTTAGTCGGCCGCGTGGTTGATGCTCTCGGTCGTCCCATCGACGGGAAAGGGGACATCCTCGCCAGCGAAACCCGTCTGGTGGAATCCCCCGCCCCCGGTATTGTCGCTCGCAAATCCGTCTGTGAACCGATGCAAACCGGCATTACCGCTATCGATGCCATGATTCCCGTCGGTCGTGGCCAACGGGAGTTGATTATCGGTGACAGAAAAACTGGTAAAACAGCGATCGCCATTGACACGATCATTAACCAGAAAAGCGAAGACGTGATCTGTGTCTATGTCGCCATCGGTCAAAAAGCCTCCACCGTCGCCCAAGTAATCGACACCCTCACCCAAAGAGGCGCCATGGATTACACCGTGGTGGTGGCCGCTAACGCTAACGACCCCGCCACCCTCCAGTATATCGCCCCCTACACCGGAGCTTCGATCGCCGAATACTTCATGTATAAAGGCAAAGCGACCCTAGTTATCTATGATGACCTCACCAAACAGGCTCAAGCTTATCGTCAGCTATCCCTGCTCATGCGTCGTCCTCCCGGTCGGGAAGCTTACCCCGGCGACGTTTTCTATCTCCACTCCCGTTTACTAGAACGTGCCGCTAAACTCAGCGATGCCCTCGGTGGTGGTAGCATGACCGCCCTGCCGATTATCGAAACCCAAGCCGGTGACGTTTCTGCCTACATTCCCACCAATGTAATTTCGATTACTGACGGTCAGATATTCCTCTCCACCGACCTCTTTAACGCTGGTTTCCGTCCCGCAATTAACGCTGGTATTTCCGTATCCCGCGTCGGTTCGGCGGCCCAAACGAAAGCAATGAAGAAAGTTGCTGGTAAATTAAAACTCGAATTAGCCCAGTTTGACGAATTAGAAGCTTTTGCTCAATTCGCTTCTGACCTTGATGCGGCCACCCAAGCACAACTCGCTCGCGGTCAACGTCTGCGTCAAATCCTGAAACAGCCCCAAAACTTCCCCCTCTCCGTTTGGGAACAGGTGGCGGTGGTTTATGCCGGTTTAAACGGTTATCTCGACGATATCGCCACCGATAAAGTTATCGATTTCTGCACCGGTTTACGCGAATACCTGAAAACCAGCAAACCTCGCTACGTTGAGATCGTCAGCACTGAAAAACAACTCAACGACGAAGCAGAAGGCCTGCTCAAAGATGGCATCAACGAGTACAAACAGGCTTTCAAGTAAACTTCTGTGAGCTTTAAGCTGTCAGCCTTTTCAGTTATCAGTGACCAGTAAACAGTGATCAGTAAACAGTGATCAGTAAACAATGAAAAGATGGCAAGAAACTGCTATTTAATACTGCTCACTTAACACATACTGCTCACTTAAAACTCCAATCTGATAACTGATAACTGATAACTGATAACTGATAACTGATGACTGATAACTGATAACTGATAACTGATAACTGATAACTGAATTATGCCTAATCTCAAAGCGATTCGCGACCAAATTCAATCGGTCAAAAATACCAAAAAAATTACTGAGGCCATGCGTCTGGTGGCGGCAGCAAAAGTGCGCCGCGCCCAAGAACAAGTTCTCTGTACCCGTCCTTTTGCCGATGCCCTCGCTCAGGTACTTTATAATCTTCAAGGTCGTTTAGCCTTTAGTGATGTTAATTTACCCCTGCTGGCCCAACGGGAAGTAAAAACCGTGGCTCTGTTGGTAGTCACAGGAGATCGAGGCCTTTGTGGCGGTTATAATACTAACGTCATCCGTCGTGCCGAACAACGGATGAATGAATTAAAAGAGCAAGGGATTAACTATCAATTAGTTATTGCCGGCCGGAAAGCGGCACAGTATTTCGAGCGCCGCAATGCTCCCATTGCCGCTAAATTTATTAACCTCGAACAGATTCCCACTGCTGATGAAGCTGGCACTATTGGGGATGAATTGCTTTCCTTATTTTTATCGGAAACAGTTGATCGCGTCGAGTTGGTTTATACTCGTTTTATCTCCTTGATCAGTGCCACTCCGGTGATTCAAACCCTGTTACCTTTAACTACCCAAGGTTTAGCGGTACAGGATGACGAGATTTTCCGTTTGGTGACTAAAGAGGGAAAATTTAAGGTACAACGGGAAAAAATGGCCAGCCAACCAGCGCAGGTTTTTCCCCAAGACATGATTTTTGAGCAGAATCCGGTCCAAATCCTGGATTCTCTCCTACCTTTGTACTTAAATAACCAATTACTGCGCGCCCTCCAGGAATCGGCAGCTAGTGAATTAGCAGCCCGGATGACGGCGATGAGTAACGCCAGCGAGAACGCCAGCGAGTTAATTGGGACTTTAAGCCGTACCTACAACAAAGCGCGTCAAGCCGCTATTACCCAAGAATTGTTAGAAGTAGTAGCGGGGGCAAACGCTCTCTAGATTTAAGCCAGTTTTTCTTGTGATTATCAGTAGGAGTGATTATTTTCACTCCTTTTTTTTATATTAGCTGGCGTAATACTAAATCCGGTTATTAAAAACTGATTATCTATTCCTCCTAAGTATCTAAGCACAATTAATTACACATCTAAGCCACTACTCCGTCAGACTTCTGATGTGAGGAAACAGTGAACTGAAAACTCAAATCCGATCCCTAATAGCTGTATCCCGTCTCCCGTCTCCCGTCTCCCGTCTCCCGTCTCCCGTCTCCCGTCTCCTGACGACCGTCTCCGTTCGGACCTCGGCGTGAGCTTTTGTCGAACGCAAAAGCTCACGGCCGAAGCCTGTCTCCTGTCTCGACTAGGAAATTAATTTTGCACGACTACTTATTGCCTATTGCCTATTGCCTATTGCCTATTGCCTATTGCCTATCCTGATATGTAGCCTATACTCAACGGATTTGGTATTAGATAGCCGTGGTTTAGACTTCTCAGGCCAGAATTAGGTTCAAATGGAGTCAGGGCAATCCCTTTTTTGACATCTTCTGGCCCCTTGAAAAGCCCCATCTCATCCTGTATTGTAAGTCAGCGTAAGGACGATAAATGTCAATCTATAAACCTAAATCCTAAACTATAATCATTACCCGATCGCCCGGTATTGGAGGGACAAAACAACTCGTGAGTATAACTGATTTAATCCAAAAAGGCGGAGTGGCCATGTGGCCGCTGCTTTTTCTGTCTATTTTAGCTCTTAGCACTATTATCGAACGAATTTGGTTTTGGAGTCGCACCCTCCTCAGTGAAGGCCAGATTTTAAACCGGATTATGGAATCGGCCATCCGTAATTGGGATTTGGCGACAAAAGTCGCCAGAGATTCCCGCAATCATCCCATTGGTAGTTATCTTTATGCACCTCTTCGCTTAGAAAATCCAGATCCAGAGGTTTTTCACTTTGCCCTCGAATCGGCTGCCGATGAACAGTTATCCCTAATGAAACGGGGCGATAAAATCCTTGAGGCAGTCATCGCCCTTTCCCCCCTGTTAGGATTATTAGGGACGGTACTCGGTTTAATTACCTCTTTGGCCAATATTCAATTAAGTGACCTGGGAACTTCCTCTACAGCTGGGGTAACTTTAGGTATTAGTGAAGCTTTAATTTCCACCGCTACCGGCTTAATTGTCGCTATTTTTAGCCTCGCTTTCTATCGCATTTTTCAGGGACTCTGGTTCAATCAAGCTAGAATTTTTCGCAAGGCCGGCAGTGATTTAGAAATTATCTACCGTCAACGTTGGCTAGATGGAGAAGACCAACAATACGCCCTCAGTGCTAACCTAGAAAAACCGCTCGATCGCTAAATCTCTCCCTTATCAGCCATGGCCGAAACTAAAATCCAGCAACCCAAAACAACAAAAAGCAGCCATATTACGGCTCGTCCCCTGAAATTATGGCATGATCAACACCGCATTCAAGAGGATGTGCAGGTTAATATCATTCCTCTGATCGATGTAATTTTCTGTATTCTCACTTTCTTTATTCTCGGTGCAGTGGGATTATCTCGGCAACAGGCGATCAGCCTCGATTTACCGAAAGCTAGTACCGCCACCACCCCGATGCGGGAAATGTTGGTGGTTAGTCTCGATGATTTCGGACAACTCTACGTCGAAAAGCAGATGGTGACTCGCCCCCAGTTATTCGAGGCAATCAAGAATTATCATCAATATAGTCCCAATGGACTGATGGTACTGAATGCCTCCAGAAATGCCAGTTATAACGAAGTGGTAGGGGTTTTAGACCTGCTGCGACAGGTGGGCGGCGATCGCGTGGCTTTAGCGACTCTATCGGGGGAGGCTAACAATCCCACCCTGGAAAATAGCAATCCTTTGCCCAATTTGCCGACTAATCCCACCTCACCCGGTTTACCCAATCCTCTGGGCAGAAATTAACTAGGAATGGATGCGATAGCTGAGTAATTGTTCTTCGAGAGCAGCAATGCGATTGTAGGCCGCCGTCAATTGTGCCGTTAATCGGCGAATTTGGATTTCATCGGAAAAAGAATTTTCTCCATTGACAGCCGGGGATTGTTTGCCACCGTGATCTCGGAGAATATCTTTATGATCGTAGAGGCTATTATCGGATAACTCGGAAAAACCGACCATTTCCAAAGATTCACGCGGAGAACGACTCGATTTATCCCCAGCTAGGATAGCAATTTGCCGGCTGAGGCTCTCGACAATATCCTGTAGATGATCGACTTTCCGATCAAGACTGATAATCTGTTGTTGTAGTCCATTCATGCAATTACCTGGGTATAAAGGAGGCTTCCCCTCTATGCTAGGCTCTGGAGGAAATGGACTATGACAATTTATGATTGATTTAACGATTCCTTTACTGCCCTTAACTAATCTTAATAGATTGGCAGAGTCAACCAGCCATAGCACTTCTAAGTATATCTGGCTGCATAAATCTAAAAACCTTGTTGGGTAAGACTTTTAGACCTTTTGTCAATCAAAAAGTACCGGACATGGGAGTGATCGGGGGGAAAATTCAGGGACTTTTTCCCTGAAAATTAGGTAATTGACCCCCTCAAAATCGCTAAAACCCCACACCCGTTCGGCTGAGCTCACGGCCGAAGCCCACACCCCACACCCTACCCCCACGAAAAACTTTTTCAGCCAACCCTAAGTAGGGAGGCACAATTATTTGTAGGATGGGTTAGCGGTAGCGTAAACTATGCGGGCGTTGGGTTTCATACTTCAACCCAACCTACGTTTAACTAATCTTAATATATTGCCAGAGTCAACCAGCTGCAGCCAATAGCACTTCTATCAGAAATTAAGGTAAGCTGTTGAGCGGTAAGCCTCGATTTTAAGGAACTAAATATGTTTAAAAATTGGTCTTTCGACGATTGGATGAATCATATCCTTTTTCTGGCTACAATTGTGGCTTTGTTGACGATTTGGCTGGGTAGATAAATATAAAACTATTTTTCTTTCCTCGCTTTGCCGAAAATTTGGGTTTAAGTTTCCCCGTCCATTTTACGGCTCTCTTAGGTTTGGTGGGTAAAATGTATTCTAAGATACAGTCTTGCTGGCGAGTGCGTGGAACGAACCACAAAGGCACAAAGGACACAAAGATTGATCGCTTCTATATCAGTTAAACTGATCACACAAAGAATAAGAGAGCCATTTTACGGCAGGGAGTGTCAAAATAAGAAACAAAACCCTCAGCGATCGATATGACTGACTCAATCCCAAAAATTTGTATTCTCGGTGGTGGTTTTGGTGGACTCTATACTGCTTTACGTTTGAGTCAATTGCCTTGGCCCGATCAACACCCCCCTCAAATTACCTTAATTGATAAAAACGATCGCTTTTTATTTTCTCCCCTTCTCTACGAATTAGTCACCTCAGAACTGCAATCCTGGGAAATTGCTCCCCCTTTCAGCGAATTGCTCGCTAATACCCCCGTTGACTTCCAACAGGGAACCGTCACGGCGATCGATGTTAATAATCATAAAATAACCCTTGACAATCAAAACGATATATGCTACGACCGCCTCGTGATCGCCCTCGGTGGTCAATCTTCCCTTGACTTCCTACCCGGGGCCAGAACCCACGCTATCCCCTTTCGTAGTCTAGAGGATGCCTATCGTCTTCGGGATCGACTCAAAACCCTAGAACAATCCGATCGCGATAAAATTCGGGTCGCCATTATCGGGGGCGGTTATAGCGGCGTAGAATTAGCCTGTAAGCTGGCCGATCGCCTCGGAGAAAGGGGAAGAATTCGTCTGATCGAAAGAAATAGCGATATTCTCGGACCTTCAACCCAATTTAACCGCGACACCGCCAAAAAAGCCCTAGAAAAACGTCTGGTTTGGTTAGACCTAGAAACCACCGTCGCCGATATCCAAGCGGATCGCCTCTCCCTTGACTACAAGGGACAGATAGACAATATCCCCGTTGATCTAATTCTCTGGACCGTTAGTCCGATCGCCTCCCCACTGCTCGCTAATTTGCCTTTAGCACATAATGAGCGCAAATTACTAAAAGTTAATCAATATTTACAAACTGTCGAAAACCCCAGTATCTACGCGATCGGCGATGCGGCCGATAGTCGCGATCAAGAGGATAAACCCTACGCTGCCACGGCCCAGGTCGCCCTTCAACAGTCCGACTACTGCGCTTGGAATATTTGGGCGAGTTTCCACGATAAACCAGCTTTACCCTTCCGTTATCAACCTTTAGGCGAAATGTTGACCCTCGGAGTCGATGAAGCTACCATTAGCGGTTTAGGACTAGAATTAGCCGGTCCCCTTGCCCATCTTACCCGTCGCTTAGTCTATCTCTACCGTCTGCCCACCCTCAACCATCAAATCGCCGTAGCATTCAACTGGATTACCCAACCGCTTCTATCCCTCATTTCTGAGTAACAGTTGCAGGGACAGAGGATAATTAAAGTGACTTTTTTTACTCTAGTTACTTGTCCCTTCGACTGCTATATTGGCTGTATCAATTACCCTCCTAATTTACCGAAATTTTGGGTTAAAGCCCCGTCCTTTTAGGACGGCTTTTTAAACTATATCTTGTTAACTTAACTTTTATTGTGCTATAGCGGGTTTCAGTTGAATGAGGTACAGCATGGATGACTAGGTAGGCTCTTTAAAAGGGGTATCGCAATAGCAACAATGGGTAAACCAGTGATGGATGTCTCGCAATGTAATCTGACTAAAGGCTTGAACGAGCGCTTTTTCTAGATCAGCATAGGTACGAGGTGACATAGAACGAATCAGTATTTTCACTTTCGACCAACAGTTTTCAATGGGAGAAAAATCGGGAGAATAGGGAGGTAAAAACTCCAGTCTAGCACCGACTTCTTGAAGAATTGGTTCGAGGGTTTCTTTTTGATGAATCGAAGCATTATCCATTAATACACAAGCTCCTTTCCACAAGTTTGGAACTAATAATGTAGCAATAAATGCTTCAAATATTAAACCATTTGCGGCTCCAAATACATTGATAAAAGCCAGCAAGCCTTTGAGCGCTATCGCTCCAATTATCGTGACGTTTTTTCCTCGGTTTAACGGAACTGAATCATACACTCTCTGACCTTTTTCAGCCCTGCCATAAAGTCTTGTCATCCCTAGATTAGAGCCAGACTCGTCAACGAAAACCAAATCTTCCGCTCTAACATCTCGGATTTTCTCCCAATATTCTTCTCTTAATTTTTGCACTCTTTCCGTGTCTCTTTCCCTAGGGTGTAAGCTTTTTTTTTTTGAGTTAAATTTAGCCGTTTTAAAATTCTACTGATTGTTGAGTTACTCACCACCGTCTGTGTTTTTTCCTCAATTTGTTTTCTTAACTCGTCTAAGGTGGCATCTTTCTTTTCTTGGACTAAATCGCCCAGCAAGATAATTTCGTCGCTCTTAAGCTTGAGTTTTTGTCCTCCACCATGCGGTCGGGGATTTAGATTTCCTGTTTCACGCCACTGCTTGATTAGTTTCTGGATAAAGCTTAAAGCTACTCTAAATCTTTTGGCTAACTCACGTTGTGAGAGGTTATTCTCCTCGTAGGTCTCGATGATCTTTTGTCGCAAGTCTAAAGAATAGGGCTTCATCGGGTCGTGGCTCCTGCCTAGGTCTATAATTTATTGTCCTCTTCTATTGTACCTCATGCAAGTGCATACCGCTATATACTGATTTTGTCTAAGTCCCCCCTGCGTAAAATGTTTGTCTTAGAGTTTAAAGTTAAAGCTAAAACTCAACAGTATCAAGCCATAGACGATGCTATTCGTACTGCTCAATTCATCCGTCACAAATGTGTAAGGTTATGGATGGATACAAAAGGTACGGGTAAGAACGATTTATACCGATATTCTCAAGAATTAGCTCAGGACTTTAAATTTGCCGATGAACTTAATTCAACTGCTAGACAGGCAAGTGCTGAACGTGCTTGGAGTTCAATTAGTCGTTTTTACGACAACTGTAAACGTAAAGTATCAGGCAAAAAGGGGTATCCTCAATTTAAAAAATCTCGCTCTGTTGAATACAAACAATCAGGATGGAAGCTTCTTAGCCCTAAAACTGTTAAGTTCACTGACAAGAAAAACATTGGTGTTCTTAAGTTGGTAGGAACTTGGGATTTAGGGTACTTTCAAGAATCCGATATTAAACGGGTTAGGTTGATTCGGAGAGCGGACGGTTATTATTGTCAATTTGTCCTTTCTTGTGACGTTAAAGAAGATGTTAAACCATCAGGTAAGTGTATTGGCTTAGATGTAGGTTTGGCTTCTTTCTATACAGATCACAATGGCGACAAGGTTGATAATCCTCAATTCTTGAGAAAGTCTGAGAAACGATTAAAACGACTTCAAAGGCGATTATCTAAAAAGAAAAAGGGAAGTAAAAATCGTCAAAAAGCTAGACAAAGATTAGCTAAAGCTCACCTTAAAGTAAGTAGGCAACGTAAAGACTTTGCTGTGAAATTAGCAAGGCTTCGGCCGTGAGCTCAGCCGAACGGTGCGTAGTTCACTCTAGCGATGTGATAGCCTACGAGGATTTAAGAGTTAAGAACTTAGTCAAGAATCATTGTCTAGCTAAATCGATCAATGATGCGGCCTGGTATCAGTTTCGGGAATGGATAGAGTATTTTGGGGTTAAATTCGGCAAGATAACGATTGCTGTCTCACCGAATTATACAAGCCAAAACTGTTCAAACTGTGGTGAAATTGTTAAGAAATCTTTATCGACTAGAACCCATCAGTGTAAATGTGGGTGTGTTTTAGATAGGGATGAAAACGCCGCTATCAATATCCTTAAAAAAGGGTTAAGTACCGTAGGGCATACGGGAACTTTCGGGCTAGATCCGATAAACGCTTGGGGAGAGAATACCTCTACTTTTTCAGAAGCGATTCTGTCTAAGCAAGTAATCTCTTTGAACCAAGAATCCCCGTCGCTTTAGCGCGGGGAGTGTCAAAAAACAATTATGAGCATTAAAAGCCGGCTGAAAAATTTGATTCATGAATTGAGTCTTCAGACTTACAAGAAAGTTTCCCCCGATTCCTTCCCTGCTGGTTGGGATGTGGCCTCAGATATAGAAAGAATTTGTCATCACCAGCAACCAAGGATTATTTTTGATGTCGGGGCCAATATTGGACAAACAGGTAGTTACTTTCATCAAAAATTTCCTCAAGCTGATATTCTTTGTTTCGAGCCAATCAAGGAAACTTTTGCCCAATTATCTCAAAAATTTGCTGATAATCAGCGAATTCGCTGTTTTCCGATCGCTTTAGGCGAGCAACCTTCAGAAAAAACAATTATCTTAAACTCTAATTCTCAAAAAAACTCCCTCACCGATGCCTTAAACCGGCCCATAGGCGAGAATCAAGGCCAATCCACCGACAAAACAGAAGCAATTACAATTGATAGCTTAGATAATTTTTGTCAAGCTCAGGGGATAGATAGGATAGACCTGCTTAAAATGGATACAGAGGGTTATGAGCTACAGGTTTTAGCTGGAGCAACCAATTTTCTAGAAGAGAGAAAAATTGCCATGATTCTTTCAGAAGTTGGGTTTCGTCCCTCCGATTTTCGCCATACATTTTTTACAAAAATTTACGACCAATTGTATCAAAAAGGCTTTCGTTTTAATGGTCTATACGATTTATCCTATTGGTCTCCCTATCCCTATGAAGGACTAATTTACTGTAACGCTTTATTCGTCAATGCCAATCTGATCAAAAATCGCTTTTACTAAGAATCTGGCCAAGAACAAAGATATTC
This sequence comes from Microcystis wesenbergii NRERC-220, assembly GCF_032027425.1. Taxonomy (NCBI): domain Bacteria; kingdom Bacillati; phylum Cyanobacteriota; class Cyanophyceae; order Chroococcales; family Microcystaceae; genus Microcystis; species Microcystis wesenbergii. Next base: position 4,486,622 of record NZ_JAVSJA010000001.1, on the reverse strand, counting down.
CTCCACTAACAAACTATCTCGATCGGTCAATTCCTGACCATCGAGACGGTTTAAAAGCATTACTGCGCCAAATAACTGATTATTAACCCTAATTGGCACAGCTAAAGCCGTTTTTATCCCCAAAGCCACCGCTATATCCTGACGAATGCGATTATCTCCTAGGGTTTGTCCCACCACCACCGGACAACTACCCTGGTAAACCACCGTACACAATCCCGACGTGGCAATATCACCCCTTTTGCCGACAATTGCCCCGGTGTTTTTACCCGCACCCGCGCAATAATCAATACTATCACCGTCAAATAGGGCAATGATAACCGTTTCTGTTGGAATTAAACCTAAAATTTCTTCAGCCAAGCGATCGAGATTAGTTAATTTTTCCATAATGGGTTAGGGGTTGAGGAAATAGAGTGTTATACTCAAAAAAACAGCAATTCATTAACTTTAGTCTATAGTTTGTGAACTGAAGTCACTAACCCCGCCCTAAAAGGGACGGAGCTTGCCTAAACCAATTTAGGCGACGCAAGTAGAGACTACCGCACCGAGACACAATCTGGCACAGACTTCCGAATGCTTCCCTAGTTCGGATTCCCTCTCAGCTTTATTGGTAAAGCGTTGTTAGACAAGACATCTTGATTGTGTTGCGGTAAGGGACATTAACTTCACTCTTAAGGATTATCTCCATGGCAAGAGTTCCTGTTATCTCAAAAGACGGAAAACCGTTAATGCCCACCAAACCTAGTCGGGCCAGACGGTGGATTAAGGAAGGAAAAGCTATCGGTAAATTCAACGACTTAGATATTTTCTATGTCCAGCTAACCGATGAACCTTCCGATAGTAAAACCCAACCGATTGCTATTGGTATTGACCCGGGTAAATTATTCTCTGGAATTGGCGTTCAATCCTCTCTTTTTACTCTTTGGAAGGCTCACTTAGAACTTCCTTTTAAACGAGTAAAAGAGCGCATGGACAATAGACGGTTAATGCGAAGAGGACGTAGAAAAAGACGGATTAACCGCCAACTTTCTTTTAATCTAAGAGCGCATCGACAAAAACGATTCTCAAATAGAAGAACAGGAAAATTAGCTCCCTCAATCAGAGCTAATCGTCAACGTCTCGACTTCGCTCGACGTTGACCCTGAGCGAAGCCGAAGGGTCAACTTGAACTTCGAGTCGTTTCCGAACTAACCAAAATCTATCCAATTACCGATATTTACTTTGAGTACATCAAAGCCGATATTGATCTAACTTCTGGTAGAAAAGGAGCTAAGTCTGGAAAAGGTTTCTCGTCGGTTATGGTCGGACAGAAATGGGCTATTGAGCAACTATCTCAATTGGCAACAGTCCATACTCGCTTTGGTTGGCAAACCTCTAATCTTAGAAAACATTTGCGACTAGAAAAGTCCAAAAATAAAGCAGAACAATCACCAGAAAGTCATGCTAACGATGGAATTGCTCTTGCCTGTTTTCAGTTTTTAGATTATTGGCCATTTCATGCTTCTAATAGTCATGGATACGATTGGAAGGGTTCTGTTAAAGTAACGAACGCTCCCTTTGCTGTCATCAAACGTCCTCCTATTAGTCGTCGTCAACTTCACCTGATGGTTTTTTCTAAAGGTGGTAAACGACGTAAATATGGTGGCTCTACCACAAGACATGGGTTCCGTAAAGGAGATTTAGTTTCTTCTCCCAAAGGGATTGGTTATGTAAGTGGAGATACCGAAAAACAGCTATCTGTAAGCGATACCAGTTGGAAACGATTGGGACAGATAGCTGTTAGTAAGATTCAGTTAATTCGTCGTTCTAACGGTTTAATTGTTTCTCGCTAACTCATATAAAGCTGCCCTCCGCTATCGCTAAAGGGCGGGGTTTCAGACCCATTTTTTCGATGAAAGATAACACCCCCAAAGTAAAAAGTCTCAAATCTTATCTTCAGCATTTGCCTCAAAGTGCGTCTGAAGCGATTGTTAGCACAAACTTTGCACCTTACCTGATATCATATTTAGGATTTTCAACCACGGAGATAATTCCACAGTACGACACGGGAGGCGGTGGGATTACCGACTTTGCCACTCGGAGAAACCTAGGAAACGATATTTTTTTACAGACAAAGAGTAATCCTTTTCTGCTGATAGAGTTAAAGGGTAGAGAGATTAACCTAACTGAAAATAGTCCAAAGTATGCGTCAACTGTCAATCAGTTAAAGCGTCAGTTATTAGGGACTAACTGTAAAGCATCCCAATGGGGAATTATCACTAATAGTTTACACATCCAGTTATTTAGAAAACACGGTAAAACAATTTTTCCTGCTACTACTTGCATACAGCTAACCCCTGATAACATTGATGATACTATAGCTCTGATCAAGACAAAAATTGACAAGACTCCCAAAGCATTAACGGTTACTGTTTACAATAATAAAGGCGGTGTAGGCAAAACCACCACAACCATAAATCTTGCGGCTATTCTTGCTTTTTTAGGTAAAAAAGTTTTAGTTTTAGACTTTGATTTTAATCAACGAGATTTAACTAGCTCTCTCCTAAATATAAAACCACAAAATGGACTACTAGAAAAGGCTTTAACTGATAAGAATATTGATCTAAAATCAGTGATTATTCCTTATATTTTTAAAAATACAAAACTCCAAATCACCTTCGATGTTGTTCCTGCTGATCCTAAAATAGCAGGGCTGACGGAATTTGAATATCATTCTAAAATGAAAATATCCACTCTCCATAGAAAATTAGACTTAGCTAGATATGAATATGATTACATCTTTATAGATGCAGCTCCCAATTGGCGATTTACTAGCCAGCTGGCTGTTTATGCTGCCGATGTTGTCCTCTTACCCACAAAACATAACAATTCATTCTCCCTTAATAATGCAGCCACTGCCATCAAGGAGTTTCTGCCGGAAATGCAAAAATCAAAAAAAGATGGGACTCCCATAGCCTTACCAATTTTTTTCAACGGTGAGAAGATTACTCAACCACAGTTACAGCTTGCCCAAAAAGAAATTAATCAAATACTAAAAAATGACAAAAACCTTGTACCCTATTTTTATCCCAAACTCGCTCCTGCCAAAAAAGATTTACATATTCACCACCTGCCAGAATACGCTATTATAGCCAGTGCTGCTTTTGAGCGCGTGCCTGCCGTTTATAAACATATTTCCGTTTATTACTACTACCAAGACTTAGCAAAGGAGTATTTTTTACAATGATGGAATATACCGATATTGGTACTTTAAAGTATCTATACCTAGATGAAATAGAAATTACCAATGGGACCGATGCTGATAGTTTTTTAATTGAAGTTACTGCCAAACTATTACAGCAGACAGGTGGACGCAATTGGCTGCCTGTAATCGTCAAAGAATTATCAGAGGATCGCTATGAAGTTATCGGCAACTCATTTGTTTATGCTGTGGCTGAAAGGGCTGGACTAGAAAGAATTTGGTGTATTATTGCCGATGGAACAGAAGATGCTAGGAATATATCCAGAGTTTTGGCAAGAGAAGAAACCCCAAAACTAAATCTTTCAACAGCTTCAAGAGAAGAAATTAAATCTGCTTTACAGTTCTTAATTGAACAACCGAATAGCCCCCTAAAAACAGTTAAATTAGCTACTGCTACTGCTAGGATTGATGAGGCTCCCCGTCAATTCTGGAAGAGTTTAGACTCAATTGTTGCCCTCAAGTGTGGAATTACAAAAGGGAAGGGATTAGATTTACTCAAAACTGTCTTTTATCTCACTCCTCAACCAGTGATTGAGGAATTTTCAGAAGAAACTCTCAAACTCAAGACTGTTTCTGAATTAAAGACTCTAGCCAAAGAAAAGGGAATCGTTGGTTTAAGCAAGATGAAGAAAGCAGAGCTAGTCAGAATATTAGCGCAATAAGAAAAAGGATTATGAATTATGAATTATGAATTATGAGTTAGGAAGTGGGAAGTATTTTCAGTGAACAGTAAACAGTCGGGGTAGGGTTGATTCATGAATCAACCCTACCTTGAATCAACCCTACCTTGAATCAACCCTACCTTGAATCAACCCTAGAACGTAGGTTGGGTTGAAGCATGAAACCCAACGCCCGATCATGTTAGGCTACCGCTAACCCATCCTACAAATAATTGTGCCTCCCTACTTATAACAAATCACTCCAGTATCAATTATGAATTATGAGTTAGGAAGTGGGAAGTATTTTCAGTGAACAGTAAACAGTAATCAGTGAACTGAAAACTCACATCTGATAACTGATAACTGATAACTGATAACTGATTCAAGGCTGTCTCCTGTCTCCTGACTTACCCTTTCAGCAATAAATCGCTAATTTCCGACTGACAATGACCAATTAAACGATTAATCGCTTTTTTTCCTTGTTTACCTTGATAATCTGAGCGATCGCTTTCAGTAATTCGGTAGGGACGACCGATCGCCACCTTGACACGATGATAAAATACAACGGGATGCCAACCATCTTGATCGAATAAAGGTTCCGTGGTATCTAACCAGCGTAGCAAACGCACGGGAAAAGGACTAATAGCAGTTTCCGACTCAGAGAGAATAGCCACAGGTAAGACCGATAGATTCTCCACGGGACAACGCAGAGCTAAATGGGCAAATCCGCTTTGAAAACGGCTAATTTGACGAGGAGGAGTCAAATTTAACATCGGCGAGCCACCTTCTGGAAATAAACCGATCCATCGTCCGGACTGTAAAAAATCCGTTGCTTGCCGAAAAAAAGTCTGGTGGCGTTTTTCGGGGGTATCAAAGGGAAAACAGCCCAATTCTCCGATTAATTCCCGCAAAAGCGGCGTTTTTCCCATGTAGTGATGACAGGCGATCGGGAGAGTTTTGCCCAAAGCTTGAATTAAGATCGGCGCGTCCAAAAAGCTGCGATGGTTACTTACCACGATCGCCACTCCTTGGCTGGGTAGATTTTCTTGACCGACGGTAAACAGGCCCGTGCGTGTGGTATCAAGAATTAAACGAGAGGTAGATAGGGGGGTAAGCAGAGTCATAAAAAAAAAATCGGCCTTAAGATTGTTTTTATTGACTTAGACCACAATTAAAGGATAAAACGGAATTAAAGTATCATAAAATATGGACATTATGTCCTAATCATCCACAGATCAGCCTTAGGGCAGCCTCATCTATTTAAAAAAATAAATTTCATGAATGATTTAAATGAGCGAAAAACATTTGCTTTAACAACACCTCTTTATTATGTCAACGATATCCCTCACATCGGTAGTGCTTACACAACGATCGTAGCGGATGTTATGGCACGATGGCAGCGGTTACAGGGCAATTCTGTCCTCCTAATTACAGGAACCGACGAACACGGACAGAAAATCGAACGGACTGCGGCAGCCAAAGGACTCAATCCCCAGGAACACTGCGATCGCATCGCCACCAGTTTTGCCAATCTCTGGGCAAAGCTACACATCCAGTACGATCGCTTTAGTCGCACCACTGCCCCCCGTCATCAGGCAATTGTTAACGAATTTTTTGAAAGAGTCTGGGAAAAGGGCGATATCTATCTTGATCGCCAACAGGGTTGGTATTGCGTCGCCTGTGAAGAATTTAAGGAAAAAAGAGAACTGTTAGATAATGGCTGTTGTCCCATTCATACTAATCTGGCCGCCGAATGGCGCGACGAGGAAAACTATTTTTTCCGTCTCTCTAAGTATCAGGCACAACTAGAACAACTTTACCAAGAGCAACCCGATTTTATTCAACCAGAAAGCCGACGTAATGAGGTTCTCAACTTCGTCAACCAAGGACTACAGGACTTCTCCATCTCTAGGGTTAATGTGGCTTGGGGGTTTCCCATTCCCCACGATGGTCAGCATACCATCTACGTTTGGTTTGATGCCCTTCTTGGCTATGTTACCGCCCTTCTCGACCCCGAAGACGAACCCACCCTAGAAAATGCCTTGGCCAAATGGTGGCCGATCGATCTGCATCTGATCGGTAAAGATATATTAAGATTCCATGCCATTTATTGGCCGGCTATGCTAATGTCGGCGGGTTTACCCTTGCCCAAAAGAGTATTCGGCCATGGCTTTTTGACCAAAGACGGGCGGAAAATGGGCAAAAGTCTCGGTAATACCCTCGATCCCTTCGATTTGGTTGAGCGCTATGGGGCCGATGCCGTCCGTTACTATTTCGTCAAAGAGATTGAATTAGGACAGGATGGCGATTTTCAGGAAACCAGATTTGTTAATATTCTTAACGCGGATTTAGCCAACGATTTAGGCAACCTCCTCAATCGCACCCTAGGCATGGTTAAAAAATACTGCCAAAATATCCCCCCCCAGTTGACTGGCGTAGATATCCCCAACGATAATCGTCTTAAGAATATGGGGATCAATCTAGGGGGCATTGTTGAACAGAAGTATGATGCGCTACAATTTAATCAAGCCTGTGAGGAAATACTGGCGTTAATTCGTGCTAGTAACAAGTTTATCGATGAAAGTGCGCCCTGGAGTTTATTTAAACAGAAACAACAGGCAGCAGTAGAACAAGTCCTCTACGCAGTTTTGGAATCCGTAAGACTCTCTGCCTACCTACTCTCACCGATAATACCGACCTTGAGCAGTAAAATTTATCAACAACTAGGTTTTGTTATTGATTTTAATACTTTCAGGTCGGAGGACGGGGAAAACTCCCCTGATCGTGTCTCTTTTTCCAAACACTGTCAATGGGGATTACCCACAAATCCACAACTAGGAACACCTGAACCGATCTTTTCTAAACTAGAACTGCCGTTAAACGATTCCTAAAGGAATTTTTTAATAACTCTATTTTTTAAGGTCTGTTGTCCTTTGGGATACAACTGGCAAACACTCAACACTAAACTTTTAACAAACGAGGGAAAAAAATGTTTGATGATTATGACACAGCCCCAGTCTTCACCCCCGAACAAGTGCTAGAAAATCGCGGTCGTGTGGCGATTTTTATCGATGGTTCCAATTTATTTTATGCGGCTCTGCAATTAGGTATCGAAATTGACTACACCAAATTACTTTGTCGTTTAACTGCCGGTTCTCGTCTCTTGCGCGCCTTCTTTTATACTGGAGTTGATCGCACTAACGAAAAACAGCAGGGATTTCTCCTCTGGATGCGTCGCAATGGTTATCGAGTCATCGCTAAAGACCTAGTACAATTACCCGATGGTTCCAAAAAAGCCAATCTCGACGTGGAAATTGCCGTAGATTTAATGGCGCTAGTGGGTTCCTATGATACCGCAGTAATTGTCAGTGGTGATGGGGATTTGGCCTATGCTGCCGATTCCGTCAGTTACCGTGGTGCGCGAGTGGAAGTGGTTAGTTTGCGATCAATGACCAGTGATAGTTTAATTAATGTAGCCGATCGCTATGTTGATCTAGATCAAATCAAAGAAGAAATTCAAAAAACTAGCAAACATCACGTTAGTTATAATAATTTCCCCGTCAGCGTCTTAGACCAAGATCGGAGCAGTCGCTAGAAAAATTCGGCAAAAATCAAGTTTAAGGTGGGTAATTCCCACCTTTTTCAGTCATCAGTTATCAGTGACCAGTTATCAGTTATCAGTGACCACTCCCCCCGCAACGCGCACGAAGTGGTCTCCCATCTCCCCGCTCCCCTGCTCCCTGACTTGAAAATAGAAGCTGAAATAACGCAAATTCGTCAATCATACTAAATCCGTTGAGTATAAGCTACCTCAAGGGGTGACAAAGGGGTTCAAAGGTAATCAAGATAAAGACTCTAGCCAAATGAACCCAAAAGAAATAGAGTGGTTGAGACAACCACCCAAAATTTCAATATGTTACCATCATTCTATCAGGCCTGTTTACAAGCTAGCTTGACACAAGCACAATATCTGACTCTACAAATTCTTATACTGCTCCTACAAAGCCATAGAACAGTACAATTGGAGAGATTGGCCGCCTTATTTCCCCAACCAATTACCTTTGAAAGCAGAAGAAGAAATTTACAAAGGTTTCTCAAGTTACCGCAATTAAGTGTAAAATTGTTATGGTTTCCGCTAATTAAACACATTATTAAGCAAGAGTTTAGCGAAAAAAATAAAAATCGACATCAAAGAAGAAAACTGAAAAAACTTAAGCATCTGGGACATCTATTATTGGTAATTGACCGAACAGATTGGAAAGGAAGAAATTTGTTTGTAGCTAGTGTTATTTGTGGAAAAAGGGCGTTACCTGTGTACTGGATATTGTTAGATAAACAAGGAAGCAGTAATTTAGGGAACCAAAAAAACTTTCTCAAGCCGGTATTAAAATTTTTGAAATCCTACCCAGTTGTCGTGATAGGCGACCGAGAATTTCACAGTGTTCAACTAGGAAAGTGGCTAGACGAAAAGGGGATAGCCTTTATTCTGAGACAAAAGAAGGGAACATCTTTGCTATTATCAGGTGAAGAAAACTATCAACCTCTAAAAGCTCTAGATATTCAACCGGGGACTCAGCATTTTTTTTCGGATATTTATAGCAAAGAGCGGGATAGTTAGGACATAATAGAGAAAAAGAAATGAGGAGAAGCTTTCATGGCAGCACCCTATAGTGATGATTTAAGACAGAAAGCAGTGAGTGCCGTAGAGCGAGGGGAGAAAAAAAGCCATGTCTGTCGCACCCTCAATATTAGTCGTAATACATTAGACCTATGGCTGAAACGGAAGAAACAAACTGGGACGGTGGCCGCTAAAACTAACTATCGTCGAGGGCCGAAGCCCAAAATTGACGATTTAGAAGCCTTTCAAAAGTTGGCCGAACAATATGGGCATTTGACCCAAGAAAAAATGGCGCAAAAATGGGCTAACCCAGTCAGTAGGATGAGAATTGGTCAAGCGCTCAAAAGAATTGGATTTACTAGAAAAAAAAAACTTATGGCTACAGAGAAAGAGATGAAGAAGCCCGAAAAGAGTTTCTCCAAAAAATCAGAGGTTATGCCCCGGAAAGATTTGTCTATATTGATGAAGCTGGAATAGATAACACCATCGATTATCCTTATGGATATTGTCACAAATCAGAAAGATTTGAGGCTTTAAAGTTAGGTCACTGTAGCGAACGAGTTAGTGTGATCAGCGGTTGGTGGCGTGGTTCCACGATCGCGCCAATGGTGTTTGAGGGGTACTGTAATACAGAGTTGGTGTGTGAGTGGATAGAACAATTGCTATTACCCGAACTACTACCCGGTCAAATTATCATCATTGATAACGCCAGTTTTCATCCCAAAGAGAGAATCAAAAAATTGTTAGCTAAAGCGGGATGTGAAGTGCTATTTTTACCCGCCTATTCTCCAGACCTCAACAAAATTGAAAAGTTCTGGGCTAGATTGAAAAACTATGTTAGTCAGATTATCAATGATAGTGAAAACCTTGTGGATGCTGTGAGTAAAGCCTTCAGGCATCTGTCCTAACTAACTCGTTCTATGCCATATCATACATCTGCTCATAAACTTGGCCCTTTTAATTTGGCCACTCGCTGGAAAAGACGCTACCGTAGTAAACAAGCCGAAGCTCCTTGGTATCTTCTTACTAATCTTGACTCTTTGGATGAGACTTTAAATTTATATGAATCTCGTTTTGGCATTGAAGCAATGTTCAAAGATTGTAAAACGGGAGGTTATAATATCGAGAAAACTAAAGTTAGCGAACCGCGTTTTTTAGCTCTTGTTTTATTAATTGCTATCGCCTATTCTTTAAATACAATACGGGGTCAACAACTCAATATTTTACCCCACCGTGTTTATATTTGTCGCCTCAAAGAATCTAATCGTTCTGCTGAAAGACATAGTGATTTTTGGATAGGGACTTATGGTACTTTTTGGGTTGAGTCGATGGATATTTTTTCGGAACTTGCCCTTTCTTTGATACGCCTCAAACCCCAGAAAAACCCTTATTTCTCCAAAGGGTTAACGGCTATGAGCCTTATCAAGCAAGCTCTTTAACCTTTCTGTCACCCCTTGAGATAAGCTACATATCAGGAGAGGCACTCCTGCAAGTGGAGTGACTGTTAAATTGTGACAGATGTATTAGCAGCTGCGTGTAAGCATCCCACCGAAAAACTAATGCGCGGGGGGTTTGGGGGCGGCGCCACGCCCCCAACGGGGGGTTTGGGGGGTAGAACCCCCCAAAGACTTGGATTGAGTGATCAAGTGGGAAGTAATACGGCCATCCGTTGAGTATGGGCTACATATCAAGAGAGGCACTCACGCAATAACTGGATTTAGCATAACCACTCCCCACTCCCTGTCTCCTCAATTAAGCGATACTACTGCGCTTTCTCGCTTCCTTATAAGATGTTCCCACATCCTGTAAACCGACTTTAATCATCTGTTGTTCCAAAAGGGCAAAAAAACGCAAGCGATCGCCACCTTTAATCACCGCTAAATTGTGCGCTTCCGCTAAGGCGATCGGATAACCATAACCTTTTAACACCTGGGCCAGTAAAATACTCAAAGAGCGATCGAGTAATTCGCGCTCCTCCACCACCCAAGCAGGAACCTCTACCCTAGCGATTTCCGTCCCCACATGGAGATAACAGAAGTAAATGCGATGCTCATCCCCATAAAAATCGAGTATCTTCAAAGAACTGCGCCAAAAAGGACTTCTTTGCCCCGGTTCCAATAAATAACCCCAGAGAGAAGCATCCCGGAGAGGATCGACAACGCGACAAGGGGTTTTTTCTGGGTCTAAATCACCGCAATTGATCAAGCAATTGGGAGTATCATGGGGACAAGATTGTAAACGCAGGAAATTTAAACTTTCCGTGCTACGAGAAGCACTAATATAACCTATAAGCGGGATTCTAGCTGATTTTAAATCGTCCCAAGACTGAAAAATCGGTGGCAAAATTAAATCTTTTGCTTCCGGGGGGAGACTATCGATAAACCAATAGATCAAAGAACCATCCACGAGGGCTAAATTTGGCTCATAATGGGCCCCGGGGGGTTTTACCCAACGAGTAGCCATTTCCGCTAACATTTGGCTTTCTAATACCGTCCGACGATAACTCATCCACTCATCCACGCGAATACCCCACTGTTTAGAAATGTAGAGGTCTTCTGATTTGTAATAGACTTCGGGAATGCTATCGAGGAGAGGGTGCAAATTTTGACCATAGTGCAACATAATCCTACCGATATTAATTAGATAACAGTAGGCGATTTCGTGGTGAGAAGGGGCAATTTGGGAACCATCCGTGGCAAAAACGCTATGACTTTCGGGAGGGGGAAGGATACTAACGCGGGTGTCGAGAGGTTCGATCGGTAGCGCTACGGAGAAAATTAGGCGATCGTGCCAGTTATGATAGAGTTCTAGCAGTTTTTCCTGTTGCTGTTGAGCTTGTTCTAAAAGAATTTTAGCCCGTTGCACTCGCTCGCGACTAGCTGTCACTTCCTGTTGAAAATGTTGACTGATCCCTGGCATTTTTGCCGCTAATTTCGCAAGATCAAGCATAGCTATCCTCTCCCTGACTTTTTTTGATGTTATCGCAATTTCCTGTCTCTAAGGCTAATTTTGTCAATTATTGCCAAATTTATCCTTAGTAATCTCCGCTTACAGCAGTTATCTTAATGGTGAGATAGGAAGTTTTCCTTTTGGGGAGTCGCTCGTCAATACCAAAAAGGAATCCTGCGTATTTAGACAATATTTCTCCTTAAGATCATTATAGTTTTGATAAGAAGTAATTTGCTCATGTTGCATTCTACCAACAATAATACCAGGGTGTATTCCTAGTTGTTCGGCAAATTGATTAATAGCTTTTCTATTCAGAGAATTATTGGCGATAAATCTCTGCCAATCTCCAGGATCAATTAAGAAATTAGCCGCAAAAACATCCGCCTCTTTTTCTTTAATTTTATCTCGAATATCTTTATCTTGCCCCTCTAAAAATAAAGTTCGTTTCCCATGTAATAAAATATGACCAGCTTCATGAAAAAAAGAAAACCAAAAATGATCATTTGTTTTGTATCGATCGCTCAATTGAATTAAAGCTCTGTGAGAACCTAACCAACGGGTAGCACCGTGTACCCTTGTTTTCGGAAGTTCAGGGACAAAGGCTAAGGCAACCCCCGCTGCCGCACAAAGCTCGATCATTTGCGGTTGAAATACCTCGATAGACTTAATAGTTAACGAACGAATTTGTCGCAAGGCATCTCTGAATTTCAACTCGTTGTAATCAGCACAATTAATTTTCGATGCTTCTATTTCTCCTTGACGTAACCATGCCGTTATTGCCCCTCGATCGCTATCAAATGCTTGAGACTTTCTAAAATCAATCGATAAATTTCTCCCCCAAATCTCCTCCCATTGCTCAGGGGAGACAACGGCAAAAAAATTCAAGCTCTCTCGTAATTGCTCTATTTTATCCTCATCAAACTTGAGCCAGCCTAATTCAGTCATCTGCCGATAAGGAATTTGTTTTAACCAGCCTAAATAACCTTTTAATCTTTGATTCTCATTTTTTCTCGCTAAATATTCCCGATAAAGTCTTTCGCGCTCTATCCAGAAACTGGCGGGAGTTCCTAACACTAACTCTATCTGTAAGGCGGTATCGATAGTAATCTCCGCTTTACCTTTTATGATCTCATTGATAGTCTTTTTTGGTCTGCCCATGCGTTGGGCGAGTTCCGATTGAGACATATTTCTTTCTTCTAGGATTTCGGCAAGGGTTTCTCCCGGTGGAGAAATAAAATCCGGTGCATATCTGTTCTCAATAGTATTAGTCATCGAAAATTTGGGTCTGAAACCCCGTCGTTCTACGACGGCTTTACTGTTAAATATGAGCATCGTTTACGAAATATATGCTAAAATGTGAGGTATGGAAAAAGCCTATTCGTTTCGATTTTACCCCACACCAACACAAGAGTCGCTATTGCGGCGCACATTGGGCTGTGTAAGATTAGTTTACAACAAAGCTCTCCACGAACGAACACAAGCTTGGTACGAAAAGCAAGAAAGAGTATGCTACGCTCAAACTTCTTCAATGTTGACCGATTGGAAAAAACAAGAAGAATTAGACTTTTTAAACGAAGTTAGCTGTGTACCTTTACAACAAGGGTTAAGACACCTACAAACAGCTTTTACTAACTTCTTTGCTGGTCGGACTAAGTATCCTAACTTTAAGAAAAAACATCAGGGAGGAAGTGCCGAATTTACCAAATCTGCTTTTAAGTTCAAAGACAAACAAATCTATTTAGCCAAATGCACAGAACCTTTACCTATTCGATGGTCAAGACAAATACCAGAAAGCTGTGAACCAAGCACAGTAACAGTCAGATTACATCCTTCTGGACGTTGGCATATTTCAATAAGATTTGATGACCCAACAATCCAGCCATTACCCCCAACCGATAAAGCCATCGGAATTGACTTAGGAATTAGTAGCCTAGTAATTACCAGCAATGGCGATAAAGTATCTAATCCTAAGCACTTTAAAAAGCATTATCGGAGACTGCGAAAAGCGCAAAAAAATCTTTCTCGAAAACAGAAAGGGTCAAAAAATCGGGAAAAAGCAAGAATCAAAGTAGCCAAGATTCACGCTCAAATCACCGATAGTAGAAAAGACCATTTACATAAGCTAACCACTCAATTAGTTCGTGAAAACCAAACGATTGTGGTTGAGAACTTAGCCGTCAAGAATATGGTCAAAAACCCGAAATTATCTCAGGCAATATCTGACGTTAGTTGGGGAGAAATCACTCGACAATTAGCCTATAAATGCCGTTGGTATGGCAGAAATTACATCGAAATAGATAGATGGTTTCCCAGTTCTAAAAGGTGTAGTAATTGCGGGTATATTGCTGAGAAAATGCCGTTAAATGTTCGAGAATGGGATTGTCCAGACTGTGGGACACACCATGACCGAGATATTAACGCCAGTAAAAATATTTTGGCCGCAGGGCTTGCGGTGTCAGTCTGTAGAGCGACCATAAGACCAGAACAGAGTAAATCTGGGGCGGCAGGTGCGAAAAATCCTTCGGGAAAGAAGCAGAAACCCAAATCGTGAGGTTTGGGAATCGCCGTCCGTTTTACGGCGGCGAGGATGTCAACTATGCCAATAATTACGACTGCGGTTACTTTCTGCCAATCAATTCCCCCGTCTGCTTTTCGAGGAATCGGTATATTAGCTGGCTCAAAAATTAGTCTGAGAGGATGAACTAAATCTAGAGATAGTTGTCCAGCACGGTTATGTAACAATTCGTGGCAACGTCCCGGCAGCGATCGCATTTCCTCCAGGACAATAACTGCTTTTAAGTCATCGAGTCTTTGCCTGATTTTCTTAGCCATCTTCTCTCCATACTGTTTTTTCAGTAGTCTTTGGCTATTGCATTCGTTCTCAAATTTTTTTTCCTTAAATACAATATCCATTGTAGATGACCCTTGTAATATTGTTAACCTTTGAGGTTAACAATATTTTATGGTAGCCTGTGGTGCATCCAGTACAAAAGCTCTAAATATAGCGTTAAGAGCTAATAGTCTAGACACCAGTTCTAAAAATGAGGTTAGCTAGAGACAGTTTTTCAGACATTAGCCGATTAATCAGGTGATAATTATTGCTAGAATCGCATAACCAAGCCAAAACAACGAAGCTGTAATTTTATCGCCTAATAACGCCCGAATTGAGTGCCGCCGCCGCCCAAGAAAAAGACAATCTCTAACATCTAAACCGGAGAAAAGCACAATCGCGGACTTGACAACAAGAGCGACAATTTGCTATAATGACCTTTTGTCAACGATTTGACCTTCGGTAATAGGAGTTCAGAGTAACCTTAGATACAGCCCTATCATGCCCACCATTCAGCAATTAATACGCGACGAAAGATCCAAAGCGAAAAGAAAAACCAAATCTCCCGCCCTCAAACAATGCCCCCAACGCCGGGGAGTTTGTACAAGAGTATATACCACCACACCGAAAAAACCCAACTCAGCCCTACGGAAAGTGGCTAGGGTACGTTTGACCTCTGGATTTGAGGTGACAGCCTACATCCCGGGCATCGGTCATAACCTACAAGAACACTCGGTCGTCCTGATTCGGGGCGGTCGGGTCAAAGATCTACCCGGAGTCAGATATCACATCATTCGCGGCACCCTCGATGCCACCGGGGTGAAAAACCGTCAAAAGGCGCGGTCTAAGTACGGAACCAAACGCCCCAAACCCGCCGCTAAATAAACAGGGGATTGATTAACCAAAAAAAATACTCCCACCGAGTCGGTCAAGGTTAACCCAAGAGACTGAAGACTCGCAGGAGAGGGTTTGAGATGGGCTGTAATCATCCGACTGTCAACCAAAAGTTAAAGTTAACCTAGAAAATCAAGGAATATTCCGATGTCTCGCCGTAAAAACGTCAAAAAACGTCCTATTCCCCCCGATCCCGTCTATAATAGCTGTTTAGTCAGCATGACCATCCGCCGGATCATGCGCTCGGGTAAAAAATCCCTAGCCGCTAACATCGTTTACGATGCCCTGAAAACCGTCGGCGAACGTACCGGTCAAGAACCCCTAGAAGTATTTGAAAAAGCCGTTAAAAACGCCACTCCCCTAGTGGAAGTGAAAGCCCGCCGGGTCGGTGGAGCCACCTATCAAGTACCGATGGAAGTACGCAGCAACCGTGGCAGTACATTAGCACTACGTTGGTTAGTCCATTATGCCAGAACCAGAGGTGGCAAAACCATGGCAGGTAAACTAGCCAACGAGATCATGGATGCGGCCAATGAAACCGGCGGCACGATCAAAAAACGGGAAGAAACCCACCGGATGGCAGAGGCAAACAAAGCCTTTGCCCACTATCGTTACTAAGAAAGATACTTTAAAGATACTTTAAGGGCGGTGGACCACACCGATGCCGCCAAAAAACTGTCAAGAAAAGTATAGAATTGTAAATAGTGTAAAAAATCCTAGAACAAAATCCCATCACTGGCAAGCAAAGCAAGGAGGTTGCTGTGGCACGGACTATCCCGCTAGAGAGAGTGCGAAACATCGGAATCGCCGCTCATATAGACGCGGGCAAAACAACGACAACAGAAAGAATCCTGTTCTACACGGGAGTCGCTCATAAACTGGGCGAAGTCCACGACGGAACGGCAATTACCGACTGGATGGAACAGGAACGGGAGCGAGGAATCACCATCACCGCCGCCGCCATCAGTACCAGTTGGCAAGATCATCGCATCAACATCATTGATACCCCCGGCCACGTCGATTTCACCATTGAAGTGGAACGTTCCATGCGGGTACTCGATGGCGTGGTGGCAGTTTTCTGCTCTGTTGGTGGTGTACAACCCCAATCGGAAACCGTCTGGAGACAAGCCGATCGGTACAAAGTACCCCGGATTGCCTTTGTCAACAAAATGGACAGAACGGGAGCGAACTTCTTCAAAGTTTACGAACAATTAAGAGATCGCCTCAGAACTAACGCCGTTCCCATCCAAATGCCGATCGGCGCAGAAAGCGAACTGAGCGGGATCGTTGATCTCGTCAAGATGCGCGCCTATATATATAAGGACGATCTAGGGAAAGACATAGAAGAAACCGACATTCCCGAAGACTTATTGAAAAAGGCCGAAGAATTCCGCCTGCAGCTGGTGGAAGCTGTAGCGGAAGCCGATGAAGAACTCCTAGAAAAATATCTAGAAGGTGAAGAACTCACCGAAGCCGAAATCAAACGCGGTCTCAGAGAAGGGACGATTGCAGGTACAATTGTTCCCGTCCTCTGCGGCTCGGCTTTCAAAAACAAAGGGGTACAACTGCTCCTTGATGCCGTGGTAGATTACCTACCCTCGCCATCGGAAGTAGCCGCCGTTAAAGGGATTCTTCCCGATGGCAGCGAGGCAATCCGGGAAGCCAAGGACGATGCGCCCTTCTCCGCCCTCGCCTTCAAAATCATGGCCGATCCCTTCGGTCGTTTGACCTTCCTGCGGGTCTATTCCGGTGTGTTAGCCAAAGGCAGCTACGCCTACAACTCCACCAAAGGAACCAAAGAACGGATCGCTCGCCTGATCGTCCTCAAATCCAACGAACGGATCGAAGTGGATGAACTGCGCGCCGGTGATCTAGGAGCAGCGATCGGACTGAAAAACACCATTACCGGGGATACCCTCTGTGATGAGAAAAACCCAGTTATCCTAGAATCCCTCTTTATCCCCGAACCGGTGATCTCCGTGGCGGTGGAACCGAAAACCAAACAGGACATCGAGAAACTCAGCAAAGCTCTGCAAGCTCTCTCCGATGAGGATCCCACCTTCCGGGTCAAAGTTGATCCCGAAACCAATCAAACGGTAATCGCCGGGATGGGAGAACTGCACCTGGAAATCCTCGTCGATCGAATGCTGCGGGAATACAAAGTCGAAGCAACCGTGGGCGCTCCCCAAGTTGCCTATCGGGAAACCGTGCGGAAACCCGTGCGCGCCGAGGGTAAATTTATCCGTCAAAGTGGCGGTAAAGGACAGTACGGCCACGTCGTCATCGAACTCGAACCGGGGGAACCGGGATCCGGCTTTGTCTTCGTCTCCAAAATTGTCGGTGGTGCTATCCCCAAAGAATACATCAACCCGTCAGAACAAGGGATGAAAGAAGCTTGCGAATCGGGGATCGTCGCGGGTTATCCCGTCATCGACCTGAAAGCAACCCTTGTGGATGGTTCTTTCCACGATGTGGACTCCTCCGAGATGGCCTTTAAGATTGCCGGTTCCATGGCGATCAAGGAAGCGGTGATGAAAGCCGCTCCCGTTCTCCTAGAACCGATGATGAAGGTGGAAGTGGAAGTACCCGAAGACTTCATCGGTAACGTCATCGGTGATCTTAACTCCCGTCGGGGACAAATCGAAGGTCAAGAAACCGAGGCCGGCATCGCCAAAGTGGCCGCTAAAGTTCCCCTAGCGGAAATGTTCGGTTACGCCACTGATATTCGCTCCAAAACCCAAGGACGGGGCATCTTCACCATGGAATTTAGCCATTACGAAGAAGTCCCCCGCAACGTGGCCGAGACGATTATCACCAAAAGTAAAGGGAACGGCTAATCAGTGACCAGTGACCAGTGTGCAGTGAGAATAAACCGATCATTTAAATTTGATCGGTCAACCCTAATAACTGCTAACTTAAAACTGATCTCTGGCGACTGATTACTGTTCACCGACCTGAAGAAGAAAAAAAACAAAGGAACAGAAAGTAAATGGCACGCGCTAAATTTGAACGGACGAAACCCCACGTTAACATCGGTACGATCGGTCACGTTGACCACGGCAAAACTACCCTCACCGCCGCTATCACTATGACCCTAGCGGCCCTGGGTAATGCCCAAGCTAAAAAATACGATGAAATCGATGCCGCTCCCGAAGAAAAGGCCCGCGGGATCACCATCAACACCGCTCACGTTGAGTACGAAACTGCTGATCGCCACTACGCTCACGTTGACTGCCCTGGCCACGCCGACTATGTAAAAAACATGATCACCGGTGCGGCACAGATGGACGGTGGTATTCTCGTGGTCTCGGCCGCTGATGGCCCGATGCCCCAAACCCGGGAACATATCCTGCTGGCTCGTCAGGTGGGTGTACCTAACCTCGTGGTCTTCCTCAACAAAAAAGATATGGTGGACGATGAGGAGTTACTGGAACTCGTAGAACTGGAAGTACGCGAACTTCTCACCAATTACGACTTCGCTGGCGACGAAATCCCCATTATTGCCGGTTCTGCTAAAGAAGCCCTCGATTACATGACCAAAAACCCCAAGGCCCAAAAAGGCGATAACGAGTGGGTGGACGCAATTTATGAATTAATGGAAGCGGTAGATAGCTATATCCCCACCCCTGAACGGGATATCGATAAACCCTTCCTGATGGCGGTAGAAGACGTATTCTCGATTACTGGTCGGGGGACGGTGGCTACCGGTCGGATCGAACGCGGTATTGTGAAAGTGGGTGATAACGTGGAATTGGTGGGGATCAGAGATACCCGCGCCACCACCGTCACCGGGATCGAAATGTTCAAGAAAAGTCTTGACCAAGGGATGGCCGGTGACAACGCTGGTATCCTCCTGCGTGGTATCCAAAAAACCGACATCGAGCGCGGCATGGTTATCGCTAAACCGGGTACAATCAAACCCCACACCCAGTTTGAAGGTGAGGTGTATGTGTTAAGTAAAGAAGAGGGTGGTCGTCACACTCCTTTCTTTAAAAACTATCGTCCTCAGTTCTATGTACGGACAACCGACGTAACTGGCACTATCCAAGACTACACCGCCGATGATGGCAGCACTGTAGAAATGGTCATGCCGGGAGACCGGATCAAAATGACCGTGGAACTGATCAACCCGATCGCTATTGAACAGGGTATGCGCTTCGCTATTCGCGAAGGTGGTCGCACCATCGGTTCCGGCGTTATCTCGAAAATTATCAAGTAGGCTAATCTATTAATTAACGGGGCAGTTAATGATAAAAAACTGCTCCGTTACTGTCTTTATTTTGTACCTTGACAATTGCAATAGGTGAAATTATGGCTACGTTACAACAACAGAAAATTCGCATTCGTTTGAAAGCTTTTGACCAGCGCTTACTTGACACTTCCTGCGAGAAGATTGTCGATACTGCCAATAGAACTAACGCCACAGCGATCGGACCGATTCCCCTACCGACAAAAAGAAAGATTTATTGTGTCCTGCGTTCCCCTCACGTTGACAAGGACTCCCGTGAACATTTTGAAACCCGCACCCATCGCCGCATTATTGATATTTACCAACCCTCTTCTAAGACAATCGATGCTTTGATGAAATTAGATTTACCCGCAGGGGTTGATATTGAAGTTAAATTGTAAATGCCAAAAAGATGTTAGCGATAACATCTTTTTTTCTTTCCCACTATCCTATACTTTTTAAACAAGATTTAGTATAAATAGGATTTTTTATAAAAAAAAGTTATTAAACGAGGGCCAATACAATTGCTAGGGGTGCATCGCCAAAGATGCACCAGATTGCTAAACCCTTTGTAGGGGAAAACCTAAAGCTTCTCGTTGCTGTAAATACAATTGAGCAACCTGTCGAGCTAAATTGCGAATTCTGCCGATATAACGGGTTCTTTCGGCTACAGCAATCACACCTCTAGCATCGAGTAAATTAAAAGTATGGGAACATTTGAGAACATAATCTAGACTGGGAATCACCAGAGAGCGATCGATTAATTGTTTGGCTTCCTGTTCATATAAACTGAATAAACTAAATAATAACTCAGGATTAGAAGCCTCAAAATTATAGGTACATTGTTCGATTTCATTTTGCAGAAAAATATCACCGTAGAGGATATTTTCATTCCATTGAATTTTATTAATTGCCTCTACATCTTGCAGATACATGGCTAATCTTTCTAAACCGTAGGTAATTTCGATCGCCACGGGACGACAATCGATGCCCCCACACTGTTGAAAGTAGGTAAACTGAGTGATTTCCATACCATCTAACCACACTTCCCAACCCACACCCCAAGCACCGAGGGTGGGAGATTCCCAGTTATCTTCCACGAAGCGAATATCGTGATCTTCTGGGTGAATTCCTAACACCCGCAGGGAGTCTAAATAGATTTCCTGAATATTATCAGGAGAGGGTTTAATTAGGACTTGATATTGATAGTAATGCTGAAAACGATTGGGATTTTCGCCATAACGGCCATCCGTAGGACGACGACAGGGTTCCACATAGGCAACTGCCCAAGGTTCCGGACCAATTGCCCTTAAAAAAGTGTGGGGACTCATGGTTCCCGCACCTTTTTCTGTATCATAGGGTTGAGCAACTAAACAACCGCGATCGGCCCAAAATTCATTTAATTTAGCGATAACAGCTTGGAAAGTTAGAGACATGGGAAAAAGTAAAAAAGCAGATTAGGGGTTGGGGAAGTGGGAATTATAAATTATAAATTATGAATTATAAATTGGGAAGTGGGGAAGTGGGGAAGTGGGGAGCTTTTCAGTGATCAGTAAACAGTAAACAGTGAACTGATAACTGATAACTGATAACTGATAACTGATAACTGATAACTGTCTCCTGACGGTTAAAGTCATTGACTTACTTTTAACTGCAAGCGAAAGTGAACGGGGGTAGAAGATTGGGGGAGAATAACTAATTCATAAAATCCCTCTTCGGGTAATTGACCGGACCATTGCCGATCGCTAGACTTGTCTAAAAGGGTAATATTACCCGTGGGAGAGTAGAAAGATAGTAAAACTTCGCCTTCCGTCTCTAAATTTAAG
The DNA here is from genome assembly GCF_032027425.1 of Microcystis wesenbergii NRERC-220. Taxonomy (NCBI): domain Bacteria; kingdom Bacillati; phylum Cyanobacteriota; class Cyanophyceae; order Chroococcales; family Microcystaceae; genus Microcystis; species Microcystis wesenbergii. Next base: position 4,465,380 of record NZ_JAVSJA010000001.1, on the reverse strand, counting down.
TCTAACCGATCACTGGAACGCAATTTTATTGCATAGGCTTTTCCTTGTCCCTCGCTGAGAATTGCCTCGATCACTTCCTCTCCCCCCGCGTCTAAACTTTCGATCGCTTGGTAGGATAGGCCCGACTGTAAAGATTGTAACTGATTCCAGGCCAAACCACTCCATAGTTGACCTAAGCCGCTATCAAAATTTGGTCTTTCTGTCAATTCGGGAAATAGCCGAAAAAAAGCAGTATCAGTGAGTAAATTAAGGACTCTACTGCTTAAACGTAACTGATTCACTTGTTCTCGCCATTTTTCTCGCTGTTGCTCATCGTAGCTACCTAATGCTTCTCTAGTGCCAGAATCGAGACGGTCTAAGCGATCGAGGATTTCTGCTGCTAAAATATCTCTTTGTTCCTGTTTCTGTTTTTCCTCTTTGATATCCCCATAGCGGAGGCTAAACAATTCATTGACGAGATTTTTAAAAAACTGACCATCAATTCCCAACTCTAGACGGCGCTTTCTCATCTCGGCTTTCCGTTGCCATGCCCGATCTGTGGCAGAATTAAAATTATTTTCCTCCGTGGCAAAAACGGGTTTAACGGTTTGGGTTTGATTGCTGTGTTTAACCCACTGTTTCCCGATTAACCAGCCTATTGCCGCCGATAATAACATCAAGAGGCAAAAAATAGCGATCCTGCCGGAACAGCCGAGAAAAACGGGCGATTTATTCCGAGAATTGGCGGCCATTGTCTCCTTAGACGATTGAGGGTTTTGATCTGTAAAGATGAGATTAACACAAATAATAGGCTAAGACGCATTTTAACCGCCTATCCTTAGATTAGCTGAATCTTAGCCAATACCTTTACTGTTGCCCCTTGTCTCATCTCAACAAGCAGTTTAAATACACGGACAGCTTATTATTCATAGCAGATAACCATGACTACAACTCAACCCCTATCCCCTAGCCAAACCGCCCAAAAAGATGAGATAATCTTCCCCAAGGGCGAATTTTGGAGTGATGAACCGCCATTGGAAAGTAATTTACATCTAACTCAGATTATTTTATTGATAAAATGCCTAGAATGGTTATGGCAAGATAGAGAAGATTACTTTGCAACCGGGAATTTAACCATCTACTACAGTCCCAATCAGAAAAAATCAGAATACTTTAGAGGACCCGACTTTTTTGTAGTATTGGGAACAACTAGAAACCAAAACCGGAAAAGTTGGGTAGTATGGCAAGAAGAGGGAAAATATCCTAATGTGATTATAGAAATCCTCTTTTGAAAGTACCGCTAAGACTGATAGGGAAGAAAAGAAAGAAATTTATCAAAATACATTTAGGACTCCTGATTATTTCTGGTTTGACCCCTATAGTTTAGAGTTTGAAGGATATACGTTAATTAGGGGAAAATATCAACCGATTGAACCCAATCAGCAAGGCTTGCCCTGAGCCAGGCCGAAGGGTTGGTTATGGAGTGAAGAATTGGGCTTATATTTAGGGATATACGCCGATAAATTGCGTTATTTTAGTCCTAGGGGTCAGTTAATCCCAACACCTGAGGAAGCCGCTCTTCTGGAGAAACAGGCCAAAGAATCTGAACGTCAACAAAAAGAACTGGCTTTACAGCAACAAGAATACGAACGTCAGCAAAAAGAATCTGAACGTCAACAAAAAGAACTGGCTTTACAAAAAATTGAGCAATTAACGGCAAGATTAAGAGAATTAGGCATTAATCCCGATGAAACCTTGTAGGGGTGCAAGGTGGTCAGTGGCATCTCTTGGGTTTGGTGGGTAAAATGTATTCTAAGATACAGTCTTAGGGCAGTGAGTGGAAGGAACCACAGAGACACAAAGGACACAAAGATCGATCACTCTTATATAATTTAAATTTATCACACAAAGTCGAGAAGAGCCAGACGTAGGGATAGTTCATGATTTATACTCCGAAAATGTAGGGATAGTTCATGATTTATACTCCGAAAATGTAGGGACATTCATGATTTATACTCCGAAAATGTAGGGATAGTTCATGATTTATACTCCGAAAATGTAGGGATAGTTCATGATTTATACTCCGAAAATGTAGGGACAATTCATGATTTATACTCCGAAAATGTAGGGACAATTCATGATTTATACTCCGAAAATGTAGGGACAATTCATGATTTATACTCCGAAAATGTAGGGACAATTCATGATTTATACTCCGAAAATGTAGGGACAATTCATGATTTATACTCCGAAAATGTAGGGACAATTCATGATTTATACTCCGAAAATGTAGGGACAATTCATGATTTATACTCCGAAAATGTAGGGACAATTCATGAATTGTCCCTACCAAGGGTTTCAGTTCCAAACGCCATCGACAGAAATTGAAAATTGAATCTTCTATGCAAACTCTAATTAAGTAGATCGTAGGTTATCTCGTTCCCAGGTTCTACCTGGGAACGCTCTCTTCAGGTTCTACCTGAATATTGCTTTAAGGCAGAGCCTTAAATATTGTGTTTCAAGGCAGAGCCTTGAAACAAGGGTAAAAAAAATCGACCCGCCTAAGGGCGGGAGACAAAGGGCAAAAGAGCAAAAGAACAAAGGGTTAAAGTCCTGGGGAGACACACGCAACCCGAAAACCGTAGTTGATGTAGTCGCCGAGGGGGTTGCCCCCGCTGCGGTTGGCAGAACGACAGAGATTAGGGTAGTCGTACCAAGAACCGCCGCGCAGACACTTAAGAGACTGAGAACGATTATCGTTCTTGATAAGCCACGCAGATCCATCCTTTGGCGCTCCGATATAGTTATCGTGCCAATCGTCTTCGCACCACTCCCAAACATTGCCACTCATATCATACAGTCCCCAAGCATTGGGCTGTTTCTGGCCCACAGGATGAGTTGTCTTCTGAGAATTTCGGTTATACCAAGCGTCATTTCCTAACTGATTAGCATCATCACCGAAATAATAGCGAGTAGTAGTCCCCGCACGACAAGCATATTCCCATTCCGCTTCCGTCGGTAGGCGATAGGTTTTCCCTGTTATTTGACTCAATTTCTGACAAAAAGCTTGAGCATCGTTCCAACTAACATTTTCTACCGGATTTTGGGGATTGTTTTTAAAGTGAGAGGGATTTTTTCCCATTACCGATTCATATTGTGCCTGAGTCACTGGATATTTACCAATCGCAAAACTGTTGACTTTAACTTGGTGTTGAGGCTTTTCATTATCACTGTCAGCAGATCCCATGAGAAATTGACCTGCTGGTAAGCTCACCATCTTTAGTGTTACTGCCTTGGGCAGTTTTTCGATAAAGTTTGTCAGTGGAGTTGGCGATTCTTTAGGTAGGGGTGTAGATGTTACAGTAGCGATACTTTCCCCCCCCACACCACACACCACCCGAAAACCGAGGTTGTCGAAGTTGGCATGGGGGCCGGTGCGGTCGCGGCAAGCGGAACGGCAGTTATATGGACTGCGCCTCCAACAACTGCTCCGCGCTATTTGAAGACCCTTATCCTTTATCAGCCAAGCACTGCCATCCCTTGGCGCATTCTCATAGCTATCATGCCAATTGTCCTCGCACCACTCGCAAACATTGCCAATCATGTCATAGAGTCCCCAAGCATTGGGCTTTTTCTGGCCCACAGGATGAGTTTTATCCTGAGAATTTCCGTCATACCAAGCGTAATCTCCTAACTGATTAGCATCATCACCAAAATAAAAGCGAGTAGTAGTCCCCGCACGACAAGCATATTCCCATTCCGCTTCCGTCGGTAGGCGATAGGTTTTCCCTGTTATTTGACTCAATTTCCGACAAAAAGCTTGAGCATCATTCCAACTAACCTGTTCTACCGGATTTTGGGGATTGTTTTTAAACTCAGAGGGATTGATTCCCATTACCGCTTCATATTGTGCCTGAGTCACTGGATATTTGCCAATCGCAAAACTGTTGACTTTAACTTGGTGTTGAGGTTTTTCATCACTTGCAGCATTGGGATCACTGTCAGGAGAACCCATGAGAAACTCACCTGCTGGTAAGCTCACCATCTCCAGTGTGACTCGATTGGGTAGTTTTTCGGTAAATAGAGTAGGTGAAGCAATTAGGGGTATTGGTGAAACAGGCTTTTTGACTGCTGCCGGTGCTGGTGGAGGTGACGGGGGAGAATTCCATCCCACAGGTTGTAAGGCATTTAAAACCTGTTGTGCTGTCCATCTTTGTTTTCTATCTTTTTGCAAACACCCTTCAATAATCTGTTTAAACTCTTTCGGTAAACTGGGGATTTGTAGCTCACAATTCATCACCTTGGCCATTAACTGGTGAATATCATTATTAAACTTATAGGGAAGTTGATTAGTCGTCATTTCGATTAACATAATACCTAATGACCACAGATCCCAAGCCGAGGAAATATCCCCCCTAAAGGCTTCGGGAGGCATATAAATAATTGTACCGCTATTGTGGACGGTTTGAGTGTGGCTTTTGTTATTTAAAGTTCTAATTAAGCCAAAATCTGCTAACTTGTATTGTTGATTAACCTTGAGGATATTACCCGGTTTTAAATCTCGATGGACTTTATTTTGTCCATGAAGATAATTTAAGCCCTGGGCGATTTGAGCAGTAATATTTTTAATTTCATCCGATGATAAACCGCCTTTGGCGATGTGATTTTCTAGGCTACCCTGTGCCAATTCCATCACTAAATAAAGCATTTCAGTATTGAGAAAAGTAAATTCCCCCACTGAATAAGCCTTAATTAAATTAGAATGTTCTAACTTTCTGGCATTTTTTAACTCAATTAATTTATCATCGCTACTTTCGGGGATAACTTTAATAGCAACTTCTTGAACCGATGTATTTCTGACCATTTCACTAGCATGAAATACACCACCAAAACCACCCGCACCGAGAAATTTATTAAGATGATAGGGGCCGATTTGTTGCCCTTCTAACATCCTCATCATTTGGTCTAGCATAATAATAACTCCTGAATTAAGTAGGTAGGCGTTAAAAATTATCAGATGCCCCCCTTATTAAGGGGGATCCCCCCGCCTATCGGCACCCCCCTTATCAAGGGGGGCAGGGGGGATCGAACCTAAAATCCATTTTTAATTTAATTATAACCAGCTACTTAGCCAATTTGTCCGTTCAAACATTGTCATTAGTTAGACCCTGTTGCAACGTTTGTCCCTCTATTTTAACCTAGGCTTTCAGCTTTGCTGTCAGTGGGGAATAATGGTTTTGCTATGTTTAATCCAACCTATAGCCGCAAAAACTCTTACCTCATCATCCCATTCTAATAAGCTGCCCGCACATTTAAATTGCTTGTTGAGATGAGGCAAGAGGCCATAGTAAAGGGATTGGGAGAGATTAAACAAACCTATGACTATTTCCCGAAAACCCCATCACCCCATCCCCCTATTTGCCTAAAAATATTAAGAGATGTAACTATTTATGCCTAACCTAGAAAGTGATTACTCAACAGGGGTGAGATCAGGATAGTCTAGATCGAGCAGTCCGATAGATGTTTAGTTAAATTCCTACTTCAGATATGTCCGTTTCTAGTCCTCCTCGTTCCCTGCGTATCGGTTCGCGTAAAAGTCAGTTAGCCCTAGTACAAACCTATTGGGTACAGGCAGAATTGAGTAAACACCACCCCCATCGACAGTTTGAGGTGGAGACGATGAGTACCCAAGGCGATAAAATTCTCGATGTGGCCCTAGCGAAAATCGGTGATAAGGGTTTATTTACCAAAGAACTAGAAGTGGGAATGTTGGATAGATCGATCGATCTTGCCGTCCATTCTCTCAAGGATCTGCCCACTAATTTGCCCGAAGGCTTAATCTTGGGTTGCGTCACCGAAAGAGTTAATCCGGCCGATGCTTTGGTGGTAAATAGCCAAAATCAAGACTATCAATTAGACACTTTACCGGAAGGTGCGGTGGTGGGGACTTCTTCCCTGCGGCGATTGGCCCAGTTGCGTTACCATTATCCTCATCTGACTTTTAAAGATGTGCGCGGCAATGTCAACACCCGTCTGGCAAAACTGGACGCGGGAGAATACGACGCGATTATTCTGGCAGTAGCGGGATTGGAAAGGTTAGGATTAGGCGATCGAGTTCATCAGGTTATTCCGTCGGCAATTTCTCTCCATGCGGTGGGACAGGGTGCTTTAGGGATAGAATGCCGCGATGGAGATGCGGAGGTTTTGGAAGTCCTAAAAGTGTTGGAACACGCCCCTAGTCGCGATAGATGCTATGCTGAACGCGCTTTTTTACGCGAGTTGGAGGGGGGCTGTCAAGTTCCCATCGGAGTGAATACGGCGATCGAGGATGGTATCCTAACTTTAACGGGTATGGTGGCTAGTCTCGACGGTAAGCGCCTGATTAAGGACTCGGTTAGCGGTGATCCTAGCCATGGGGAAGTCTTAGGACGAGATTTAGCCCATAAAGTGCGCGAGGCTGGTGCTGGAGAGATTTTAGCCGAGATTTTCGCTGAAGTGGGACGATAATCAGTGATCATACCATTTTTCTTTATTCTTGGCAGGTATCTTACCCCCCGTTGCCCCCCCGACGTCGGGGGGGTGGGGGTGAGGGCGATTAACCATCTCTGCCATTACTTATGAAAAATGGTATCAGTCTTAAGTAGGGTGGGCTGAATCAATCTAAAAATCTTCTTGGATAAGACTTTTAGACTTTTTTCCCATCAAAAAGTGCCAGCCGAGAGTGATCGGGGGGAAATTTCAGATACTTTTTCCCTGAAAATTAGGTAATTAACCCCCTGAAAATGGCTAAAACCCGACACCCTACAGCCCACGAAAAACTTTTTCAGTAAACCCTACTTAGTTTCTAACCTTCTTTTTAGGGAGGAGAATTGCCAGATTCTTTCTTTTGCCTCTTGTATGAGTGACTCTTGCCTTCAGAAGCTGATCACCGAAAAGTCTCCCTATCACCCCTTTTTACTTGGCTCTCTCGACATCATGGTGTAAAGTATTGGTGAACATTACATTGTGGGCGCAAGCATTATGCCCCTACATTACCCTAGGTTAGTAGTTCTGTGGGGACTTATGGCCTAAGCCCTGCCTTAGATAACTTTTGCTTATCACCACAAGTACGGGAGAGCCTTTTACTTTCAAAACTATGTCAGAAATAACCCTGCAAATTAACGGCAAAACTCAAACCTGTTTACCGGAAACTAAACTACCGCAAATATTAGAAAATTTGGGCATGAATCCTCGGTTAGTTGCAGTGGAATATAACGGGGAAATCCTCCATCGTCAGTATTGGGAAAACACGGAAATCAAGGAGGGAGATAAATTAGAAATTGTTACTATTGTCGGAGGGGGATAAAATAATCAACAATCGACAGTTGAGGGAAAAAACTTGTTAGTTATCGGTTTAATTAGTGGCACATCGGTGGATGGCATCGATACCGCTTTAGTGGAGATTAGCGGTACAGTGGAATCTCCACAGGTGCAGTTATTAGCTGGAGAAACCTATCCCTATTCCCCCCGATTACGAGAGACAATTTTACAAGTCTGTGGGGGAGAAAAGCTCGACCTTGAAGCTTTAGCCAGCTTAGATGATGATATCGCCGAAGAATTCGCCCAAGCCGCTTTAAATATCCAAAAAGAAACCCCAAAAGCCCAATTAATCGGCAGTCACGGTCAAACCGTTTTTCATCGACCCCCCGCCAACGATCGCCTCGGTTACACGGTACAATTAGGACGGGGAGCGGCGATCGCAAAAAATACCCGTATTCCCACCATTAGTAATTTTCGCGCTGCCGATATCGCCCAAGCTGGTCACGGTGCGCCCCTAGTGCCGAAAATTGACGCTTATCTGCTTTCTCACCCCACTAAAGCCCGCTGCGTCCAAAATATCGGCGGTATTGGCAATTTAACCTATCTACCCCCCCGAAAAACGGAAAATTGGCAGCAAAACATTTTCGGTTGGGATACCGGCCCCGGCAATGTCCTCATCGATTTGGCTGTACAATTTTTGAGCCAAGGCCAACAAACCTACGACCATAACGGTCAATGGTCGGCCCAGGGTCAACCCTGCTCCGAATTAGTTCATAAATGGCTACAGGAGCCTTATTTTCAACAATATCCCCCTAAATCCACTGGCAGAGAGTTATTTAGCCCCGCCTATCTAGCCCAATTGCACCAGGATGCCCAAGCTTATTCCCTGAGTGATGCCGACTGGTTGGCGAGTTTAACCGATTTAACCGCCATTTCGATCGCCCACAGCTATCAAACCTTTTTGCCGGAAATGCCCGCGGAGGTGCTGCTCTGCGGTGGTGGCGCTCGTAATGCCTACCTGCGGCAACGACTCTTAGCACATTTGGGGTCAAATGTCAAGCTTTTGACCACCGATGAGCTAGGATTAAATAGCGATTTTAAAGAAGCGATCGCTTTTGCCCTCTTGGCCTATTGGCGCTGGCACAATTTCCCCGGTAATTTACCGCAAGTCACGGGGGCAAAAGCAGCGGTTTTATTAGGAGAAATTTATCTATGAGCAGCATTTATGAAATATTTTCAACAAGTCAACGCCAAAGGGTCAGCGATGGGCAAATAGTGCCAATTTTAAGCGATTGTACTGGGTATAAACGTCTTTTAATTCTTGTTTGGCCGCAATTGGGAGATTTTGATAGTCTCGAATACGCTTGGTGGTTAGAAAAAGAGGCAGCCCTTTGGCAAAATGCCGGGATAACCATTCGTGCCATCGGTATCGGCGATCGCAATTCAGGTTTAAAATTCGCTGAATATACGAAATTTCGGCAAGATTGGCTTTTTGTTGACCCCAAAGCCGAATTACACAATTTATTAGGACTTTATCGGGGTTTATCGTTAAAATTACCTGGATTTTCCCCCGGGCAAAATGCTTGGTTAAATCTAATGTTGATGTGTGCGGGTGTGGGTAGTCCGGGTACTCTGGCCGAAGTGCTGCGGGGTTATCTTGGCGATCGCAAAGCCCCCCAATTAATTGCCGAGGAGGAAACAATGCAAGCGCGGCCTTTACCACCTTTCCGGGGTTCCCTATTCAATTTTGCCGGGGGTCAAGGTTTTCAGCGACCTTTTGAATTAGCCACCCTGAGACTGCGTAATATGGGTCAAGTTTTGGGCAATTGGTCAACATATATCCCCGATAGTAGTTATCTCACCCAACGGGGAGGGACCTTTTTATTTGATAATCAAGGAAATTTACTCTATGAGCATCGCGATCGAGGTATCTTGGGCTTTGCTGAGAATATGAGTTATCCCCCCGCTTTTTTGCGGGATTAAGCTTTTTGCTTCTCCATCTCGCCCACTCCCAACTCTGGCCTTTTATCTTTTCTAGCTGATAGCTAAAAAACTTTAATGTTGTCCGACTACTTATTACCTAAAGAGAGATAAGTAAATATTATTTTAAGTTTATTTAAGGCTGTCATTACTAATGGTAAGTTGATCCGGGTAAATTTTCGCGTAGTATCAAAAAGGAAACTGATTCGACCCGTTCAGTCTAAACGGCGAGAGAAGGCATTTTAAGACTGCCGTTTTCACTAGATTGATTAAATTGATTAAGAGGAACAACCTATGGCAACTTATAAAGTCACCCTGAAAACACCCGATGGCGTCCATATAATTGATGTTCCCGAGGATGAATATATTCTCGATATAGCAGAAGAACAAGGATTAGATCTACCCTCTTCTTGCCGTGCTGGTGCTTGCTCTAGTTGCGCTGGTAAAATCGAATCCGGTAGCGTTGAGCAATCCGATCAATCCTTCTTAGATGACGATCAAATTGAAGCGGGTTATGTCCTCACCTGTGTCGCCCATCCTACTTCTGACTGTGTGATCGTCACCCACCAAGAAGACGCTTTGTACTAATTTAACTCAATATTCGGGCGTTAGACAGTCCAACAATACAACAGGAATAAAGCGGGAACTGCAAGAGCGACAGTTCTCGCTTTATTTGTATTTTTGCCTCTTGACTCAACAGTGAGATACAGCCCAAAAATTAATCCTGCCAGAGGTCTCTCCCAAATTTATAATTATATGGTAGTATAGCTATTAAGTTATACAAAGAGAGTCAGAGATCATGCTATTCCGTCAGATGTTCGATCCCGAAACCAGCACTTATACTTATTTGATTGCCGATCCCGTCAGCAAGGAAGCGGTATTGGTGGATCCAGTGCGGGAACAGGTGGAAAGGGACGGTCAGCAATTACGGGAGCTAGGATTAACGCTAAAATATTGTGTAGAAACCCATATTCACGCCGATCACGTCACAGGAACTGGAAAGTTAAGGCAAATCACAGGCTGTCAGGGTATAGTTCCCGAAAATGCTCAAGTAGCCTGTGCTGATCGCCATCTGGCGGATGGAGAGGAATTGTTGCTAGGAAATATCACCATCAAAGCGATCGCTACTCCTGGCCACACCGATAGTCATCTAGCCTATTTAGTCAATAACAGTCATCGAAAATTTGGGTCTGAAACCCCGCCGTTCTAGGTTGGCTTTACCGTTAAATACTAGTGAGACATGGAAAAAGCCTACTCGTTCCGATTTTACCCCACACCCGAACAAGAGTCGCTATAGCGGTAAGCGCTTGAGTGAGATACAAACCAAGCTTTGCCTAGCATGGTTTATAGCTCGTGACACTGTACCTCATACGACTGCACACCGCTATATTGCGGCGCACATTGGGCTGTGTAAGATTGGTTGACAATAAAGCTCTCCATGTCAGAACACAAGCATGGTACGAAAGACAAGAAAGAGTAGGATATGCTGAAACGTCTTCAATGCTAACCGATTGGAAAAAGCAAGAAGAATTAGACTTTTTAAACGAAGTTAGCTGTGTACCTTTACAACAAGGGTTAAGACATTTACAAACAGCTTTTACTAACTTCTTTGCTGGTCTTACTAAGTATCCTAGCTTTAAGAAAAAACATCAAGGAGGAAGTGCCGAATTTACCAAATCAGCCTTTAAATTTAAAGACAAACAAATCTATTTAGCTAAATGCACAGAACCTTTAGCTATTCGATGGTCAAGACAAATACCAGACGGATGTGAACCAAGCACAGTAACAGTCAGATTACATCCTTCTGGACGTTGGCAGCTCTCAATAAGATTTGATGACCCAACGATTAAGCCTTTACCAGTAACAGATAAAGCCATCGGAATTGACTTAGGAATTAGTAGCTTTGTGATTACCAGCGATGGAGACAAGGTATCTAATCCCAAGCATTTTAAAAAGCATTATCGGAGACTGCGAAGAGCATCGGAAAAGCCTTTCTAGGAAGAAACAATACTCAAAGAATCGGGAAAAGGCAAGAATCAAAGTAGCCAAAATTCACGCTCAAATCACCGATAGTAGAAAAGACCATTTACACAAGCTAACCACTCAATTAGTTCGTGAAAACCAAACGATTGTGGTTGAGAATTTAGCCGTCAAGAATATGGTCAAAAACCCGAAATTATCTCAGGCAATATCTGACGTTAGTTGCCCCCCCCTTGCCCCCCCGCCCCCCCCGATGTCGGGGGGGCAGGGGGGGTGGGGGGTTGGGGGGGTGGGGGGTTGGGGGGGCGACAATTAGCCTATAAATGCCGTTAAGTGTCCGAGAATGGGAGTGTCCTGAATGTGGAACTTGCCATGACAGGGATGTTAACGCCAGTAAAAACATTTTGGCCGCAGGGCTTGCGGTATCAGTCTGGGTCGCGAGTGTCAGACCCGAACAGAGTAAGTCTGTGAAGGCAACTGCTAAGAAGCAGAAACCTAGATCGTGAGGTCTAGGAATCACCGTCCCTAAAAGGGCGGTGAGGATGTCAATCCCACCCCCTAAATCCCCCTTAAGGGGGAATTCTATCGTCTCCCCTGAAAGGGGAGATAAGAGAGGGGTGGGGACTGAGGGGGGTGGGGGCTGGTTTGCTCAACCGAACGGTATTGGGTAGGGGAGGTGTGAACGATTATAATTTAATTTTATGTTGTTGTGCTGTTTAGTTATTCAAGGAGTTTTTGTATGGAATCCACAAAAGAGCGAGGGCAATTAGTCATCATTGGTGGAGCAGAAGACAAAGAAGGAGATTGTAAAATCTTGCGAGAGTTTGTTCGCTGTGCTGGCGGGACTAAAGCTAAAATTGCCGTGTTAACGGCGGCAACAAGCGAGCCTCGTTCGGCTGGAGAAAACTATACCCGAGTGTTTGAGCGACTCGGTGTCGAGGATGTGCGTGTCCTCGATACCATTCACAGGGAAGATGCCGACGATCCAGAAAACCTGAAAATCATTGAGGAAGCCACAGGAGCGTTTTTTACCGGGGGAGATCAAGCCCTAATCATTGAACATATCAAGGGAACTCAGCTAGATACCTTACTTCACCAACGCAATCGGGAGGGAATGGTGGTAGGTGGGACAAGTGCCGGTGCTGCCATAATGCCCGATCTTATGATTATTGAAGGAGACTCCGAAACCAACCCACGCATGGACGCGATAGAGATGGGTCCGGGAATGGGATTTCTGCACTCAGTTGTAATCGATCAGCATTTTGCCCAGCGCGGACGGCTAGGTCGCCTGATTTCCGCTCTCTTACAGCAGCCAGCTAACTTAGGCTTTGGCATTGACGAAGATACAGCAGTAATTGTGGACGGTGACGAATTTAAAGTGGTGGGGCGTGGGGCTGTAACAGTTGTCGATGAATCAGAAGCAACTTATGATAATTTAGACGAACTGCTCAAAGATGAAGCGATGGCAGTGTGTGGAGTCAGGTTGCACATCTTACCTCAAGGATTCCGCTTTAACTTGAAAACTCGCAAGCCCGTTTTCTCTCGATCAATAGAGTTAAAGGATAGCAATCCTAAAAAGGAGGCAGAAGTTGAAAGGGAGTAGGTCGGAGGGAACAATCAGTGGTGGCTTGTACCCGCCACTGATTGGAGAATTTATTTAAATCAGAAAAATATTGACTCTGAGGTCTAAGAATGAATCACGATCGGGATGATGAAACCAATCTTGAGCGGCGACAAGAACTGCTACATGATCAAGAGGCTTTTCGACTTGATCAAGAGGAGAAACGCCTGCGAACTGCCAGACGAAGTAATACCTTAAATTGGATAATTAATAGCATTTTCGGGCTGGCAGGAATAGTGCAAATACTACTGGTAATGAGGTTCTTGCTGCGTTTGTTTGGTGCGAACCCACAAAATCAATTTGCTCAGTTGATTAATCATCTATCTGCACCTTTCATTGCGCCATTTTCCACCTTATTCATTAGTCCTGCTTCATCTGGTGGAGCAAACATATTTGATGTTAATATTGTGATTGCGATCGTAGCCTATGCTCTCTTGAGCTATACTTTGCACGGTTATAACTGGCATTTTTTACTCAAAGACAATAATATAGTTTAAGAGTCATAAGTAGTCGTGCAAAATTAATTTCCTAGTGAAGATAGGCACTCTTGCAAGAGGCACTCTTGCCTCGTCTCAACAAGCAATTTAAATGCGCGGGCAGCTTACAAAGAAAAAAAGCTAGAACCCAGACTAAATGAGGCGAAAGAAGCTCGTTTTTGTTTGGTGTTTTGAGAGACTTTTCGTTAAGTCCCCGACCAGGTGTAAACGCTTTAATGTTTGAGGAGCCTTAAATGGGATAACTCATGAAGTTATTCTGGTAACATATGACACTTATATTACGGCAACTCAAGTCTGTGAACTTCTTAAAAAATACCTAGTTTAGGAATAACTATTTCCATCATCTAGTATTAGATAATGCTTGTTATCAAAAAGGGGATTTTGTTGATAAATTTGCTCTTTCTTGGTCAATATATTTACTCTATTTGCTGCTTTATTTGCCTAATATAAATCTAATTAAAAGGTTGTGAAAATTTGTCAAAAATAAATGTTTGTATGGTAAATATTATGAAAAATTTTCTGACTTTTCTTCAACTATTTATGGATGTCTGAATGATGCCCATCTGAAACATAAAAAAGAACTGTATTCCTTGCTTACTCTACGATTTCAGAAGTTTAATAAATCTCAGATTATGAACGTCTAAAGTATAAGTAGTCGTGCAAAATTAATTTCCTAGTCGAGACAGGAGACGGTCGTCAGGAGACGGTCGTCAGGAGACGGGGACTCCGGGACAGCTATCAGGGATCAGATTTGAATTTTTAGTTCACTGTTTACTGGTCACAGCAAAAAGCTTTTGGCTGACGGGTGACGGCTTGGATGTGTAATTAATTTTGCTTAGGTACTTATGTCAATTCTACCGATCCGATCGCTCCCCGCACCCCAGAAAAGCGCACCCCTTCGCGCATCTCTGGGAGATCGCCCTCAATCCCCAATCGAGTAATCAATAGGTAGATAAAGCATAATAAATATAAATAGAAACAACCTTGACAAAATGGGCGGGGGGGGGTAGAGTTCGGGGGAATTTAGCTAAACAATGTCTTCTATGCCACTCAAAAGTTCCTTTTGCTATTCCGTCGCCCTCGCCACGGTAGCCACCGCCACCCTCGCACCAGTTGCCAGCGCCGCAACTTTTAACTTTTCCTACACCTCCAGCTTAGGAACCATCACTGCGACGGTGGACGGAACCCTGCAACCGGATAACAACACGGTATTCGTCAGTTCTATCAGTAATACCACCTTTAACGGCTCTCCCGCCCCCGCTCTTCCGTTCGTAGGTTCTTTTGCCGGTGTCATCTCTAGTGGTTCTGTAACGGGTCAGGCGGTGCTATCCTTAGACGGATCGGGACTAGATTTTGCCGCTTGTGACAACACGGCTTGTAGTAGTAGTGGATTCGGCTTTTCACCCCCTAACGTTGTTGGTAATCCGTTCGACCTGTTCGCTTCCATCGGTGGCTACGGTTCTGTTCCTCTTCCAGGCGGCGAACCCTTCGTTCTCGCCAATTATTCCCTGACCCCGGCTGGCACTCCCACTGTTCCCGAACCGGCGACGGTTCTCGGTTTACTCTCCGTTGCCGGGGTCGGTTTATTGTGCAAAGGACGGAAACTAGAAAAGTAATTTTGACCGACTGATCCCCCCTGCCCTCCTTATCAAGGTGGGGTTGACTCATAGTAGGGGACTTGCGCTTTGATAATGTACCTTTTGGGCGAACGCAGTTCGCCCCTACATTGTCGACAAAATCCGTTACTGTAGGGGCGCAAAGCTTGCGCCCTCCGATCGATTGGGATATTATTCTCACGCAAGTCCCTAGGGTTGATTCATAGTAGGGTTGATTCATGAATCAACCCTACTTATCAAGGGGGGTGTCTGACAACTTTTAACACCTACCTACTTAACCAAAGGGATTAACGATCATCAATTGATTCTCGATTCGCTGACCATGTTGTAAATCTTCACTGTAGAGAATTTGACAGCCCGCTTCCAGAGCGCTGGCCAGTATTAAACTATCAAAAAAAACTTTATCGGGCATTAGCCTCGTCCCGATCGAATCTAAATCCCCGTGTATTTAAAGAAATCGCCTCGAACATCGTTTTTTCAGTTTTCTGGCTCGGATCGGGGACTATTTCCGAGTCATCCACAACAATCACGCGTATCATCTTACCTTCCCATCGAGAAGAATATCGGGGGGGAACGCTCACCTGACCCTTATGAATAACCGTCCTAAATTCGATCGCTTCCATACATGGCTCCAATTAAACCCTATCTCTACTTTAGCTCTAGAGTCAAGCTATCATAGCTCGGACGTATTTTAGAAACTAGAATAAGGTTAAAAATCGCTTGCAGGGTTTACGGTGATGGACGAAAAAGAAACAGGACTAAATGAACGGGAACTAGAGGAAATTCTGGAAATGGCGCGGGATGCGGCGGAAAAAGCCCGATCGATGGGCGAGGTAATTACAGAAAATTCAAAAAAATGGCGAGAAAGAGCGAAACAATCGCCGCAAGTGAGATCGGGTGGCTGAAGTAACCGAACCGATATTTATGGGGAATAGTCGGGGGTTCGATCGATACGATAAACTAAACGATATCCACTCCAGAAAACCGCGATGGTTCAAGCGACCGAATATCTCTATATCGTTCGAGACGACGAGATTTTACACGGGGAACCAATTATCAAAGGAACCCGTACACCCGTCCGCGCTATCGTCGAAACTTGGCGTCTGGGGGTCGCTCCCGAAGAAATACCCCTAGGAATGCCCCATCTGACGTTAAGTCAGATTTTCAGTGCGTTGACCTATTACAGCGACCATCTAGAGGAAATTAACGCTTATATCGAGCGTAACCACATTCCCGACGACTTAATCGATCCGCTGCTAAAAAATTCGTGAATAATCTCTTTATCCGTCTCTATCTAGATGAAGATGTTAACGTTTTAATCGCCGAGTTGTTGAGAGCGAGGGGGTTTGACGCGATTACTGCGAGGGATGCGGGACAACTTAACGCCACAGATAAAGCACAACTCGCTCACGCGGTGAGTCAGGGGAGAACCTTAGTCACTCACAACCGAACCGATTTTGAAGAACTGGTTCGCGATTACTTCGATGCCAATCGAACCCATTACGGGGTGATTTTCGCTGTCCGTCGCCCTCCGCGAGAGATGGCGAACCGTTTACTGGTTATTCTTGATCGAGTGACTGCGGACGAAATGCGAAACCAAGTTCGATATATTTAATCGCCAAGAAAAATCGCCGTGACCCATTTTTAGGTTCTAGAATGGTCGGA
The DNA here is from genome assembly GCF_032027425.1 of Microcystis wesenbergii NRERC-220. Classification (NCBI taxonomy): domain Bacteria; kingdom Bacillati; phylum Cyanobacteriota; class Cyanophyceae; order Chroococcales; family Microcystaceae; genus Microcystis; species Microcystis wesenbergii. The sequence continues at coordinate 4,448,743 of NZ_JAVSJA010000001.1, read as the reverse complement.
AGTTGGATTCGGTGTAAAGGAACCCTTGTCACATCGAAACATTTCCTTAAGATATAAGACCGAAGGTCCAGTCTGGATACAAAATTGATATACCTAGAATCGCTACTCTGGCTCACCCTCTAGGCCATTCCCTTCCAGACTGCTAGGCTATTAGACAAGATGAATAACAATCAAACTCCACGGAAACAAGGACTATACGATCCCCGATTTGAACATGATGCTTGTGGTGTCGGTTTTATCGTTCATAAAACGGGTAAAAAGTCCCACGATATTGTTGAACAAGCCTTAACAATTTTACTAAACCTCGATCACCGTGGCGCGTGCGGTGCGGAAAAAAATACCGGAGATGGGGCGGGTATTTTGTGCCAAATCCCCGACCTATTTTTCCGGAAAGTGACCAGTAATCTAGGTTTTACCTTACCAGCAGCGGGACAATACGGGGTAGGAATGCTCTACACGGCCCCTGATGCCGAAATTCGCGGGAAAAGTCGCCAGGAATTCGAGAAAATCGCCGCCGAAGAGGGGTTAAAAGTTCTCGGTTGGCGTGATGTTCCCACGGATAACTCTAGTTTAGGCAATTCGGCCAGATCTACCGAACCTTTTATCGAACAGGTTTTCATCGAACGCGATGCCAATTTAAGCGATGATATGGCCTTTGAACGCAAATTATACGTTATTCGCAAACGTTCCCACCTCAGTCGTCAATCCTTTAATCGTTACTGGTATCCTTGCAGTATTTCTAGTCGTACCATTGTCTATAAAGGGCAATTAATGCCGGTACAGGTGGGTGACTATTTCCCCGATTTACACGACCCCGACTTTCAAAGTGCTTTAGGATTAGTCCATTCCCGTTTTAGTACCAATACCTTCCCCAGTTGGGAACGCGCCCACCCTTACCGTTATATTGCCCACAATGGCGAAATTAATACCCTGCGAGGTAATATTAACTGGATGCACGCCCGTCAGTCGATGTTTGCCTCACCCTTATTCGGGGAAGACATCAAAAGAATCCAGCCGGTTATTAATATCGAGGGTAGTGACTCCTTAATTTTTGATAATGCCCTAGAATTAATGGTTTTATCGGGGCGTTCTCTTCCTCACGCTGTCATGATGATGATTCCTGAACCCTGGGCAGCCCACGAATCGATGAGTGATGAGAAAAAAGCTTTTTATGAATACCATTCCTGTTTGATGGAACCCTGGGATGGTCCGGCCTCGATCGCTTTTACCGATGGTACGATGATGGGAGCAGTGTTAGACCGCAATGGTTTACGTCCTTCCCGTTACTACGTCACCAAAGATGACCTAGTAATTATGGCATCGGAAGCGGGAGTTTTACCCATTGAACCGGAACGCGTCGCTTTTAAAGGTCGTCTGCAACCCGGCCGGATGTTTCTTGTGGATATGAAAGAAGGTCGTATCGTGGCCGATGAGGAGATAAAAGAAGGTATTGCCAAAGCCAAACCCTATCGTCAGTGGTTAAACGAAAATTTAGTCAATTTAGACGATTTACCGGCCGTTGAAACTGCCCCACCTGAAACTGCTGTTTCCCTAATTCAACAGCAAACCGCTTTCGGTTACACTTTTGAGGAATTACGTCTTTTATTAGCCCCCATGGGCCGGGATGGAGTGGAAGCAGTGGGTTCCATGGGTTCCGATACACCCCTAGCCGTCTTGTCCGATCGCCCAAAACTGCTTTATGATTACTTTCAGCAGTTATTCGCCCAAGTCACTAACCCCCCGATTGACTCAATTCGCGAAGAAATTATCACCTCTCCCATCACCACTATCGGTGCTGAGAGAAATCTCTTGGATCCGCAGCCCGAAAGCTGTCACCTGATTAAACTTAACTCTCCCATCCTCACTAATGCCCAATTAGCGCGTTTACAAGGCAATAGCGAATTTAAAACCGTGACTATTCCCATTCTCTTCGATCCCACTTCGGGAGTCGAGGGGATGCGTAGCACAATTGAGGCAATTTGTCAAGAGGTGGACGAGGCAATTTTAGCGGGCGCGAGCATTATTATTTTAAGCGATCGAGGTATCGATAAAAATCACGCCCCGATTCCCTCACTGCTGGCGGTTGCCGGGTTACACCACCACCTCATCCGGCAGGGAACCCGCACCAGAGTCGGCCTTGTCCTGGAATCCGGCGAACCCCGGGAAGTGCATCACTACGCCCTTTTACTCGGTTATGGTTGCGGTGCGATTAATCCCTATCTAGCCTTTGCCACCCTCGGCAGTATGATCGAGGAAGGTTTATTGGTAGGAGTTGACCACCAGACCGCCTGTAAAAACTACATAAAAGCCGCCACCAAGGGCGTAATTAAAGTGGCCTCTAAAATTGGCATTTCTACCCTGCAAAGCTACCGTGGGGCGCAAATATTCGAGGCTATTGGCTTAAATCGATCGGTAGTCGATCGCTATTTTACTTGGACAGCTTCCCGCATTGAAGGGGCCGATTTAGAAATTATTGCCAAAGAATCCTTACTCAGACACGGCCACGCTTTCCCCGACCGGGATGTTAATGTGCATACCCTCGATATTGGCGGTGAATATCAATGGCGTAAAGACGGGGAAGCCCATCTTTTTAGCCCAGAAACCATTCATACCCTGCAACAAGCGGTAAAATTGGGCAAATACGACCTCTTTAAGAAGTATTCCCAACTGGTCAACCAACAAAATCAAAAATTCTTCACTCTGCGGGGACTATTAACCTTTAAAAACCGGGAAAGTATCCCCATCGAAGAAGTGGAACCGATTGAAGCGATTATGAAACGCTTTAAAACCGGGGCCATGAGTTACGGTTCCATTTCCAAAGAGGCCCACGAATCCCTCGCTATTGCCATGAATCGTATCGGTGGCAAGTCGAACACCGGAGAAGGGGGCGAAGATTCCGAGCGCTACACTTGGACAAATGAACGGGGAGACTCGAAAAATAGTGCCATTAAACAGGTAGCTTCCGGCCGTTTTGGTGTCACCAGTCTTTACCTTTCCCAAGCGCGAGAATTGCAGATAAAAATGGCCCAGGGGGCAAAACCTGGCGAAGGCGGTCAATTACCTGGTAAAAAAGTCTATCCTTGGATTGCCAAAGTCCGTCACTCCACCCCCGGAGTTGGTTTAATCTCTCCCCCACCCCATCACGATATCTACTCGATTGAAGACCTAGCGGAGTTGATTCATGACCTAAAAAATGCCAATCGTGCGGCCAGAGTGAGCGTAAAACTGGTTTCTGAGGTGGGAGTTGGCACAATCGCCGCCGGAGTCGCTAAAGCTCACGCTGACGTGGTTTTAATCTCTGGTTTCGATGGTGGGACCGGTGCTTCACCCCAAACCTCGATTAAACACGCGGGTTTACCCTGGGAGTTGGGACTAGCAGAAACCCATCAAACATTGGTGTTAAATAATCTTCGCAGTCGCATCGCGGTGGAAACCGATGGCCAGATGAAAACCGGCCGCGATGTGGTGGTGGCAACCCTATTGGGGGCTGAAGAATTCGGTTTTTCGACCGCGCCACTGGTGACGTTAGGATGTATTATGATGCGGGTTTGTCATCTTAATACCTGTCCGGCGGGGGTAGCGACCCAGGATCCGTTATTACGGAAGAATTTCATCGGGGATCCCGAATATACGGTGAATTTCATGAAATTTATCGCCCAGGAAGTGCGGGAAATTATGGCCGAATTGGGATTCCGCACCTTAAATGAAATGGTGGGGCGAACTGATGTATTAGAGCCAAAACAGGCTGTAGAACATTGGAAAGCGAAAGGAATTGACCTAACTCCGATTCTCTATCAACCGGAGGTAGATGCAGAGGTAGGGCGTTATTGTCAGATTCCCCAGGACCACGGTTTAGATAAGTGCTTGGATATAACCGTTTTACTGGATTTATGCAAAGATGCCATTGAAAAAGGCGAAAAAGTCAAGGCGACACTACCGATTAAAAATATTAACCGCGTGGTGGGGACGATTTTAGGCAACGAAATCACTAAACGTCACTGGGAGGGTTTACCCGAAGATACCGTACATCTCCATTTTCAGGGCAGCGCGGGGCAGAGTTTCGGTGCTTTTGTTCCCAAAGGGGTGACACTGGAGTTAGAAGGGGATGCCAATGATTATGTGGGTAAGGGTTTAAGCGGTGGCAAAATCATCGTTTATCCGCCCAAAGGTTCCACTTTTGTGGCCGAGGATAATATTATCATCGGTAATGTGGCTTTATACGGTGCAACCAGTGGTGAGGTGTATATTTCTGGGGTTGCTGGGGAACGTTTTGGGGTGCGTAACTCTGGGGTGACTACGGTGGTTGAGTCCGTTGGCGACCACGCTTGCGAGTATATGACGGGGGGTAAAGTCGTTGTTTTAGGGCCCACTGGTCGCAATTTCGCCGCCGGAATGAGTGGTGGTGTCGCCTACGTCCTCGATGAGTCGGGGGATTTCGCCACTCGTTGCAATACCCAAATGGTGGCTTTAGAGGCGCTAGAAGGGGAAGAAATCGACGATTTACGCGAGTTAATTCAACGCCATGCTGATTACACCCAAAGTCAAAAAGCGTCCCTAGTTTTAGCAAATTGGTCGGAAATGTTGCCCAAGTTTGTTAAAGTAATGCCCAAGGATTATAAGCGGATGTTGCAGTGTATTAAAGAGGCGTTAGATTCTGGTTTAACCGGCGATTCTGCCCTCGATGCCGCTTTTGAAGCCAACGCCCGCGATGTGGCAAGGATTGGCGGTAGTTAGGGTTTTATGGGGGGCTGAATAAGCCCCCTACTTTACTGAAATACAGGGAAATACTTTAAAAATAATAGTTAAATAAAACCTTTTTAATCTACTACTGCTAACTTAAGATACCTTAAAATTTTTCTTGTTATTTGAATGAACAATTGGGAAAATATTATGATAAAATTTTAACTTAACCATGTCCCATTAAATCGAAATTTTTATCATGAAAAATAAACAAAGAAATAAAAGCATTTTATTTTATCTCTTTCCCTTTTTGCTGGTAAATGAATTGAATTCAATGTCACTAGCTGCTGGTTCTTATGACATTAGAGTAATTAGTTCTAATACTCTATACGAATGTAAAGGATTACTTCTAGAGATTAAACTAGATGTAGGTAATGTGTTCTCTGCACGAAGCGAAGTGACTATAATAAGTAGTCGTGCAAAATTAATTTCCTAGTGAAGATAGGCAAGAGGCAAGAGGCAAGAGGCTTCGGCCGTGAGCTCAGGCTTCGACGGTGAGCTCAGGCTTCGACGGTGAGCTCAGGCTTCGACGGTGAGCTCAGCCGAACCGCCGAACCGCCGAACCGCCGAACGGCAAGAGGTGTTTAGATATGTGTAATTAATTTTGCTTAGGTACTTATGTATGGAGTCATTGAATAAAGCAGAATGGGTTTTAAAGGCGGCTGCTCAATGTAGTTTAGATCCGCCTCCCACCTGTATTGATGGAAAATTAGAGCTATCTTTAAAAGAGTCTGTGGAATATAAATATATTGATGATATTAATATTCGCTCGACAAAACCTCATTTATATGAAGCCCAAAAATCTGTTTTAGCAATAATTATACTGATTTACAAAATCTTTTATTTTCAACAATTGGAGATAAGAAGCCAATTTAATTGGGAGAGTTTTATGATAATTTGTATGATTTTATTAGTCCATATTTCTCCGATATACCTTTTGATTTTATAGATGTATTCAAAGGACTATACACTGCCTACCAATTCACCTTAAAACTCTCAGACAAAAGTAACAACGAGAAAACGGATTTCTCTTCAATAAAACGGGTTTCTTCAAGAAACCCGTTTTCTGATGCCTTGGTTAAGGTTTGACTGCACCGAATTTAATTTGATTTTCTCTGATTCATGAATAAACCTGATGAAAAAAAAAAAAAAAAATAAGCATATTTTATATTCTATTGACGGTAGAAAAAAACGCTCTCAAGATGGTAGAAACGATTAATTGATGGTTTGACAGTCTTCAAGCCTAACCTCGACTGGCTGCGGTTGCGGAAAACAGGCTGACTCGACTGAATAAATAATATTAAAGCAGCTTGTGGGCAATGCCCACCCTACACCACTCACCAGGAACCCTTGTATTATGTCTCGCCAAACCAATCTCAACCAGTCCGTAGTTTTCCTCGATGCTGGTGTCACCGATTATCAAAGTCTCCAAGCTGGAGTAATCCCCGGAATCGCCACCGTTATTCTCTCTGCCAAGGAAGACGGAATCGAGCAAATCACCGCTTTTTTACAACAAAATCCCCAGATTACCACCATTCACCTCGTTTCCCATGGTGCGCCTGGATGCTTATATTTAGGGAATTGTCAACTTAATTTAACAAATATTTACGATTACCGCCAACAGTTACAGAATTGGGCAAAGATTAATCGTATTCTACTGTACGGTTGTCAGGTAGCAGCGGGAGATGCAGGGGAAGAGTTTATTGAGAAGTTACATCAGTTGACGGGTGCGACGGTGATGGCTTCAGCGACACCTACGGGAAGTAGTCGAGGGGGAGGAGATTGGGAGTTAGAGGTAATAGTTTCTCCCGCTGAAAGTGAGCAAGATTTGAATATTTCCTTGGCGTTTAATGGAGAGACTTTAGCTACTTATCAGGGAGTATTTACTCTTTCTTTAGTGGGTAATTATGATACTCCTGGCAATGCTTATGGGGTTTATGTAGTGGGAAACTATGCTTATGTAGCTGATTTTAGTTTAGGGCTGCAAATCATCGACATCAGCACCCCTACTAACCCCACTCTCATTGGCAATTATGATACTTCTGGCTTCGCTATGGATGTGCAAATAGTCGGCAATTACGCTTATGTAGCTGATTATGCGTCAGGACTGCAAATCATCGACATCAGTAACCCCACTAACCCCACTCTGACAGGCAATTATTCTGATTGGCCTCTTGGTTCGGCTTATGGGCTGGAGGTAGTGGGAAACTACGCTTATGTAGCTAGTGATTATCAAGGACTGACAATCATCGACATCAGCAATCCAAGCAACCCCACTCTCATCGGCAATTATGATACTTCTAGTCGAGCTTTGGAAGTCCAAGTAATCGGTAATTACGCTTATGTAGCTGATTATGAGTCAGGACTGCAAATTATCGATGTCAGTAACCCGGAAAACCCCACTCTGAAAGGTAATTATGATACTCCTGGCATTGCTAGTGATGTGGAAGTAGTAGGCAACTACGCTTATGTAGCTGATGGTTGGGATGGAGGACTGCAAATCATCGACATCAGCAACCCCACTAACCCAACTCTCAAAGGCAATTATGATACTAACGGCGTTGCTGGTGATGTGGAAGTAGTGGGGAACTACGCTTATTTAACTGATGATATGGCAGGACTGAAAATCATTGACATTAGCAACCCGACTAACCCCACTCTCATCGACTATTACAATGATTTTTCTACCGTTGCTTATGGTGTGGAAGTAGTGGGGAATTACGCATATCTAGCTGATTATTTTGACGGTTTAAAGATTATTGATGTCAGTAACTTCAATAACCCATCGCCTTTACCAAGTGTCACCTTAGCAGTTTCCACCACCAGTGTTACTGAAGATGGAACAACTAATTTAGTTTACACTTTCACCCGCACAGGAGACACAACCAATCCCTTAACCGTCAACTATACAGTCGGGGGGACAGCTACCTTTAACACAGATTACAGTCAAACTGGTGCAGCCAGTTTCCCAAGTTTCCCAAGTGAAACACGGACAGTGACTTTTGCTGCTAATTCTGCGACTGCTACTGTAACAGTTGACCCCACGGCTGATACAACTGTTGAAGATGACGAAACCGTCAGCTTAACCCTCACTTCTGGGACTGACTATACAGTTGGAACAACTACTCCAGTGACGGGGACGATTCTCAATGATGATACCCGTGTTACTCTTCAGGTTTCTCCTAGTCTTGTTACCGAAGATGGGACAACCAACTTAGCTTACTTCTTCTACCGCGAGGGTGTAACAACCAATGCTTTGACAGTTAACTATACAGTTGGGGGGACAGCTACCCTTAATACAGACTACAGCCAAACCGGTGCAGCGAGTTTTAATGGGACAACAGGGACAGTGACTTTCGCCGCTAATGCTAATAATGCTACCGTAACAATTGACCCGACAGTAGATAATATAGCTGACCCGGATGAAACTGTAACTTTAACCCTCGCTTCGGGGACTGGTTATACAGTGGGGACAACCACCACAGTGACGGGAACAATTAATGACGATATCAACCCCCCTATCCCCACTTTCATCAGCAAATATGATACTCCTGGATGGGCTTTTGGTGTGGAAGTAGTGGGAAATTACGCATATTTGGCTGATTATGATTCAGGACTGCAAATCATCGACATCAGTAACCCCACTAACCCCATTTTCAAAGGCAATTATGATACTGACGGCGCTTGGGATGTGGAAGTAGTGGGGAATTACGCATATCTAGCTGATGGGAGTTCAGGACTACAAATTATCAACATCAGTAACCCCACCAACCCCACTTTCATCGGTAATTATGACAATTTTAGTGCAGTCGGTGATGTGCAAGTAGTGGGGAATTACGCATATTTGGCTAATGGGAATTCATTACTGCAAATCATCGATATCAGCAATCCCACCAACCCCATATTAAAAGGCAGTTATGATGATAGTTCTGGTTTTGCTGATGGTGTACAGGTAGTGGGGAATTATGCTTATATAGCTGATTATTTTTCAGGACTGCAAATCATCGACATTAGCAATCCCACCAACCCCATATTAAAAGGCAATTATTATAGTTCCGGTAATGCTAGGGATGTGGAAGTAGTGGGAAATTACGCATATTTGGCTGATTATGATTCAGGATTGCAAATCATCGACATCAGCAATCCCACCAACCCCATATTAAAAGGCAATTATTATAGTTCCGGCGAGGCTACTGATGTGCAAGTAGTAGGGAATTACGCATATCTAGCTGCTGGAGGAGGTGGACTGCAAATCATCGACATCAGCAACCCTACTAATCCCACTATCAAAGGTAATTATCAAAACAACTATGACTATGCTTTTGATGTGAAAGTAGTCGGTAGTTATGCTTATGTAGCTGCGCGTGAAGGCGGATTGCAGATTATTGATGTGAGTGAGTTTACCAATCCACAAACTGTTACTCTTGCTGTCTCTCCCAGTAGTGTGACAGAAGATGGGACAACTAACTTAGTCTATACCTTCACTCGTACTGGTTCTACTACCAGCGCCTTAACCGCTAACTATACAGTTGGGGGAACAGCTACTAATGGAACCGATTACACTTCTATTCCCACCAGTGTCACCTTTGCTGCTGGTTCAGCGACTGCTACTGTAACAGTTGACCCCACTGCTGATACTACAGTAGAAAGTGATGAAACTGTTGCTTTAACTCTTGCTTCTGGGACTGGTTATACAGTTGGGACAACTACCGCAGTGACGGGGACGATTACCAATGATGATTTCCCTAGTATTACTCTTGCTGTCTCTCCCAGTAGTGTGACAGAAGATGGGACAACTAACTTAGTCTATACCTTTACTCGTACCGGTTCTACTACCAGCGCCTTAACCGCTAACTATACAGTTGGGGGAACAGCTACTAATGGAACCGATTACACTTCTATTCCCACCAGTGTCACCTTTGCTGCTGGTTCAGCGACTGCTACTGTAATAGTTGACCCCACTGCTGATACTACAGTAGAAAGTGATGAAACTGTTGCTTTAACTCTTGCTTCTGGGACTGGTTATACAGTTGGGACAACTACCGCAGTGACGGGGACGATTACCAATGATGATTTCCCTAGTATTACTCTTGCGGTTTCTCCCAGTAGTGTCAATGAAGACGGGACAACTAACTTAGTCTATACCTTCACTCGTACTGGTTCTACTACCAGCGCCTTAACCGCTAACTATACAGTTGGGGGAACAGCTACTTTTAGCACAGATTACACTCAAACCGGTGCAGCTAGTTATACCAGTACAACTGGGACAGTGAATTTTCTGGCTGGTTCAGCGACTGCTACTGTAATAGTTGACCCCACTGCTGATACTACAGTAGAAAGTGATGAAACTGTTGCTTTAACTCTTGCTTCTGGGACTGGTTATACAGTTGGGACAACTACCGCAGTGACGGGGACGATTACCAATGATGATTTCCCTAGTATTACTCTTGCTGTCTCTCCCAGTAGTGTGACAGAAGATGGGACAACTAACTTAGTCTATACCTTCACTCGTACTGGTTCTACTACCAGCGCCTTAACCGCTAACTATACAGTTGGGGGAACAGCTACTTTTAGCACAGATTACACTCAAACCGGTGCAGCTAGTTATACCAGTACAACTGGGACAGTGAATTTTCTGGCTGGTTCAGCGACTGCTACTGTAATAGTTGACCCCACTGCTGATACTACAGTAGAAAGTGATGAAACTGTTGCTTTAACTCTTGCTTCTGGGACTGGTTATACAGTTGGGACAACTACCGCAGTGACGGGGACGATTACCAATGATGATTTCCCTAGTATTACTCTTGCTGTCTCTCCCAGTAGTGTGACAGAAGATGGGACAACTAACTTAGTCTATACCTTTACTCGTACCGGTTCTACTACCAGCGCCTTAACCGCTAACTATACAGTTGGGGGAACAGCTACTAATGGAACCGATTACACTTCTATTCCCACCAGTGTCACCTTTGCTGCTGGTTCAGCGACTGCTACTGTAATAGTTGACCCCACTGCTGATACTACAGTAGAAAGTGATGAAACTGTTGCTTTAACTCTTGCTTCTGGGACTGGTTATACAGTTGGGACAACTACCGCAGTGACGGGGACGATTACCAATGATGATTTCCCTAGTATTACTCTTGCGGTTTCTCCCAGTAGTGTCAATGAAGACGGGACAACTAACTTAGTCTATACCTTCACTCGTACTGGTTCTACTACCAGCGCCTTAACCGCTAACTATACAGTTGGGGGAACAGCTACTTTTAGCACAGATTACACTCAAACCGGTGCAGCTAGTTATACCAGTACAACTGGGACAGTGAATTTTCTGGCTGGTTCAGCGACTGCTACTGTAATAGTTGACCCCACTGCTGATACTACAGTAGAAAGTGATGAAACTGTTGCTTTAACTCTTGCTTCTGGGACTGGTTATACAGTTGGGACAACTACCGCAGTGACGGGGACGATTACCAATGATGATTTCCCTAGTATTACTCTTGCTGTCTCTCCCAGTAGTGTGACAGAAGATGGGACAACTAACTTAGTCTATACCTTCACTCGTACTGGTTCTACTACCAGCGCCTTAACCGCTAACTATACAGTTGGGGGAACAGCTACTAATGGAACCGATTACACTTCTATTCCCACCAGTGTCACCTTTGCTGCTGGTTCAGCGACTGCTACTGTAACAGTTGACCCCACTGCTGATACTACAGTAGAAAGTGATGAAACTGTTGCTTTAACTCTTACTTCTGGGACTGGTTATACAGTTGGGACAACTACCGCAGTGACGGGGACGATTACCAATGATGATTTCCCCAGTATTACTCTTGCTGTCTCTCCCGCAAGCGTAACTGAAGATGGGACAACTAACTTAGTCTATACCTTTACTCGTACCGGTTCTACTACCAGCGCCTTAACCGCTAACTATACAGTTGGGGGAACAGCTACTAATGGAACCGATTACACTTCTATTCCCACCAGTGTCACCTTTGCTGCTGGTTCATCCACTGCTACTGTAACAGTTGACCCCACTGCTGATACTACAGTAGAAAGTGATGAAACTGTTATTTTAACTCTTGCTTCTGGGACTGGTTATACAGTTGGGACAACTACCGCAGTGACGGGGACAATTACCAATGATGATTTCCCCCAACTCTCCATCAATGACATCACCGTGGTGGAAGGTAAAGATAGTAATGCAATCCTCACCGTTACGGTTGATAACCCCAATCCACAACAAATTACTGTCAACTATACCACTACAGCCATTGATGCTACCGCCAATGTAGATTACACTAGCCAGACAGGAACCCTCACCATTGCACCTAATACTGCCACCGCTACTATTAGCATTCCCATCCTCAATGATAACCTCAACGAAGCCGATGAAGCCTTTACAGTAACCCTATCAAATCCCGTTAATGCTACCATCAATCCCGAGGAAGCAATTGGACAAGTAATTATTACTGACACCCTACAAAGCGCAATTACTCGCACCTTACCCAACAATGTCGAAAACCTCAGACTAATTGGCAGTAATAATATTAACGGTACAGGTAACGCTGGTGACAATAAAATCACCGGAAATAGCGGTAACAATATCCTCGCTGGTGCTAATGGTAACGATATTTACTGTTTCAATGCTTCAACCCCATTAGGAAGCGATATCATCCAAGAAACTACCACCGGCGGTATCGATACCCTCGACTTTACTGGGACAAATACCGCAGTAAGAGTTAACTTAGGGATTACTACAAACCAAACCGTCGTCACCAATAATCTAAGATTGACTTTTTCGGCAAATAACACCATCGAAAATATTATTGGCGATAGCGGTAATGACCGACTAACCGGGAATAGCCTTAATAATACTCTAACTGGTGGTGGCGGCAACGATCAATTAACCGGTCAAGACGGAAACGATAGTTTAATTGGTGGTTCCGGCGATGATTTACTCACTGGTGGTAATGGTAGCGATAACTTTATCTTCAACAGTAGTAATTTAGGAATCGATGCCATCAGCGATTTCACCCCAGGCAGTGATAAAATAGTATTAAGTAAAGCCATCTTTTCCGCTTTGCAAAGTAGCATTGGCAATGGCTTCAGTCAAGCGGCTGAATTTGCCAGCGTCGCTGACGATGATTTAGTCGCCACTAGCAGTGCTTTTATCGTTTACAGTAACAGCAGTGGCAGTATCTACTACAATCAAAATGGTAGTGCTGCTGGCTTAGGAAGTGGCTCTGAATTTGCCAATTTGTTGACTGTTCCTACCCTGATAGCGGCTGATTTCACACTGATAAATTAACCTAGCCACACAGAGAAAACGGGTTTCTCGGACCGTTTTCTGGAAACTGCCACAACGGGAACAGTGGAAATGGAAGTTAATCAGGGGATTGTATGAAAAGGAGTTCGAGAGGGAATAGATAATTAAACTGTTTGAAATCATCGACAAGATGATGACTTTATCCCCTGAATTGCAGTCAAGTTTAGAGAGTAAAATCAAACAATTTGAGGAGGAAAGAACCATGCCTTTAATAAGTAATATAGAGTTACGAGGAAGGAAAATTGGAGCGAGAAAATGCTCGTAACTATGTTAAGATGGTGTTAAAAATGCGATGGGGTGACATTCCAATAGAAATTGAGCAAGCGGTCGATACAATTTCCGTATTATCGATTTTAGACAAGTTACTGAAATCGGCACTAACCGTTAATTCTTTTGAGGAGTTGCGGCAATTTTTGGAACAATAGTCTCAATAGTTTTCTGGATTAAGTGAACTAAACAGAGGAAAAATGCACGAATCATTGATGATATTCAATTCCCCCGGCTACGATCGAATTATCTTAATCTACAAGGCAAGTTGCCAAAAAGGAGACAATTGTGCGACGGGGAAGACATAAAATTTTTATCGGGATGGCCCCGGGGGTCGGGAAAACCTATAAGATGCTGGAGGAGGGCCATAGCCTCAGAAAGCAGGGAACCGACGTGGTGATTGGACTGCTCGAAACCCACGGACGGAAAGAGACCGCCGAAAAAGCCGAGGGATTGGAAATCGTACCGAGAAAAATCCTAGAGAAAGAGGGATTTACTCTCTCGGAAATGGATACAGAAGCGATTATCGCCCGCTCACCCCGGCTGTGTCTCATCGATGAATTAGCCCACACGAACGCACCCGGTTCGGAGCGAGAGAAACGCTTTCAGGACGTGGAGATAATTTTATCCCGGGGAATCGATGTTTACTCGACCGTGAATATCCAGCATATCGAGAGTTTAAACGATCTGGTTGCCCGAATCACCGGGGTGGTGGTGCGAGAGCGAATACCCGATCGAATTTTGGAGGAAGCTGATGAAGTGGTCGTGGTAGATGTTACCGCCGAAACCCTAGAGGAAAGATTATTAGCAGGAAAAATCTACGCTCCCGAAAAGATCGAACAATCTTTAAATAATTTCTTTCAACGGCGCAATTTAATCGCCCTACGGGAACTCGCCCTGCGCGAAGTGGCCGATACGGTGGAAGAAGAAGCGAGTAATTCCACCAAATTTATCGGTCAATCCTGTCCCGTTCACGAACGGGTATTAGTCTGTATTTCCACCTATCCAAACTCTTTACGATTATTACGTCGGGGAGCGCGGATAGCGGGGTATATGAACGCGGAATTTTTTGTGATTTTCGTCGATAACCCCGATCGCTTTCTCACCAAAGAGGAGGCTTTACATATCGAAACCTGCGAACGTTTATGTCGGGAATTCGAGGGGAAATTCTTACGAGTTAAAAGCTATCAGGTGGCGGCAGCGATCGCCGAAGTGGCCGAGCGCGAACGAATCACCCAGATCGTGATCGGGGAGAGCCTTCAATCGCGCTGGAAGCATTTAATCAAAGGTTCTTTCACCCAAAAACTTATGCGCCTGATCTGGCAGAAAAATATCGATCTTCACATCATCGCCACCGAGCCAAAAGTACCGATTAAAAACGCGCGAGCCAAGGGGGTGAAAAGGTAACTACCTGACTTGAAAGAGGGTGTGGGGTGTGGGGTGTGGGGTGTAGGGTGTAGGGTGTGGGGTGTGGGGTGTGGGGTGTGGGGTGTAGGGTGTGGGGTGTAGGGTGTGGGGTGTAGGGTGTGGGGTGTAGGGTGTGGGGAAGGAAACCTCGGGACTTTCTGCCACTTCCCCAGTTCCCCTCTCAAATCAGCAACGCCCTCTGGGATGATATTCTAGGAGTTAATCTTTAATGTAAATCCGTTGTCACTTAAGGGAGTTAACTCATGCAAGTAAATAATCTCGGCTTTATCGCTAGTATCCTATTCGTCCTAGTCCCCACCGTTTTCCTCTTGATTCTGTTTATCCAAACCAGAGAGGAAACCGAGGGTTAAATTAGGCCTGGAGAGACCAGTTATTTGGTCTCTCCTTAATTTTTGGGCGGCTTTAGGTGGTGTTTGCTGAATAAATCTAAAAACCTTGTTGGATAGGGTTTTTAGACTTGTTTTCCCTCAAAAAGTGCCGACCTTTGGAGTGATTGGGGGGAAAATTCAGGTACTTTTTCCCTGAAAATTAGGTAATTGACCACGGCGGTTCGACGGATTCGACAAGCTCACCGTCCACAAGCTCACCGTCCTACGACTGAGCTTCGCCGAACGTCCTGAAAATGGGTAAAACCCCACACCCCACACCCCACACCCCACACCCTGCCCCCAGGAAAAGCTTTTTCAGCAAACCCTAGGTGGTGTACTCGGCGTTAATTTTGACGTAATCGTAACTAAGATCGCAACCCCAGGCCGTACCTGTTCCCGAACCGTTACCGATACAGATAGACATTAAAACGGTATCTTCTCGTAAATAAGCCCCGCTTGCTGCCGCTTTCAGGTAATTACTGGCACTAGCTCGATCGAACGCCAGAGGTTGACCATTTTCCATCATCACGAAGTCGCCTAACTTGATTTGCAGGTCTTCTTGATGGAAGACTATCCCGGCCCGGCCCGCGGCCGCCGCAATTCGTCCCCAGTTGGGATCTCGACCGAAAACCGCCGATTTTACCAAGGAAGAACCGGCAATGGTGCGAGCAATCTGACGAGCGGACTGATCATCAGCCGCCCCCGAAACCCGCACTTCTATTAAACAGGTGGCTCCTTCCCCATCCCGGGCGATCGCTTTAGCCAAGTATTGACAAACTTCCGTTAACATGGCCTCTAACTTTTGGGCATCCCGGCCCATTTCTGTGATGGCTGTGGTGCGCGATTGACCGTTAGCCAAGGCGATCAGACTGTCATTGGTACTGGTGTCCCCATCCACCGTGATCTGATTAAAACTTTTATTGGCCGCCCGACTTAACATATTTTGCCAGAGAACCGTCGATACTGCGGCATCACAGGTGATAAAGGAGAGCATCGTCGCCATATTCGGGTGAATCATCCCCGATCCCTTGGCAATTCCCCCAATTGTGACCGGACGACCATCGATGGTGGTTTGCAAGGCGATCGATTTGGGGACTAGATCCGTGGTCATAATCGCCCGGGCCGTGCTTTCGCCACCATTTTCCGACAATAAACCCGCTAAGGTCGGTAAAGCGGCGGTTAACGCATCCATGCGAATCCGTTGCCCGATCACTCCCGTAGAAGCCAGCAAAATTGCATCGGCGGGAATCCCTAAAACTTGGCTCAAGGCGGCGGCACTATCGAGAGCGTCTTGCCATCCAGCTTCCCCCGTGGCGGCGTTTGCTTGGCCAGCATTACACAAAATCGCCCTGGCGCTGGCTTTAGTTTGTAGGCGTTGACGGCAATAATCGACGCAAGCGGCCCGCACTTGACTGGTGGTAAAGACTCCGGCGGCGATCGCTTCTGTTTCCGAGACAATGAGGGCTAAATCGGGCAAACCGGACGGTTTTAGGCCCGCGGCCATCCCTGCGGATTTAAATCCTTTTGGGGCCGTGATCCCCCCCTCTATTTCCTGCCAATCGGCCATTTTCTCCCGTCTCCTACTCAAATTCGACACTCGATTATAGCAAGTAAAAAGCCAAAAATTAGCAAAGGGTTTGACCGTTGCGGGTTGGGAAGTGGGGAAAAAAGGCCGACGGCTGATAATTCCTGGCTGCAAATTAGCCTAAAATACGATTAATTGGCCAGAATTTTGGAGAGATAGTTTATGGAACGCGGTTTATTGTGGACACCTTTATTAATTCTGTTTATTTGGTTGGCCTGGAGTGGTTGGAATGAATACCAAAAAGTGGAAATCTATCGACAATGGGCGGAAAACTTCGAGCGAGCTAAGTATGATATATATTCTGTCTTAGGTCAAAAAGATAAAATTATCACTTGGGGAAAACCAACTCGTAAGGGAGTGATTAATTTACAAACTTTTTCCCTAGAGGAGGTAAAAGAAATCCGTTTGTTAGTTAATAATCAAGTGGTGGATTTAGATGCTCTTCCCCCGCAGGGTTCCCCTTTCCTAGAATTTATCTTTAAGGAGCGATCTCCTGAAAAAATTCCCTTTACTGAAGTTGAATTGGCTAGTCGGTGGGCGAAATTTTTACAACAACAAATCTTAATTTAATGGCGATAATTTCTAGCGCAATCTCCCCGATCGCAGGATACCGACAACTAACCATAAACCGATAAAACTAGCTGTAGCAAATAATACGGTACTAATAATAGTTAATTGCCGAGATTGGGTGCTGGCTGTGACAATGGCGGCCCCGATAATTAAGGAACCAATAATCACACTAAAAGCTAGTCGATTGGCGGAATTATCTAAACTGCGACGGAGATTATCTAAGTCGCGAATTTTCAGATTAATATTTAAAGTTTCCGAGGTTAAACCATCTAGTAAAACTTCGATTTGACGGGGAGATTTCAGGGAAAAAGATTTCAAGTCTAAAACTGTTCTTAGGGCAGTTTGTAGGGGAGTGCTACCGATTAACTGTTGTTCAAGAATATTAGTTAATAGCGGTTTGACTTCTTCCAGGATATTGATATCAGGATTAAATTTTCGGGCAGTTCCTTCTAAATTAGCGAGACTTTTGGCGAATAAACCTAAATTACCCGGAAGTTTAATTCTGTTACGACGGGCAACTTGCAAAAGTTCATAAACTACCTCACTAAAGTTAATTTGATTTAAATTGAGGTTATAATATTTTCGCAGCATCCGCTCATAATCCACCTCTAATTGTACTAAAGTAATCGGGACTACTGACTCGGATAGTTTAATAGTTAGTTGACTGCATCTTTTCGCATCTAAGTCAACAATTGCTAATAACAATTCTGTTAAAATTTGTTGAGTTTGCGGGTCTAATCTGCCCACCATACCACAGTCAATTAAAGCTACTCTACCATCGTCAAGATAGAAAATATTACCCGGGTGAGGATCGGCATGAAAGAAGCCATCAATATAAATTTGTTGAAAAAATGACCGAAACAAAATCCTAGTTATTTCGCTTTTTCTTTGGGAAATTGCTTGCTCAGTTGGCGGTCTAGAAACATCGGCTTCTAAAATTTGTTTTCCTTCTAACCATTCTAACACTAATAGCTTGGAATTAGTTAAGTCCCAATAAATTTTAGGAATAACTAACTGTTTTGGTTCTGACCAACGACTCTGGGTTAAATTATAGCGTAATTTGTCAGTATAATGACCTTCTTGGGTAAAATCTAATTCCGCATTGACTGCTTTAATAAACTCCTCTGCTAAGTTAACAACGTCGTAACTTTGACCAAATTCTGTTAGGGCAACTAAATCAGCAATTCCCTTAATTAAGGCACTATCTTGGGCGACAATTTTTTCGATCCCCGGACGCAAGACTTTAATCGCTACTTCCTCCCCAGATAATAAAGTTGCCCGATGAATTTGCCCGATCGAGCCTGCGGCGATCGGTTGGGGATTAATATATTTAAATACCTGTTTGATCGGTTTTGCTAACTGTTCGGTGATGACTATTTCTATATCCGTCCAAGCAACGGGAGGAACTTGCGCTTGTAGGGCAGTTAAAGCCTCGATATAATTAGCAGGTAGCAGATCGGGACGGGTACTAAGTAACTGTCCCAATTTGACATAAAAAGGACCCAATTCCACAAGGATTTTTTTGAGAACTTCTGGGGTAGGAATCTGGGGATTTTCTGTTTTTCCTAGGGTTAAAACCCCGCGCATATAGTCCCAACCGTTGCCGAGAACTATCTCAAGGATTTCTTTTTGTCTTTGACTGGTTTGGGGGAGTGAGAACACGGTATTATCAGTTATCAGTTATCAGTTATCAGTTATCAGTTATCAGTTATCAGTTATCAGTTATCAGTTATCAGTTATCAGTTATTAGTTATTAGTTATCAGTTATCAGTGGGGAAGTTAGGTACTTATCGATGGCTGCATCCCACATTTGCAGAAATACCGATAATCAGCAATTATCAGTGACTCTTAAATTATTACAGATATATCAGCAGCTGCGTGTAAGCATCCCACAAAAAAACTAATGCGCTCCGGGGTTCGGGGGAGGCGCTTCGTCCCCCGACGGGGGGTTTGGGGGGTAGAACCCCCCAAAAGCTTGGATTGAGCGATAAAACCGAAAGTAACGCCCGATTTTAGTAGAGAGTTTCCCTTAAAAAATCCCAACTTAGTAGATTTACAAAAATGAGATGTACCCCTTTCAGTTATCAGTTATCAGTTATCAGTTATCAGTGGGGAAGTTATCAGTGATCAGATTTGAGTTTTAAGTTAGCAGTATTAAATAGAAGTTTCCTACTGTCTTTTCACTGATTACTGATTACTGTTTACTGATCACTGATTACTGAAAAAGCTGGTAACTAATATCGATCCTATAACAATTTCTCTAATTTGGGATCGGTTTGTAAGTGCTTGAGAACTTGTTTAATATCTTGGGTACGATCTTTGTGGACAACGAGAGTTGCTTTACCGTCGCGAACAATTACCAGATCTTTTAAACCAATAGTAACGATCGCTTCTTCCTCATCACTAGCATAGATAATAGAGCCTTCCGTATCCAAACCGACATGATTGGCCAGTTCAATATTTTTGCCCTTTGCTTCTAGTAATCTTTCCAGAGAATTCCAATCTCCCAGATCATCCCAACCAAAATTAGCGGGTAAAACGTAAGCGAGTTGGGTTTTTTCCATCAAAGCATAATCGATACTTTTTTTCTCTAAATCCTCATAGGCAGCGATGCCCCGATCGATCAGAGGTTGTAAAATATTATTAGCGTGGGTTTTTAGCTCCTCTAAAACCACTTGTCCCTGAAAGATAAACATTCCGCTATTCCAGCTAAAAAGTCCCGTTTCTAGGAATTTTTCGGCCGTGGTGCGATCTGGTTTTTCCGTAAAACGACTCACTTTATAGACGGGTAAACCATTAAATTCGCCCTGATTTTCTCCCTGTTCGATATAACCGTAACCGGTGGAGGGATAATCGGGTTTAATCCCTAAAGTAACGATCGCTTTTTGGCTGACGGCCACTTCTACGGCCGCTTTTAAAGTGTTAATATAAGCCTCTTGATTACCAATATAATGATCGGCAGGAAAAAAACCGATCGCCACTTCCTTACCATAACGTTTTATCACTTCTAAGGTGGCCCAAGTCACAGCCGGGGCCGTATCCTTGCCCACCGGTTCCACTAATAGGTTACTCTCCGGTAAATCGGGCAGTTGTTCGCGGACACCATCAGCGATCGCACTAGCGGTAATTACCCAGAGATTTTCCCAACCTGCCCCTAAAGATAATAGACGATCGGCCGTTGCTTGTAAAAGACTGCGACCACTACCATCAAGACAGAGAAACTGTTTCGGACGCGCTAGACGACTGAGAGGCCAAAAACGTTCCCCTTTACCACCGGCGAGAATGACTGGAACAAGCGACTGATTCATAAAAAATTGACACTTATCGGTTAAGTTGAACCGATTGTATCAGACGGCAGCGAGGGGTGAGCATTTTCCTGACTCAAAGCTAAAAAGCGGGCAAATAACCCGCTTTCTAGCAAAAATAACCGAAATATTGCGATTAGAAATTCATTTCGGCCGCTTGTACTTGTTCCACTTGTTTTTTCTTAATAACTAAGAGGATTTGGCATAACATAATGCCACCGAGGAATAAAACTAATCCTTTGATCCGGCCGGGATTTTGTAGGACAACTTCCGTCTCTTTTTGACCAAAACCGCCGACATTGGGGTTACTGGTTAAAAATTGTCCCACTTCGATCGCTTGACCTTCCGAGACGATTAACTCAGGACCTGCGGGAATATTTTCCACCACGGGGCCAGCTTCGGAAGTGATGGTGACTTCATAACCACCGGCTTCGGTTTTGCTGATCTGGCTAATTGTACCTGCGGTAGAAGCTTTGAAAGCGTTATTATTGCTGGGTTCACCGGTGGGGTACACTTGACCGCGACCACGATTGGCCCCTAAATGCACAGCATATTTACCGAAGTGAATACCTTTATTTTGGCTAGGATCGGGGGCCAGGACGGGGAAAACGATTTCTTTGTATTGATCACCGGGTAAGGGGCCGACGATAACCACGTTATCTTGACCTTCTTTGTAGGATTGGAAATAGACTCCACCGAGTTTTTCCTGCATTTCTTCGGGAATGCGATCGGGGGGCGCGATTTTAAAACCATCCGGTAGCATTAAGACTGCACCGACGTTTAAACCCCCCTTCGATCCGTCTCCTAACACCTGTTGACTGGCGGGATCGTAGGGGATTTTTACTACTGCTTCAAAGACGGTATCGGGTAATACCGAGTGAGGGATTTCAATTTCGGCGGGTTTTTGGGCTAAATGGCAGTTCGCGCAGACAATCCGACCGGTTGCTTCTCTGGGGGTTTCCGGGGCGGTTTGTTGCGCCCAAAAAGGATATGCTTGGGCAGATTGGGGGTTAATGACATCGCTGGTTAGGAGTAGGGAAACGGTAGCGATCGCCACGAGGACGGCTTTCACTAGGGCCTGTCTGTGGACTTGCGGGAAGCTTAAAAAGTTGAATGTTCTCATCTCTATCGGTTGAATAATTCCAAATCTCGTCACATTGAATAATCTAGGACCACCAGGGTTCTTCACCGGTGCGGAAGTCGGTTTCCGTCCAAGTGGAGAAGACGACTTTATCATTATCGGTGACGTTGGCATGGGCGAGGGCTAAGGATAGAGGCGCTGGACCGCGAACTACTTTTCCTTCGGCATTGTACTGGGAACCGTGGCAAGGACACATGAATTTTTCTTCGCTGGCATTCCAAGGCACCACACAACCTAAGTGGGTACAGACGGCGTTAATTCCGTAGTTGGCCAGGGTTTTGTCCTCTTGGACGACTAAATAGGTGGGGTCGCCTTTTAAACCTTGGGCTAAGGTGCGATCGCCAGCGTTATGGCTGGTCAGAAATTGACTGACAATCACATCATTGCCTAGGGCATCTTTAGCGGTGACACCGCCACCCGTACCACCGGCCGAGGGGGGAATAAAATACTTAACAATCGGATACAAAGCCCCCGCTGCTACTCCGGTAATTGTACCAAAGGTCAACAGGTTCATAAATTGACGACGCCCCAAATCGGGAACATCTGTACCGGAAACTTGACTCATTGCTCCTTATCTCCAAATGTAAATTTTTGTAAACTAATTCTCATCTAAGGGCGATTTTGTGCATCTCGATCAAGACGAAAACCCAGAGCTTAAAGAAGGTTTACAAGGGCTGTATTAGATTATTACAGATATTGAGTCACGGACAATTGCCACAGCAAAGCTGCGCCAAATGCGATCGCTGTTTGCTCGCTTTTGCCGAGATGAGAAACCGCGAACATCGAAAGAATCTTAAAAAATTTGATCCAATGGAAAGTTAAGTCCCCATATACCTTTAACTTAAGTTAATAGCCAAGAATACAATGATTTCAAGTCATGCCTACTGGCTGGTACAGGGAAAAGTCTTGCATAAATAGATTACTTAACTCAATTTGTCAAGGCTGGGATTACTTTCAATGCTTGGTATAAAAACTTTTATCCTACTCTCAGAACTGAGATGAGATAAAAGCTACTCAGATTAATATCTCCAAATTTGTTAATTATCTCTATCATCTTTAACCTATGAAATTAGCTGATATTCTCAAAGACTCAAGTTATAAGTTGTCCCAGTTTACGCCGACGGAAATTGAGCAATTAGAGCAGACAATTACGCTGAAAAAGACGAAAAATGGGGAAGCTCCCTATACAATTTGCTTAGTACGGAAAAAAGAGATTAAACTTACCCCAGAAGAAGCGATTAGACAATTATATTTAAGGGTTTTAAGCGATCGCTTAAATTATCCTCTCAGTCGCATTCAGGTGGAGTATGGGGTGAATTTTGGCAGGGAGGTAAAACGAGCAGATATTGCGGTGATGGACAAAGATCGCCTGAACACAGTTTATATTTTGGTAGAGGTAAAGAGTCCGAAGTGGAAGGATGGAAAAGCACAACTACGTTCCTATTGTAACGGCACAGGTTCGCCGATGGCTGTCTGGACGAATGGCGATCAGATTTCCTATTATCAACGCAAAGATCCCAATTATTTTGAAGATATTTCAGATATCCCTAACTCTAATCAAACCCTAGCAGATATTCTCCAGATTAAGTTCACTTTAGATGATTTAATCGCCAATGATAAGTTGGTGAAGAGGAATAAATCTCTGAAAACGCTAATCGAAGAAATGGAAGATGAGGTATTAGCAAATGCGGGGGTAGATGTCTTTGAGGAATTATTTAAGCTGATTTTTGCCAAGCTCTACGATGAATGGTATTCTGGGCAAGGAAACCGCCGCAGGACGCGCCTTCTAGAGTTTCGCAATACGGGACAGACGGAAGCCGCCCTCAAGAATAAGATTCAGGATTTGTTTGATAGGGCTAAGAAAAAGTGGCCAGGTATATTTAGTGAGGATGTCAAGATTGGCCTTGCTCCCTCTCATCTATCGGTGTGTGTGTCATCGTTGGAGGATGCGAAGCTATTTAACTCTAATTTAGATGTAATTGATGAAGCATTTGAGTATTTAATCAATCAAAGCAGTAAAGGGGAAAAAGGACAGTTTTTCACCCCTCGTTATGTGATTGATCTGTGTGTGAAGATGCTTAACCCCCAAGAAGATGAATATATGATTGATACCGCAGCTGGTTCATCGGGTTTTCCAGTACATACGATCTTTCATGTTTGGCGGCAGATTCTAGAGGATGAGGGATTAGAAGCAAGTCATTTATTTTCATTGGAAGAAAAGCCACCCCGTTGTAAGGAATATGTCGAAGAAAAGGTGTTTGCTA
Organism: Microcystis wesenbergii NRERC-220; assembly: GCF_032027425.1. Taxonomy (NCBI): domain Bacteria; kingdom Bacillati; phylum Cyanobacteriota; class Cyanophyceae; order Chroococcales; family Microcystaceae; genus Microcystis; species Microcystis wesenbergii. Next base: position 4,424,752 of record NZ_JAVSJA010000001.1, on the reverse strand, counting down.
TTGATTTTGATGAAAAAGCGGTAAGGGTAGCACGAACCCTCAATCTGATTGCTGGAGATGGACAAACAAACGTACTACATTTAAACACCCTAGATTATGAATTATGGGATGAGGTTACTAAAGAAGATGATTGGCAAAATGTTTATTTTGCCGGATTTAATCGTCTCAAAAAACTTAGACCCAAAGGCAGTAAGGATTATCGAGAGTTTCAATTCGATATTTTGATGGCAAATCCACCTTTTGCGGGTGATATCAGAGAACGGCGCATAATTGCTCGTTATGAGCTAACCAAAGATAAAGCTGAAAAAACAAAGGGAGTCGGACGCGATATTTTATTTATTGAGCGCAATCTAGACTTTTTGAAACCGGGGGGAAGAATGGCGATAGTTTTACCCCAAGGACGCTTTAATAATTCTTCTGATAAGAATATTCGGGATTTTATTGCCGAAAGATGTCGAATTTTGGCAGTGGTGGGATTACATGGTAATACTTTTAAACCCCATACGGGAACAAAAACCTCGGTGTTATTGGTGCAAAAATGGAATGATGATCCCAAAATAGGCGCACTTTGTCCTCGTCAGGATGATTATAATATCTTTTTTGCGACGATGCAGAAGTCAGGCAAGGATAATTCTGGAGAAAAAGTTTATGTTAAAGTGTCTGATGATTCGGGGGATTTTCTCTTAGATAAACATAATCATTGGATTGTGGATCATGATCTTTTTAATCATGATGGATTAACGGAAGATGGTATCGCTGAGGCTTTTATTGAGTTTGCTAAAAAGGAGAATTTAAGTTTTTTTGAGATCCCCCCGGCTAACGCCACCCCCCTTAATAAGGGGGACAGGGGGGGAGCTTTTGATGCGGTTAAATATCAGCAGTTAATGGATAGGTTGGAAGCAACAGAAATTTCATTTATTCAGGTACTTGAGCATAATATTAATTTTCGATTTGATAGTGAGTTTTTTAAAAGAAAATACTTTCAGATTGAGGACAAAATTAATGAATTACCCCAATCTATGAGACTGAGTGAAACACAACCTATAATTATTCATCCAACAGAAATTAAGCGAGAGTATGTAGAAGATGATTTATCAGGAGTCTTGTTTTTTAGAACTCAAAACTTACGTCCGTTAAGAGTCGATTTATCGAATCAGGTATATATATCTCTAGAAGATGCGGAAAAATTATCTAAGAATGAAATAAAAAAAAATGATATTCTGATCACAAGAACTGGTGCAAATTTTGGAGATACTTTAATTTTTAATGAGGAAATACAAGCGATTGCATCATCTCACGTTTTGATCTTAAGAAACAAAATAATTAACCAGTCATTTCTAGCAGTTTTTCTAAATACTATTTATGGAAAAGAGCAAATTAACAAGGGGATGTATGGAGGCGTACAGCCTGAAGTAGCACCTTACTACTTAAAAAATATTCTTTTTCCCGTTCTGTCTGATTACTTTCAGAAAATAATAGAACGGTTAGTCAATCAATCATCTATAGAAGTGAAAAAAAGTAAAATAATCTACCAACAAGCTGAAGATTTACTATTAACAGAACTTGGTTTAAAAGATTGGAAACCCACCGAAGAAAGCATCGCCGTTAAGAGTTTTTCTGAGTCTTTTTTGTCTTCTGGACGCTTGGATGCTGAGTATTATCAACCGAAATATGATCAAGCTTTAGCACAAATCAATAGTCTTAATCCTTCAAATATTATTCAACTTGAGGATATATTAGTTACCATTACAAATGGTCATACTCCTTTAAGACATGATTTGAGTCTTGGAGATGTAAAGTTTTTAACTGCCGAACATATTGATGATTTTCAAATAAATTATGAAACGCAGAAACGCATTTTACTCTTCCATCATCACAACGAACTAAAACGAACACAGATAAAAAATGGAGATATTCTGATAACAATTAAAGGTAAAGTTGGAAATGCCGCAGTTGTTGAGAACTTAAATAAATTGGTTAATATCAATCAAGATGTAGCATTGCTACGCCTCAAATCTGGATTCAATCCTTACTATTTAATAGGCTTTCTCAATTCTCAGTTAGGAAAGCTACTCATTGAAAAAGCATCTACTGGACAAATTAATCCATTTTTAAGTCTTGGAGCTTTAAAAAAGCTAAGTATTCCAGTTTTTTCTGAAAATATAATGGAAAATATTGGAAATTTAATTCAATTAAAAGTTGAGAGTTTTAATCAAACTAATTGGCAATCGAAACAACTCTTAGAAATTGCTAAAATAGGAGTAGAAAAAGCGATAGAAACCGATGAAGAAACGGCAACCGCTTGGATAAACCAACAACTAGAATCCTTAGACATTTCCCCCCTTTTTAAGGGGGGTAGGGGGGATCAATGACCCTAAACAACAGCGACTTTCATCTACCTTATAATACTGCCCTAGTAGCCAGAGCGAAAGAACTGCGAAAGAACATGACCTTAGCAGAGAAAAGGCTGTGGTATTCCTATCTAAAAAATTTCAAATTCAAAGTCCTAAGACAACGCCCCATTGATCATTTCATTGTTGATTTTTATTGCCCTAGCCTCAAACTTGTGATTGAAATTGATGGAGATACTCACTTTACGGATGAGGGAAAAGCCTATGATAAAGAGAGAACTGCGCGATTAGAAAGCTATGGATTAAAGGTTATTAGATTCACGAATTCGCAGGTATTAAGAAATTTTGAGGCGGTTTGTGAGCAGCTAAATCTTTCGATCCCCCCTTAATCCCCCCTTAAAAAGGGGGGAAAATTTAACGCCTAGAAATTGCTAAAATAGGAGTAGAAAAAGCAATAGAAACCGATGAAGAAACGGCAACCGCTTGGATAAACCAACAACTAGAAAGCTTGGGAGTCAAACTAATCTGATCAACACAAAAATATGAAAATTCCTCAAGAAAAACTCTCACAACTTTGCCAACATTGGCATATTCATAAACTTTCCTTATTTGGTTCAGTTTTACGAGATGATTTCACCGCAGATAGTGATATTGATATGCTCGTTGAGTTTGAACTTGGTTTTACCCCTAGTTTTCTCAAACTTCATCAAATTCAAGAAGAACTATCTCAATTATTTGATGGACGTACTATTGATCTCGTTACCATCAAATCTCTTAATCATCATATTCGTGAGCGTGTTTTAGCAACAGCAGAGGTGTGTTATGTCGCAGAAAGATAATCAAGTGTATGTTGAACACATGATTGACACAGCAAATAAAGCACTTAGCTTTGTAGAAGGTGTCAGTCGAGAAGATTTTGATAATAACGAACTTTTACGGTTATCCCTCACCCATTTATTGCAAATTATCGGAGAAGCAGCGCGTCGTGTATCACCAGACTTTCGGGAGAATTATCCAACAATTCCTTGGCAAGCAGTCGTCGGAATGCGGAGTAAAGTAGTACACGATTACTTAAATGTTGATGAAGATATTGTTTGGAATACCGTTAAAAATGATTTACCATTTTTAGTTAAAGAACTAGAAAAGATTCTGATCAGGTAAAACTTTGGGAAAATTAGCAGCATTTAGATATTGAACTAACCCACTGAAGGAGAGAAACATGAAAGCACTCAAGGTTATGGCAACCATTGATGAACAAGGACAACTAACCCTAGATCATCCTTTAATCATAGACAAAAACAGCCGTGTAGAAGTTATTATTCTCATCCCAGAGGAGGAAACCCAAGATACATCTCAAGCAGAAATTTTAGCAGACTTTCGGCAATCTTGGCATGAAGCCATGACAGGACAAACCATTCCCGTTTCTCAACTTTGGGAAGGGTTAGAAGATGACTAATCAACCGATAATTCAAGTTTTAGCCTCGGCAACATTCAAGCGAAATCTCCGCACACTTGCTAAGAAATATCGCAGTATTCGAGATGATATTCAACCTATGATTGAACAACTTGAGCAAGGAGAATTACCTGGCGATAAAATACCTAGTATTGGTTATACTGTCTTCAAGTTGAGAGTCCGAAATAGTGATATTCAAAAAGGCAAAAGTGGGGGATACCGTTTAATTTATTACGTCAAAACTGCAACGGCAATCATTCTGTTAACTATTTACACGAAATCTGAACAAGTTGATATGGCGGTAAAGGATATTCAAAGCATTATTACAGACTATGAACAACAGTAAACAGATTATAATTGTAACAGCTATTAATTGGACTAACCACCCATGAATATTAAACAAAAACTATCTTTAGTAACACAAAATCTCTCCGATGAACAATTAAGACCATTGTTAGAGTTAGCAGTAAAATTACAAAATAACAACCCAAATACACTTAACTTTACTGAACAAATTACCTCTCAAGCTTATCAAGAATGGGTTAGTTCTGATCATGACATCTACGACGAGATTTTTGCCGATGAAATTACAAAAGGGTGATGTAGTATTGTGTCAAGTACCCATACCATCCAGTCAATTTCAACAGTTTAAGCTTCCTGCTGCTGTTATCGTATCAGCTAATGATATTAATCAAATTTTAGATGATGTAATGGTTGTTCCTTTTACCTCTAATCGTAATCGATCCTTTTCGATAAACCAACAACTAGAAAGCTTGGGAGTAAACCTAATCTGATGAACACAAAAATAAATCTACCAATGGAACAAATTAAAGGATTTTGTCAAAAGTGGCAAGTCACCGAATTGGCATTATTTGGTTCAGTTTTACGCGAAGATTTCCGTTCAGATAGCGATATTGATATTTTAATTACCTTTTCCCCAACTGCTAAACGAGGTTTAACTGAAACCCTACAAATGCGCGATGAACTGCAAGCAATTTTTGATCGAAAAGTAGATTTAATTGTGAAAGCAGCACTCAAACGGAGTGATAACTGGCTAAGATGTAAAAACATTTTAGAATCAGCACAGATTATATATGCTTCGTGATCAAGAATCTCTAATCGACATTGTAAATTCTATTAGACGTATTTTGCGCTATACCGATGGTATCGGTAAATCAGAATTGGAAACCAATGATGAAAAATTGTCTGCCATCCTCTACCAAATTACCATTATTGGTGAAGCGACTAAACGTCTTTCTGTAATCTTCCGTCAACAACATCCAGAAATTCCTTGGCGAGAAATGGCTGGAATGCGAGATGTCATTGTTCATAAATACGATCAGCTTGATTTGGATGTGGTATGGGACATAGTTGAAAATAAATTAACAGAACTTTTAAAAGCGATCGCACCCTTACTCTAAGAGTGCTTTAAAAGCAAAAATCCAAACAACTGCTAGAAATTGCTAAAATAGGAGTAGAAAAAGCGATAGAAACCGAGGAAGAAACGGCAACCGCTTGGATAAACCAACAACTAGAAAGCTTGGGAGTCAAACTAATCTGAGCAACACAAAAATAGAACTACCCTGGATTTTTACCAGAGGTTTATTTTTAACGGGGGAGGATGTCAACCCTCACTGCTAGACTCAACAGTATGGCCGACTTCGCTGATCCATTGGGTAATTTCTGCGGGGGATGCGGTGGTTTCTACCGTGACGATTTTATTGGCTACATCCACCGATATTTGGGCTGCCGGTTGCTGATTGTTAATCGCTTTAGTAATGGTATTAGCGCAACCTTCACAGGCAATACTAGGCACTTTTAGGGTAATTGTCATTGTTGTAACTCCAGTAACTTCATAGCTAAAAACTAGCATAAATTGTCAGGGGTAGCTGATTTTTTAAGAGTTTATTTACCATTTCAGCACTGCCGCTTCGATCCCCTGTTCCCGACGCAGTTTACTATCTTTTTCTAGCCATTGAATGACCTGTTTATGGGTTAGTTCTTCTAGGGTTACTCCCGTATCTTCGGCGATTATTTTTAGTAAGCGTAGGGAAGAAATCGTTAAACGAGTCAGGAATTTTTCGGGAGAAGTTAAGAGGGCAGCGTCCACATCTGCGGATTCTTCTGGGGTTAAAAATTGTCTGTTTTCGATCATAGTTTTATTTGGTTTCCATCCAATTGTCACCGGCTTTAATTTCTACCAAGAGAGGGATCGTCAAGGAGACAGCTTCTTCCATAGTCGTCTTGATTTTTGACTCTAGGGATGGCCATTCCTCCCTCGGTACTTCCAAGACTAATTCATCATGGACTTGCAGCAGTAATCTCGCTCGATAATTTTGCAGTACCTCGGCTAATTTTACCATCGCTACTTTAATAATATCAGCACTGGAACCCTGAATGGGCGCATTAGCGGCCGATCTTAATAATTGTGCTTCCTCGTTGTTGAGTTTGAGGCTATCTAAATCGATGTCATGTAAGGACAGTCCCCGCAGTCTTTTTAAGAGGGGATTATCGAAGTTAAAATAACGTCTTCTGCCCAAAATTGTTTCCACATATCCCTGAGCGATCGCTTGTTTTTTACTATTCTCTAAATACTCAAATACTTGGGCATAACGTTGATGATATTTTTCAATAAATTTTCTGCCCTGTTCTACGGTTAATTTCGATTCACGGGCGAATTTTTGCGCTCCCATGCCATAAATAACTCCGAAGTTAATTGTTTTTCCTAAACTGCGTTCTTCGGGGGTAATTTCCCCTTTATCAAAGAGCAATTGAGCGGTGACTTTATGAACATCTTGATTACTACGATAGGCTTCTAATAAAACTGGTTCTTGGCTGAGATGAGCGAGAATTCTTAACTCGATTTGTGAGTAGTCCGCTGACACTAATAAGTAACCATCTTCGGGAATAAAAGCTTGACGAATTCGTCTGGAAAATTCACTGCGAATGGGTATATTTTGCAGGTTAGGATTGGAGGATGATAAGCGTCCGGTGCTGGTGATGGTTTGATTAAAATCTGTATGTACTCTTGCGGTTTTTGGTTCGGCTAATTTCGGTAAAGCATCCACATAGGTGGATTTTAATTTGGATAAGGTGCGATGTTCAAGGATATAATCAACTAAGGGATGATCTCCTTGTAGTTTCTCTAAAACACTTTGATCGGTAGAGTAACCTGTTTTAGTTTTTCTGGATTTTTTGCGATTGAGTGCCAATCGATCAAAAAGGATTTCACTTAACTGTTTAGGAGAGCTAAGATTAAAAGTTTCTCCGATAGATTCGTAGGCATTTTTTTCTATGTCTGCTAGGTCTCTTTCTAGTTGCTGGGAAAAGTTTTTTAGATAATTGATATTAATTTTTATACCATAATTTTCCATCTGCCACAGCACCATCACTAAGGGAGATTCTACCTCTGAGAATAATTGATACAAAGGGGGAATTTTAGTTAATTCTGCCTGTAATTTTTCTCGAAGTAAATAGGTAGCGTAGGCATCTAATCCGCAGTAGTTGGCAGTGGTGGTAATATCTAAATCAGCGATAGTTTTTCCCGTAGGAATACCGAGACTTTTATAACTAAGGGAAGTGATACCGTCTAAATAGCGATCGCATAAATCTTCGAGATTATGAGTTAGTTCGGGATGGAGGACATAACTAGCCACCATAGTATCAAAAACTAGACCTTTAACGGTAATTCCTTGATGATAAAAAACATCAATATCAAATTTCGCATTCTGGAAGACTTTCGGATAATTATCACTGGCTAAAATTGGGCGTAATTTTTCGAGGACTATCTCTAGATTTAAATTATCACCGCTCTGGTGGCCGATGGGAATATAGGCCATAGAATTTAATTCTTTTCCCCAACAGCAACCGATCCCGACTAATTTGGCTACACGAGGATTTAAATCCGTGGTTTCGGTGTCCCAAGCGACAGGAAAATGTGGATTAGTGAAAGTTGTTAATTTGGCCAGTAAAGCATCTAACTTAGGAAGAGTATCAATAATTTCCGGAGCAATTAGAACTGGTAGAGAAATAGGGGGTAAATCAAACAGAGACAATTGATTAGAATCAGCATCGCTAGTTAATTCTAGGGTAGGAGTGCCACCTAGATGCTGTTGAATTTGATCGAGTTTCTGGAGAATTTTCTTTAACTCTAATCTTTCCAATAAAGGTTTAACTAAACGCCGATCAAAACCTCGGAGACGAAATTTATCCTCTTCGAGACTAACGGGGGCATCAAGGGCAATTTTGGCTAAATAGCGAGAACTTTCGGCGGCGGGTTTTCCCTCTAATAATTTAGTTTTTACCATTCCCTTAATCGATTCCAGATTGGTATATATATCCTCTAAGTTATCGTATTTTTTTAATAAATCTATCGCTGTTTTTTCGCCAATTCCGCGCACCCCGGGTATATTATCAGACTTGTCACCGCAAAGAGCTTTAAAATCTACTACCTGTTTTGGTGTCACCCCTAACTTTTCCGTGACAGCTTGGGAATTAAATTCTGTATAACCCTGGCCAGAGGTACTTTTGACCGCATTAATATCCAGATAGAGAACCGTGGTTTTTTTCTCCTCATCTACCAATTGGAATAAATCTCGATCGCCTGTTAAAATCTTAACAGTATAACCATGATCACCGGCTTGTTTTGCCAAAGTTCCTAAAACATCATCTGCTTCGTAACCGGGGGAAGTCACAATAGGAATATTCATCACTGTCAAGAGACTTTGCAGATTAGTTAAATCGGGGCGAAATTCTTCGGGAGTTTCTTGCCGATTAGCCTTATAATTGACATCAGCTTCATGGCGAAAAGAAGGAGCTGCTAAATCAAAAGCCACTGCTAAATAAGTGGGTTTTTGAGTTTCTAGTAACTGCAGCAGAGAATTTAAAAACCCAAAACAAACACTGGTGGGAATGCCGGTAGAAGTACGCAGAGGACCAGAACGAGACTTAGCAAAGGCATAATAGGCACGAAAAGCCAAAGAATGCCCATCAATCAGGATAAATAACTTATTTTGCTCGCCACTGTTCATAATCTAGTCTCAAATTTGCGTGTTATTTCCATTTTAAGGATTACCGAGCCATTATTCAGCCATTAGCCTGGCATCGGCGATCGCTGATCACTGATCGCTGATAACACCCCGTCAAAAAAAATATTTGCCAAAAAACCAGCGTAAGGGTATTTTGAGAATAATTTTATATGTTTACTTTGCGATTGCATGAGAATCCTAGTTACAGGCGGTGCGGGTTTTATTGGTTCCCATCTAATCGATCGCTTGATGGAACAGGGTCAAGAAGTGATCTGTCTGGATAACTTCTACACGGGGACGCGCAGAAATATCGTTAAATGGCTAGGAAATCCTTATTTTGAGCTAATTCGTCACGATATCACCGAGCCGATCCGTTTAGAAGTCGATCAGATCTATCACCTGGCCTGTCCTGCTTCCCCGATCCACTATCAATATAATCCCGTCAAAACGATTAAAACGAATGTTTTAGGGACTATGTATATGTTGGGGTTAGCTAAAAGGGTAAAAGCGCGATTTTTGCTCGCTTCTACCTCGGAAGTCTACGGCGATCCCGATGTGCATCCGCAAACGGAAGAATATCGAGGTAATGTTAACTGCATTGGACCGCGTTCCTGTTATGACGAAGGTAAACGGGTGGCGGAAACCCTGGCTTTTGAGTATTATCGGGAGCATAAAGTCGATATCCGGGTGGCCCGGATTTTCAACACCTACGGCCCGCGAATGTTGGAAAACGATGGTCGAGTGGTGAGTAATTTCGTCGTGCAAGCTTTGCGCGGTGAACCCTTAACGGTTTATGGTCAAGGTTCCCAAACCCGCAGTTTTTGCTATGTTTCTGACCTGGTGGAAGGGTTAATGCGTTTGATGAATGGGGACTTTATCGGGCCGGTTAATTTAGGCAATCCCGACGAATACACAATTTTGGAATTAGCGCAAGTGATCCAAGGCATGATTAATCCCGAGGCCGAATTGGTCTATAAACCACTGCCGGAAGATGATCCCAAGCAACGACAACCGGATATCACTCGTGCTAAAACCTATCTAGATTGGAGTCCAACTATTCCTCTAAGCCAGGGTTTGAAAATGACGATCGAGGATTTCCGTTCTCGTCTCAGCTAATCCCTAATCAATGAACTTAACTTAATTGTCACTCACTGGAGTAATTATCATGCGTGTTTGTGTTATCGGAACGGGTTATGTGGGTTTAGTCACTGGGGTTTGTCTAGCACATATCGGCCATCATGTCATCTGTATTGACAACAATGAAGAAAAAGTCAAATTGATGAAATCGGGACAATCTCCCATCTATGAACCAGGGTTATCGGAATTAATGCAGTCTTCCGCAGCCTCCGGCAATCTGGAATTCTCCACGGACCTAGAAGCGGGAGTTAAACACGGTGAAATCCTCTTTATCGCTGTTGGTACACCAGCACTACCCACGGGAGAAAGTGACACTCGTTATGTGGAAGCGGTGGCCCGGGGTATTGGGGCCCATCTCAACGGTGGTTATAAAGTAATCGTCAATAAATCGACCGTTCCCATCGGTTCTGGGGATTGGGTACGGATGATCGTCCTCGATGGCGTGGCCGAGAGACAAAAAAATCTCGTGGCCGCTGGGGGCGGTATTAGTACATTAGAACGTATCGAAGCGGAATTCGATGTGGTCAGCAATCCCGAATTTTTACGGGAAGGTTCGGCGGTTTATGATACTTTTAACCCCGATCGCATTGTTTTAGGCAGTAATAACCCGAAAGCCATTGAAATGATGAAGGAATTGTACGCGCCTTTGGTTGAACGCCAATTCTCTGAAGATCCCTCCTTACCTCCCGTTCCCGTGGTGGTTACGGATCTCAGTTCGGCGGAAATGATTAAATACGCCGCTAATGCCTTCCTAGCCACCAAAATTAGCTTTATTAACGAAGTAGCTAATATCTGCGATCGCGTCGGTGCGGATGTCACCCAAGTGGCTAAAGGTATCGGTTTAGATTCCCGTATCGGCAGCAAATTCCTCTCGGCCGGGATCGGTTGGGGGGGGTCCTGTTTCCCCAAAGATGTGTCGGCTTTGGTACATACCGCAGAAGACTACGGTTACGAAACGGAATTACTCAACGCCGCTATCAATGTTAACAAACGTCAACGGACAATCGCGATCGAAAAACTGCAACAGGAATTAAAAATCCTCAAGGGTAAAACCGTCGGTTTGTTGGGATTAACTTTTAAACCCGATACCGATGATATGCGCGATGCTCCGGCTTTAACTATGATCGAACAGTTAAATCGTTTAGGTGCTAAGGTAAAAGCCTATGATCCGATCGTTTCCCAAAGTGGTTTAAGTCACGGTTTAAGCGGTGTGATTATCGAATCGGATCCAGAAAGATTGGCCGATGGTTGTGACGCTTTGGTGGTGGTGACGGAATGGCAAGAATTCCTCCGTCTCGACTACGGCAAAATGGTTAAAACCATGCGCGAACCGGTGTTAATTGATGGTCGCAATTTCCTCGATCCTGCGGTGGTGACAGCAGCCGGTTTCCGTTACCTCGGGATTGGCCGTTAATCCCAGCAATCCGCCTTTTCACCAGGACTGACGCGGGTGGGGAAGGAGCAAGAAGCAGCAACCCTTACCCCTGCTCCTGGAGGCGAAAATTGCCCGATTATGCCAGCTGAAAAACGAAAGGCGTTGTCAAATTGAAAGATGCTCCCAATCAGCACCGGAACTGAAATTACTTTGATAGGAAAGATTACATGGCCTCTTGACAATTAGTGTTTAATGAACGAATATTGCCGATAGTTGGGCTTAAGTGGGGAACAAGACTTGCCCTGAGCCAACTTGCCCTGAGCCAACTTGCCCTGAGCCAACTTGCCCTGAGCCAACTTGCCCTGAGCCAACTTGCCCTGAGCCAGGCCGAAGGGGTCGAAGGGCTTGCCCTGAGCCAGGCCGAAGGGGTCGAAGGGCTTGCCCTGAGCCAGGCCGAAGGGGTCGCTCGATTTAGCAGTGGAATTAGCCCTACAATCGGCGTAGGGCTAATTCATGAATTAGCCCTACAATCGGCGTTGTCAAATTGAAAGATGCTCCCAATCAGCACCGGAGCATTGCATCTTTCCTATTCTGATCTGACAACGCCAAACGAAAACTTCCTAGTTGACCATGGGGTTATTGGCTATAGTTAAATGATATGAACGGGGCTACTAGAATCCGGGGGCGATGGGTAGAATTGAATTGAGAAACTAGAAATCAGTTTTAGCAATACCTATGGTTAGCTCTGTTCAATACCGCTACACTAACGAACAAGTTAGGGACTGGTTACGGGGATTACTGACAATTGCCTGGTGTGATGGGGATTATAGCACCAGCGAACAGGAATCGATCGCCCGTTTCGCTCACGAATTAGAATTAGATGACGACCACGTTCTCTATCAATCGATTAGTCCCGAAGAATTGGCCGCAAGTTTCGGTCATGACCCCAAAATATCAGAAAACTTCCTCCGCACGGCGGTGATGGTAGCGATCGCTGATGGCATTTATTCCCCCGCAGAAGCGCAATTACTGCGTAGTTATCGGGATGCTTTCGGGTTAGAAATCGAGGCCCTGTCAGCTTTAGAACATACTGTCTGTGAAATTCCCGAAATTACCACGGAAGCGAATAAATCCGAGTTTATCAGTGCCGAACATCCCCACCCAGATCTGCTGCATCCCCTCAAAGATTGGTTAGATGGGGTAGAAATGCACGATCCGCGCCTGGCCCGGTTTATCTGCAAAATGGTGCCGCCTCAATGTCCTTTTGAACGCGATATCGTGCTTTTTGGTCATAAATTAGTTCATATTCCGCCCCTGTGCAAGTTAAATCCTCTCTACGAACAATTAGTCGGTTTACGTTTCCGCGCCTTATCATACTTGGCTGATGATTGTCAAGAGGATATTTCCGAGTATATTTAGCCAATTTAACTAAAATTGCGGTTAACATGGTATAAATATCCTGCTGACAGAAAATATCTCAACCTAATGGCTTTTCCTAGCCAGGGCTGGCTGAATAAATCTAAAAACCTTGTTGGATAAGGCTTTTAGACTTTTTTCCCCTCAAAAAGTGCTGACCATTGGAGTGATCGGGGGTAAAATTCTGGGACTTTTTCCCTGAAAATTAGGTAACTGACTACCTCAAAATCGGTAAAACCCTACACCCCACACCCGTTCGGCTGAGCTCACGGCCGAAGCCCACACCCCACACCCTGCCCCCACCAACAAACTTTTTCAGCAGACCCTAGCTAATTCTTCCGTTAAAATTAGGTTAAGTCGCCGTTGACAGAGAAAATATGAGTAAAAACTCCCGACGAGTCGATTTTCCTGATTTACCCGGGCTAAAAAACCTGCGCTCCTATCAATGGCAGTGGCTGGGCAAAGATATCCTCGCCGGTGTCACCGTGGCAGCCTACGCTATTCCCCAGTGTATGGCCTACGGCGACCTGGCCGGGGTCGATCCCGTGGTGGGATTGTGGACTCTCGTGCCGGCGGCCCTAGTTTATGCCCTTTTCGGCTCCTCATCGCAACTATCCCTCGGACCGGAATCGACCACGGCAGTGATGACAGCGGCAGCGATCGCACCGATGGTAAGCCGTCAAGGGGAAAATTACGGCAGTTTAGCGGCTTTTTTAGCCCTAATGGTCGGTTTAATCTGTTTTATAGCTTATATCGCCCGCTTGGGATTTCTAGCTAATTTACTCTCCAAACCGATCCTGATCGGTTATATGGCGGGAGTGGCGGTGATCATGATTGCGGGACAACTGGGTAAAATTAGTGGTTTGTCAATCCGTGAAAATACGGTTTTTAAAGAAATTTTCGCTTTTTTGCGGGGAATAAACCAATGGCACTGGCCAACCCTTAGCCTCGCTCTATTGCTGCTACTATTTCTATTTGTCATCCAAAAATATTTTCCCAAAGCACCGGGTCCCTTGCTGGCGGTTTTACTGGGAACCCTCGCCGTCGCCACCCTCCATCTTGATGGAGAGGGGGTGGCAGTAGTGGGGAAAATTAGCAAGACTTTGCCTAATTTTGGCTTACCAACCCTAGATTTTTCCCAATTACTACCCCTAGTAACCGCGGCCGTCGGCATTGCCCTGGTCGGCTATTCCGATAACGTCTTAACCGCTAGAGCCTTCGCCGCACGTCATAACCAAGAAATCGATGCCAATCAAGAAATTTTAGCCCTGGGACTGGGGAATCTGGCGGCGGGTTTTTGTCAGGGATTTCCCATCAGCAGCAGCGCCAGTCGCACCGCGGTGGGCGATTCGGTGGGTAGTAAAAGTCAGCTTTACTCCCTGGTGGTGGCAGTGGTGGTGGTGGCGGTCATTTTCCTGCTCGGTCCGCTACTGGTACTCTTTCCCAAGGCCGCCCTGGGTGCGCTGGTGATTTATGCGGCCTGTAAACTGGTGGATATTGCCGGCGCTAAACGACTCAAACGCTTTCGCAATAGTGAGTTTAATCTCGCTGTCCTGACCATGGTGGGGGTGCTAACCACGGGGATTTTAAGCGGGGTTGCCATCGCCATCGGTCTCTCGGTTATCGATTTATTGGCCCGCATTACCCGACCCGATGATGCCGTCTTGGGTACGGTTCCGGGGGTGATGGGTTTACACGCGCTCCAGGATTGGCCGGAAGCGCAAACAATACCAGGGTTAGTTATCTATCGTTACGATGCCCCCTTATTTTTTGCTAATGCGGCCGACTTTAAACGTCGCGCCCTCAGCGCCATTGCCCGGGAGACAAAACCGGTAGAATGGTTTGTCTTGAATACAGAGGCACTCGGGGAGTTGGATAGTACAGCCGTGGAGATTCTCGAGGAATTAGCGGCAGAATTATCAAGACAGGGTATAGTTTTCGCTCTCGCTAGGGTTAAACACGATCTGTACTTACAATTGCAACGTTCTCGCTTGTTAGATAAAATTGGCCAGGAGAGAATTTACTATACTTTACCGGCAGCGATCAAAGCTTTTAAAAATCGTTAACTGACAGCCAAGCTGAACAACCCCCATTTCTCACCAGTTGAATTGAGAACCTCCTAGCAATTCTCGCCCATAAAAACTAGCTCTCTTGCATCAATCAAAAAATTTTCGGCCAATGTGGGGAAAAGAGTGCCAAAATCCCTGTTTTCTGACGACGAGATGAAACCCTACCAAAAAATTCCTATTCGTGAATGTGGGCAACCCCTAGTACCTATACCCGCAGATAAGTTTGTTATCCCTTCTCCCCATGCTTACGAGAAATTAGGGGCTAATTATCGGGGTAAATCTCCCTATTTTTTGCGACAAGGGGTGTTAAATGCTCTGATTGACGCTCAAAACCTTCTGCAAGTCTATCAACCCGGTTGGCAAATTTTGATTTTTGATGCCTATCGACCGATCGAAGTGCAACAATTTATGGTCGATTATACTTTTCAGACCCTCCTAGACACAAGAGGATTAGCCAAAGAGAAACTATCGGAGGCAGAAAGTAAAGCGATTTTAACAGAAGTTTACACTATTTGGGCAATTCCCAGCGATAATGCCGCCACCCCGCCTCCCCATAGTACCGGAGCGGCGATCGATATTACCCTAGTGGATGAGAAGGGACAAACCATCGACATGGGGGGAGAAATCGATGAGATCAGTGAGCGATCGCATCCCGATCATTATATCGCCGCAAAAAGCCCGCAAGAACAGGGTTATCATCAAAAACGAGTTTTATTAGCTAAAGTGATGGAGGAGGCGGGATTTAGCCGACATAAGGGGGAATGGTGGCATTTTTCCCTAGGGGATCAGATGTGGGCCTGGTCCATCGAGCGAGCCTACGCTATCTATGGCAGAGTGGAGGATTAAGTAGGGTTTGCGGCAAAAAGTTTCTCGTGGGGGCAGGGTGTAGGGTGTAGGGTGTAGGGTTTTACAGATTTTGAGGGGGTCAATTACCTAATTTTTAGGGAAAAAGTCCCTGAATTTTCCCCCCAATCACTCCCGTCGCTGGTACTTTTTGATTGACAAAAGGTCTAAAAGTCTTACCCAACAAGGTTTTTAGATTTATTCAGCCAGCCCTAGATAAATACTGATATACTAACAAAAGAAGACTCAAAGTTTAGACCGGCTTCCGCTTGACGATCGCTAAAATTTGATTAACAAAAGCTTGGTGATCAATCACCGGTTTAGAAATATAACCATCGGCCCGACTCTGCTTGAGAAAATTCTCTCGATCGCCTTCCATAGCGTGAGCAGTGATGAGAATAACGGGTAAATCGGCGGTTTCGGGGTTAGATTTGAGTATTTGGCTGATTTTAATGCCATCCACCGCTTTCCCTTCATAGACACTATGGGAGAGGGAGACATCCATTAAGATCACGTCCGCTTCCTTATCCCGAGCAATACGAAGCACTTCTTCCACATCTTCGGTCCCTTTGACCTCTAGACCACCTCGTTTGGTCAAAATTTTGGCAAAAACGCGAAAATTAATCGGGTCGTCTTCTACAATCAAAACAGTCGTCATAGGGAAGCTCAGGGATAAACAAGGTTAAAAAGGGCAAAATGCCTTATGATTCACAGCTAGACAGATTGAAAACGAGAGACTCATGGCCAAACAACTGGATTTCTTAGCTAGTGGTCAAATTATACCCACGGCCTTACACCAAGAGATGGAACGCTCCTATCTAGAATATGCCATGAGTGTGATCGTGGGGCGAGCCTTGCCGGATGTACGGGATGGCTTAAAACCAGTCCATCGTCGCATATTATACGCTATGCACGAACTGGGTTTAACTCCCGATCGCCCTTTTCGCAAATGTGCGCGGGTGGTGGGGGATGTCTTGGGTAAATATCATCCCCACGGCGATCAGTCAGTGTACGAAGCACTGGTTCGTATGGTACAGGATTTTTCCAGTCGTTACCCACTTTTATCGGGCCATGGTAACTTTGGTTCGATCGATAACGACCCCCCGGCGGCCATGCGTTACACAGAAACCCGTTTGGCCGGTATCGGTGATCAGGCGGTTTTAGGGGGAATTAGCGAAGCGATCGTTAATTTTAGCAGTAATTTTGATAATTCTCAACAGGAACCCGTTGTTTTACCCGCTCAGTTACCGATACTGATTCTTAATGGTTGTTCAGGTATTGCGGTGGGGATGGCGACTAATATTCCTCCCCATAATTTAGGGGAAGTGGTGGAAGGTTTAATCGCTTTGATTGATAATCCCGATTTAAGCGAGGAAAAGTTAGTAGAAATTATCCCCGGTCCCGATTTTCCCACGGGAGGCGAGATTTTAGATGATACCGGCATTCGCGAGGCTTATCGCACTGGTAGGGGGATTATTCCCGTGCGCGGAGTGGCGAAAACTGAAACAATTATCATTGAGGGCAAGCGCCGAAGGGAAAGGACGGCAATTGTGGTTACTGAGTTGCCTTTTCAGGTGAATAAGGCGGCATGGATTGAAAAAATCGCCGAATTAGTTAATTTAGGGAAATTGGAGGGAATTGCCGATATCCGCGATGAAAGCAATCGCGAAGGCATTCGGGTGGTGATTGAATTAAAGCGGGAAAGTCAACCGCAGCAGGTTTTGGCGGCTTTATACCAACAAACGGCCCTACAGACTAATTTCGGGGCGATTATCCTCGCTTTGGTCGATAATCAACCCCGGCAGTTATCTTTAAAACAAGTTTTACAGGAATTCTTGCGCTTTCGAGAAACAACTCTCACCCGTCAGTATGGCGATGAGTTGCAACAGGCCAGCGATCGCTTACACCTAGTGGAGGGTTTATTATTAGCTTTGCAGAATATCGATCGAGTGGTGGATATTCTCAAAAATGCCCCCGATGGGACGACGGCTAAGTATCGTTTTCAGGCAGAATTGGGCATTAGTGACCCTCAAGCTGATTCTATCTTGGCTATGCCCCTACGTCGTTTAACCGGTTTGGAAAGACAAAAATTAGAGACGGAAGCGACGGAATTACAAACAAAAATTCAACAGCTGGAAACTCTCCTCCATAACCGTCAGGAGTTTCTCAAGTCTCTGAAAAAAGAATTGCGCTCTTTAAAGAAAAAATTCGCCGATAGCAGACGGACAAAAATTCGCCCTGGCAAGTCGGGGGACAGGAGACAGGAGACAGCAGGGAAGAAATTGGATTCTGCTGTTAAAAAACAGGAGACAGTCCCGATGAAAAAATTTTCACCCCCACAGATGAAAGAGGTTTCCTTCCCCACACCCCACACCCCACACCCCACACCCCACACCCCACACCCTACACCCCACACCCCACACCCCACACCCTCTTTGAAGGCAGAAGTTAAAAAACAGGAGAATAAAGTTAAGAAAAAGTCTGAGAGTGAGAATGCACCGAGTTTAAGCCTATTTACGCCCCAAGAACCCCCAGAAAATGCGATTTTATTGCTTGATGCCGAAGATAAAATTAGTTGGACGACAGCGGAAGAGCGAGTGCCGGAGCGGGGTTTAATTATCTATCAACAGGCGATCGAAAAACGGGAAAATTTCCTAGTTATCCTCGATAATGCCAAAGCTTACCCGATTGCTATCCGGGAAGTTCCCCCAAAAGACAATCAACCGGTATTAATCTCCAGTCTGCTGACCAAAACCGCTCAAAAAGAGTCAGAAGCCGTGTTAAATCAATTTTTCTTGACAGAACCTCAAAAAAATCAAGAATTGCTTTTACTGAGTCAACAGGGGCGAATAAAGCGACTTCCCATCAATGAATTAGAGGGGGTTGGTAGTCGGGGTTTGTCCCTGATGAAATTGAAAGAAGACGATCGCCTATATGCTGCTATTTTTACTCAGGAGGGCTTGGACTTAGCGATCGCCACCAGTAGCGGTCGGATGTTGCGTTATCCCGTGCGCGAGGAATTATTGCCAATGATGGGTAAATCCGCTCAGGGTGTAGGAATTTTGCGATTGCGCTACGGAGAACATCTAGCCGGCTGTGTTTCTCTCCCCCATCGGGAAAATCTGCTGCTGATTTCGGGATTAGGTTACGCGAAAAGACTGGCGATCGAGAATTTACGTCTATCACAATTAGGCGATCTTGGTTCACCTGCTTTACAATTTGTTAACAAACAGGATAGTTTAGCGGCCATGGTAGCGGCGCGGGCGGGGAGTATAGTGTTATTAAGTACCGATCAGAAGCGAAAACTACCCTTAGAGGTAGAAACTGTGACGGTTACGGGTAAAGACGGCACAGGTTCACAATTGGTGAAACTCAACCCCGCAGAAAAAATTATCAAAGCACAATTGTTACATCGTCTCTAAACAATGGCGAAAAAACTGAAAAATGTTGCCCGTAAACACTGGCATGGGCAAAGATGGTTAAAACTAACTCTGATTCTGGTTTTTGGGTTTATTATCCTTAATTTAGTGATTAATTTAGCCGTCCGCTGGCCAATTAATCAACAAAAACCCGTTGATGCCATCTTACTGTTGGGGGGCAGCATTCGTCGAGAAATTTATGTAGCCAATCTAGCCCAGCAATACCCCAATATACCGATTTTGATTTCCCAGGGCTCGCAAGACCCCTGTATTTTCTTACTATTTGAACGGGCAAAAGCACCAAAAACTAATGTCTGGTTAGAAAACTGTGCCGATTCTACCTTCGACAATTTTTTCTTTGCTGTGCCAATTTTAAAACAATGGCGAGTACATAAAGTCAAAGTTGTCACCTCTACTACTCATTTACCCCGGGCTAAATGGTTAGCAGAAATTCACTTGCAATCCCACGGTATAGCAGTAGAACTCGATGCAGTCCGAGAAATTGGTGTCCCCGGTAATCACGAATCAAAGCTAAAAACTGGGTTAGATGTGACTAGAAGTATAATTTGGGCTTTTGTGGGACAATTAATCTCTCCCCCCTGTGGGCAAGTTATTCCCTTAAATTCCGTTGATTTAGAAACTTGGCAGCATGAAGGTTTTCAATGTGAATATCAAGGCAAGATCTGGTAAACAATCTTGGCAGTGATTTTCTTTCTTGCTATCCCCCTACCACTCCCTCGATCCTTCCTTGTCCTCTTTGGGTTTTTTATCACAATATTAAGAAGGGTTCTACTCATAATGGAAAGTCGAAAAACCACTGTCAGGATTGTGGTGGTCAGTTGGTCATTAATCCCAGTCAGATTCTTTCACAGACCAGTACCGGGATTTTATTGATTGTTGCCAGAGGGAAAATCAGGGACGTTTACGGGTAAAATAAACCCGTTATTCCTCCTCCTCAACGGTTGTAGGGAATTTCATACTGGCCCAAGTTAACTGTTTTTGCTGGTCTTTTTCCGGTTCACTAAAACTCTCTTTGAGTTGTTCTTTCACCTGAGCAATATTGCCACTTTGAGCGGCATTCTTTAGATCATAGATATAACGGGCATTTTCGATCGCTTCCTCTTTACTACGAGAACTAGACTCAAAGCATTTTTCTAGGTCTTTGTAAATACCCTTGCGAGAGATTTTGAGAAAATATTGACGTTCTGTATCTATAAGTTTAGCCAATAATTCTAGGTGCATGGAATCCTCGGCACAGATATCCGCGAGGATATCCCATTCTTCACTCCCCAAAAGATTATTATCCGCCCCCGGTCGCGGGTCTTGAAAATTTTCTCCAGTCACTTGTTTATAAATCTTCGGTAATTGGTCATCAAATTCGTGCTTTTCTTCCCTCCAAATCCGGCGAATTTCGCTGAGTTCCTCCGTGGTAATTAGGGTAATATCTTTCATATCCTCTGGCGCATTAGTACGCACGCTCTGCTGTGCCTCTAATACCCTTCTCAGCCAATATTCCCGCCATTGTTTAGTATAAGGGCCGGGTATCGGTTCGATCGATATTTCTCCATTTAAGTTTCTTTCAAATAATTGTACTTTCCCAAAGATACGACGAAAATCCCGTTTTGGTCGGTCATCTTCTATATCCAATTCGTTGCGAAGGTCTAAAAGTGGTTGTAACCATTCTTTTTCCTCGTCATTCTGTATCATTGCCTCCATCGATTTATCTTTATTCACCATCGTACACACCCAACAACCAAAGCGCGAATCTCCACAGCTAGGAGTGGAAGTATCTACCACTAGGGGACATTCATTATCCGCAGTTGCTCCTCGATACATTGCTAATAATTCTTTGTTGTCTCCTCCCCAGGGATTTTCCCACTGCATTAAGTACATCCATACTTCATCAGTACGCCAATCTTCTATGGGGCTATAAATAATTGCATTGGGAAGGCTACCACTATAGCGTAATGGTTTACTAATATTCTCCTTAAGATTAAGTTGTTCTTGAAAACTATTAATTTCATATTTATTCATTGTTGAAGCACGTTTATTACTCTCAGCCTTTCTTGTACCAAGCATAAGAATAACTTCACCATTTTCTCGAATTTGCTGACGAATAAAATGATTTGTTGGTGTTATCTTCAGTCTTTCAGTACACCAACGAAATCCATGACGAGGTGCAGGATAGCCTTTACCAATTAAACAAGTCCAAAAAGTATCTTTTATTTCTGGGCGTAATAAATAAGGTTCTACAGGCATCTGCTGGATTTTAGCTTCATTTTTCATTCTGGCTAAAGATTGCTTAACCCAAGTAGATACAAGAGGATTTTCAACTTGAGTATCTGTAGTCATTACATAAATTTTTTTATTACGCTGCTCGATGGAAAGCTTGCTGATTGCATTCCAAATTAATTGAACAACAGCACTACTATCTTTTCCGCCTGAGTAACCTATAACAAATGGAATACTGTTAGAAAGATACAAATTTTGAATTTCTTTCGTAATTATTTCAATGTCTATAACAAAGTCGTCAACAGTTCTAGAAGGAAAAATACTTATCTGTGTTTGCTCACCAAAAATAACATTATTTCTCATAAATTTAACCTTTAAATATATTATCTCTATGCCATTTTACGGATTCAAGATTAGGCAGATATTCGTTATTATCAGGCAGTAAAAGATTCTCACCATGAAAATCTTTTATAGACTTTGCGTTCGGTGAAACTTCTTCAAAATCTTTTGTGATAATAATTTTGTATTGATCATCAATTGTGAATAATCCTTGATCAAATGCCCAATGATGATTTTTACAAAGAGATAAACCGTTGTTTATCTGGTTATTATAGAATTTAGCAAAAGGTTTGATATGTGCGCCATCGACAATACTTTGTGTCAAGGAGTGGTTTACTTTAAGACCGCAAAAAGAGCATTGATAATTATATATATAAACGACTGCTTTACGAAAAAAAGCACTTCTTATTAAAGATTTTCGTAGATAGAATTTTTTCTCCTGTTCTACATTATCGAATATCGATAATTCTTCCGTACTTACATCCTGCAAGTTAGTGTTAATAGTCAATATTTCACTAATTTCTTTTTGAGATGATGAAAACCATACTGATATTAAAGTGTCTATTAATTCCTGACGATAATTTTGATCTTGCAGCAAATCATATAATTCCTCATCTAATAAGGCATATTCTACAGCTAATTTGAGTTTTTTCGTTGACTTTGGCTGTAGCCCATTAAAATCTGGCTTTAATCTTAGATACCAGAATCCTTCGCTTTGTAAGTGAAAAAATGGATAATACAAACCACCCTCATATTGAGATGATAAAACATTCCAGTATTTATTAAATGTATTAATTAATTCATCAGAAACAAAAATTTTATTTTCCGTGATTAATCCCTGTGAAATTAGATCGATAACTGATAAAAGTAAAATTGGTTTATATTGAGCATTACCTCTTTTTTTACTAACATTAACATTCAAAGAGGCGAATCTTTCACAATAATATTTTAAATTGCGTAGGGGAAGACTATCGACCATAGGGGGGGGGATATGCGGCTAAAAAAAGGAAACCATTACCAGCATACAGAAAAACATCCCACCGAGAGAGAAAAATATATAAAGCCTACAGAGATAGTGATAATAACATCGATCGAGCGCGGCTGACGAGCGATCGCAAGAAAAACACAGAACTTATGTACTAAGCAAAATGAGAGAGTAGTTAACCTAATGATCAAGTAATAGCAAATTGGGAATATTGCCTTAATTCTTGGCTAAGAAACCCTAAAACAATGGGTTCTGGAGGGATACCAGCTTTGAGAAGGTCTGAAGCGACTCCTTCCTCAGTACCATCTCGTTGAATCCAAAATTTCCCATCAATGATATCAACATGAATTAAACAACCATGAACCCGACGGGTAGCGCGATAAGGCCGAACATATACTGGTTCTCTACCTAAAACCATCACTAAATAGCGATCTTGTTGCCGATCGAATACCGTTTCTAAGATCACGTCACTATCTGAATAAGGAATCTGGGTATAATCATTAAAAATTTGTTCAATTAACTGCCGATCACTTACCAGTGTATCCATTCCAGAATCACCTCCTGTTCGGGATCAAAAACGATTAGAGATAGTTGATATTTTTGCAATAATAGCTGACCAAGAGGTTCCTCAAAGACATCAAAAAACACAATACTATGAATCCTAAATATTAAAAAATAGGTAGCATAATTTAACCTCAAACAAACTACCCTATTTTTTATTCTAACAACAAAAAAGCACCCCCTCGCGGGAGTGCCTTTTCCTTCAGACTAGGAATTAACCATTGATAGCAGGAGCAGTCAGAGCTACAGGAGCCTGTTCACCACTAGCCAAGTCTAAGGGGAAGTTGTGAGCGTTGCGCTCGTGCATTACTTCCATACCGATACCAGCGCGGTTTAACACATCGGCCCAAGTACCAATTACACGACCTTGAGAATCGAGAATCGACTGGTTGAAGTTGAAACCATTGAGGTTGAACGCCATGGTGCTAACACCCATTGCGGTAAACCAGATACCGATTACCGGCCAAGCACCTAAGAAGAAGTGCAAGGAACGGCTATTATTGAAAGAAGCGTATTGGAAGATTAAACGTCCGAAGTAACCGTGAGCGGCAACGATATTGTAGGTTTCTTCTTCTTGACCGAATTTGTAACCGTAGTTTTGAGATTCGATTTCAGTGGTTTCACGCACTAAGGAAGAAGTTACTAGGGAACCGTGCATCGCGGAGAACAGAGAACCGCCGAACACACCAGCAACACCTAACATATGGAAGGGGTGCATGAGAATGTTATGTTCTGCTTGGAACACGAACATAAAGTTAAAGGTTCCAGAGATTCCTAAAGGCATACCATCAGAGAAAGAACCTTGTCCGATGGGGTAGATTAAGAATACAGCAGTAGCGGCGGATACAGGTGCAGAGTAAGCTACACAAATCCAAGGACGCATTCCTAAACGGAAAGACAGTTCCCACTGACGACCGAGGTAGCAGAAGACACCTAGTAAGAAGTGGAAAATGACTAACTGGTAGGGACCACCGTTGTATAACCACTCATCTAAGGAAGCAGCTTCCCAGATGGGGTAGAAGTGGAGTCCAATCGCGTTGGAAGAGGGAACAACAGCACCAGAGATGATGTTGTTTCCGTAGAGTAGAGAACCAGCTACAGGCTCGCGAATACCGTCGATATCTACGGGAGGAGCGGCGATAAAGGCGATGATGAAGCAGGTGGTGGCGGTGAGCAGGGTGGGGATCATGATCACACCGAACCAGCCGACATAAAGACGGTTGTTGGTGCTGGTGATCCACTGGCAGAACTGCTCCCACAGGGAAGCGCTCTCGCGCTGTTGTAGAGTGGTGGTCATTGGTTTATGATTCCTATTAAGTTATCGAGGTACGATTGATTGATGATGTCTCTATCTTAGAGAGTTTGTAACGGTTTGTAAAGGGGGTTGACGATATTGTTACTTATACCATTGATAAGCTGAGATTATGAAATGGGTCGGGTGCGGTCGGGTCTTTTCTGGTCTAAGATTGAAGATATGACTCGACCACCTCACGATCAATTTGCCAAACAATACCTAGAGGGATTGCTGTCTCCCCTGGGAAAGGTGGAAGTTCGCAAAGAAGTGGCGGATGAAACCCGTCAGGTGGATATTTTCTTCTCTCCTCACCCTAATACACGGGGAAATGCTCAATCTTTGGGTCTTTTAGGGCAAATGGTGACAACAAGCACTTTGCTTGAGCCTTTTCGCAATGCTCCCAGTCGAACGGAAATTCGCAACTGTATCTTAAAACTGTTTTCGATTTTCATGGATTTCAGCTACTTTTAGGGGTAGGCACTCTCATCGAATTTTATTTTAAGTTAATTATTTGCATAACAATTCCCGAAGAGCCATAAAAAATCTAGGTAGTTGGGATTTTGATTAAATCTTTCTCGCAATTGATAATAATAGTTTGCTCCTTTTTCTTTGAGTAAGTTGCCATTTTCTTCGAGAAATTATTTAACAAGGTTGGGATTGATCTGCTGAGTTTTTAGGTCATTGTAGAAGTTAATTATATGAATATTGGCATCAGCAAGTAAGGCCTTTTTTGGTTGTAAATTAAAAGCTACCACCCCCGAACCACAAAAGGGTTCTATCCAGCGATCAAAGTTTTGCTGATCCGCTAAACTTTTGATTGATGATACCAGTTTAGTTTTGATACCTTGACATTTAATCGGGGGAACAATGACGGTTGTTTTCATTAACAACTAATAAAGAATTAAATGAATACACTGGGGGAAACATTGAAAGTCTCTCCTAAAATTTTCCCTTGAGCTTTACTAATCGATCGCTTGCCATTAACAATTTCTGAAACCACACCCTTAGAACCAATTTTACCAACTAAATCAGCTTGTTTCATGTTGTTAGCTGACCTTAAGTGTAATAATACTTCCTGCGGTGAAGCTGGTTCGGGTTGAGGTTGTTTGGCATCAAAATCCTTAATAATTGTCGCCATTAATTTAACCATCGCGGTTTCTTCTGGTAGTCGATCCTGTTTACTAATTAGATTAAGCAGAAGATGACGAGCTTGCTCATATTCTTCCTCATTTTCAATAATCTTGGGTTGAAATTTAGTCAACAGTTGATTATAAATATTTTGGTCAAGTGCTAGGGTCATTGTTTTTAGGGGTTAGACTGAACTTTTTTGGTGTGTTACTACTTAACTTAAACCAGCGATTTTAACCAACTGTACCAAGCATCTAAACCTTCTCCAGTGGTAGCGGAAACTTGAAAAACTTTCAGATTGGGATTAACTTGATAGGCGTAATCTAAACAGCGATCGAGGTTAAAATTAACGTAGGGCAGTAGGTCTATTTTTGTCAAGATCATGACTTGAGAAGCGTGGAACATATAGGGATATTTAATCGGTTTATCTTCCCCTTCGGTGACGGAAAGAATGACAACCTTGGCATTTTCTCCCAAATCAAATAAAGCAGGACAAACTAGATTACCGACATTTTCGATCATCACTAAAGAATTCATCGGTGGATCGAGTTCGATTAATCCTCTCTCTACCATTGATGCTTCTAAATGACAACCTGTTCCGGTATTAATTTGGATAACCTGACAACCGGTTTCACTAATTTTTTGGGCATCATTAGCTGTTGCTTGATCTCCCTCAATCACACTGATAGGAATAGCGGTTTTTAAATCGGCAATTGTGCGAGTTAACAGGGTAGTTTTTCCCGAACCGGGGGAAGAAACCAGATTAAGGGCAACAGTTTTTCTACCCTTCAACCAACCGCGATTTTGTGCCGCTAACAGATTATTTTTTGCCAGCAGATTTTGCTCAACTTGGAGAGTGGTATGATGAATTTGAGCGTGAATTTCTGCGGGATGATGGGGATGCTCATGATCGTGATCGTGATGGCTATGACTAATAACAGTACCATCGGCTAAAATATGTTCATGGGTTCCCGTTTGCGGATTAGTTACCGTCACTTCCGAGTTATCAGAACAACCACAGGTTACACACATAAGGATTCTGTCTCCAAGGATTTGAGATTTAATTCTTGACCCTGTAAAATGATTATATTACGACTACCACATCGATCGCAGATGCCATAGGGATATTCTAGTTCTAGCTCATTTCCGCAATCTTGGCACTGTCCTAAACCAGAAATTTCCAGAATCTCTAACATTGCCCCCTCTATATTAGTACCTTGACAACAGGTATCAAAACAAAAAGCGATCGATTCTGGCATAATTGCCGTTAGTTGACCAATCTCTAACACCACTCGCTTAACTTTCATTCCTCGGGAATGTTCTAAGGCAAGTTCGATAATATTTTGGGTGATTCCTAGTTCGTGCATTTTCAGTTATCAGTTATCAGTTATCAGTTATCAGTTATCAGTTATCAGTTATCAAGGAAATTTCAACTAAAACCCCAAAACCCCAACTATTTGAGGGTTCAAAACAGCAAAAATAAGGATTAAATTGCCTAAAATCTGTAAATAGACCATTTAATTGATTATTATTCATTTTTAATTCTCCTGACTACTGACTACTGGCTACTGACTCCTAACCCTAACAACAATTTTTGATTTTTACCAGAGGTAAAATTAACATATTCTCGGTAATTGTTCACCGACTAACATATCGAGAATCCTTTTAGTGCCGAAAGCGGTTTTTAAGTAAACTAAATTGGGGGGAGAAGCGACGACTTCCCCGATACAAGCGGCATTTTTACCGTCAGGATGGGAACGCATCACTGCTAAAACGCGATTTTCCGCCTCTGGAGGCACGACAAGGACTAATTTGCCCTCATTTGCCAGATAAAGCGGTTCTAAACCCAATAATTCGCACATTCCTCGCACTTCTTCCCGGATGGGGATCGCCGTTTCCTGCACCTGTATTCCCACCCCTGAACTTTGAGCGAATTCGTTTAAAACTGTGGCTAATCCGCCTCTAGTGGCATCCCGCATCGCTTTAACTTCCGGGCAAACTGCCAGAATTGCAGAAATTAAAGAATTCAGGGCTTGACAATCGCTTTCGATTGTGCATTGCAAGTCTAATTCGCCCCTGGCAATCAGAATGGCGGCACCGTGATCCCCCAGAAAACCGTTAATCAAAATGCGATCGCCAACTTGTAAATTATTGGCACCGGAATTGATTCCGGCCGCAATTACTCCGACTCCAGAGGTATTAATAAATATTTGATCCCCTTGTCCCCTGGGAACGACTTTTGTATCCCCGGTGACGATTTTTACCGCCGCTTTGTCGGCGGCTATTTTCATGCTGGTAACGATGGTTTTTAGGGTGTCGATAGATAAACCTTCTTCGAGGATAAAACTACAACTGAGATAGAGAGGAATTGCGCCACCGACAGCCAAATCATTAACGGTTCCATTGACTGCTAAACTGCCAATATCACCCCCTGGAAAGAATAGGGGAGAAACCACATAGGAATCGGTGGTAAATGCCAAGCGATCGCCTATTTTAGCTAAATCTTTAATCTCAAATCGGGCTTGATCTTCCAGGGGTGCCAGTAAGTTATTATCGAAGTTATTAACGAATATCTCGTTAATTAAATCCCGCATTGCTTTGCCACCACTGCCATGGGAGAGAGTGATATTTGTGTCGGTAATTTTTGTTTTTTTTAATTTTAAAGAAGCTGAAGGATTGCTAGTCATAAATTTAAGTACAGCAGTTATCTTGATGGTGAGGTGCGAAGTTTTCGTTTTGGGGAGTCGGTGGTCGATAGCAAATTAGGTTACACTTTATCCTGATGAGAAACACTGTCATAGCTTACTGCTAGATTATCTTAATGGGTTTCTTGTATTTCTGACACTTTTTCTACAGGGTGCTATAGCTGACAGTGAGTCGCTATAATAGAATTCGCCGATCGCTAACTTCTCCCTCGGTAAAATTTCTATGACTGGAAAACTGAACAAGCTACAACAAGATTTAAAGAACATAGAAACGGAAGTGGCAAATTTAGCCGAAAGAATGCGAGAAAAATACCGAATTTATCTTGATTTACTCGGTGAATCTCTCTATAAACAGGCGATCGGGGCAGTGTATTATATCTGTACCCGTTACTATGGGGGGGAATTTCTGGCCCTCTCCCACAGCAATCGTCAGAAACTGCAAGAGGAGATCAAAACTCTAGGACAAGAGGCTAAGGCTAGTTTACAGCAATTGGGCGAGCAGAGCTTCGATCGAGGGGCATTTTCGGGGGTAGGATTCTCTAAAAGTCCAGCAGAGACAGTTAACACCCCAGATTTCTTGAAACTTTTTCTAAACAAACCGGAAAATCTAGCCGCAACTGGAGAGATTAATAACCCCGATATTTTACTTTATTGTTGTCGAGTGCTGGAAAAAAACTGTATCGAGATTCTCAATCATCTCTCTAGACAAATTAATCAGCAACTACAAAAAGCTTATATTCTTCCCCCTCATCTACCCAGTCAAATTATCGATATGGCAATTCAATCGGGAGAAGAAGGACAGTCCCTAGGTGGAGGAAATAATATGTTAAACATCTTAGTGGAAGCTAAAAACCCTGAACTAGAGGAGGAAAAAGATGAAGATGAAGATGATGGGGATGATAGGGATTTTTCGAGTGGCAAAGTCACTAAAGTAACGGCAATTCATCTACGAATGGCTGAACTGGAATTTGCTGACACGCGCTTAAGTGTCGAAAGAAATCAAATTCGCTCCCTTTGGGAACAATTAAATCGTCTAGGGGAACAATATCATCGTATTCGCAAAGAATATACTATCGCTCAAGCAGAAGCGGCGTGGCGCAGTAGTTGGTATGATTAATCAGTTATGATCAAACAGAGGTATTAGGGAAGCATAATACCGGAAAATTTGGAATCAAGAGGCAATTATGAAAGGGGAAATACCCGACTGGGTGAGATTACAAAAAGCCTTATCTGTAGAAGCGGAAAAAGGTTATCCCGATCTTCAGGGAAATCAATACCGTTTTAGCGAGTTTTTCTGTCTTAGTTTCGGGGATAATCCTCCCGTGGGAATTGCCACCAGTGAGAGAAATCGCTGGCGAGAATTAGCCCAAAAATTTGCCCAATACTCCCAATTTAATCCCGAACAAAGACAACAATTAGTCACCGAAACGCGCAATTTTTTGCAACAATTACGGCAAACTTTAGAAGCAGCCCCCACCCCAAAAGAACCAGTCGCAGCGAAAATTATTAATACCACTCCCATCACGGCAAAGACTAATTCTCCACGGCAAGTTACCCTCGAACAACCCTTGAAATATCTAGCGGAAGTGGGAGAGAGAAAAGCTGGTCTTTTAGAAAAATTAAACCTCCACAAAGTTGAAGATTTATTATATTATTATCCCCGGGATCATATTGATTACAGTCGTCAAGTCAATATCGCCAATTTAACCGAGGGGGAAACGGTAACTTTAGTGGGGAATGTCAAGCGCTGTAATTGTTTTACTAGCCCCAAAAATACCAAGTTAGCTATCTTTGAATTGCTCTTACAGGATCGCACTGGACAGATAAAATTAAACCGTTTTTATGCGGGAACTCGCTATACTAATCGTGCTTGGCAAGAAGGACAAAAAAAACTCTATCTGGTGGGTTCGGTGGTGGCGGTTAGTGGTTTAGTCAAAGCGGGAAAATATGGGTTAACTTTAGAAAATCCTGAATTTGAATTATTAGACAGTTCTGGGGCAAGTATTGAGTCCTTAAAAATCGGGCGTATTCTGCCGGTTTATCCCCTCACCGATGGAGTACCCGCCGACCTAATTAGAAAGGCTGTAGTCGCCGCTTTTGGGGCAGTAGAGGCGATAAAAGACCCCCTACCTTTCGGTCTAAGAAAACAATACGGATTAATCGATTTAAAAACAGCAATTACTAACATTCATTTCCCCAATAATGCCGAGATTCTCAGTCAAGCGCGACGGCGATTAGTCTTTGATGAATTCTTCTTTTTACAATTGGGTTTTCTGCGGCGGCGGCAACAGTATCGTCAGACACAGAAAAGTGCTGTTTTTAGTGCTAGGGGTCAATTAATTGATCAATTTAATCAGATAATTCCCTTTCAATTAACCAATGCTCAAAAACGAGTTATTGAGGAAATTTTAGAGGATTTAGATTCTAGCACCCCGATGAATCGTCTCGTGCAGGGGGATGTGGGTTCTGGCAAAACAATTGTCGGAGTTTATGCTATTTTAGCAGCCCTACAATCCGGTTATCAAGCGGCATTAATGGCTCCCACGGAAGTTTTAGCAGAACAACATTATCGTAAGTTAGTTAGCTGGTTTAATCTCTTACATTTACCCGTAGAATTATTAACTGGTTCCACAAAAACCGCTAAACGGCGAGAAATTCACGCCCAATTGGAGACAGGAGAATTACCACTTTTAGTGGGAACTCATGCCCTAATTCAAGATGCAGTTAATTTCCGCAAATTGGGGTTAGTTGTTATTGATGAACAGCATCGCTTTGGGGTACAACAAAGGGCAAGATTATTAAGCAAAGGAGAGTCTCCCCACGTTTTAACCATGACAGCAACACCGATTCCCCGTACTTTAGCTTTAACCCTGCATGGGGATTTAGATGTGAGTCAAATTGACGAATTACCCCCCGGCAGACAACCGATTCAAACCACCGCTTTAAATGGGAATCAAAGAAGGGCTGCCTATGATTTAATTCGCCGTGAAATTGCCCAAGGCAGACAAGCTTATGTGATTTTTCCCTTGATTGAAGAATCGGAAAAATTAGATGTGAGGGCTGCGGTGGAAGAATATCAAAATTTATCAGAAAAGATTTTTCCCAATTTTAATATCGGTTTACTCCATGGTCGCATGAGTTCCGCCGAAAAAGAGGAAATCTTAACAGCTTTTCGCGATAATATTCTACAAATTATTGTCTCAACTACGGTTATTGAAGTGGGGGTAGATGTTCCCAATGCTACGGTGATGTTAATTGAAAATGCCGAACGTTTTGGCCTTTCACAATTACATCAATTACGGGGGCGCGTAGGCAGAGGTTCCCATCAATCCTACTGTTTACTTTTAAGTGGCACTAATAGTGCTAATTCTCGTCAAAGATTGACGGTTTTGGAACAATCCCAAGACGGCTTTTTTATCTCGGAAATGGATATGCGATTCCGCGGTCCAGGGGAAGTTTTAGGACAACGGCAATCGGGTTTACCAGATTTTGCCCTCGCTAGTTTAGTCGAGGATCAAGAGGTGTTAGTTTTGGCAAGAGATGCCGCCGAAAAAATTATGTTAGATGATCCCCATTTAATCACTTTGCCTAATTTAAAAAAAGCTTTAGAAGCTAAATATCAACGGATGTTAGGAGCGGATATTTTAACTTGATTTAGGGGAGATGTTCAGTAATCAGTAATACTAAATCCAGTTATTAAAAACTGATTATTTATTCTCCGTTTTGCATGAGTGCCTCTCCTGATATGTAGCCTATACTCAAGGGATTTAGTATTACTTCAGATCTGATTACTCAATCCAAGCTTTTGGGGGGTAGAACCCCCCAAACCCCCCGTTGGGGGCGTGGCGCGGTCACTGAGCCTTTACATTGAGCCTTTACATTGAGCCTTTACATTGAGCCTTTACATTGAGCTTGTCGAAATGTGTCGAAATGCTCAAGGGGTGACAGAAAGGTTAAAGAGCTTGCTTGATAAGGCTCATAGCCGTTAACCCTTTGGAGAAATAAGGGTTTTTCTGGGGTTTGAGGCGTATCAAAGAAAGGGCAAGTTCCGAAAAAATATCCATCGACTCAACCCAAAAAGTACCATAAGTCCCTATCCAAAAATCACTATGTCTTTCAGCAGAACGATTAGATTCTTTGAGGCGACAAATATAAACACGGTGGGGTAAAATATTGAGTTGTTGACCCCGTATTGTATTTAAAGAATAGGCGATAGCAATTAATAAAACAAGAGCTAAAAAACGCGGTTCGCTAACTTTAGTTTTCTCGATATTATAACCTCCCGTTTTACAATCTTTGAACATTGCTTCAATGCCAAAACGAGATTCATATAAATTTAAAGTCTCATCCAAAGAGTCAAGATTAGTAAGAAGATACCAAGGAGCTTCGGCTTGTTTACTACGGTAGCGTCTTTTCCAGCGAGTGGCCAAATTAAAAGGGCCAAGTTTATGAGCAGATGTATGATAAATATCCGAAAAAAAATGCTGAGTCCCCGGTTGAATATCTAGAGCTTTTAGAGGTTGATAGTTTTCTTCACCTGATAATAGCAAAGATGTTCCCTTCTTTTGTCTCAGAATAAAGGCTATCCCCTTTTCGTCTAGCCACTTTCCTAGTTGAACACTGTGAAATTCTCGGTCGCCTATCACGACAACTGGGTAGGATTTCAAAAATTTTAATACCGGCTTGAGAAAGTTTTTTTGGTTCCCTAAATTACTGCTTCCTTGTTTATCTAACAATATCCAGTACACAGGTAACGCCCTTTTTCCACAAATAACACTAGCTACAAACAAATTTCTTCCTTTCCAATCTGTTCGGTCAATTACCAATAATAGATGTCCCAGATGCTTAAGTTTTTTCAGTTTTCTTCTTTGATGTCGATTTTTATTTTTTTCGCTAAACTCTTGCTTAATAATGTGTTTAATTAGCGGAAACCATAACAATTTTACACTTAATTGCGGTAACTTGAGAAACCTTTGTAAATTTCTTCTTCTGCTTTCAAAGGTAATTGGTTGGGGAAATAAGGCGGCCAATCTCTCCAATTGTACTGTTCTATGGCTTTGTAGGAGCAGTATAAGAATTTGTAGAGTCAGATATTGTGCTTGTGTCAAGCTGGCTTGTAAACAGGCCTGATAGAATGATGGTAACATATTGAAATTTTGGGTGGTTGTCTCAACCACTCTATTTCTTTTGGGTTCATTTGGCTAGAGTCTTTATCTTGATTACCTTTGAACCCCTTTGTCACCCCTTGAGGTCGAAATGTGTCGAAGTGCCGCCCCCAAACCCCGGAGCGCATTAGTTTTTCGGTGGGATGCTTACACGCAGCCGCTGACACATCTGTAATAATTTAGGAGTCACTGATAATTGCTGATTGTCGGTATTTCTACAAATGTGAGATGCACCCAATCAGTAATCAGTAAACAGTAATCAATAATCAGCGAAAAGACAGCAGCAAACTGGCATTTGATGAGGCTCACTTAATACATACTGCTCACTCAAAACTTAAAACTCAAATCTTATAACTGATAACTGATAACTGATAACTGACGACTGATAACTGATAACTGATTCAATTAACCAAATTTAATCATTTCTCGCCCTGCCATCACGGGTAATTCCCCTTTTAAAATGGGAATCAATGTCTCGCGAATTCTGTCCGCATCGGGGGGACATCCCGGCATAAAAATATCGATGGGAATGACTTGATGGACGGGCAGCACTTGATCTAATAATTCGGGAACGATACCGGGTTCTTCTGGTAGTTGAGGCGTGTTATCTCCTAACTCTAAATAAGCTCTTTTTAGCACGGGATCGGCAGTTCCTAACATATTCCGCATAGCGGGAACGTTAGCAGTTACGGCGCAATCACCAAAAGAAACGACGGTTTTGGTATTTTGACGGACTAGATGAATTAGTTCTAAATTATCCTGATTAGCGATCGCTCCTTCCACTAAACAGACATCGACATTTTCTGGATAGGTTTTCAGATCGCAGCCGACAGGACTATAGACAACGTCAACTTTTTCGGCTAATTCTAACAGCCATTCATCCAAATCGAGGAAGGACATATGGCATCCCGAACAACCGGCTAACCAGACAGTAGCGAAGCGAATTTTAGACATAATTTTAATTCCTTGATTGGTATTTTTTGGCTGAGTTGCAATTTTGTCAAAAGTATCAAACGAAAAGAAATACTCTTTTAAGCTATTTTTGCCTCCTGGATAAACTCTTGCATTTTTTCCTCAAAGAAAGGGGCTAAATCTAGATTTTTCCAGTCTTTAAGTAGCTCAAAAATAATCGCCTCCGATGCAAAATTTCCCGTATAGGAAATAAAAGAAAAAGGACGTTTGCCGAAATTGAGCAAACAGCTTAAAATCGTGCAATGGTCTTTCACTCCAAAACCAAGAGAACAGGTTCTATCTCGATCTTTTACTCGCCAATTATCAGCATTTTTGGCATAAATATCTAGGGCAACTAAAGCACAATCCACCTCTCTAGAATATTTAATTAAGAGCGAATACAAAACCCTAGGCTCTTGACTGACATCAGACAAAATTTCAATTACCCGACAAGGAATAATAGAAAATTGCGCCGTCAAATTGGAGAGAGACTGACACATTTCTAGGGCTTGCAGAAATTGCGATTCGGGTGATGTGGTCATAATTATCTTGTTTGCTGAATTGAATCGGACCAAGGATATTGTTTTTGTGCCAGTAAATGCGCTTGTTGCTGCGAAAATCCTCGATTAATAACTAAGTCAGATTCGTAGATTTCATGATTGAGAAACATCCGATCAAGATTATTCCCTTGAGCGCCAGCGAGTCTTCGCCAAGCTGCTACCATTAAACCTTCCGGAAAAAATTGATATCGAGACACTCCCGATCCAAAAGCGTAATCCTTGGCGCGTCGGATATCGATCTCCGAGATTTCGTATTGGGTGGCAATCGCTAGGATATCTTGATTATTACCCATAATCTGATCATAGTCCTCCCTTACCTTGGCGGCTAATTTCTGCTCGTAGATATCTAAAGGCGCCCATCGATCACTATCGCCCTCCATTGATTACTTTAACGCGTCCATTGGTGTTGAGTCCTAGCGTTAACTAAAAATTCCAACTTCGATCGATCTTCCTCTTTTTCAGAAACGGCGGAACCCTTGCGGAATATGGCTCCCGTTGGACAAGCGGCAACACATTTGCCGCAGGAAGTACAGGCGGAAACGCTGCCCCAAGGCTGATCCATTCCCGCAATAATTTTATCTTTTTCGCCGCGATAAGCCAGATCCCAAACGTGCGCCCCTTCAATTTCATCACAGACTCGCACACAACGGGTACAGAGAACACAACGATTATGATCGATACCGAAAAGAGGATGGGAAATATCCACTTCTCGCTTAGGAAAACGGTAGGGAAAACGACTATGATCCATACCCACTTCGATGGCTAAATCTTGTAATTCACAGTTACCATTAGCCACACAAACTGCACAAACGTGATTACCTTCAGCGAATAATAATTCCACCGTCATGCGGCGATATTCTTTCAGTTTTGGAGTATCGGTATGAACCACCATTCCTTCCGCCACTTCCGTTACACAGGCAGGTAATAATTTATTAATACCTTCAATTTCTACCAAACATAAGCGACAGGCAGCCACTTCGGAAACCCCATCGAGATGACAGAGGGCGGGAATTTTTATTCCTACCTGACTAGCTGCCGCCAGAACTCGCGAACCTGCTTCGATCGCTACATCTTTACCATCAATGCTTAAAGTGATTACGGACATAAAAATTATTCTCCTTGAGGATAATATCCCTCTCCTTCCCATAGGCCACAGTTTGTGGCCAAGGGTGGGATTTTTACAGAAAGTTTTAACTTAGACAATCGGCTAAGTCTTTTGCGGGGGTAGTAATCGGCTGCAGGTGATAGGTATCGGAGAGGAATTTCAGGACGTTGGGGGAGATAAATGCCGGTAAAGTTGGTCCCAGACGGATATTTTGCATCCCTAGATGTAGCAGGGTGAGCAGTACAGCGATCGCTTTTTGTTCGTACCAAGAGATAATTAGGGAGAGGGGAATCTCGTTGACGCTAACGTTAAAAGCGTTGGCTAATCCTAGGGCGATTTTGATGGCACTATAGGCATCGTTACATTGTCCTAAATCCATCAGCCGGGGTAATCCTTCGATGCTACCTAGTTGTTTGTCGAAAAAGCGGAATTTTCCACAGGCAAGGGTTAAAACGATGCAATCTTCGGGAACTTGTTCCACAAATTCGGTGTAGTAATTGCGATCGGGTTTTGCCCCATCGCAGCCCCCAACCAGGAAGAAGTGACGGATTTTACCCTGTTTAAGGGCATCAACCACCGTATCAGCGACACTGAGAACGGTATTGTGGGCAAATCCCACCATTACCTGCCGAGGTTCGCTTATTTCAGTAAATCCGGGCAATGACTGCGCTTTAGCAATCACGGGACTAAAATCGATCGCACCGTCCACTGTTTCTAAGCGGTTAATATGGGCATAACCCACAGGTCCGAGGGTAAAGAGTTTACTTTCATAGTTTTCGTGGGGGGGCATGAGACAATTAGTAGTTAAAACTATTGCCCCCGGAAACTTAGCAAATTCTTTAGTTTGATTTTGCCAGGCGGTGCCATAATGACCGTAGAGATGGGGATATTTTTCTTTGAGTTTTGGATAACCGTGGGCGGGTAATAATTCTCCGTGGGTGTAGACTGTTATCCCAGTATTGGCAGTTTGTGCCAGTAAAGCCGCTAATTGTTTAATATCATGGCCGGAGACTAAAATGGCTTTACCTAGACGCGGATTTAAGGGAACATTTGTCGGTATAGGATGACCGTAGGTTTCGGTATGACCTTGATCTAATAATTCCATGGCCCGCAGGTTTGCGGCCCCGACTTTTAGACAGATTGCCACCCAATCATTCAGGTTTAAATCCCCGCGGTCAATTGCCGCTAAAGTCTCTTGGATAACCTGATAAACCGAGTCATCCTCTTGACCTAATTCCTGAGCGTGGAAAGTATAGGAAGCAAGACCTTTAACTCCGTAGATAGCGGTTAACTTTAGGGAAAAAATATCGAGGTCTTGCACTTTTTCAATTAGTTCTAAGGATACTTCTTGACCTTGGCTGACTAGACTCTCATTAAAATTAGGCTGATAGTTAGCAAGTGCAGACCAGTCAAGCGATCCCAATTGTGCTTTTAAATTTTCCCGAATCTCTAAACAACGCTGAATATAATCAGTAAAACGCCGTTGATCAAAGTTAACATTGGTCATGGTGGCGAAAAGCGACTCACAGGTAAAAATATCGGCTTCGCGAGTAGATATTGCCGCTTCTTTGGCTTTTAAAACCACCAATGCTAATCCCCGCAGACAATAAACTAATAAGTCTTGAACAGCGTTGACTTCGGGACTTTTTCCACAGGCTCCCCACTGATGGCAACCATTACCACTAGCGGTTTGTTCGCATTGTTCACAAAACATAAGGTTTCTCTCTTTTTTCAGTAGATTTACAGATTGTTGCGATTTTTTTCTACTAAATTTAATTCTGCTTGTCTGAAAGTTATTTATCAGCCTTCACCCGGCACGAATTGTGGATTTTACGACTGCAAAGCTTGTCTTGATAGCTTCTAAGCTAAGACGTATTTAAATCGCTTATTCTTAGATTAGCCCACCCCCCCTTACCCCCCCGACATCGGGGGGGTGGGTAGGGCTGATTCATTCTCCGAATCTAATTCTTTTTTTGCTACCTTTAATCGCTTATGAGGTAAGCAAAGCACGACGTTTTTAAAAATTTTCAGATATATATTTCCGAGAAATCGACTTAAAACGTTGCCAGATAAGGATTTGAGAGAATGACATTTGAGAGAATGAAACGACCCTAGGGGGGTTGGGGGGTTGCCTTTTGCAAGAGTGCAAGTCAACAAGCAATTTAAATTACGAACAGCTTACTCTCTGAACTATGTTTTTATTCTCTCACCCTTTTTGCCGGTTGAGTTCTGATTTTAGATTTCCTCAAGAATTACCGATTAAACAATTATTTAGTTGTCTTAGTAAATTAAGTATTTTTGGTAATTTTTATGATATAATCAGCGAAATTTTCAGCAGGCAAAATTAATTAGGGTTTGCTGAAAAAGTTTTTCCTGGGGGCAGGCTTCGGCCGTGAGATCAGTCGAGTGGACGGTGAGCTTGTCGAACCGCCGTGGTCAATTACCTAATTTTCAGGGAAAAAGTACCTGAATTTTTCCCCTGATCACTCCCATGCCTGGCACTTTTGGATTTCAAAAAAGTCTAAAAGTCTTATCCAAAAAGGTTTTTAGATTTATTCAGCAAGCCCTACTTAGAGATTGCCGGTGAAGCGATCGCCGCTTAGATTTCATAGCATCGGTTATAACTTCGTAAGTGCCTGTTGTTTTCGTTAAACGATGTAATATTTTGTGTACACCGCAACTCATTGACGATTGCGTAATGTAGAAAGTGAGTGCGGCGACAATTGTACTTGTCAAACAATGGTATAGTACAAGTAAATTGCTAATTATCGGCAGGTAGCGTCTGTCATAGATATAGCTTGTGGAGTTTAAATATGTCTAGTACACACACTGGTATTGAGTGGACTGATAAAACGTGGAATCCAACAACCGGGTGCGATAAAATTAGCACTGGCTGTCTGCATTGTTACGCCGAAGCTATTACACAGCGTTTTCCCAAAAACTTTCCCAATGGATTCAGCTTGACTTTGCATCGAGAAAGATTGGAAGAACCCTTACGTTGGCGCACTCCCAGTCGAGTTTTTGTCAACTCAATGAGTGACCTTTTTCATGATGATGTGCCTCTCGACTTTATCAGACAAGTTTTCTCAGTTATTCATTCAACACCTTGGCATATATATCAGATTCTAACAAAGCGACAAAGCCGTCTAGGTGATTTAGCGTCTAAATTAGATTTTCCAGAAAACATTTGGCTAGGTGTATCTGTCGAGAACCAAAACCACATAGATCGGATTGAATATCTTCGGACAGTGCCTGTTTCAGTGCGTTTCATTTCCTGTGAGCCACTTTTAGGACCACTAGAACTTAATTTAACTGGCATTGATTGGGTTATTGTCGGCGGAGAATCCGGGCAAAAACATCGCCCGATGAAACTTGACTGGGCAAGGGATATCCGCAATCAATGTCAAAATTCAGGGGTAGCATTTTTTTTCAAACAAGTTGGGGGAAGGACACCGAAAGCAGGGGGTAGATTACTTGATGATAAAATCTGGGACGAGATGCCTAATGCTTGGAATCAGCATATCCAAAAATGGGGAAGTGTCCCACTTAAATCAGCGAGGCGTTCAGAAAAATTAGAGCTTATTGCTTAACTGGAAATGTAACCTTTAAATCATCCGCAAACGTTCCTTTTCGCCGTTTTTTGTCCTCGGGTGAATGTACTGTGACTTTTCCTTGAGATTCAAGATTGCTAAGGGCAGTTTTGTAATTCTTTTTAATGTACGGTTTTCCCGGATGATGCTGGTCGTAAATCTCTGCCATCGTCATAGTTTTACCTGAAAAATTGTCCAACAACATAGATTCCAGTTGATCGAGAGGACGGGTTAGCTCAAAGAGTAACGGTTGTTGAAGAGTTGCAGGATTATACTCAAAAGATGGTACGCC
This sequence comes from Microcystis wesenbergii NRERC-220, assembly GCF_032027425.1. Lineage (NCBI taxonomy): Bacteria > Bacillati > Cyanobacteriota > Cyanophyceae > Chroococcales > Microcystaceae > Microcystis > Microcystis wesenbergii. The sequence goes on along the minus strand of NZ_JAVSJA010000001.1, from coordinate 4,384,755 downwards.
CTGCGTCTGTTCAGAACTCTCTTTAGCCATTATCTCTTTCATAATTCCATAGCCTTTATAGCGTTTTTCAGTCTGCTGAGGTACAAAAGTTATGGGTTTTAGGCAAAAGGCAAGAGGCAAAAGTCAAAAGGGAAGAAAAATATGTGTACCTCACTAGCTTATAGCGGTGTGCAGTCGTATTAGGTACAGTGTCACAAGCTATAAACCATGCTAGGCAAAGCTTGGTCTGTATCTCACTCAAGCGCTTACCGCTATAGGAGCCTTGCTTACAAAAATTAGGTGATGGCTAGTACGATTTCCCATTTCATGTCTGAAACGAAATGGAAGCACATATTTACCCCCCATTTCTTTCAAGGCTTCACAGATATATTCTACAACGGTTAACTCACGCTCTTGTGGAGTAAGTGTTTTCAATCGTTCGCGGAGTTGATCTGCTCCTACTTGTCCGAATAGCGCATTCATGTTTTCTTTGACTGCATCATTACTTAAACCCATGTTGATGCGATTGTAATTGAAGAAGAAGATGCAATCACAACCCCAATCTTTGACGACCGAATTAAGTAGTCGTGCAAAATTAATTTCCTAGTCGAGACAGGAGACAGGAGACAGGAGACAGGAGACGGGAGACAGTTATCAGGGATCAGATTTGAGTTTTTAGCTCACTGTTTACTGATCACAGCAAAAAGCTGACGGAGTAACTGCTGACGGCTTGGATGTGTAATTAATTTTGCTCAGGTACTTAACAAGTTGAAGAGATAGCCCCTTGTAAGTAGCTGGTTATAATTAAATTAAAAATGGATTTTAGGTTCGATCCCCCCTGCCCTCCTTGATAAGGTAGGGTTGATTCATGAATCAACCCTACCCTTGATAAGGGGGGTGTCTGACAACTTTTAACGCCTACCTACTTAACCCCAAGGATCAACAAAAAATAAAGTGGGAACTAATTTCATGCTTTGGAAGATTTTAACTATGTCCTCTCCCACCTCATATTTTGATATTTGAGGGCGGTATTTTAAATTTTCTATGCCCGGAATTGAATCTATAGCTTGTTGAAGAGAATTAACATTTTCGACATCGGCATCGTTAAAGATCGATACCAGCATATTTCGCATATCTTTATCGGCGATGGCAGTTTCTAGAACCTTTACTGGGGTTGATTTTGAGCCATCTTTATATCGTCCTGCACCAGCAAAAAGGTCAACATAAGCGATTTTCTGGACTGAAGACGATCCCTTAACTTTTGAAATTATAACTTTTGCCCAAGCCCAGAAATATTTCTCAACAATCCTAGCTTTGATCAAGGACTGTTCTTTTTGCTCATTGAAGAAGGAATTTTCAGTCATAAGCTATATCAATAGTTACGATGCCGAAGGCGCTTAAGGTAGCGGCAAGTCGCTCTCGTCGGATGCGTTAATCAAATATAACATACCTTATTTTTGTTTGAATTATACTAAATCCGTTGAGTATAGGCTACATATCAGGAGAGGCACTCATGCAAGAGGCACTCATGCAAAAGGGAGAATAAATAATCAGTTTTTAATAACCAGATTTAGTATTAGAGAAGACAGGAGATGAAACAACCCAAAAGAAAACCCAACCACCGCGATGGGGAGATTGGGTTTTCTGGTTATCAATTGATTTTAAGGAGCTAAAGCGTTACCGCGCAGGAGAGAACCGATGGTTTTAGCAGTAATCTTCATCTGTACGAGAGGATTAGCGGGAACAACGGTTTTATAGAGATAACTGTCAAAAGTCATCTTCTGTACATCCTTATCGGAACACATTTCCACAAAAGCTTCCCGGGTGGCATCGGTACGGTAGAAAACCCGTTGCAGAATATCTAATACCAGATAGGTCATACCGTATTTCTTGTCCCAACGCTTGAGGTAGAGTTTCAATTCGTCCTCTGTGGGAATACTTTGGCCGCCGTTAGTGACTTCGACAATGGTTTCAGCACACATCCGCGCTGATTTAGCGGCGAAATAGATGCCTTCTCCCGAAGACTTGGTAACTGTTCCCGCAGCATCTCCCACCAGCGCCACGCGACCAACTACACGACGAGGACGGGGATGTTCGGGGATGGGGTGAGCCTCCACGCGGATGATTTCGCCCCCTTCCAGACGACGGGCTGCGCGAGCGCGAATACCAGCTTGTAGGTCTTTAATCATGGCTTTATTGACCTTCATTGTGCCGGTACCGACGGCGACGTGATCGTATTTGGGGAATACCCAAGCGTAGAAGTCGGGGGATACGTCTTTTCCTACATACATTTCGGCCAGATCTTCGTAGTAGGCCATTTTATCTTGGGGGAGACGGATGCGTTCTTGGAAAGCGATCGCATAGTTGTAATCCCCAGCATCAATAGCTTTGGCAATGCGGGAATTAGCACCGTCGGCGCCGATAACCACATCCACCTTCAGAGATTTCATTTCCCCTTGGGAATTGCCGTGGGAGTGATCGGCGTAGTGTAGGGTATAGGGATCGGTGCTATTGGTGGGAATGTCGAGACCGTAAACGGTTCCGTTGATTAAATGCGCTCCTAATTTATGGGCGCGTTCTCTCATAAAACCGTCGAGGACTTCCCGACGACACATACCGATATATTCGTCTTGATTATCGAGATTAATATCGACTTCGACGTTAGAGGGGGAGATCATTTTCATTTTTCTCACCCGGCGATCGATAATTTCAGGAGGTAGGTCAAATTCGCTCACCATACAGAGAGGAATCGCTCCACCACAGGGTTTAGCATTATCTAATTTGCGTTCAAATAAATAGGTTTCAATGCCTGCTTTAGCTAATGTTTCTGCCGCCGAAGAACCGGCCGGCCCTGAACCCACAACAGCGACTCTTAACACTCAGGTTTTCTCCTACATACTTACGAGCGAGTACGCTTTGCAGTGTACCACAGGGGTTTAGCCGAAAGGAACGATATCCTCCGATTCTGCCCGATCTTGCAACAGTGCTTAACATCCTCTGTTACAAAAGTTTATTTTACTGCCCGTAGATGTTTTTTTATCGATGTGTTGTATTGTGTTACACCCCTCTCCCAAACTGGGAAAAGGGGATAGGTGCGAGGATTGTTAAGCTCTTGCTTTCAACCAATCGCTAATAGCGGGGGGTAAATCCCGTTGCACTTTGCCACTGACATACATTCCGATATGTCCGACCGGGAAAGCACAAGCGGTATAGTCAGAAGTACCGATATAATTCCCTAAAGCGAGGGAAGAAGCGGGAGGGACAAGGTGATCTTTATCCGCATAAAGATTGAGAATTGGCATGGTCAGATTATGTAAATCTACCCGTTTATCTCCTAACATCACTTCCCCTTTAATCAGTTTATTTTGCTGATAGAAATCCTTGAGAAACTGTCGGTAGGATTCTCCCGCTTGGTCAGGACTATCAAAAATCCATTTTTCCATACGCAGAAAATTAACTAATTTTGATTCGTCTTCCATGATGTCAGGAAAATCGAGGTATTTCTGATAACCTAACTGTAAAGGTTTTAATTCCAGAAACTCTAAGTTGAGAAAATCTCCCGGGATATTGCCCATGGTATCTACCATTAAATCGATGTCTAATGCTTCGGATCCTAGGGAACACCCCCCGCGCATATTTAAGAGGGTCTCGGTTTGATAAAAGTCCACCGGTGTCACCATTGTCACCAGATTTTTTATCTTATCGGGATAGAGGGAACTATAGCATAAACTAAAGGTTCCCCCCTGACAGATTCCTAACAGATTAATTTTGTCGAGATGGTGACTTTGACGAATAAAATCGACGCAATTATCCACATAACCATTGATATAATCATCAAGGGTTAACCAGCGATCGCTTCTGGTGGGATATCCCCAATCAATTAAGTAGATATCTAAGCCTAATTTCAGCAGATTGGCCACTAAAGAACGCCCTTCCTGTAAATCTACCATGTAGGGACGATTGACCAAAGCATAAACCATCAGCAAGGGTATCTCGAAGGGTTTTTCGACCACGGGTTTAAAGTGGTAGAGAATGATTTTATCTTCCCGATAAACTGCTTCTTTTTCCGAGACTCCACACTGAATATCTTCTTCTTTAACTCGTTTGAGATTGTCCAAACCTTTGAGATTTTTTTGAGTTAATTCTAGATAATCTTGGGTAAAGTCTTCCAGTTTCACTTGCGTCAAAAATGGCCACATAATTTAATTCTCCTAAAGAATTGGGGAAGTGGGGATTTTTCAGTGAGCAGTGAACAGTAAACAGTAATCAGTGAAAAGAAAGTTCCGAAGTTTTCACCTAACACTATATACTGAAAACTGCAATCCGATAACTGATAACTGATAACTGATAACTGATAACTGATTGTCAAGCACAATTAACTAATTGTTACTTTCTACTGCTTTTTTTCTCCTAAAGCTTTTTTGAGACTTTTTACCTCTTTGCGTAATTCATAGATAGTCCGATGAATTTCATCGACTTCGCTGCGGGTAGGCAGATTCATTGATCGCAGGTAAACTTCCATTAAATCCTGCTGTTTGAGGCGATAATCATTGAGGGAATTAATAAATTTTCCCCTGACTTTTAGGTTTTCTGGTTGACAAAAAGCCTTTTCAAAAATATCATCAGCGACGACACTCCACACATCTTGAAATTCTCGCCAATTCTTGACAGGTTGACCTTTTTCTGCTAGGAAAACTAATTTTTTAGTTAAAGCTTCAAAGGATTTAACTTGAATATCAGCCAGCACAATTTGATAGTTAATACTAGCCTGATAAAGAATGCGCCAAGTTTCAAAACTATCGAGTAATTTGCGGTTAAATTCTCGCGGCAATCCCAATAAAGGCATCTGTAACCATTGGCCAAAAGTTTCATCATAAAACTTCTGCCAATAGATATTATTGAGTTCGATCAAGGAAGAAGTATTACCTAACCAAGCTTTGGTTATTGTGTCATTTGACAGGACGAAAGGATCGAACCATAAATGATTGATACTTTGCAATTGTTGCAGGTAAATTGTCCATAGTTGACTGACATCTTGACTACTTTGGGAAGTGGTAGTAGTAAAACTATTCAGTTGACCGCGCATCTGTTGGGTATAATTATTTAAAATTGTTTGCCAGTCTTCTCCTGTTTGCATTTTTGGGAAGATACTTTCCCAAGCTTCCATCGATAATTTTAGGAATTTGATCAATAAATCCCGATTATCAAAATAGCGCTGGGTTGCCTCTTGCAATTCTGGTTTAATATTGCCCATAGGAGTCGGTATCGCCCCCATCATATCAAACCAACTTGACCACATTTTTGCCCCAGTTTCCGTCCAAAGATTGACGTAATCGGCGGCCATCTCACTCCAAGCTTGTGTCGGTTTATCCATTATTTTTGCCCTTTTCCTTTAACTCTAATTTCGCTAGTTTACTAACCCACACTACACCCGATAACTGATAACTGATAAGTCATATTTTTCCATACTTGGCAATTTTTGCTAGTAATCTTAACGCTTCATTGACTGAGGCTGAATCTTGAAAAATTTCCGCCACATCGGGATCGAGAATTATCACATTACTAGCCTGTCGATAAGCTTGATAATATTTGCCACGAATACCACCAGAAAAGTCATATTCAGTTCGCATCTCGTCATTAACCGTTTCTTCAGACTCCTGATTCATAATTTTTTCTCTCCTGTTTACTAGCTAAACGGGCGCTAATTAAGCGAATCTCATTTTCTCTTTCTGTATGAGATATGACTAACAGCTTTTGTGATTTTGACTGTCCTATCGTCAGAAAACGAAACTCACCCACTGAATGATCGGGATCGAAAATCGTCACGGCCAATGGATCCCCAAATACGGTCACTGCTTCTTCAAAAGATATACTATGTTTTTTGATGTTGTTATTTGCCTTGTCTTGATCCCATTGAAATTTCATAGATTTATGCCACTATCAAGCAACTTAGCAGGGACAATAACAAACACATTTTCCATCTTTGAATTAGATAACTGATAACTTACCCACTGATAACTGATAACTGATAACTGATAACTGATTAGGTGTGGTGGGCCCCATTAACTCTGAGGACTTCTCCAGAGACATAACTGCTGGCAACAGGAGAGAGTAAATAGGCAGTTGCCCAGGCGATATCTGCGGGTTCACCGAAGCGACGACAGGGAATTTCGGCGGTGATTTTATCGCGAACTTTATCGGGAATCGCTAAAGTCATTTCGGTGTTAATAAACCCCGGCGCAATCGCATTGGCGCGAATATTATAACGGGCAGCTTCTCGCGCTAAGGATTTGACTAAACCGATAACTGCCGCTTTTGTGGCTGCGTAATTAGTTTGGCCGGCATTACCGCGATCACCGGAAATAGAACTAATACAAACGATCGATCCCGCTTGTCGTTCATACATTCCCTCAATAAACGGTTTAATCGTGTGATTAACCCCTTTTAAGTTGACATTAATCACTAAATCCCAATCTAGCGGCGTTAATTTAGGGAAAAAGTTATCTCTGGTAATCCCCGCGTTAGCGACGATACCGTAAACCGGTCCCAATTCCGCTTCAATTTGTTTAGCTGCCGCTTCCATGGATTCCAACTTAGTCACGTCGGCCACAATGCCTAAACCCTGGGGATTATCGGCGACTAAATCCGTGTAGGCCACCTTAGCCCCCAAATCTATCAAAAGAGAGACAATAGCCGCCCCAATGCCTCGATTTCCGCCGGTAACGACGATAACTTTTTCCTCTAGTCCCAGAGATACCATAGCTTTTTCCTCCTAAACTCTTTCAATTGCGATCGCTGTTCCGCCACCGGTCCCATGACAGATGGCCCCCATACCGAGGGTTTTATCCTGTACTTTCAACGCATTAATTAACGTCACCAGAATCCGCGATCCGGAAGCGCCGATGGGATGACCCAATGCGATCGCACCACCGTGAACGTTTTGTTTTTCCCTCGCTAACCCCAGATCCATCTCAAAAAGCAGATTATTTAAGGCAAAAGCTTCGTTATTTTCCACTAAATCGAAATCTTCGATCGTTTTATCTAGAGATGCCAGTAATTTTTTCACCGCTAGGACGGGGAATTCTGGGAAGCGATCGGTTTTTCCAGCACCCACAGCGCCGCCAAGGATTTTGGCAATTGGTTTTAAACCGTACTGATCCACCGCTTTTTGACTGGCTAAAAGGATAGCGGCGGCCCCATCGGAAATCTGACTACTATTCCCTGCGGTTAAAACTCCCGACGGATTAAAAGCCGGCCGCAGTTTTCCTAACCCTTCTGGGGTACTATCGGCACGAATACCCTCATCTTGAGCGATAATTGTGGAACCTTTCTTAGATTTAAGTTCAATTGGCACGATTTCACCATTAAACCAGCCTTTTTCTGTGGCTGTGGCCGCTCTTTGGTGAGATAAGGCGGCAATTTCGTCTAATGCTTGCCGAGAAACCCCGCGATCGAGACAGAGGCGATCAACTTGGGAACCCATGCCCTCAGTCGTGGTAGCATCGGTTAAGCCATCGTGCAGTAATAGGTCGGTTAATTGTTCCGGCGCACCCATAAGGAATTTATAACCCCACCGGGCCCGATGGGAGAGAAAAAAGCCAGTTTGGGACATGGATTCGATGCCACCGGCGAGGACGAGATCCGCTTCGCCAGCGCGAATTGAGGTGGCAGCGTTACTAACGGCAATCATTCCGGAAGAACAAACCATATCCACCCGATATCCGTCCACGCTTACGGGAATTCCCGCTTTAATCGCCGCTTGCCGGGGAATTAACTGACCATGACCGGATCCCAAAACATTGCCGAAAATATACAAATCTAGGGCTTCTGGGGGCAAATTAGCGATTTCTAGGGCGGATTTCATCACTGTTGCCCCTAAATCCGCCGGGGATAATCCCATTAATCCCCCACCAAAACGACCAATTGGAGTCCGGACAGCGGCCACGATATAAACTTCTTGCATAGACTTCTCTCTATTGGGAAGCGAAGATACTAGATAGAATTTACTTAAGAATATCGAGTCCGAAAAGATCAAAATCCCAATTGACTGTCATTGGTTACAAGTTCCTGGCCTCGATGCCTTGAGTTTTTGTCTATCTACCCTCGATCTTGCAACAGAATTTCTGTGTCAGAAGATATATTCATTAGAATTTAACTTTTCCGGCAGCAATCCCCTTTTTTTATGGATTTAGTCAAGCGCTTGGTTTTTATCGGTGGTGGCCATAGTCATGCGATCGCTCTTCGTCTTTGGGGGCAATCACCCCTAAAAAACGTTCAATTAACTTTAATTACCGATGTCACCCATACCCCCTATTCGGGAATGTTACCCGGCCACATCGCCGGTTTTTATGATTTTGCTGAGACTCATATCGATTTACCTTCTCTAGCTAGGTATTCTCAAGCGCAATTCTGTTTAGACAAGGCTAATTTCATAGATACGGAAAAATGTCAAGTAATTTGTCATAATTCTTCACCGATTCCCTTTGATTATCTCTCGATCGATATCGGCAGCATCCCGGCAGTAGATAATGTTATCGGCGCTCAAGAGTACACTATTCCCGCCAAACCGGTGCCGATTTTTCGGGAAGGATGGCAAGAAATCCTCAAAAAAGCGGTTAGTAACCCTAATAATCCTCTCAATATCGTCATTGTTGGTGGTGGTGCAGGCGGAGTTGAATTAGCTTTAAATATGCAGTCCCGTTTGGCCAAAATTCTCAACTCTAGCAGTAATTTGAATTTATCTCTAATTCATCGAGGAAAAAAACTACTACCGGCCCATAATAATTGGGTCGGTCAACGTTTAGAGAATATTTGTCAACAAAGGGGAATTAGATTATATTTATCAACGGATGTGACGGCAGTGCAAGCAGATCAGATTATCTGTTCATCGGGGTTAGTTTTACCCACGTATTATACAATTTGGGTAACGACTGCCTCGGCCCCTAGTTGGATTAAAGCGTCAGGATTACTGACAGATGAAAAAGGGTTTATTTTAGTGAATAATTATCTGCAATCTCTTTCCCATCCCCATATTTTTGCCGTGGGAGATATTGCCACGATTCCAGATTATCCCCGTCCGAAAGCGGGAGTTTTTGCCGTCCGACAAGGAAAACCCCTGTTCGATAATTTAGCAAGAATTCTGCAAAATCAGCCCCTAAAACCCTATTTTCCCCAGAAAAATTATCTGAGTTTAATCGGGACAGGAGACCAACAAGCGATCGCATCTTGGGGCGGTTTCGCATGGCAATCGCCGTTATTATGGTTATGGAAAGATCGGATTGATCGAGCTTTTATGAAACAGTTTAAGCTCTAGTTAGAGCTTACTGAATAAATCTAAAAACCTTGTTGGATAAGACTTTTAGACCTTTTGTCAATCAAAAAGTACTGGATATGGGAGTGATCGGGGGGAAATTTAGACACTTTTTCCCTGAAAATTAGGTAATTAGCCACCTCAAAACTGGTAAAACCCCACACCCCACACCCCACACCCCACACCCTGCCACCAGGAAAAACTTTTTGCCGCAAACCCTAGTTATTGACACCGAGTTACTGTCAAGGCCGTTGGGAGTAAAATCTGATTTGGGAATCCCACAACCTGATAAAGTAAAAATCGTCCCGATAGCTTGACTGGTTATCGGGAGAGAACGTCAATAGTTTGTTAAATAGTACATATAAACCAATGCCACGTCTTCGCTCGATTATTTCCCTAGTTTTAGTCCTAGTTACTACCCTGCTGGTTAGTTGCAGTGGTCCCCAAGCAACTATCCCCACCGTTTACAGTCCGCAAAAAATCGAACAGTTACAGGTTTACATCCAACCCATAGAAGGATTTCGCGAAAAAATGAGCGTTTTGCAAGACCTCATCGCTGACAAAAATTGGGTAGATACTCGCACCTATATCCACGGTCCTTTGGGGCAATTGCGTCAGGAAATGGTAGGATTATCCCGTAATTTACTGCCCAAAGACCAAGAAAAAGCCAAGCAGTTAGCGAAAAATCTTTTCGTTCACTTTGAACGTATCGATGCGGCAGCCAAGGAGAAAGATGCTAGTCTCGCTGCTAATCAATTCCAAGAAGCATTAAAAGACTTCGATGCTTTCTTAAATATTGTTCCTAGTTAGTTTGTATTAGTGATCGGTGATCGGTGATCACCGATCGGGCTGACGGCTAAAAACCGATAAATGCTATTTTGGTTTAGTTTGGACGCTAATAGGGCCATTAACGATGGTTTGACAGGCTAAACGATAATTTTCGGGTTTTTTCTTCAGACAGCGCTGTTCAAAGTCGGTTTTGGCCGAGAGATTTTCCATACCCTCGACAATTGCCACTATACAAGTACCACACTGACCGTAACCGCCACAATTCATCAATTTACCGCCAAAAGTGTAGATATCAACGCCATTCTGGATTGCTTTCTCTCGTAAATTCGCCCCATCTGCCGCTACAACAATCTTATTCTCTTTGACGAAGTTGATGTTACCCATGACTGTGTTACCCTAAATTTTTGCAAATTAATATTAAAAAATATTAAATTTTTTTGATTGTAACATTTTTGGCTCGCTCTTCTAAATATTCGGCGATGCCAATAGCGATCGCTTTTTTACCGATAAATTTCCCCAGTGCCGCTTTTGTGACCAAATAAGCCACCTGTTCCCCTTGATCGCCCTTTTCCTCACCCCTATTAGCAATAACGGCCTGATAGCCCTTTTCTAGGCGTTTACGGGCGATTTCCAGTAACTCTTCCTGACTGACTCCCTCCTGATACTTGAAAGTCACCATCCCTAAATCGGGAAAATTTTCTCTCACCTTGTCAATCACTTTTTCCGTCGGCACAAAATTAAGATTTAACTGCCCACCACTGGGAATCTTACCATAAAAAGGGCTTTCTAAGCGATAATCTGCCACTGCTGCCGAGAAAATGCCAAATTTATAATTTTTACTCTCTAATTCTCCCATCACCTTCCCTAGATACTCGTCATAAGTTTCAATAATTTCGTGGGGTAAATAAGCGGGGGGTGTATAGCTGCCGCGTCCGTGGATTAATTGCACCTTTGCCCCGCGCAGGTATAATTCTTCTGCAATAGCGACTCCTAATTGTCCAGTAAAACGATTGGTTAAACGACGAATATTATCGATAATCACGGGTGTGGGTCCACCAGTGACTAAAATCGGCATATTTTTCAGGACAGAATTACTGAGAATCCCACAGGCTGCCACGGTAATCTCTTTTTCTCCGGGGAGATTGTGCTTACCGTAATCATCCCGGGGTGGCATAATCTCTACTCCCCAGCGATCGAGAGTTTGCAAAGATTCAGTCAGAATAGCATTATGTAAACTGCCGTGCATGGTGGGGACAAGCAGAATTTTAGTTTTTCCCTTTTCCTGTCGTCCCAAGGCCGAGGCCAAGCATGAAGTGATCACTCCGTCAGCGATTCCGTAACGAAACTTATTAATCGTGTTATAGGTAGCGGGGGCGACTAAATAAAGATCAAAGGGAGATTGATCGCTTAAATGTTCTGCTTTTGCCGTTAATTGACTAACTACGGGATTAAGCGTACTCCATTCCAAAGCTTCCCTAGTGACGTATCTTAAAGCTTCTTCCGAGACAAAAGCCACGACTGTAGCCCCGAATTTCCGCAAAGATCGGGCAATTAGCGGCGCTTTCATGGCCGCAATCCCTCCCGTTACCAGTAAAGCAATACGTTTACCCCAGAGATGATGACTTTCTAAGGGTACTTCGCGATCGCATAAGGGCGAATCCGTGGGAGAGGAGAAATTCCAAGTCATAAATTTCGGGGTGGGGGTTTTGTCAGTGATCAGTAAACAGTAAACAGTGAACTGAAAACTCAAATCTGATCACTGATAACTGATCACTGATAACTGATTCGGTTATCCCTATTGGGGATTTGTTTATCCCTGACCGAGAAACTCGTTATCCTAGTAAATAAAGGGTTGCTTCGGTGTTCTTATGATTGACAAAATTTTAACTAAAGTTCGAGCGCTTGCCAAGCCGCTATTAGTTCTAGGATTAGTGACAACGCTGATTTTCGGTTCTATTCCCAGTGCTTTGGCGGCATCGGGGGGTAGAATGGGGGGCGGTAGTTTTCGCGCCCCTAGTCGCAGTATTAGCCCTTCTAGAGGTGGTGGTTACAGTTCCCCCGGTTACGGTGGAGGTATTGGTTTTCCCTTCCTCTTACCCTTCTTTTGGGGTGGTGGTGGCGGTGGCTTAATTTCTCTGTTAATCTTTTTTGCTATTGCCAATTTCCTCGTTAATGCTTTCCGTAGTGGTGGAGGCAGTGATGAGAATGGTATGACGATAGAATCCGGTTATGAAACCGTCTCCGTGGCTAAAGTACAGGTGGGTTTGTTGGCTAATGCCCGTTATCTGCAACAAGAATTAAATCAAATCGCCCTAACTGTGGATACTAGCACCTCCGAGGGGCGCGTTGATGTCTTACAAGAATCCGCCCTCGCCCTGTTACGTCATCCGGAATACTGGGTTTATGGTAACGTCGATTGCCAGCAAACCAGCCTCAGCAGTGCAGAAGCGAAGTTTAATCAGTGGTCCCTCAACGAACGCGGTAAACTAACGGCGGAAACCTTAACTAATTACAATAATCAACTGCGTCAAGGTTCTACAGAAAATATTTTACCCGAATCGGCTGGAGAATTAGCCAAAAACGCACCGGAAGGCTATATTTTGGTGACTATTTTAGCCGGCATTGTTGGTAAATTTTCCCTAGCCAAAATTAATGATTCCCAAGACTTGAAACAGGCCCTGCAACAAATTGGTAGTATGGGAGGCGATCGACTTTTAGCAGTAGAAGTGATTTGGACTCCCCAAAGCGAGGGTGATATTCTCAGTCAAGATGACATTCTCGCCAATTATCCCGATCTGAAATTGGTGTAATTTGTCGGGGGATAACCCTAGATAGGGTTTGCTGAAAAATTTTTTCGTGGGGGTAGGGTGTGGCCCCCCCAACCCCCCCGACATCGGGGTGGCAGGGGGGGGTGGGGTGTGGGGTGTAGGGTTTTACCGATTTTGAGGGAGTCTTCCAAAAAGTCTAAAAGTCTTACCCAACAAGGTTTTTAGATTTATTCAGCCAGCCCTAGATATTGCCCAAAATCTCCCTTTGACAGGGAGATTTTTTGATTATTAAGGATATTGCCCCCGTTAACAATATAATTCCTGAATCCACTGCCATTCTTGGGCTAATCCTTCGGCTAAAGAAACTTGGGGGTTATAACCTAGAATAGTACGGGCTTTGGTGACATCGGCGGCGGTGTGACGGGCATCTCCCCGGGCGAGTCCTTGATGCGATCGCTCGATAGGTTTACCGATGACTTTTGCCATGGTATCCAAGACATCCAACAATACCACGCGACTACCACCACCAATATTAAACACCTCACCCACCGCTTCCGGGACTACGGCAGCGGCTAAATTAGCGGCTACAGCATCGCTAATAAAGGTAAAATCCCGGGTTTGTTTGCCATCCCCGTAGATGCCGATAGCTTTACCTGCGATCGCTGCTTGAAAAAACTTATGGAAAGCCATATCGGGACGTTGCCGCGGTCCATAAACGGTGAAATAACGCAAGGCAGTGACGGGAACGTTAAAATTCTGGTGATATAGCCAACAGAGTCTTTCTGCCGCTAATTTGGTGATACCGTAGGGTGAAACCGGTTGGGGACAAAGGGTTTCGGGAGTCGGCATCGTTTCCGCATTGCCATACACCGAGGAAGTGGAAGCAAAAACCATCCGTTGTAAAGACGGGGTTTCCTTAGCGGCCTCAAGAATAATTTGAGTGGCATTTATATTCCTTTCGGTATATTGACGAAATCCATCACCCCAGCTTGCTCTGACTCCCGCTTGGGCTGCCTGATGAAATAATACTTCTACTCCTTGCAACAGTTGTCGCCAGTCAAGGGCTTGTATATCCGCTTCAATTAACTTAAATTCGGGATATTTGGCTAGAATATGGGCATTTTTGCGCTTTAAACTGGGGTCGTAATAATCGTTAAATTGATCGATGCCGATCACCTGATCTCCTTGTTCTAAAAGCTTTTCTGCCAAGTTAGAACCGATAAAACCCGCGACACCAGTAACAATATGAGTAGCCATTTAATCCTAGTCGTTGATATTTTGGATCGATTGTAATCATTTTTGCGCTTTTTGCCGCAATCAATCTCCGCCGTCCGCCGTCAGCTTTTAGGGGTCAAAATCAAGAGATTTATTGAAAATAGGCGAATTTTACCAGTTTTATCCCGATCATGGCTCTCGATCGATTCCCTTTTCCCCTCCACCATCAGCCCTCTATTTCCCATCTGATACTAAATCCGTTGAGTATAGGCTACTTCTGAGGACAGGCAAAAGGCACTCATGCAAAAGGCAAAAGGCTGAATAAATAATCAGTTTTTAATAACCAGATTTAGTATAAGGGGTTAGTGTCAGGTGATTGTCAACTCACCTTTTTTTGTCATTAAAAATCTCTAAGATTGTACCTGGCTGCTAACTGCGATTGCTCTTTTTCTCGGGCCAATTCCGTTTCCAATTCTTTACTGAGGAAATAGTTGAGGAAAGTTCGGATAATAGCGATGAGGGCGAGTTTTGCCAAAGCTTCTAGGGTAGGTGTCACCGTGGTAGCCACGATGTCTCCACCTAACTGAAACTCTAGGGCTAAAGATAGCCAAGTACCGAAACGAAGGCGAATTTGATTGAAAGAAAAAGGGGAAAGACTGCGACGGTGACGATTAGACTGCCAAGCTAATTGTAGGGTTTTAATTAATCCGATCACCACACAAGCGATCGAAATACTTTCCAGGCAAAACTTGATGATTGCCACGGCGGAGATCAAGCCTGTTTCTAAAGTTGCTAAAAATTCCATTTCTTCCCTGATTGTCCAAGCACCGAAACTCGCCAGAGAATCCCTAGAAAAGCCACTAACCCGCTCTTAGCGCCCACGGCAACAGTTGACAACGATTTTGATTGCTTTGAATAAGTAGGTTGGTCTCTTGCCACGAATCCTAAGTTAAGACGTATTTAAATCGCTTATTCTTATGATTAGCCGAATCTCCCCCACCTCCCCTTGCCCCCCAACCCCCACCCCCCCAACCCCCCCGACATCGGGGGGGCAGGGCGTAGGTTGCCTCTTGCAAGAGTGCAAGAGTGCCTCATCTCAACAGGCAATTTAAATTACGAACAGCTTATAAACCAACCTACCATCTCAAGATTAAATTCTTTTTCTTAAACCAACACCCGCTAAACCAAAGGCTAACAGGGCAAGTAAGGAAGAAGGTTCAGGGACGGGAATGGGAGTTCCATTAAATTGAACCTCAGAGAAGCCGGTATTAGTAGGAGTACCCGTCTGCCAGTTACTAGCAACAACAAACCGGACAAAAGACGCAGTAACTGGAGAAAAGCTGAACGTCTGTGGATTTATAGCGGCGTTAGCTGCGATAGCAAACTGAGTAGGAGCCCCCGCTATAGTAGTCCAAGTCGTGCCATTGGTGGAGGATTGAACAGTCACGTCTTTAATTCCTCGATTGAAATTTGTCCGGTTATAGTTCCAGAAGCTAAAACCAGCGAGGCTATAGCTGCCCTTGAGATCAAAAGTGATATTACCAGTGGCCGTACTTCCCAGCCAAGCATTAGTACCATCCGCCACAGCATGAAGTCCCGTCAGACTTGGTATATTACTGGGCAACCCTGCGCCATTGACGGTATTGGTGACAGAAGAACTAACATTACCCATATCCGTTGAGGCAGTGACTCCTGTAATCAGAGCGGCTTGGGCTTTTTGTGCCACACCTAACATTAAGCCTAAACTGGCAGTGGATAAAACAATCGGTGCGATGGCGACTCTCATTGGCAGGCTTCCTTTTGTAAAGTTAAGTTAAGTAAAGTTAAATAGATGTAAAACATCTTTGCGCATCTTATTTTTTTTTTTTTGCCAATTTCTGCTATTTTTGATACAGTTTTTTGGGCGTTTTTATGGTCAAGAAGTCAGGTTTATTCCCTCAATATCAGAAAAAAAAGAGCCTCTCTTGGCTCTTGGCTGAAAAATGTTCACAATGTCACATTATGGGCGCAAGCAGTTCGATAAACTCACTGACCACGTTGCGCCCCTACATTGCAGCTGCTTTGATTGGTAGGGAACCATAGCGTCAGCCCTTGATTTGGCAGTTAGAACAGGTTTCTCGCCTGTTCTAACCTATGGCTGACTTAAGCCGGTTTTCCCTCGACCACTTTATCGATTAAACCGTAGGCGACGGCTTCCTCGGCGGAGAGGAAATAATCGCGATCAGTGTCTTTTTCGATGCGTTCGATGGTTTGTCCGGTGCGATTAGCCATAATTTCGTTTAATTGCTGGCGAATACGCAGGATTTCCTTAGCTTCAATGTCGATATCTGTCGCTTGCCGGCGCCCAGTTCCCCCCATGGGTTGGTGAATCATAATCCGCGCATGGGGAAGGGCGAGACGCTTACCCGGACTACCGGAAGCCAGTAAAAATGCCCCCATAGAGGCCGCTAATCCCACACAGATAGTCACCACTTCCGCTTTGATGTACTGCATGGTGTCGTAGATGGCCATACCGGCGGTAACGGAACCCCCCGGCGAGTTGATATAGAGATAGATGGGTTTACTGGGGTCTTCCGAGTCGAGATAAAGCATTTGGGCCACAAGGGCATTGGCTAACCCGTCGGTGACTTCCTGCCCCAGAAAAAGAATGCGTTCCACCGAAAGACGGCTGTAAATGCTAATCCACTGTTCGTATTGGCTACCAGGCAGACGGTAGGGAACTTTTGGCACACCGATAGGCATAATTGGTAACAACTCCTGCTAATTTGTAATAAATCTTAACTAACTTGGGCGAGGGGTTTCGGTAGTTCCTTGCGACTTTCGAGAACGCGATCGATTAATCCGTAGTCTTTCGCCTGTTGTGGGGTGAGATAGAAGGTGCGATCCATATCTTTCGCCAGTTTTTCGGTGGTTTGACCCGTATTTTTCGAGAAAATTTCCAACATCGTCTGTTTATTGGCGATTACCTCCTTGGCGCGAATCTGGATATCGGTGGCTTGTCCTTGGGCCCCAGTGCGATTTTGGTTGAGAACAATGGTAGCGTGGGGTAAGGAGGCGCGAAAACCCTTGGTTCCCGCAGAAAGAATCATCGCTGCAGTTCCCATGGCCTGTCCGATACAGATAGTATGAACGGGAGGTTTAATGTAGTTGAGGGTGTCACAGATGGCGAAAGCTTCGGTTTCGTAGCCGATCGCGTCGCCAGTGTACCAGGATGTGCCGGTAGAGTTGATATAGAAGAAAATCGGTTTTTCGGGATCGTCAAATTGCAGGTAGAGCAGTTGGGCGATAATTAATTCCGTCACGTCCACCCCGACATTGCGCTTGACATCATCGGAGGAAAATAAAGGCAACCCCAGATAGACAATTCTCTCTTTGAGCAGGAGAGATTCTAAGTCCGGTGGTGGTGTCCGATAAGCCGCGTCCCCATAATAGGCAGTTTGTACCGCTTTAATCGCTGAGTTCATCGAGTTTTTCCGTCATACACAGTATCCTGCTTTTGATTTTAACGTAATCAGGTTGACCGATTGCCTGGGGTATTTTTAGCTAGGTGGTCTCCAGGAATCCCTCGTCGGCTGCCCGCGCATCTCATACCATTTTTAAAAAGTGGTGGCAGAAAAAATGGTATAAGAATACTAAGCTTTTGACTAGAATGGATAACTATCGGTGGCAAAATAAATAAACCAGATGTAACCGATAGTATCGACCGATTAACCATGGCAGAATGGATTATTTACAAAGAATTTCGCTTTGAAGCAGCCCATTGTTTACCCCATTATGAAGGTAAATGTCGTCGTCTCCACGGTCATAGTTGGCTAGGACGCGTCTATGTGAAAAGTCATTATTTACAGTCCCAAGGCTCACAACAGGGAATGGTGATGGATTTTGGCGAAATTAAACAATATTTACAGCCGCTACTCGATAATTTTCTCGACCATCATTATCTCAATGAAACCACTGGTTTAGAAAATCCCACCAGTGAAGAATTATCGCGCTGGATCTATGAAAAATTGGCAAAAGCTGGTTTCCCCGGGCTTCATGCCGTCGAAATCCGCGAAACCTGTACCTCTGGATGCACCTATTACCCCTAATCGGCAAGGTATCATTAGCTAGGATGGATTGCAAACCTATCCCACGAATCAGATGAAGGAGTTAGGAGAAACCTAATATGCTATCTACTGCCAAGAAACTTTATGAAACAGACTTTAATCTTTGGGTAGAAGAAACTGCTAAATTACTTAAAGAAGGTAAGTGGGAGTACCTCGATTTAGAAAATCTGATCGAGGAAATTGAGGCAATGGGTAGGAGTGATAAAAAGGCTTTGAAAAGTAATTTAGAAAAGCTATTGCTTCACCTCCTTAAATGGAAGTATCAACCCTCTAAACGTTCTCATAATTGGCAGTATTCTATCACCGAACAATGTTTGAGATTGTTAGAATTTTTTGAAGATAGTCCCAGTCTCAAGGTATATTTTAAGGAAGTTTTTGATCAGTGTTATCAAAATGCTTGCCTACTTGCCGCTAGAGAAACAGGGTTAGATAAAAAAACTTTTCCTGATATCTGTCCTTTTGCCAAAATTGATATCCTCAATCCTGAATATCTACCGGATTAATACTAAGTAGGTGGGTATTAAAAAGTTTCAGATACCCCCGCCTATCGGCACCCCCCTTATTAAGGGGAGCAGGGGGGATCGAACCTAAAATTCATGTTTAATTTAATTATAACCAGCTACTTAATATTGAATCACTGGTTAACATCAAAACTACTGGTTAAAGTTTATGAAATTCCCCGTCACGCTCTACCAAGATGAAGAAGGATAGTACATTGTAGAATGTCCTATTATTCCGGGCTGCCTGAGTCAAGGTGAGACTCAAGAAGAAGCTCTACAAAATATCAAAGAGGCGATTGACTTATGTTGAGAAGTTAGAAAAGAAAAAGGTTTACCTTTGACAATTATAAAATAGCAGGTTGGTCCTTGCTATTGCTCAACCCAACCCCTATTTTTCTATATGTAGGTAGGTGTTAAAAACCGTCATATACCCCCCTTATTAAGGGAAGATTAAGGGGGGATAAATCCCAAAGTTCTCAACTCAATTGTCCTGTTTTGACTTCTTCCCTTGAGATAGTTTGCGCGGGCAGAAAGCACCCAATCCCAATACACCTAAGCCCAGAATTGTGCTAGGTTCAGGTACAGATGGGGATGGGGATATTGGTTGAGCAGTACCCGAAATTTCTCCGACCCGAAATCCTGAAATAAATCCGGCATCTCGAACAACAAAATCAAGAGTGTTGATGCCCGCTTGAAACCCACTGTTAATGTTGAAAGGACTAAAAGATATAAAATTAGAACCAGCCGGATTGTTAGGAATTGTCCCAATGCTAACTCCGTTAATTAAGATTTGATCAAGAAAATTGTCAGCAGCCCATGTACCCGCGATGGAGGCTGTACTTGGGTTGAGTCCAGTTAGGTCGAAAGTTGTCCTGAAGGTTCGTGTGACATTTGTGGGTTGACCATCAAATTGTTGCCAAATCCAGCGAGAGCTTGAACTATTAGAAAGCCAATCACCAGGTATATTACTCTGACTCACAACAATTCCAGGACCTGAAGGACTCACAATACTGTAATGAGGATCAGAGGCACCATCACCAAGAGCTATAGCAAAATTATCCACACCAGTGGTAAAAAGACCTGGAATACTAGCAGCTTGCGCTGTACTTCCTACCGCCATACTGATAAGTATTACCCCCCCCCGACGGAGTTTTTGATAAGTTTCACTAATAACATAAGCAAATACCTCTTAAAAAATGGCGTTGTGGTCGCCAGATTAGCATTTTTGTTTGTATATGTCAAGCCCTTGCCGTTAAATTTATCAAATCTTAACAATACTCTAAGTTACTTATAAAAATAAAAGTATGTTAGCGACAGCTTAACACGCCCTACTTAGACAACTTTGGCAGGAGGTCTAAGGCAAAGCCGTCCTAAAAGGATGGGGTTTTAAACCCAGGATTTGCGGTGATACAATAAAGTTAAGCAAAAATGCGATCGCAAGAGATAAAGCATGGTTCAAGCACCCATCGAACCCCAACTTTTCTATCCTGACTCCGACGGTAAACCTATGGCCGACAACACAGTTCAATATCGCTGGATTGTTCGCTTGGTTGCCAATCTCAAGTATTTATTTAAGGAGCAAACCGTCTTTGTCGCCGGGGATTTGCTCTGGTATCCCCAGCAGGTAATTGTACCACCTGCTCCCTGTCAAGCTCCCGATGCCATGGTAGTTTTCGGCCGTCCACCGGGTGAGCGGGGCAGCTATAAACAATGGGAAGAAGACAATATTGCTCCCCAGGTAGTGTTTGAAATCCTCTCCCCTAACAATAGTGCTAGGGAAATGCTCAAAAAGCAGTCTTTCTATCGGGAGTATGGGGTATTAGAGATGTTTTTCTATGACCCAGACTCCCATGATTTCTGGGGATTGGTGCGGGCCAATCAGCAAGAGGATTTTTTCCCAGTAACGGCCTTGAATTTTCCCTGGACTTCCCCAATCCTAGGGATTCGGTTCGAGATGTTTGAAGAGGGTTTAGAGGTCTTTTATCCCAATGGGGAACGATTTAAAGACCCTGAAACCCTCTTTGAGGAACGCAACCAAGCACAACAAGAACGCAACCAAGCACAACAAGAACGCAACCAAGCACAACAAGAACGTGACCAAGCACAACAAGAGCGCAACCAAGCACAACAAGAACGTGACCTCGCTTTTGCCCGATTACGCGAATTGGGCATTGACCCGACACAGTTGTGACTATAATTAATCTTCAGCGGAGATACCGTCATCTTCCACCACCGCTTCGGTGATAGGAGAGGGGGGAATTTCCGTTAAGGGAGATAAATCGGCAGGGGGGGCCACCACGCGATCGAGTTTTAGGGTTAAATAACGAATAACCTCATCACTTAAACGCATGGCCCGTTCCATGGGGGCGACTTGTTTGCCGCTGGCCTGATAATTCATCTGCACATAGACACCATCATTGAGTTTTTTGATGGGATAGGCCAGACGTTTTTTACCCCACACCTTCACTTGAATGTCTGTGGCGCTGTGTTCGCTAATCAGAGTCCGATAACGTTCCACTTGTTGCTGAACGACTTCTTCCCCTAAATCGGGACGGAGAATGTAAAGAGTTTCGTAGTTATTGCTCATCTCAGAATCCTTATGGACTAGAAGGCTTCTTTGTCAAGACCGGAGGTTAATTGATTTTAATAACTCTCTAGCTTTTAATAAAGAAGCAAGGATATATGATCATACTACTATCCGAGAGTCGATCGCTAGTCATTCCCAGAAAAATATGGCGCAACGCTATGTACGAGTGAAACATCGTCAAGGACAAATCTTCTACGGACTGTTACAGCTAAACCGTAGCGTTGCCGTCTTTGATGTCCCTCCCTGGCAAGGAGGGCAACTAACCAAACTAGAATTAGAACCTGATAGCTACCAACTATTAGCCCCCTGTTTCCCGTCGAAAATTATTGCTGTAGGCAAAAATTACCGCGCCCACGCCGCCGAGATGGGAACACCTGTACCGGAAGAACCGCTTTTATTTCTCAAGCCACCGACGACAATTATCGCCGACGGTGAAACAATTTTTTATCCGCCCCAATCGGAAAGAGTGGATTATGAGGGAGAATTAGCCCTAATTATCGGAGAAACCGCCAAAAAATGCACCACAGCCCAGGCCAGAAGCAAAATCTGGGGTTATACCATTGCTAACGATGTCACCGCTAGGGATTTACAGAAAAAAGATAGCCAATGGACGCGGGCGAAAGGATTTGATAGTTTTTGTCCCCTCGGCCCTTGGATTGTCCGGGAATTGAGTATCGGGGCGCAATTAACCACTTTTCTCAATGATGGCAGCGACCCCAAACAAAGCAGTTATCTCAGTGATATGGTCTTTCCCCCCGATGTCTTGGTGGCTTATATCTCCCAAGTGATGACCCTGCTGCCAGGGGATGTGATTCTAACGGGAACTCCCGAAGGAATCGGACCGATGCAGGTGGGGGATAAGGTTCGGGTGGAAATAGAAGGCATCGGCGTTTTGGAAAATAGCGTTATGGCAGCAGAAATCGATTAGCGATAATTAACAATTCGGGCGAATACGGCGGGGTCTAGACTCGCCCCACCGACTAAAGCCCCGTTTATCTGCGATTGAGCCATAATTTCATCGATATTATCGGGTTTTACCGAACCACCGTACTGAATGGTTACTTCGGGATTGTCTAATTGTTGCCGAATCAAACCGATAACCCGATTGGCTTCCTCGCTTTCGCAGGTTTCCCCGGTGCCAATCGCCCAGATGGGTTCATAGGCGATAACGAGGTTTTTTGGGTCAACATTGACTAAACCCCCTTGAATTTGCTTGATAATTACCTTTTCCGTTTCTCCGGCATCTCTTTGGGCTTTACTTTCTCCCACACAGATAATCGGGGTTAAACCTTGTTTTTGGGCAGATATGACCCTCAAATTGACTGTTTCATCGGTTTCGCCGAAATATTGCCGGCGTTCACTGTGACCGATAACCACATAGTGAACCCCAATTTCGGTTAACATATCCGACGAGATTTCGCCCGTATAAGCCCCCGATTTTTCCCAGTGGACATTTTGCGCCCCTAAGCGAATACGACCACCGTGGAGGGTTTTAGAGAGGACAGCTAAAGCTGTGAAAGGCGCACAAAGAACTACTTCTCGGTCGTCGGGGGTTTCCTCTAGATGGGATTTAAAATCTTGCAAAAACTCCAAAGCTTCTCTTTGAGTTTTGTGCATTTTCCAGTTACCTGCAATAACAACTTTCGGCACAGCTTAATTAATTTAGTAGATTTGATAATTTATGGCACATTTTACTGTAAGCCTTTTTGTTACCCTAAGCAAGATCACCGATAATCGCTGTTTGTCTTGAACAGATTTCTTTAATACTTTTACCTCTAAGGACCTATGCCCTAGGCCCCTACCAACCACCCTAGGCGTGATGTGGGGATGCAAGGGCCTAGTTCCAAAATCTAAGGTGTATTAGGCTACGTTAACACACCCCAAATTTATCTATATTTAACCGATAACATCTTCCGATTTAATCAGATGCGCTTCTAGGAACCAAAGACGTTTATCGATGTCCCGAGAGATTTCCGTATAGAGATCTGCTGTGTCGGCATCCCCTTGATTGCCAGTGGTATCAATCGCAGAACGAAGATGGGCGGCGTATAAGGCATAACGTTCGGCTAAAGCAACGATATGTTCACTACCATCGACGATATTAGCTGGATATTCCGGCAGAATCGAGTTAGCGGCAGCGATGCGCGCTGTTCCCAAAGCGGTTCCACCTAAAGCGGTAATCCGTTCTGCTACCATGTCCCCATAGCCTTCTAATTCCGTGGCCATTTCGTCGAATAGGCTGTGCAATTGGTAGAAATTTAAACCTTTTACATTCCAGTGGGCCTGTTTAACCTGAGTTTTTAGGTCTAAACTAGCGGCAAGGGTTTGGCTTAAGATTTCAACCACAGCTTTGCGGATATCTAATGCTAAATCGATACGAGTGGCGTAGTATTGTCCCGTGGTTTTGGTTTTGACTGAAGTGGCTACCATAATCTTTCTCCTTGATCAGTTAACAAATACTCGATAATTTTTGTGGGTGCATAAGGGACTGATTTTGATCCTATTGGACGTTGATAATAAACTGAAAAACGGCCAATTAATTCGGAAAACAAGTAGCTGATAACTGATACTTCCAATGCGCTCAGTACAAGTAACGGCTCGAATCAGCGGCATCAGACAACCTTGAACTGAGCATCAGCAGCCTTCGTCCGTCTGCTGCACTCGAATTGTCAGACCTCTCTTATCGCTCATCTCATGCCAGAAACAAATTCTTGTACCGTAATTCCAGCAGTACGAATAAGACTACGAAGCGTACCCTTTGCCACTTCACGATGATCAGGAACAGAGAGTGTTACCTGTTCGCCCTCCTTAACCATGATAATATGGCTGGCACTTTGACGCGCAACTTGCCAGCCGAAGGTTTCAAATACTCGGACTACCTCACGTCCGCTGAGAACAGGAAGAGCAGAGGACATGATTATGCCATTACCTCTACTTGGTGAGTTTCAATCGTTAGGGGTAGCCCACGTTCTGCACGAACTTGAAGGCAGGCGATAATTGCATCTCTGATATTTTCAAGAGCTTCTGCTCTCGTTTTACCTTGGCTGACACAACCCGGAATGCTGGGGCATTCTACAACCCAAACTCCATCTTCGTCACGGTCAAGTGTTACAGTCAACTTCATAAGTACCTAAGCAAAATTAATTACACATATCTAACCACCTCTTGCCTCTTGCCTCTTGCCTCTTGCCTATCTTCACTAGGAAATTAATTTTGCACGACTACTTAAGTTTTCACCACAATCTCCCCGCTTATAGTTTACCTCGTGTTCTCACCTACCTATTAGTGGATGACAAGAACCTTCATTGACATACTCCCACCGTCAAGCTACGCTGTGACGGGGGATTCTTGACCTATCACTATCGGAAATTCCTTGTTCAACGAGACAGCTTAGATTCTCAATGTCTCCATTAAAAACCCAGAGGTCGGACTCTCCCAAGGCGTTTGGGTCGGTTTCTGTTTGCCCAACAGTACCGTTGAGATGATTTCCCAAATATTTCAACCCTTTTTTCAGAATATTTATTGCTGCATTATGATCCCTATCTAAGATTGTTTGACAATTAGGACATTGATGAGTTCTAGTGCTTAATGTTTTTTGAACTCTCGTCCCACAAACTGAACAATCTTGAGTCGTGAAATGGGGAGGAACAGCAACACAGACAATCCGATAAATCTTGGCAAAATAATTTAACCATTCAGTAAATTGATACCAAGAAGCATCGGAAATCGACTTGGCAAGCTTACGGTTTTTTACTAAGTTTCTTACCTTTAAAGCTTCATAGACGACCAGATCATTAGACTGGACTAACGCCAAAGCATCTTTAATTGCTTTGTCTTTACGTTGTCTTGATACTTTAAGATGAAGTCTAGCCACTTTTATCCGTTGCTTGTGATAGTTGTTAGACTGTTTCTTTCCTTGACGAAATTGTTTTGATAATCTCCTTTGTGCTTTTTTCAGTCGTTTTTCTGACTTTCTTAAATAACGGGGATTCCCTACGGTATTGCCTTGGGCATCGGTATAAAACTCTTTTAACCCTAAGTCAATTCCTGTTATTTGTCCCGTTGGTTTATGGTATTCTTGCCGTTCTACGTCAATCAGAAACTGGCAATAATAACCGTCAGCGCGTCTAACAACTCTTACCCGTTTAATCTGTTGCTCTGAATAATAAACTAAGGTCTTTTGACTACACCATAAATCAAATTCTCCTGCTTTAAAGCCATCGGTAAACTTAATTTTACGTCTATCATCAGATAGTTTGTAGCCTGTTAGTTTGTACTCAACGGAACGACTATGCTTTTTGAACCGAGGAAACCCCTTTTTTCCCGGTATCTTGGCATGACAATTCTGGTAAAATTTAGTAATTGATTGCCAGGCTCTATCAGCAGCCGATTGACGAGCTTGAGAGTTTAATTTGTTAACCCAAGGGGTCTCTTTATTGTTAGCTAGTACCGAGCAAAGTTTTTGGAGATCATTGCGGGTTGTACCCTTATGATCCATCCAATAACGAACACAAGAATTACGCACAAACTGAGAAGTTCTAATAGCTTCATCAAGTTTTTGGTATTGTTCTGGTGTCCCGTTTTTTAACTTGGCTTCTACGACTAGCATTGATTAATCTTCGACCCTGGATAAATTAAGTATAACACAGTTTACCTACAAATGGTAGAATTAAAATCGTGCTTCGCGGTTGATATTCTGGTCGGATTTCATCCCCCGCAAAGGTGAGTATCTTGTCGAAAAATCTAGCGGGGGCATTCATCCGACATTTTAGGTAATCAAAGCTACATCAAGGAAGATACCGAATTGGGTTTTGCCCACCTTCAGCAAACTCAACCCAATTTACGGATGTTGCCCCTATGTACTGAACATGAGTTAATCGAATGTCGTATCGACCTTCCCTGTCTGCTGGCTCTGCACCAGCATGGTTCGCTATGTACAAATTATTCGCATTATTCTCATAATCACGATGATAAAGAATAATACGGTCAACTTCACGATTGGGATCGATCTTCCACTGACCCGTTGAACCAGTGTTGTCATCGTGGAGAACAAAGTGTTTTCCCTCTGTAAAGATAACGACTACCTTTTCATTTGGCTTTATGAAGTCACGGGCTTTCACAAAATCAGCAATTCTCATACTTGTGAGGCACAAAGTTTCTGGTTTTAGTTAGGGAACAGGCAACAGATGGTGTACTTTATAAGACTGAGAAACGCTATAAATGATTAACGAAATACATCAGACTACAATCACACCCAACAAAAAAGCTCTAACTTGCCCGGGCAAAACCTCTCACAGATATCTCTCCAGTTGCAATGGAAAGATAACTTGAGGTCTAACTGATTGATTATGCTCCCAAATAAGCCGCTAATTCTTCCGAACCGCCAATTAATTGGCCGTCAATGAAGACTTGTGGGGTGGTGGTATTGCCACTCATTGCCCGCAGAGAACGACTGGTGGCATCGCGTCCGAGGATAATTTCTTCGTATTGTAGGCCTTTTTCTTCTAACATTTTCTTGGCCCGGAGGCAGTAGGGACAGCCCACTTTCGAGAAAAGAGAGACTAAAGGCGGTTTTTTGGCTTCTGGGTTGATGTAGTTTAACATCGTTTCCGCATCGGAGACTTTGAAAGGATCTCCCGGTTCTTCCGGTTCGATGAACATTTTCTCGATAACACCATCTTTGACTAGCATCGAATAGCGCCAAGAACGTTTACCGAAACCTAAGTCAGCTTTATCGACTAACATCCCCATTCCTGCGCTAAATTCGCCGTTACCGTCGGGAATCAAGACGACATTATCACATTCTTGATCTTTTGCCCACTCGTTCATGACAAAGGTATCATTCACCGACAAGCAAACAATAGTATCTACGCCATTTTCCCGAAAAACTGGGGCTAATTCGTTATATCCGGGTAAATGAGAGGTGGAACAGGTGGGAGTGAATGCCCCGGGTAAGGCAAAAAGAACAACGGTTTTTCCTTTGAATAATTCCTCGCTGGTGATGTTCACCCATTGATTATTTTGACGTATGGGAAAGGTGACATCGGGAACTCTCTGTCCTTCTCGGTTTGGTAGCATAATCGTCAACTCCTAAGGGCTAAGTCGTACTCATTTCGAGTTTGTATGATTTAAGTGTACTCATAACGACTATGAGTTGTCAATAAGTATTTATACTTAAATCAGGAGACAGGAGACAGGAGACAGGAGACAGGAGACAGGAGAATGGGAAATAGACAAAAGGCAGTAATATTGATTAGTTAATTTCCCCAACTCTCACACCCCACACCCCACACCCCACACCCTACACCCAACCCCTTTTTTTACTGAAAAATGATGTTTTCCTTACTGAAAAAAAGCTATAAATGGCTAGGACTAGCGATAATAACGGTGATTTTGGCGATTACACCCGCCGCCATTGCCCAATCAACCACTAGCACCATACCTCTGGCCAAAATTAACTGGTTACAGGCGATTTTTTTGGGATTTGTGCAGGGAGTGACGGAATTTTTGCCGATTAGCAGTACCGCCCATTTAAAAGCGATTCCCGTCTTTTTGGGTTGGGGAGATCCTGGTGTCACCTATACGGCAGTGATTCAATTGGGCAGTATTGCGGCGGTATTGTCCTATTTTTGGCAGGATTTAAGGCAAATATCCACGGGAATGGTGAAAGCGGTGGCTAGTTCCGATTATCGTTCCCAGGATTTTCGTTTAGCCGTGGGGATTATCCTAGGCACAATTCCGATCGTTTTCTTCGGTTTGTTAATGAAACTTTTCATTCCCGATTTAGATAACTCCCCCCTGAGAAGCATGACAGCGATCGCCTGTGCCTCTATAGTCATGTCTTTACTCTTAGGTACGGCCGAAAAAATCGGGAAACATAAACGCAGTTTTGAGACTTTGCGACAAAAAGACGGGGTTTTAATGGGATTAGCCCAAGCTTTAGCGCTAATACCGGGGGTATCTCGTTCTGGGTCCACCTTAACTGCCGGGTTATTCATGGGTTTAGAAAGGGCCGTAGCGGCGCGATTTTCCTTTCTTTTGGGGATTCCGGCGATAACTTTAGCCGGTTTAGTGGAATTTAAAGGCGTTCTCGACCAGATTAACACCAGTGAATTAATTCCCCTCGCTATTGGGGTAATTTCCTCGGGGATATTTTCCTATCTTTCGATCGCTTGGTTATTAGATTATCTCAAAAAACAGAGTACCTGGGTTTTTGTCTGGTATCGTCTCTTTTTCGGGGTTACTATCCTGATTGGTGTGGCCTGGGGGCGTTTTTCCTGACCTTTTGGCATTCTAATTAGGGTTTGCGGCAAAAAGTTTGTTGGTGGGGTTAGGAGTCAGGAGTCAGGAGTCAGGAGTCAGGAGTCAGGAGGGGTAGTCAGAATAACAGAATGACCTCGCGCACTGGGAAGCAGAACCCTTTGTAATCACCTCCGGAAAGTGCAAGGGTTTTGAGTCTCTCGGATCGATTTCTCAACCTTTATTTCTTGCACTTTTTTGGCTAAAAAAGTCCCAAAACCGCTTTCTAGTAAGGCTTCCAGTAATTTTCAGCAAACCCTAATTAATTTCTAAAAAATCTTGCAATTTTTGTAGATAAGTAGGGGCATCTTCTAACATGGGAAAGTGAGCAGTATTAGCCATCTCCACATACTGGATATTATTATTCAAATCCGCCGCCATTTTGCCCATTTTGGCGGGGATAATAATGTCTTTTTCTCCCGATACTAAAAGAGTTGGTATCTTAATCTCGGCAAATTTACCCGGCATAATTTCCACTGCTTTTTTACTCACAGATGTATAAATTGTGCCTAGGGCGGCCTCGTAATCTGCCGCTAAAAAATCCTCTAAAAAAGCAATTCTTTCTGATTTTGGGATCGCTCGATGCAAGAATCTCGCCATAAATAATCGATCGGCAAAAGGTACTTTTAAAAACCAATCATAACGAAACTGTACCACATACTTACCGAATTTATGGAAGGCAGCAAAAGCCACTTTATTATACTCAAAAATGCCATTACAGGTTAAAACTGCTTTGACCACTCTTTCGGGGTACATAGTAATAAAAAAAGTCGCCACCGATGCCCCCATAGAGTGACTATTGAGATAGATTTTTTCCATTTCCAAACTATCTAAAAACAAGGCCAAATCAAGGGCATATTCTTCTAAATCGTAGGAAAGATCGGGGGATTTTTCCGGCAATTTAGACCGACCAAAACCCCGCATATCGTACAATAAACAATCAAAGCGATCGCAAATTGCCGCAGCCGTCGATCGCCAATAGCGTCCCGATCCTCCCCAACCATGAATAAACACCATCACCGGCTTTTTCTGGGCAGATTCCGACTCCCGAATCCACTCGTAATAGTGGGGAACACCGCGGACAGTGACTGTTTTATCGATTATTTGAGTTTTCATGATAGATGTCATCTTCCAGATTATCCCAAATCTTAGCCAGTGCAGTTTCGCTGACTTTTTGCCAGAAATCCGAGTTTGTCTCCTCCGGGATGAGGGTGACTAGAACTCTAGTACCCTCTGGAATCGGCACGGATTCGAGGAGTTCGATCCGGCCTTCTTTGACGATCGCAGGAACGGTGTTCAGCATGGTTAACCTCGATTTTTCCCCTTAAGCGGATTCTTGACTAGGTAGAGAGGAAGGATGAACCAATAGATCTGCCGTGGAACGTTTTTCCACCATTTCGCGGGTGATTAAACAGCGTTTCACGTCCTTGCGCGAGGGCAATTCGTACATGACATCGAGCATTAATTCCTCGACAATACCCCGTAGGGCCCGGGCCCCGGTTTTGCGACGATAGGCCTCTTGGGCGATCGCTAGGACGGCATCAGATTTAAACTCTAACTGTACATTGTCCATCTTCAACAGTTTTTGATACTGTTTCACCAAAGCGTTGCGGGGTTGCGTCAGGATAGCGATTAAAGCTTCCTCATCCAGGGGTGACAGTGCCGCTAGGACGGGAATCCGACCGACAAACTCTGGAATCATGCCAAATTTGACTAAATCATCGGGAGTCATTTGTTTTAATAACCCTGCCGCTACCTTATCCTTACTAGCTTGGCCATCTCCCGGTTGAATAAAGCCCATGGATTTTTTACCGAGACGCTGATCGATCACCTTATCTAAACCAACAAACGCCCCACCGCAGATAAACAGGATATTGCTGGTGTCAATCTGAATACAATCCTGATAGGGGTGTTTGCGGCCGCCTTGGGGGGGAACATTGGCGATCGTTCCCTCTAACATTTTCAGTAAAGCTTGCTGTACCCCTTCTCCGGACACATCCCGGGTAATCGAGGTATTTTCGCTCTTGCGGGCAATTTTATCGATTTCATCGATGTAGATAATGCCCCGCTGCGCTTCTTCCACGTCTAAATCTGCCACTTGTAACAGACGCAAGAGAATATTTTCCACATCTTCCCCCACATAACCGGCCTCGGTTAAAGTGGTGGCATCGGCGACAGCAAAAGGTACATCGAGGATTTTAGCAAGAGTTTGAGCTAAAAGGGTTTTTCCCGATCCTGTGGGACCAATTAACAGAATATTGGATTTTTGCAGTTCGATGCTATCTTCCGGATTGCCGCCACTGGCTTTTTGGGTTTGGATATCTTTGAGGCGTTTGTAATGGTTATAAACGGCCACAGAAAGCACTTTTTTCGCCTCATTTTGACCAATAACGTAGTCATCGAGGTATTTTTTAATCTCTCTTGGTTTGGGAATTTGTTCCCACGTGGTTTTATTTTGGCCCGATCGCCGTTTGTTGGGGCGTTCCTCCACTGGGGCGACCGGACTGGGCGGTTCCATCAATTCCTCATCGAGAATTTCGTTACACAGTTCCACACACTCGTCACAAATATAGACCCCCGGCCCGGCGATTAATTTTCGCACTTGTTCCTGGGATTTGCCGCAAAATGAACACTTGAGGTGGGAGTCGTATTTAGACATAGTTTATTATTTACAGGGAAGTAACGGGAACGGTAGGATCGGGCAGTTCGGGACGGGAAATCACCAGATCGATTAACCCATATTCTTTGGCTTCGACGGCCGACATGAAAAAGTCCCGTTCGGTGTCGTTGGCGATGCGATCGTAGGGTTGACCGGTGTGGTGAGCCAGCATGGTATTGAGTCTCTGTTTAATATAGAGGATCTCTTTGGCTTGGATGGCGATATCACTAGCTTGACCTTGGGCGCCGCCGAGGGGTTGGTGAATCATGATCCGGCTACTGGGTAGGGACATCCGTTTACCTGCCGCGCCACCACAAAGCAGGAATGCTCCCATACTAGCGGCTAAACCGAAACAAATTGTCGCCACGTCGGGGCGAATTTGTTGCATGGTGTCGTAGATAGCTAGTCCGGCATAAACGGAACCACCGGGGGAGTTGATATAAAGTTGGATATCTTTTTCGGGATCTTCTGCCTCCAAGTAGAGGAGTTGGGCGACGATCGAATCAGCGACCTGATCATCGACGGGAGTTCCCAGAAAGACAATTCTCTCGCGCAGGAGTCGAGAATAGATATCAAAAGCCCGTTCACCCATGCCAGACTGTTCGATTACCACGGGTAAAACGTTAGCTAGGGAGTTTCTCCCCGTGTTGGCGTAGATAGCAGGGCGACAATTACTGGTAATTGGGTAGTCAGGTGATCTCGATTCGAGCATAATTTTTTCGGTTCCGCTATCACAATCTTAGGGTTTTTGCTTGGCTGTGGAGCTTTTACTGGCAAATGTTAAGCATCTTTAGCACTTCTGTCCATCTATTATGCCCTAAGTTTTCCTTTGTTGGCAGGAATCAGTGATCAGTTATCAGTGATCAGTTATCAGTGATCAGCTTGTGAAGGCAAAAGGCAAAAGGCAAAAGGCAAAAGGCAAAAGGCAAAAGAAAGAATCTGGCAATTGTCTTACCTAAAAATAAGCTTAGAAACTAAGTAGATCAAAGCTTTTAGCTTAATAAATTAGGTTTTAGATTCGGTCGAGTTGTCAGTGCTCACTGATCAGTTATCAGGGAATGGGGGAATGGGGGAATTCAACTAATACCCCAAAACCCTAAGACCCTAAAACCCCAACACCCCAACATGACCGCTAACTCCTTACGGTTATTCTTCCTCGGCTGCCAACACTTCCACTTCGGCGGCTGCTAAGGTTTCTTCTGTTTCCTCCTCCTCGCTTGTTTCTTCCTCTAGGGAACCTTTGGGGACGAGGGTGATAGTAGCCTTTTCCTTCAGCCATGCCAGGGTGTTTTCCGCCAGGATTTCTTCGGTGATCACCTGTTCCAGACGCTGCCTATCTATGTCGCGATCGGACAATTGGGCCATGATATTAGCGATTTTTTCCGTTACCGCTTCGGGACTGACTTCAATGCCTGCGACTTTAGCCAATTCCTGCACCACGAGAGTCTGTTTCAGACTTTCGATCGCATCGGGACGGGCGTTTTCCCGCATTTTGGGAATATTATCTTTTGTAAACAACTGGTTGACATCTAGCCCCATTTGTTGGAACTGCATGAAGCTTTGGGTCAAAATTTGCGTCACTTCCTTTTCGATCAGCGTCTCCGGTAAATCTAAAGTCGCACCCTTGACCAATTCCTTGGTTAAAGCCTCATAAATGCTGTCTTTGGTTTCCTTCTCCGCTTCTTCTCGGAAACGTTTCTCTAAACTTGCTCTTAATTCGGCGATTGTTTCCTGATCGCTGACTTCTTGGGCAAAATCGTCGTCAAGCTCTGGTAATTCCTTCGCTTTTAACTCTTTCATCGTAATTGTAAAGATTACCGCTTTTGCTGCCACATCTTCTTTGGGATAATCTTCTGGGAAAGTTAAAGTCATCTCTTTGACTTCTTCCGGTTTCATGCCGACAATTCCTTCTACCATCCCCTCGATAAAGCGTCCTGGTTCCATATCCACCCGCAGATCTTCGCCGTCAATATCCGGGATATCCTCGCCGGTTTCGGCGGATTTTCCTCGATAATCAACGATCGCCACATCTCCCAGCTGCGCCCCGCGATCTTCCACGGGAACCAATGTCGCTAACTGTTCTTGACGCTCTTTAAACCAATTTTCCACGGATTCGGGATCATAAACGGTTTCTTCGGCAGTAACGCTCAGATTTTCGTAATCTCCGAGAACAATTGTCGGGGCCACATCCACGGAAACTGAAAAAGTCAAAGCTTTACCCGGTTCATAGGCAGCGATCAAATCCTCAAACTGAGACAATAGCTGCGGAGTACCCAGGGACTCGATTCCCTCCTGTTTTAGAGCAGATTCGAGACAATTTTCAAGTAATTCCTCAATTACTGCCGCTTTTACCGCTTTAGTTCCCAATCTTTGCAGAAGAATCTGACGGGGAACCTTACCAGGGCGAAAACCGGGTATATTGGCCGACTTCGCTAAATTCTTGACCACTTGCTCGTGGGTGTTTTTCGTGGTTTCGGCGGGAATTTCAATTTCTAAACCTATCTGACTGGCAGGAAGCTTTTCCTGAATAACTTTCATTGATTTTTCTAGCTCTTACGACAAGGAACGTTTATAATAGGGTGAGCGGTGTTTACGCCTGCGGTGGATCCGTCCCGCTCGTGATATTCTAGGGGAATAGCTGCAGTTGCTCCCCA
The DNA here is from genome assembly GCF_032027425.1 of Microcystis wesenbergii NRERC-220. Classification (NCBI taxonomy): domain Bacteria; kingdom Bacillati; phylum Cyanobacteriota; class Cyanophyceae; order Chroococcales; family Microcystaceae; genus Microcystis; species Microcystis wesenbergii. The sequence continues at coordinate 4,350,889 of NZ_JAVSJA010000001.1, read as the reverse complement.
AGCTCTCACAATCTTTTTATTTTAGCGGTCAATGGGGTATATTTAATTTATTCCGTCCTTGGGGCAGTTAAGCCCAATCAGAAAATTTTGCTGATCAAAAGCCGATCAATCCAAGTTTTAGAATAACTCGGTGGACAAAAAAGATTTTTTACTTTAACGATTTCTTCGGATCATTATCATCACCCAACTCGTCAGGAGGTTACACAATTTGAGTCAAAAAGTACGGGTCGCTATTTTAGGGGCCACCGGGGCCGTGGGAACGGAATTACTAGAGTTATTAGCTAGTCGTCAATTTCCTCTCGCTAGTCTAAAATTACTCGCTTCCGAGCGTTCTGCTGGAAAAACCCTCGATTTTCAGGGCGAAAGTCTCCTAATCGAAGCGGTAAACGAGCGCTCTTTTCAGGACGTGGATATCGTTCTTGCTTCTGCGGGGGGGTCCACCTCGAAAGCTTGGGCGAAAACTATTGTCGAGTCGGGTGCGACGATTATCGATAACTCCAGTGCTTTTCGCATGAATCCCGAAGTGCCTTTAGTTGTCCCGGAAATCAATCCCGACAGTGTGGACAATCACCGGGGCATTATCGCTAATCCCAACTGTACGACAATTCTTTTAGGAGTGGCGATCTGGCCTCTCCACCAAGTACAGGCGATCGAGCGAGTAGTAGTTTCTACTTATCAGTCCGCCAGTGGTGCTGGAGCGCGAGCGATGGAGGAGGTAAAACAGCAAGCACAAGCAATTCTTGATAATCGGCAACCTCCGACCAATTCCTTTCCCTATCCCCTCGCTTTTAATCTTTTTCCCCACAATACGCCGATTAATGGTCAAGGGTACTGCGAGGAAGAAATGAAAATGGTCAACGAAACCCGCAAGATTTTTGCTTGTCCGGGGCTGCGGGTTAGTGCCACCTGTGTAAGGGTTCCCGTCCTGCGGGCCCATTCGGAATCGGTTAACCTAGAATTTAGTCGGCCTTTTTCTGTGGTGAAGGCTAGAGAAATTCTTCAGTACGCTCCGGGGGTAAAATTAGTGGAAGATTGGGACGCTAATTATTTTCCCATGCCAATTGATGCTACCGGTCGCGATGAAGTATTAGTGGGACGCATTCGTCAAGATATCTCCCATCCTAACGGTCTAGAATTGTGGCTATGCGGCGATCAAATTCGCAAGGGTGCGGCTTTAAATGCCGTGCAAATTGCGGAACTTTTAGTCAAGAAAAATCTCGTCGGTTCAAGATTAGCAACAGTTTGATAATTAAGCGATCAGCCATCAGCTAAATCAAGGCGATAATAATTAGAAAAATAGCTAATTAACCGGATAAGTAAAGTCTGAAAGCTGATTGCTGATTGCTCAAAAACTGATAATAAAGGCCGAATCTAAAACCTAATTTGTGAAGCTAAAAGCTTCAATGTACTTAGTTGATAACCTTCTTTTTGGGTAGGAAAATTGCCAGATTCTTTCTTTTGCCTCTTGCCTGTTGCCTCTTGCCTTCAGAAGCTGATAACTGATAACTGATAACTGATAACTGATCAATGAGTGAAACAACATATTTTGGACGAGTAATTACGGCGATGGTGACTCCCTTCACCGTCGAAGGTCAAGTTAATTATGCCCTGGTGGAAAAATTGGCCGATTATCTAGTTACTCACGGTAGCGATGGTATAGTGGTCTGTGGGACGACGGGAGAATCACCCACCCTAAGTTGGCAGGAAGAATACGAACTATTTAGTATTGTCAAAAAAGCGGTTAATGGTCGGGGAAAAGTGATCGCGGGGACGGGTTCTAATTCCACTTCCGAAGCGATCGAAGCTACCCAACAGGCTGCTAAACTGGGTTTAGATGGTTCTTTGCAAGTGGTCCCCTACTACAATAAACCACCCCAAGAGGGTTTATACGAGCATTTTCGCACCATTGCCAAAGCTTGTCCCGATCTGCCAGTAATGCTTTATAATATCCCCGGTCGTACGGGTCAAAATATGACCCCGGAAACGATTATTAAACTGGCAGCAGTTGATAATATTGTGGCGGTAAAAGAAGCTAGTGGTAATTTAGAACAAACCTGCAAGATTTACTGTCATACCCCTGAAAATTTCGCTATTTATTCCGGTGATGATTTTCTCACCTTACCCCTGATGACCTGTGGTGCGGTGGGGGTGGTCAGTGTTGCTAGTCATCTAGTGGGAGAAGAAATACGAGGAATGATTCAAGCTTTCTTAACCGGAGATGCGGCCAAAGCGACCGAGATTAACTTGAAATTATTTCCGTTGTTTAAAGGTTTATTCTGTGCCACTAATCCAATTCCAATTAAAGCGGCCTTAAATCTAGTCGGTTGGGAAGTGGGGGGTCTAAGACTTCCTTTATGTTCCTTAAGTCCAGAGTTAGAAGAAGGATTAGCAAAAATTATGCAAGAATTGGCTTTAATCTAGAAAAATACTAGAAATTCTTGCCCACTAAACTGGGATTTTTCGAGAAAGTAGGTTATAATATTAATAGCTTAACTAGAAGAAAAGAAATATAGTTTAGAACTGCTAGAAAGTATTGATACTAAGTGAATTTAGCTAGGTGTTATTCCCCTAGTTCGACTTATTCTAACTATTCATTTTTTGAGATTTCCCGTCCACAAAACCAACCTGAAAAATCACCATAACTTACCATCAAAGGATACCTAATGAATCAAGATAAAACCCAAGCAAAACTAAAGATCATTCCCCTAGGAGGACTACACGAAATCGGCAAAAACACCTGTGTTTTTGAGTACGATGATGAGATTATTCTCCTGGATGCCGGTTTAGCTTTTCCCTCCGACGATATGCACGGGGTTAATGTAGTGCTTCCCGATATGACTTATCTAAGGGAAAATCGCCATAAAATTAAGGGTATGATCGTCACCCACGGTCATGAAGATCATATCGGTGGCATTCCCTACCATCTCAAACAATTTGATGTGCCAATTATCTACGGTCCGCGTCTAGCGATGGCTTTATTGCGGGATAAATTGGAAGAAGCAGGATTAGCAAATCGTACCAAATTAGAAACCGTAGTTCCTCGGCAAATGGTGCGTTTAGGTAAATCTTTCATGGTGGAATATATCCGCAATACCCACTCGATCGCCGATAGTTTTTGTGTAGCAATTCACACTCCTTTAGGGGTAGTTATTCACACGGGAGATTTTAAAATTGACCATACTCCCGTGGATGGCGAATTCTTTGATCTGCAAAAAATTGCCGAACATGGCGAGAAAGGGGTGCTATGTTTATTGAGTGATTCCACTAACGCGGAAGTACCCGGTTATACTCCCTCGGAAGCTTCCGTTTATCCCGGTTTAGAGCGGGTTTTTAACCAAGCAACGGGACGGATTATGATCACTACCTTTGCCTCTTCGGTGCATCGGATTAATCTGGTGTTGAAATTGGCCCAGAAATTTAACCGGAAAGTGGTGGTAGTGGGTCGATCGATGTTAAATGTCATCGCTCATGCGCGCAATTTGGGGTATATAAAATGTCCCGACGATCTATTTGAACCCTTGAAAGCGACCCGCAATTTAGCCGATGAAAAAATCGTCATTTTAACCACAGGCTCCCAGGGAGAAACTTTAGCGGCCATGACGCGGATTTCTAAGGGTGAACATCCTCATATTCGCGTGCGTCAGGGGGATACGATTGTCTTTTCCGCTAATCCGATTCCGGGTAATACCATCGCTGTGGTCAATACGATTGATCGCCTGATGATGCAGGGTGCTAACGTAGTTTACGGACGCGATAAGGGAATTCACGTTTCTGGCCATGGTTCCCAAGAAGACCATAAATTGATGCTATCTTTGACCCGGCCGAAGTTTTTTGTGCCAGTGCATGGAGAACACCGAATGCTGGTCAAACACGCTCAGATGGCCCAAAGTATGGGGATTCCCGCCGAAAATATGGTAATTGTCAAAAATGGTGACACGATCGAGTTAACTGGCGATCGCATTGGCCTCGGCGCACCAGTGCCTTCGGGAATCGAGTTAGTCGATCAAGCGGGTGTGGTCCACGAACACATTATGCAGGAAAGACAACAGTTAGCCGAAGATGGTGTGATTACGATCGCCGCCTTCGTTAACGGGGAGGGACAATTAAGCGCACCTCCAGAGATTAATTTGCGCGGTGTGGTGACAAAAGTGGAAATCTCGCTGCTGAATCAGTTAATTATTCGGGCGATCGAACGCTGTTTAAGCGATCGCAGTGGTGAATTTAAAACCGCCACGGGGGACCAAGATTGGGCCGGTTTACGGGCCGAAATCGAGACGACTTTGCAACGTTTAATCAAACGGGAGTTACAGAGTCAACCTCTAGTGATTTTCCTCCTGCAAGCGGCGGCAACGGAACCAGCGAACAATCGTACTTATCGCCGCCGCCGTCCCGCAGCTACCATGGCCTCCTAATATCAGTGAGCAGTGAGCAGTAATCAGTAATCAGTGATCAGTAAACAGTGAAAAGATGGCAAGAAACTGCTATTTAATACTGGTCACTTAACACATAAGTAGTCGTGCAAAATTAATTTCCTAGTGAAGATAGGCAAGAGGCAAGGGGCAAGAGGCAAGAGGTGGTTAGATATGTGTAATTAATTTTGCTTAGGTACTTACTGCTCACTTAAAACTCAAATCTGATGACTGATAACTGATAACTGATAACTGATAACTGATAACTGATAACTGATAACTGATAACTGATAACTGATAACTGATAACTGACCATGTTCCATGCTGCCGATTTGCGATCGCTGCTGACCGCCGTTGCCAGGGGAGAAATTAACCCGGAGACAGCCTTAGATAAACTTAAACATCTGGCCTTTGAACCGGTGGAAGACTTCGCTAAAATTGACCATCATCGTCAATTAAGAACGGGATTTCCGGAGGTTATCTGGGGGCCGGGTAAAACCACCGCTCAAATCGCCCAAATTATCAATGTTTTGCGTCAAAATAGTCCCGTGGTTATGGCCACCCGGATTGAAGCAGAGATAGCAGCCCAGCTACAGGAACAGGTAACAGACTTAGTTTATTATCCCTTAGCCCGCATCTGTGCCATTGCCGCAGCTGCCCCAGAAAATCCCCCAAAAGGGATAATTTCCATCCTAACGGCGGGAACTGCCGATATTCCCGTAGCGGAGGAGGCGGCGGTTACTGCTCAATTATGCGGTTTTTCCGTGCAGCGTCTCTGGGATGTGGGAGTAGCGGGAATTCATCGCCTCTTGAATCATCGCCATCTACTGGATGCCGCCGATGTGTTAATTGTTGTTGCGGGAATGGAAGGAGCCTTACCAAGTGTGGTAGCGGGATTAGTTGATCGCCCGGTGATCGCCGTTCCCACCAGTATCGGTTACGGAACCAGTTTCGGTGGTATTGCTCCTTTGTTAACTATGCTCAATTCCTGCGCGGTCGGTGTGGGTGTGGTTAATATCGATAATGGTTTTGGGGCTGCCATGTTAGCCGGCCAAATTTTACGCACGGCGGCCAGACTAGCCTAGATTTTCCCTCATCTCAGGCTGAAAATCCTATACAGTTGGTATAGGGATAAACTACTTTGAAAAAGAAGCCGATATGCACCTAAGTGAAATTACTCATCCCAACCAGTTACATGGTTTATCACTCCGTCAATTAGAAGATATTGCCCGTCAGATTCGCGAAAAACACCTCCAGACGATCGCCGCTACCGGTGGACATTTGGGACCGGGGTTAGGAGTCGTAGAACTAACGATCGCGCTTTACCAAACCCTCGATCTCGATCGAGATAAAGTCCTTTGGGACGTGGGACACCAAGCTTATCCGCACAAACTCCTCACCGGTCGCTATAACGATTTTCACACCCTGCGCCAAAAAAACGGCGTTGCGGGCTATCTAAAACGTTGCGAGAGCAAATTTGACCATTTTGGGGCTGGACACGCCTCCACGAGCATTTCTGCGGGGTTAGGAATGGCTTTAGCCCGGGATGCCAAGGGGGAAGATTTCAAGGTGGTATCGATCATCGGGGATGGTGCTTTAACCGGGGGTATGGCCCTAGAAGCGATTAACCATGCTGGACATTTACCGAACACCAACATCATGGTTATCCTCAACGATAACGAAATGTCCATTTCCCCCAACGTCGGGGCAATTTCCCGCTATCTCAATAAAGTTCGTCTGAGCGAACCCGTCCAGTTTATCGCCGATAATCTCGAAGAACAATTTAAAAATCTACCCTTCTTCGGTGACTCCCTCACTCCGGAAATGGAACGAGTCAAAGAAGGGATGAAACGGTTAGCAGTTCCCAAAGTTGGCGCAGTCATCGAGGAATTGGGCTTTAAATATTTTGGCCCGATTGATGGTCATAATATTCCCGAATTAATCGCCACTTTTAAACAGGCCCATAAGGTCCACGGACCGGTTTTCGTCCACGTTGCCACCGTTAAAGGCAAAGGCTACGAATGGGCCGAAAAAGATCAAGTGGGTTATCATGCCCAAAATCCCTTTAATTTAGCCACGGGTAAACCGATTCCCTCCAGTAAACCGAAACCTCCCGCTTATTCCAAAGTTTTCGGGCATACTCTCACTAAATTGGCGGAAAATGACCCGCGCATTATCGGTATCACCGCCGCCATGGCCACGGGGACGGGATTAGATAAATTTCAAGCAAAACTGCCGAAACAGTACATCGATGTGGGAATTGCCGAACAACACGCGGTTACTCTCGCTGGTGGTCTTGCTTGCGAAGGAATGCGCCCGGTTGTCACTATTTACTCTACTTTCCTGCAGCGGGCTTTTGATCAGATTATTCATGATATCTGCATTCAAAATCTACCGGTTTTCTTCTGCATGGACCGGGCCGGTATTGTCGGGGCCGATGGACCGACCCACCAAGGGATGTACGATATCGCCTACCTGCGTTGTATCCCCAATATGACCATTATGGCCCCGAAAGATGAGGCGGAACTGCAAAGAATGGTCGTGACCGGGATTAATCATACCAGCGGCCCCATTGCCATGCGTTACCCCCGGGGCAACGGTTTAGGGGTTCCCCTGATGGAAGAAGGTTGGGAAGCTTTACCCATCGGTAAGGGCGAAATTCTCCGCAGTGGCGATGATATTCTCCTGTTAGGATACGGCACTATGGTCAACACTTCCCTACAGGTGGCCGAAATCCTCAGCGAACACGGCATCGAAGCCACAGTGGTTAATGCCCGTTTTGTCAAGCCCCTTGATACAGAACTTATCTTTCCCCTTGCCCAACGTCTTGGTAAAGTGGTGACTTTAGAAGAAGGTTGTTTGATGGGTGGTTTTGGTTCTGCGGTTTTGGAAGCTTTACAGGATGCTAATATTCTAGTTCCTGTCAAGCGTTTCGGGGTTCCCGATAAATTAGTGGACCACGCAACACCAGAGGAATCCTTCGCTGATTTGGGTTTAACCAGTCCCCAGATTGCCCAACAGGTTTTAGCGGCATTTTTTAGCCAAAAACAAACCGCTAACGTCGGTTAAAATCTCAAGATTAGCTTGTCCAGTTTTCCCGAAAAATTAGGGAAGACTGGCTTTTTTGGTCTAGATAGTCAATGAAGACTGCCAGCAATAAATAGTGAGGGGAATGAACCACAGAGACACAAAGGACACAAAGATCGATCACTACTATAGAAGTCAAACTTATCACACAAAGAATAGGAGAGTCCAGTAGCTTTAAGAGCATCAGCCATGAGTTGGTCATCGAAAATTTGGGTCTGAAACCCCGTCGTTCTACGACGGCTTTACTGTTAAATATTAGAACATTTACGAAATATATGCTAGAATGTGAGACATGGAAAAAGCCTACTCGTTCCGATTTTACCCCACACCCGAACAAGAGTCGCTATTGCGGCGCACTTTGGGCTGTGTAAGATTGGTTGACAATAAGGCACTCCATCTCAGAACACAAGCTTGGTATGAAAGACAAGAAAGAGTAGGATATACTGAAACTTCTTCAATGTTGACCGAGTGGAAAAAGCAAGAAGAATTAGACTTTCTCAATGAAGTTAGCTGTGTACCTTTACAACAAGGCTTAAGACATTTACAAACAGCTTTTACTAATTTCTTTGCTGGTCGTACTAAGTATCCTAACTTTCAGAAAAAACATCAGGGAGGAAGTGCCGAATTTACCAAATCTGCTTTTAAATTTAAAGACAAACAAATCTATTTAGCTAAATGCACAGAACCTTTACCTATTCGATGGTCAAGACAAATCCCAGAAAGCTGTGAACCAAGCACAGTAACAGTCAGATTACATCCCTCAGGACGTTGGCATATCTCAATAAGATTTGATGACCCAACGATTAAGCCTTTACCAGTAACAGATAAAGCCATTGGAATTGACTTAGGAATTAGTAGCCTTGTGATTACCAGCGATGGCGATAAAGTGTCTAATCCCAAGCATTTTAAAAAGCATTATCGGAGGCTGCGAAAGGCCCAAAAAAGCCTTTCTAGAAAACAGAAAGGGTCAAAAAATCTGGAAAAAGCAAGAATCAAAGTAGCTAGGATTCACGCCCAAATTACTGATAGCAGAAAAGACCATTTACACAAGCTAACCACTCAATTAGTTCGTGAAAACCAAACGATTGTGGTTGAGAATTTAGCCGTCAAGAATATGGTCAAAAACCCGAAATTATCTCAGGCAATATCTGATGTAAGCTGGGGAGAAATTACCCGACAATTAGCCTATAAATGCCGTTGGTATGGGAGAAACTACATCGAAATAGATAGATGGTTTCCTAGCTCTAAAAGGTGTAGTAATTGCGGGTATATTGCTGAGAAAATGCCGTTAAATGTTCGAGAGTGGGACTGTCCAGACTGTGGGACTCACCATGACCGAGATATTAACGCCAGTAAAAATATTTTGGCCGCAGGGCTTGCGGTGTCAGTCTGTGGAGCGACTATAAGACCAGAACAGAGTAAATCTGTTAAGGCAGGTGCGAAAAATCCTTCGGGAAAGAAACAGAAACCGTTCGGCGGTTCGGCTGAGCTCACCGTCGAAGCCTGAGCTCACGGCCGAAGCCTAAATCGTGAGGTTTGGGAATCACCGTCCGTTCACGGCGGTGAGGATGTCAACTTATGGCTTCTGGCGTTGAAACAAATTTTGTTTTAGAGCTAACCTTTGAGCAAGAGCAGAATAGGAGGATATGTCAACCATGTTAACCACTGATCTAGAGATAAGACTAGCAGCTTTAGAAGCTGAAGTAGCACTGCTTAAGCGTTTGCTACCTACTGTCAGCGAAACTCCCTGGTGGGAAAAAATTGTCGGCACTTTTGCTGACGATCCGGTTTACGAAGAGGCAATGCAGTTTGGTCAAGAGTACCGCCAGTCTCTAAAACCTTTAGCCGAGGAAGCATCCGAACCCTGAAATGTATCTCCTTGACACAGATCATATTACTATTCTCGATCGCGGGGGACAACCGGCACAACAATTGCTGAAAAAACTGGCTGCTATTACAAGCAGCGAAGTTGCCACCACAATTATCACCTACGAAGAACAAATGCGGGGATGGCTCAGTTACATAGCCAAGACCAATTCGATTGAAACCCAAGTTGTTGCCTATCGAAGGCTAGAAAAGCACCTCGCTAATTATCGCACGATTCCCATTGTCGGCTTTGATGAAAAGGCAGGTCAAGTTTTTCAAGAACTTCGGGTAACTTACCCTCGTTTGGGTTCGATGGATTTGAAGATTGCTGCTATCTCAATGGTTAATCAGGCTATCCTGCTGACGAGAAATCTCTCAGATTTTGGGCAAATTGCCGGTTTAAGAGCAGAAGATTGGACGATTACAAGCAACTGAATTACCTATGGAAAACGTTTCATCAGTTCATTGTATGGCTTCTGGCTGGGATTTAGCAGTTAATAACCGCAATGGTCAACTCGCTCTTGTGGTTGAGGTCAAGTGCAAAACCAACGTATCCCCAGAATGGGCGGCAAAACTCCGACGCAATATTCTGGCACACGGTACTTTTGCCAAGGCTCCCTATTTTTTGCTGGTCTTTCCTGACAGATTTTACTTATGGAGTAATGTTGGGGCTTTTCAGGAGCAGAGTGAACCTAGTTATATGATTGATGCCAGTCCCATTCTTCAGCCTTATTTTCAACGAGCAGGGGTAACGAATGACCAAATTAGTAGGCAAAGTCTTGAACTAATTGTTGCTTCTTGGTTGGGAGAGATTATTTATTCTGAAAAGCCGCCTGAAGCTCTCGATGATTCTCAGCGTTGGTTGATTGATTCAGGGTTGTATGCTGCTTTAGTCGGAGGAAAATTTCGGCATGAGGCGGCGGCGTGAATATCTATGTTGAAACAAATTTTGTTTTAGAGCTAACCTTCGAGCAAGAGCAGAATAGGAGTATATATCAACCAAACTACTTTTCTCGGGTAAAGCATTAGAGTTGAAAACCTCAAGAAATCAAGTGGTAGGAGAAGCTGAAATTAGCTTTAAGTGCTTCACAAAAGGAATAAAATCTTTATCTGAAAAAAAGAGCGGAAGATTATTTTCAATACAAAAGGAAGCAATAATAACATCAGCAGTTTTCCTAATAGTGATCCCCTTCTTGCGTAACTGGCGATAATTGTCCGCGCTTTTCAATGCCATTCTCAAACCTAGTAAATCATAAATGGTCAATGAAGTTAGTAAGCGATAGGCTATTTGATAATCCTTATCACTCCTAAAACCTTGGAGAACTTCGGTGAGAATAATATCACCAATAGCTATCGGCTCAACTCCCAGCAATAAATCAAGTTCTGTTGTTTCCGTAGTATTATAACCATTGAAATAATCAATCCAAACACTGGAATCCACAAGAATCATTGATTGTGCCTCATTTCCTCAAGGTTTCCTTCCCATTTAAGCTTACCTTTAAAGGCTTTAATTTTCTCCTGTTGTTTGAGCCGAATCAAAGTCTTAAGACCCAATTCAACAACTTCTTGTTTAGTCTTTAAACCAGTAGCTTTAAGAGCATCAGCCATGAGTTGGTCATCAATGATAATGTTAGTCATCATCCTATCCCTAGTTGTGTATAGTAGATTGTTAATATACACATTATATAGGGTTTGCTGAATAAATGTGAGATGTAAGCAAGGTAGAGATTTTGTGGCTTTTCTCGCAAAACAGGTGCAAGATTGTGAGAGAATCGTCGTTCAAAATCTTGCGTCTTTATCGGCCCGCGTCCTGTAGGGGCGAAGCATTCGGACAATAACCTATCGGTGAAACTGTAGATTTTCTATCCGAATGCTTCGCCCGTACTTTTTGCCGCATACCCTATTTAGGAGAAAACTGCTCGATTCAATAATTTGAGCCAAAACCCAACATTTTTAAAGACATCGGTGCAGTTTCCCGCAAGCGTCGCTCATTTTTGATAGACAAAAGTTATTGCTGTCACCCCAAACACAAGTTTACTGTCCCACCCGCCAAATTTTGATAGTTTTGTCACCACTACCACTAGCTAAATAGCGGCCATCGGGACTATATACCACTGACTCAACCCCGCTAGTAAGGGTACGCAATTCTTTTCCCGTTGCTACCTCCCAAATTTTGATAGTTTTGTCACCACTCCCACTAGCTAAATAGCGGCCATCGGGACTATATGCTACTGACTTAACCCAGTCAGAATGGCCAGTAAGGGTACGCAATTGTTTTCCCGTTGCTACCTCCCAAATTTTGATAGTATCGTCATCACCCCCACTAGCTAAATAGCGGCCATCGGGACTATATGCCACTGACCAAATACTACCAGAATGACCAGTAAGAGTACGCAATTGTTTTCCCGTTGCTACCTCCCAAATTTTGATAGTATTGTCCCAACTCCCACTGGCTAAATAGCGGCCATAGGGACTATATACTACTGACCAAACCCAGCCAGAATAACCAGCAAGAGTACGCAATTCTGTTCCCGTTACTACCTCCCAAACTTTGATAGTTTTGTCCCAACTACCACTAGCTAAATAGCGGCCATCGGGACTATATACTACTGACCTAACCCTGTCAGAATGACCAGTAAGGGTACGCAATTCTTTTCCCTTTGCTACCTCCCAAATTTTGATAGTTTTGTCAGCACTCCCACTAGCTAAATAGCGGCCATCGGGACTATATACCACTGACAAAACCCCACTAGAATGACCAGTAAGGGTACGCAGTTCTTTTCCGGTTGCTACTTCCCAAATTTTGATAGTTTTGTCATCACTACCACTAGCTAAATAGCGGCCATCGGGACTATATGCTACTGACTTAACCCAGTCAGAATGACCAGTAAGGGTTTTATAAAGAGATGGATTATCTACTAAACCAGAAATCAAAAATTGAGGAGTTACAGGAAATCTTTTATATTTTAAATAACCGTAACCTTGAGTTATTCCTATTCCTAATAACAAAACGCCACTGAGCGCTATTAATCCATTTCTCAGATTATTATTTTTAACCGGTTGTGCTGGTGTTTTTTTGGGTACAGCTACGGGTGAAACCGGCGGAGAAGGATTAATCTTAGGAATAACCTGTGGTTGTTTTTGAGTTACAACAGGCTGCGGATTTGGTGCTGGTGGAGATGGTATAGTAGGAGTTATAGGAGGTAACTTTAATTGCCGTTCAATCTCATCCAAACGTTGTAAAATAACCCTAGTATTAGCTGGCCTATTCTTGGGTAATCTTCCCATTAACTCATCAATAAAATCCAACAATAACGGGTGAATATTTTCCGTTTCTTCTCGCCAAGGTAAAACATCATTAATCGGATCATACATTTCTAAAGGATGTTTTCCGGTTAATAAATGCACAAAAGTTCGTCCTAAAGCATGAAAATCTGATTGAATCACTGCTTGGCCATGTTGTTGTTCATTGGGGGTATATCCGGCTGAGGTAATACCTGTTACCTGTTGACCTTTTACCTTTTGATGATAGGTTTGGGTTTCTTCCCTTGCTGTGCCAAAATCAATTAACACCAACTCGCCACTATTTCGCAGCATGATATTAGGGGGTTTAATATCTCGATGCAGCCAATTCTGTTGATGAATTTTATCGAGAATTAAAGTGATTTCTCTCAGCCATTTTAAGGCTCGTTTTTGACTTAATTTATCATACTGCTTTAGCCACTGTTCTAAATTAATCCCCTCCACTTTTTCCATAACTAAACAGTGTAATATTTTCCCCTCCCTTGTGGAATATTGAAAATAGGCATCTGCGCGAGGAACACCGGTGACATTTTGACGACTCAACTCTAATAAAACGTCATATTCCCGTTTAAATAATTCCACTGCCTTCGGTTCATTATTCCATTTTTCTTGTAATACCTTAAGGATTTTGGGTGTAAAACCTTCAAAAGCCTCATAAACAACCCCAAAACCGGTCGTATCACTCAATAACCGACTTACCCTATATTGACCATTTAACAACAACTCAGAGCCGCAACTTTGACAGTAACGAGTATTCGAGTTATTATTACTCGGATGCTCTGGTTGAGAACAATCGGGATTAATGCAGTAACAGGGTTTCATCTCGGATATCAGTTATTTTATTGAGTGAATAATTGCAAGTTTTCCCTTACCTGTCTTTGAAAGCATTTTATCATAAGTAGCTGGTTATAATTAAATTAAAAATGGATTTTAGGTTCGATCCCCCCTTAATCCCCCCTTGATAAGGGGGGCATCTGATAATTTTTAACGCCTACCTACTTAAGTAAGCTAAAACGCATTTTAACCGCCTATCCTTAGATTAGCTGTCTCGGAGTCTCGACTAGGAAATTAATTTTGCACTACTACTTAAGGCTTGCTGAATAATGGTAAAACCCTTTTAAAATAAGGCTTTTGACCTGTTAAAATCCGATGTTAGTGCAAGAATATAGGATTGAGACCTTCAAAAACCTGGCATTATCCTTCTTGTAGTATATAAACTGGTACAAAAAAAGAGGGCAACAAAGCCTGAAACGACCGACGACCGGCTACTGACTCCTAACCCCACCAACAAACTTTTTGCCGCAAACCCTATTTTAACTCCAAGGATCAAAGGTGCGATCGGTATAATCAAGAAGTTCACCAAAAACTGAACTGAGACTTTCGGTGCGGAAATTGGGAGGAGTAAATAGACTATTTATCGCTATCCATGATTCCTCTAACCAAGAGGATGGTTTTGGGGAAGTGTCGGATTTAATCGGGGTTTTATTAACTGTCAAAAAATTGGCTAATGCTGTGACGGTAGTAGGTAACTTTTTTGTGAGCCGAAAATTAATAGCTTTACTGTTAAAAGACTCGATATAATTGCTACTTAAATAAGGTTGATACTGGTCAGAAAAAGAGGTTGATTGTTCGATAAAAGCTAAACTAACCCCTTTAATCATCTCCCGGAGAGGGTTGGCTTTTTCGTCCATTACTTCTGGCACTAATGTACTTTGTCCCATGGTGCTATTCAGATAAATAATATCCGTGGCACTCATGTGAGTTGCACCATGAGCAAGGATTAAATATTTTTCTCCTGATAAGTTTTCAAAGGGTTGTAATTGATGTTCAATAATGGGAGTGATCCCGTCTTCTGTCGAGGATAACATCAATACGGGAATCGTGATCGAGGCAAGATTAGAGGCAAAAAGGGAACCAATAACAGGATTTAATACTATAGCTCGATCGATGCGATAATCACGAAAAGACATTTGTTTATAGGCCAACTTTGTCACCGCACACTGTAGCCAATCTGCGGGGGAACGTTCCAAGGGGGTTAGGGATTGACAAACTCGACGAGTGTGGGAGGGTTCTAAACGCGCACCGGCTAAAGCTAAAGCAGTATATCCCCCAAAAGAATGACCAATTATTGTGACTTTTTGGGTATTGAATTTACCTCGAAATTCACTGTTATTATCCTTGTTTAAAGCGGTTAATTCATTGAGAATAAAGCTGATGTCTTTCGGCCGTTCTATAAATTCTGATGCGGGCAATAAATTATTAATTTGCCAACCTTGAGCAGCGGTTAGTAAAGCATTAATATTACTGCCGCGATGTTCCACAGAAACCACTGTCAAACCGTAGGAAGCGAGATGGAAGGCCAGATAACGTAAAAAACGCCGATCTGCGGCAAAACCGTGGGACATGATCACTAAAGGGCCGCGACTATCAACCGAATAATAAATATCGGTTTTAACGGCTCTATTTCTGATAGAATCATAGAAAAATTGTGTCTGTTTAAAAACCAAATTTTTTCCTCTTTGATCGGGAGAAAATTGATTTGGTAATTTGACGGAATCACTTGCACTTAACGAGTGTTCTAAAAGCGAGGTGAGCAAAATGTTTTTAAAACGATTTTGATTTAGTTGTTTAGCTATGGAGGTTAAAGCTAATAAGTCTAGGGTAAGTTTTTTCTGGGGATAGGCTTTTAAAAAACTAAAGATATTAACTTTATCATTGGTTTGGAGAATCAGAGATAAAGTGGCTTTAATTCTGGTGGGATTACTTTCGGGAAGAGCCTGATTTAACTGAGATAATAAGTTTTTGCCTTCCTGTTCGTTGAATAAATTTTCTAGAAATTGCTGGGCGATTTGACTATCCACATAGAGATGTTTTTCTAAACCTTGACGGATGGCAGCAGTTAAAATTGTTGGATAGGACTGTAAATTCGGAGATAATTTTCCAGTTTCCACATATTGTTCTAACTCTTGAATATTAATATCCTGTTCGACCATTCCTAGGCGCAAGGTCAGGGTTTCAGCGGCCAAAGCGGGAATAGGGGAAAATAAACCACTAAAACCGGAGAAAGTTAGCGAAAAAGCGATCAATTTCCCAGAAAATTGTGAGAGGAGTTTCATCGGCATTACTAGGGCTAGTTTTTCAGAGAAATTCTAGAGCGGGAACCTATTAGATCTCCTGCAAAAATCAAAAATCTTCCCTTAGGTGAGGAGATAGGAGAAAAGTTAACCGTCGGGGAAGAAAGGGAAAATAGGCAATAATTAAACTTCTTTAACTAACACTCCATTCAGAAAAATTTCGGCAATACCTTCGGCCATTTCTTGTAAAGCGAAGGGAGAAGCATTGGCATCTAAAATAGTTTCACTGGAAAAACCAGCAATTGCGAACATTCCTAGAAAAACCTGGGCCACAATTTTCGGATTCATGGGACGATAGATACCATGATCGATCGCTGTTTGAAAAAAAGCCTCGGCCACATCGGTCATTTTGGCAATTACTTCCGATTGAATTCGCTCTTTTAATTCGGGGTGAAATTGGGCTTCTATAAAACAAACTCGCAATAAATCGCTATTTTCTCGCATTCTCAACACCCTACGTCGCATCACCTGCGCTACCGCTTTATAACTGCCCATTTCGCTCAATTCCGTCAGCAAGTCGGTGAGAATATCCACCCATCCCCTAGTGGCCACTTCGATTAAAATCGCCTTTTTGTTGGGAAAATAACGAAATAAAGTTCCTTCTGCCACATTTGCCTTTCCTGCTAGGTCTTTGGTCGTGGTTCCTTCATAACCCTTGGCGGCAAATAAACGTAAAGCGGCCTGTAGAATACGACTACGGATATCTTCTTCCCCAGAATTGGTCTCAGCTAGGGAACGTTGAAAAAGACTTTGCATGATCATTGACAGCTAGAACGGGATAGAGCCATTGTCATCGATCAAGTCAGGTGTTTACTCAAATGCTTCATAAAATTTTGAGTAATTGGGGAAGTGGGGAAATTCAACTAAAACCCCACTTCCCCAACCCGAATGTCTTTTTTTCTTTTTCCTTGGGATAAGATTGTGATCGATCGAGTTTAGGGAATTTTTATGACCACAGAAAGTTTAGCGACTTCAGAAGCAATAGAGTCAATGACCGATGAATTTCTGGCTAGTACGAGCAGTCACCAAGAAATGATTGAAACGGTTATTTCTACTCTGCAGCAGAATGATACTGCTATGGTACAACATACAGAAAAAGGTTATCTTTGGAAGTTTCAGTATGGTAGCGTTGAGGTATTTGTGCAGTTAACTGGGGAAAGTGATGATGATTTTCTCACGGTGTGGTCTTCTGTGCTGAAATTACCCGTTAAGGATGAATTGGGATTAACCCGCAAGTTATTAGCGATGAATTGTGCCGAAACCTTTGAATCTCATTTTGCCATTATGAATGATCAGGTGGTGGTGATTTCTCAGCGTACTGTGGCCGATTTGTCTCCTGGGGAGATTTCGCGAGCAATTACTCTCGTGGCGACGGTAGCAGATAATAATGATGAAATGTTACGAGAATCCTTTGGTGGCAGCTAAAATTTGGCGTTATATCCCGCCAATTATCTCATCGGCAGAGCTACAAATGGCGATCGATTCTTGGTTACTAGAACAACACCGTTGCAGTCATCATCTCCCGACTCTGCGTTTTTATCAATGGTCGCCCCCGGCCATTTCCTTGGGCTATCATCAACGGCAATATCCCGATTTTTGGCGTGATTTGACTTGGCAAGGTCAAAAAATCTCCCTAGTTCGTCGTCCTACTGGTGGCCGGGCCGTACTACATCAGGGTGATTTGACTTATATGGTGGTAAATTCGGGGATGAAGGGGAATATTAGGGAAGTTTACCAGCAAATCTGTCAATTTTTAATCACAGGCTGGCAAAATCTCGGTCTAGAATTGTCCTACGGTGCTGCCGGCCGGGGATATATTAATTCTGCTAACTGTTTCGGTACGGCTACCGGTGCGGATCTAGTCGATAATTGGGGGAACAAATTTATTGGTAGCGCCCAACTGCAACGGGGTTGCTATGTTCTCCAACATGGTTCCATGGTGCTAGATCAAGATAATTCGCTGTTTGAGCAAGTTTTCGCCAGTGCCGCCCCTCCAAAGCTCAATTTAGCGCCAGATTTGACCCTAGAAACCCTTATCGCTACCCTGAAAACCGCCGCCGAGGAATGCTTTGATTGTCAATTGCTAGAGCAACCCCTCGAGGATTGGGAATGGCGATCAATTAAAAAAATGAATATAAATACTCATTGACAAAAAAGTTTTTATGTGCCTAAAAAATCAATTATGAGTCAGGTTGTATAGATTTGTAATTTTTTGCTAATAATGAGTAAAGGTAGATAGAGGCCGCAAGGAACCAAAATCTTACCAAACTCGAAATTATTGTCTAGCTTGTGCTAGTTTAAGAAACGTTAATCTTTTACAGTTTGTGAGGATTAACAGGCGATCGCAGCCAGTTTAGTCAAGCTAATCCAGTCAATCGATCGCCCCATCTTATAAGACAATGGGAGTAATCCCAGACTCAAAAAAGTTAAGAAATCTTGCCCGTGATTTCAGTTAAGCAAGAGGAAAAATACCCATGACCATTGCTGTCGGACGCGCCCCAGAAAGAGGGCTGTTTGATGCTCTCGATGACTGGCTCAAAAGAGACCGTTTCGTCTTCATCGGTTGGTCTGGTTTACTACTCTTCCCCTGCGCCTTCATGGCCCTAGGTGGATGGTTAACCGGCACCACCTTCGTCACCTCCTGGTACACCCACGGGTTAGCCAGTTCCTACCTGGAAGGCGGCAACTTCCTGACTGTAGCCGTCTCCACCCCCGCCGATGCCTTCGGTCACTCCATCCTCTTTCTCTGGGGACCGGAAGCCCAAGGTAACTTTACCCGTTGGTGTCAAATCGGCGGTTTATGGCCCTTTGTCGCCCTGCACGGTGCTTTCGGCTTGATTGGCTTCATGCTACGTCAGTTTGAAATCGCCCGTTTAGTCGGCATTCGTCCCTACAACGCCCTTGCCTTCTCAGGTCCGATTGCGGTGTTCGTCAGTGTCTTCCTGATGTACCCCCTCGGTCAGTCTAGCTGGTTCTTTGCCCCTAGCTTCGGCGTGGCTGGTATCTTCCGTTTCATTCTCTTCTTCCAAGGCTTCCACAACTGGACCCTTAACCCCTTCCACATGATGGGTGTAGCCGGTATCCTCGGTGGTGCGCTTCTCTGTGCTATTCACGGAGCGACCGTAGAAAATACCCTGTTTGAAGACGGTGAAGGTTCCAACACTTTCCGGGCTTTTGAACCCACCCAAGCGGAAGAAACCTACTCCATGGTCACTGCGAACCGTTTCTGGTCGCAAATCTTCGGCATCGCTTTCTCCAACAAACGTTGGTTACACTTCTTCATGCTCTTTGTCCCCGTAACTGGTTTATGGATGAGTGCTGTGGGTGTGGTTGGATTAGCCCTTAACCTACGGGCCTATGACTTCGTTTCTCAGGAATTGAGAGCGGCGGAAGACCCGGAATTTGAAACCTTCTACACTAAAAATATTCTGCTTAACGAAGGTCTGAGAGCTTGGATGGCTCCCCAAGACCAACCCCACGAAAACTTTATCTTCCCTGAGGAGGTTCTCCCGCGTGGTAACGCTCTCTAATATCCCTACCGCTAGTGGTCGTGACCAAAGTTCCACCGGCTTCGCTTGGTGGTCTGGTAACGCTCGTCTCATCAACCTCTCCGGTAAACTGCTCGGCGCTCACGTCGCCCACGCTGGTTTAATCGTTTTCTGGGCCGGGGCGATGACCCTGTTTGAAACCGCCCACTTTATCCCCGAAAAACCGATGTACGAACAGGGTTTAATCCTGCTTCCCCACTTAGCTACCCTCGGTTTTGGGGTCGGTCCTGGTGGTGAAGTAGTCGATACCTTCCCCTACTTCGTCGCTGGTGTTCTGCACTTAATTTCTTCGGCTGTACTCGGTTTTGGTGGTATCTACCACGCTATCCGCGGACCGGAAACCCTAGAGGAATACTCTAATTTCTTCGGTTACGACTGGAAAGACAAAAACCAAATGACCAACATCATCGGTTATCACCTGATTCTCTTGGGTTGTGGTGCGCTGTTGTTGGTATTTAAAGCCATGTTCTTTGGCGGTGTCTATGATACCTGGGCCCCTGGTGGCGGCGATGTCCGCATCATCACCAATCCTACCCTCAACCCCGCAGTTATCTTTGGTTATCTGACCAAAGCTCCCTTCGGTGGCGAAGGCTGGATTATCAGCGTCAACAACATGGAAGATATCATCGGCGGTCACATCTGGATTGGCTTAATCTGTATCGCTGGCGGTATCTGGCACATTCTCACCAAACCTTTTGCCTGGGCGCGTCGCGCTTTCATCTGGTCTGGAGAAGCCTATCTGTCCTACAGCTTGGGCGCTCTTTCCATGATGGGCTTTATCGCCGCCGTTTACGTTTGGTTTAACAACACCGCCTATCCCAGTGAATTCTACGGTCCGACCGGTATGGAAGCTTCCCAAGCTCAAGCTTTCACCTTCTTGGTGCGTGACCAACGCTTAGGCGCTAACGTCGCTTCTGCCCAAGGCCCCACCGGTCTAGGTAAATACCTGATGCGCTCTCCCACTGGCGAAATCATCTTCGGTGGTGAAACCATGCGTTTCTGGGATTTCCGCGGTCCCTGGTTAGAACCCCTCCGCGGTCCTAACGGTTTAGACCTCGACAAAATCAGAAATGACGTACAACCCTGGCAAGTCCGCCGCGCGGCTGAATACATGACCCACGCTCCTTTAGGTTCCTTGAACTCTGTGGGCGGCGTTATCACTGACGTTAACTCGTTTAACTATGTGTCTCCTCGCGCTTGGTTGGCTACCTCTCACTTCACCCTCGCTTTCTTCTTCCTGATTGGACACCTCTGGCACGCTGGACGCGCTCGCGCCGCCGCCGCCGGTTTCGAGAAAGGAATTGACCGCGAGACTGAACCCGCATTGGCAATGCCTGACCTCGACTAATTTCGGTTAGTTCGATGGCAGCGGCTCCCGTCTAGTTGGCGGGAGCCTTTTTGTTGTTAATTTGCATGAGTAGAAAACGGGTTTCTCCGAGAAACCCGTTTTCTGTGCGTTACTCAACGGATTTAGTATCAGACGCAGCTAAAACACTCTCTAAAGCCGATAATAATCGTTGATTTTCTGCCGGTAAACGGACAGCTACCCGAAAATAATTGCTCCCCAATTCGGGGAAACTGAGACAATCGCGGATGAAAATTCGATGATATTTTAATAAAGCTTCCTGTAGGGGTAAACAGGAAGATTGAGATTGTACTAAGAGGAAGTTAGCGGCACTGGTTTGGGGCTGTAATTGCGGAAAATTAGCTAATCCCTGCCATAAATCCTCACGGGCCGCCGTTAACCAATCCCAAGTTTGTTGTTGAAAATCCCTATCTTCAATTGCCGCAATAGCGGCAACCACAGCCAAGTTATTCACCGACCAAGGATCGCGCCATTTTTGCCATTGTAACAGGCGATCGGGATGGGCGAGGACATATCCTAGACGTAAACCGGGGAGACTGTAAAATTTAGTTAGGGAACGCAAAATCACGAGATTGGGATATTCCGGCAAGAGAGATATTAAACTCTCCTGTTGTTGCGGGGGTAAAAAATCCATAAAAGCTTCATCCACTACCACCAAACCAAATTGCGATAGATAGGGACGAATGGCCGCCGCCGTCCAGAGTTTCCCTGTGGGATTGTGGGGATTATTGAGTAATAAGCCTTGTTTTTCGGGATTAACCGGCTTTAAAGTGGTTAAATCTAGGGAATGTTGGCAGATTTTCCCGCCAAAACTTTTTAAGGCCCGTTCGTAATCGTTAAAAGCGGGTGTTAGTACATAAACACTATCAAATGAGGCCAATTCCCGACCGGCCCAGGTTAATAACTCGGCCGCACCATTGCCGGGGAGAATCCAATCCGGCCCGATATCATGCCATTGGGCGAGGGCAGAACGCAACTGCCAATACTCGGGGTCAGGATAACGAGTCAGACTGGTTAAATGGCTTTTAATAGCGGTTAGGGCGCTTTCTGGCGGACCGAGGGGGTTGATACTGGCAGAAAAATCGAGAATAGAGGAAACCGGACAGCCGGCAATGGCGGCTGCCCAGTCAAGATTACCACCATGTTTAGGTCTAGGCAAAAGACTTACAGCGCTCAAAACTCAACAGTAATTATTCCTTATCTGGGGCCACTCTGTCTTTAAACAGTTTACCCGCCGAGAAAGCCGGGACGCGAGTGGCTGGAATCTCCATCTTATCCCCGGTTTTTGGGTTGCGTCCTTCCCTGGCCTGACGTTCCCGGGCCTCGAAGGAACCGAATCCTACTAGGGTTACTTTGTCCCCCTCAGAAACCGCTTCGATAATGGTTTCGATGGCGGCAGTGAGAACAGCATCTGCTTGTTTTTTGGTGACAGAGGCTTTGAGAGCGATTTGATCGATTAATTCACCTTTATTCATGCGCTAACTCCTTGTTTTGCGGTTTTTCTGAGTTTAGGGTGGTTGTCAGTAGTTTATTATGGTTCCCCTGTTGAGGACTCGCCAGGATCGAGATCACTAAATAATGCCTCAAATCCCCATTGGCTATATATTCCACTGCATTATTCTAAGCGGGAATTGTCTCGATCGGAATCGCTGAAACCTTTAATTTATCTAGATTTCCCCTCGATTCCCCAGCAAGGGGAGAGACAAAAGGGAATAAGCGAGAGATTAACAGCGATATAAGCTAATAAAAAGAGATTAGCCCGCTAAATTGCTGATAAATATTCTCTAAAAGCGATAGGCATCCTAACTTCCCAAAAATCGTTCATCGGTTCTCTCAAAGATTTTTGACTAATTTTGCCCCTAGAAACGTTAAAAAAGTTTACTAAAGCAATTTCTGCCCAAAAATTAAGGTTCGGGCTAAGGAGATGTTCGCTAGAATTGGAACTTATGATCGTTAAAAATATTCAAAAAAGCAGGATTTAACTGGAAAGTTTGCTATCATTATCTATTCAGCGACAAACTCGCATGGTGATTTACTGCTATCCCCTAGCCGATCTAGGTCAAAGCTTAAGACGTTCTTTTATTGTGACTTTTTTGGCAGTAATCGCCATTCTTGGCGGTCTGATTCCCGAATTTTCTTGGACGACGGAGGTGGTTAGTTTTCAGTCCTCCGCTTATACTCAAGATTTTACGGCTGACCAAATCAAACGTTATGCCAAAGCAGTTTTGTTGATCGAAACCCAAAGAAGACAAGCTTATCAGGCAATTTCGCAAATTTTAGGGAAAAGTCCCCCAGCAATTACCTGTAACCAACGGGAAAGCTTTAATAATCTTCCCGCTAATGCCCAAAGAATTGCCGTCGATTATTGTAATAACTCAAAAAAGATTGTCCAAGATAGTGGTCTGACTGCGACTGAATTTAACGCCATTACTAACCGGATTCGTACCGATGATAACTTGAGACGACGGGTGCAAAATGAGATGATTCGTCTGCAACGGGAGAATAAATAGAAAAAGTTCCTCAGTTTTTCGGGTCAAGCTGGAGTCAGGGCTACAATTAAGAATGTTTTTTCCCATTGACCACTACCATGTTAACTTTTACCGAGCGCTTACCACCCCGTCATACCGCTAGTCTACCTCCCCCAGAAACGGTACTTTTTAGCCTCCTACTTACGGCCGAAGAACGTACCCGCAGCCGTTATCGTCTCGACAGTCCCGAAGGTTTTTCCCTCTGTTTTCGTTTACCCCGCGGCACAATTCTACAGGACCGCGATTTCCTGCGGGGAGAAAACGGCGAAATTATTCAAATCATTGCTAAACCCGAACCAGTTATCACTATTACCGCCCCTTCAACCGATTTACTTCTCAAAGCGGCCTATCACCTCGGTAATCGTCATGTAGCCCTAGAAATTAATCCCGATTATCTCCGTCTGTCCCCCGATTCTGTCCTACAAGCAATGTTAGAAGGTTTGGGATTAACTGTAACTGAAGAAATCGCCCCCTTTAACCCCGAAATCGGCGCTTATCAGCATTATCATGACCTGGAAGAGGCAAAAAAGGGATAGTTAAAAAAGAACGGAATTCGGTATCGGTCGCAGTTCCTAGAAAAGCCCTAGGGGTAGCTTGAGTATTTATACTTATTGCAAAATAGGTATGCTTTTCCTAACATAAAGTTGACTGGTAATCGTGCCGAACTAATTAGCGAAAATTTGGGTCTAAAGCCCTTTGAATGATGTTTTTATTGTATTCAGGAAGTTGAAAAAATGAAGACCAAATCGATCATAAGCTTACTATCTCTTAGCATTATAGGAATGTCAATCTATGCGGGTCAAGCTAATAGTAGTGAT
Source organism: Microcystis wesenbergii NRERC-220 (assembly GCF_032027425.1). Lineage (NCBI taxonomy): Bacteria > Bacillati > Cyanobacteriota > Cyanophyceae > Chroococcales > Microcystaceae > Microcystis > Microcystis wesenbergii. The sequence continues at coordinate 4,326,830 of NZ_JAVSJA010000001.1, read as the reverse complement.
TATCGAGCCTTGACCCCTGAAGAAACATCACGGTTGACTGATGCTTTGCTAAAACAGGGTTGTAGGAATCCTAAAGCGATGAAATTTGATGTTGAGACTAACCTATTTGAAGCAGAAGATGCTGTGTGTGAGGGAGGAAGAAAGTATGATATTTACCTTGATAGAAACTTTAGGATTGTTTCAATGAAACCAGACTAAAAGATCAAATCCCTGAGAACCTTTTACTGGTCGCTGCGAAGATTACCGATCAGGTATAACAAAGCCATTCTAACAGCGACACCACTGGTAACTTGTTGGGAAATCAGACTAAAATCGGGATCGTCCATTAAATCGGAACTAATTTCCACTCCCCGATTCACAGGACCCGGATGAAGTACCTTCACCCCCGGTTGACAGGATTGCAAACGAGGACGGGTAATGCCAAAACTTTGATGATATTCGCGTAAACTGGGCAAAAGATTGGCGGTCATGCGTTCTTTTTGCAGTCGCAAGGTCATCACAAAATCGGCCTTTTCTAAAGCTGGTTCTAAATCCCAGTGGAGAAATAAGCGATCGCACAATTCCCCAAAATATTTCGGCAGTAGGGTGGGGGGGGCGGACAAATGTACTTCCGCCCCTGCCGTGGTTAAACTCCAGATATTGGAACGAGCGACACGAGAATGGAGTATATCCCCGACAATAGCGATTTTTTTGCCCTCTAACAGTTCTAAACGGGGATTTTCGTCATCTAACAGACAACAGATCGTAAACAGGTCTAAAAGTCCCTGGGAGGGGTGTTCGTGTTGACCGTCCCCAGCATTAAGAACACTGACCCCCGACTGCAAACGATCCATTTCTGCGGCAATTAAATCGGGAACTCCCGACTGTTGATGTCGGATAACAAAAATATCCGTACCCATGGCCACATAGGTTAAAGCGGTATCGAGAATCGTTTCCCCCTTAGTCAAACTGGAACTACCCGGGGCAAAATTAAGAACATCGGCCGAAAGACGTTTCGCCGCTAGTTCAAAACTACTACGGGTGCGGGTAGAAGGTTCAAAAAAAAGATTTGTCACCACTTGACCTTGTAAGGCCGGCACTTTCTTGGTACGTCGGGAAAGAACTTCACGAAAACTAGAGGCCGTTTGTAGCAGGGTTTGGTATTCTTCCGGTTGCCAGTCTTGCAATCCCAAAATGTGGTGTCGGATCCAAGTGAAAGCCATAGGCGTTAAGGAGGCGGTAAAAACGGCGAATTTCGTCTATGCTATTGTAGGATTTCTTTGCATCAGGTTAATAAATAGGGTTTATGAGAATTAATTTTTCCTTGTGTCAGATCACTCTTGCGATCGCTTTATTTCTCAATCCCTTGCCGGCGATCGTTGCCCAGACTGCCACCTCTGGGGAAATGGTATCACCGACCACGGGCATTAATTACACTCGCCTGCAAAATTTCCTCGCTCAACAAAATTGGCGGCAAGCTAACGATGAAACCCGTAATTTAATGCTGAAAGCAACCGGACGGGAATTACAGGGCTGGTTTACCATGGAAGACCTGCAAAAATTGGCCTGTTGGGATCTGCAAAAGATGGATCAACTCTGGAAAGAAGCTTCCGGGGGTCGTTTTAGTTTCAGTACCCAATTTCGCATTTTTATCGAGACGGGTAATCGACCGGGGCGCTTAGTGGCGATCGAAAATTTTCAAACTTTTGGCGATCGCATCGGTTGGCGTAAAGATGGTGATTGGATTATTTTTAAAGAAAATCTTAACTATACCCTCAATGCTCCCGTCGGTCATCTGCCGGCGCCCCGGGACGAATATCAGATCGCCGGTGGTCGCCTAGAATACACCACCCTCGCCCAAAGATTAGTCACCTGTAATATTGTTAGCTTAGGGCAAAGCAAACAATAGACCTCTTGTAAAAATCAAAAATTGTTGTTAGGGTTAGGAGTCAGTAGTCAGTAGTCAGTAGTCAGGAGAATTAAGAATGAACAATAATCAATTAAATAGTCTATTTACGGATTTTATGCCATTTAATCCTTATTTTTGCCGTTTTTGAACCCTCAAAAATTAATTATGCCAGAGGTTTAATAATCACGGCGATCAATTCTGTAGAATAAAATTTAAGGAAAAGCTTCTCTCCTCATCTTCCTCTTCCTTTTCCGATTTACTAGCACTTTTTCCGCTAAAAACCCCTAAATTTAACAATGATTAAACGATCCGTTAACGTATCGAGAGCGATCGGTTCGTCGATCGCCGTTTCCCTAATTGTCACCGGTTGCGCCCCCCAATCCCCTCAAGCCACCGGACCGGCGGCTGTTCCCGTCAAACTGCAAACCCTCGGCACCGACAAATTAGTGCAAAGTAGCGAATTTGTGGGTACTTTGATCGCCCAAGAGCGTGTTAGCGTCTCCCCTCAGATTACCGGTCGGATTCGGTCTATTTTCGTTAAATCTGGCGATCAGGTAACTCAGGGACAAAAAATCGCCGAATTGGATCCCGAACAACAACAGCAACAGGTAAACGCCGGCATCGGCCAGGTAAATTCGGCCAAAGCGAACCTCAACGGGTCTGAAGCAGATTTAAGGCAAAGACAAGCGCAAGCGAGGGCAAATAAAGCCCAAATTGCCCAGAATCGGGCTAATGTGGCTAATGCCGAAGCTAATGTGAAAAGTCAGATCGCCACCTTGAGCGCCGCCGAAGCCGATTTACAGAGAGCGAGAGCTAATTTAGATTTAGCGGAAAAAAACCTAACAAGAGCCGAATTTCTGGTTAAACAAGGCGCACAGCCCCAACAGGACTTAGATGATCGCCGCCGCGACATTCAGGCCGCCAGGGCGGAAGTAGAGGCCCGGTCTAAAAATCGTGATGCGGCCCGTCAACAGGTGACGGCGGCTAGGGCTACCCTACAGGCAAACAAAGAAGCATTAAATATCGCCATTCAAAACGAATTAGCCTCACGGCAACAGGTGGCGGCGGCAGAGGCAACAGTGAACAGTCGTCAAGCGGCGGTAGCCAGCGCCGAGGGGCAATTAGGGGCGACGCGTCAGAATTTAGTTTTTAACACCATTACCGCCCCGATTGATGGTTTTGTCGGCGATTTTAATCAAAGAAAAGTCGGCGATATTATCTCCCTGGGTGAAGAATTAACCTCGTTGACTAATAATAAAACTTTGGAACTAAATGTGCAGATTCCCGTGGAATTACAACCGCGTCTGCGCGTCGGGTTGCCCGTGGAAATTATTAATCCCGATGGCAGTGCCGGGGTTCGCGGTCAAGTAACTTTTATTTCCCCCACCGTTTCCCAAGCTACCCAATCGGTTTTAGTGAAATTTGCCTTTACTAATGATGGCAGTCTTCGCAATAACCAATATGTGCGGACGCGGTTAATTTGGGATCAAAAACCGGGGGTATTAATTCCCACCACAGCAGTGACTAGCATCGGGGCGCAAAATTTTGTTTTTGTCGCCGAAAAAGAAAAGGCTAAAGAAGGTCAAGAAAACGCCGAGGAGCGTTTAGTGGTAAGACAAAAACCAATTCAAGTCGGCACGATTCAAGGGCAAGCTTATCAGGTTATTTCTGGAGTAAATGCCGGGGAAAGAATTGCTATTAATAATATTCTTTCTCTCCGAGATGGTACAGCTATAACTGTTAGTCAGCAGTAATTTTTATGAGTAATTCGATTACCGTTATTCCCCTGTCAGCGCAACTAATTACCGCCGAGAGTTTCCGTCCCTACGGTCAATTAATAACCCCTAGCCATGACGGGAAACTGTTTGATGAAAGCGATGCACAACTGCATTTAAAAAACGGTGTGCCACGTTTTTATATTATGCGTTTACAGACTCGCGGACGTAAATTTAAGCGAATTACTCGTCATAGTCAATGTACCCAATGTCTCGGTTCTTTGGGGGGGCAAGAGTGGTTTTTAGGAGTGGCCCCCCCTAGTCCTCATCCTCAACCGGATTTAGAAAAATTAAAGGTTTTTCGCATCCCCGGGGACTGTTTTATTAAATTAGAGGTGGGAACTTGGCACGCTGGCCCACTTTTTGATCAACCAGCGATCAATTTTTATAATCTCGAATTGAGCGATACTAATATTGTCGATCATTTTACCTATAATTTTGCCCAAGAGCAGTCAATAGAATTTGAGATTGTTGATTGAAAAAAATAATTTTTTACTTAACTTTTCGCAATCCTTTAGATAGATAGGCAACGAAAAAAGCTAACACTCCCGTCATCCCTACCTCAAAATAATTGGACATGAGAATAGCGGTAAAAAAAAGGAGCAAGATAATTAATATAGTCCGCTTTTGTTCAGATAATTTCATCTCTAATTGCCTCTAATTCGCTTTTAATACTTAATGGTTGATAACCCAAAGAAAAAGCGAGAGAACTATCAAGAGAAACATCCTGGGGACGGGGCGCACTCATGGGAACATCTGACTGTAAACAGGGTTTTATTTGTTCTCTGGGAATATTAAAAACTGCCGTCATTAGTAAACCAAATTGATAACGAGAAACTCTTTCTTTACCCCCCAGATGAATAATCCCTTGCACTTTTTCTAGGGCTAAAAGTAACCCATTCACCGCACTATTAACCCCAACAGCTGTACGATATTCATCGGTAAATAGAGATAGTTCTTTTCCCTCTTGGAGGGTTTTTAAAAAGGGTTGCAGAAAACTATTAGCGCTGGGAGAAGGGGAACCAAACATCAAAGGCATTCGACAAATGGCAGCCCGAGGATATATTGCTAAAATACCCTTTTCTGCCGCTACTTTTTGCTCACCATAGACACTGACGGGAGAAACGGGATCATTTTCGGAATAGGGGGCATTTTTACCATCAAAAACTAAATCGGTAGAGGTAAAAACTAGCGGTATTTGATATTGACTACATAAACGGGCAATTTCTAGAGAAGCTGTCAGATTAATTGCCTCGGATGCTTGGGGAAATTCTTGACAGAGATTCGGTTTTGATTGGGCAGCCCCATGAATTACTGCGTCGGGTTTAATCTGTTGAAAAAGTTCTTTAACTGCGGCTAAATCTGTTAAGTTAATTTTAATTAAATTCGGGTCATTACTATTGACATTGTGATTAAAATATGTACCAAAACTTGCCCAAGATGAGCGAGTTTTTTGGTAAATATGCCAACCTAAAAACCCACTAACTCCAGTGATTAACAGCGTTTTCATAGTTTAGAGATTAAATCCTTTTTCGTAGGCTAAAAACTGCACTTGTGGTTCCAAAGGTTCACTAACTAAACCAATTCCTGCAAATCCCCATCGCTGCATCAATCCTTTTAATTGTGTTCCTGAGAGAGTTTCCACAGAAAAATTATTGGCTAAATCATTAGCATGGGTATTGATATAACTTAAAGCATCGTAGGATTCTTTAAACAGAAGCAGATAACTGGCCGGACTTTCGCTTTCACCTTTTCTCAGACGCGCCACTAGATATTGTCCGTCTTGTTTTGACCTGAGTAAATAATGTGTAGTTGCTAACATAGTTTATTAAGTGAAAAGTGAAAAGGAAAAAAGGGGTTGGGTGGGGGTACATCCCATTTTTGTAAATCTACTGAGTTGGGATTTTTAAAGGGAAACTATCTTCTAAAATTGGTCATTACTTCCGATTTTACCACTCAATCCAAGCCTTTGGGGGGTTCTACCCCCCAAACCCCCCGTTGGGGGCGTGGCGCCGCCCCCAAACCCCCCGCGCATTAGTTTTTCGGTGGGATGCTTACACGCAGCTGCTGATACATCTGTAATAATTTAAGGATCACTGATAATTGCTGATTGTCCCTATTTCTGCAAATGTGAGATGCACCCGTTGGGTAGTGGTAAATTTAGCTGAAATTTCCCTATCACCCTACTTTAAATCCTCCAATTTAATTCTAGGATCTACAGCTTTGAGAAGCAAATCAGCCAGAAGATTACCGATAATCAACATAGTAGCACCCATCATTAAACTGCCCATAACTAAATACAAATCTTTAGCCGTCACAGCTTGCAGAATTAAACGACCTAATCCGGGCCAGTTAAAGAAAAATTCGGCGATAAATGCCCCACTTAACAAACTGGAAAATTCAAAGCCCAAAAGAGTTATCAGGGGATTAATAGCATTGCGTAAAGCGTGGACATAGATAACTTTATTTTCCGGTAAACCTTTCGCCCTCGCAGTTTGAATATAATCCTGTCGCAGAACATCTAATAATTGTCCCCGCATCAATCTTTGTAATCCGGCAAAACTGGTAACTGTCAGGGCAATAGTTGGTAAAATCATGTGCCAAGCGATATCTAAAACTTTACCGATAGGGGAATATTCCGAATAGTTAATACTGGTCATATCACCCACTGGTAAAAGCGGCGAAACATTCTGGGCGAGAATTAGCAGTAAAAGGGCAGTGATAAAACTGGGGAAACCTTGACCAAGATAACTGATAACTCGGAAAAATTTATCGATAAATTGGTTTTGTTTGACGGCGCTGAGAATGCCCAAGGGAATCGCAATCCCCCAGGTTAAAATGATGGAAGTCAAAGACATTAATAACGTCGCTGGAATTCTCTCTAATAATAGGGAAGACACGGGACGAAAATAGGTAAAACTCAGACCAAAATTAAACTGAGTTACCACTTGCCACAACCATTTAAAATACTGGACAATCGGCGGATCTTTTAAACCAAAAAGGGCAATATATTGTTCTTTAGTTTCCTGACTAATCTTGGGATTCAGGTCAAGCAAAGCCAGAAACCCGCCGGGGGTTAATTGGATAATAGCAAAACTCAAAGCCGAGGCCAACAACAGAGTTAATAAACCCTGGAGAACACGCTTGACAATATATAAAAAAGTTTCGCTAGTTAGGAGAGATTGTAACCCATTAGCACTCGATCGAGCGGTTGCAGCCTTATAATTATCATCAGTCGCCGTCATAGAAAAAACCTAATAATCGATGAGGGTAATAATCGGTAAATCGGGTAATTTTTCCCGACCACCGAGGTCGATTAACTCGATGATAAAGGCAAATCCTAACACCTCACAACCAATTTTTTCTAATAAATCAGCCGTTGCTTTCGCCGTCCCTCCCGTCGCGATTAAATCATCGACAATTAAGACTTTATGATGGGATGCCACCGCGTCCTGATGAATTTCGAGGCTATCGCTTCCGTATTCCAAATCATACTCGATACTATGCACGGCGGCGGGTAATTTGCCCGGTTTCCGGACGGGAATAAATCCCGCTTCTAATTGGTATGCTAAAGGAACACCAAAGAGAAAACCCCTGGATTCCATACCGACAATGTAATCGGGGGATAAACCGTAATCGCGACACTTTGCCGTTAGGGTATCGATCGTGTAACGTAATCCTTGGGGATGATTGAGTAGGGTAGTAATATCGCGGAAGACAATACCCGGTTTGGGAAAGTCGGGAATATCGCGAATCAATGATTTCAGATCCATTCGGTTTCCGTGTCTCGTAAAATGGGGGACAGCTATCTATACAATACAATTTACAATACCCTGACTCGATCGCCCTTGTGTTTTAGTTCTCCTATATCATGACCTCTACTAGCCTAACGCCCGAATCTACAACATCAGCCCCAGAAAAACCGGTTATTTTAAGCGTTTTACCCGATTTTCCGATTGCAAGTCAGCAATGCGCCCTACATCTCCAACAGCATATCGATTTAATGCTGTTAGCGTTGGAATCCTTAGAAGTCGGTGCCGGGGAGGCCCTGTTAGCCCTCTGTAAAGAACTAGGACTCGATAAAATTATCAAAAACCGGATTATTTTCTGGCGCTTACGCTGTACTAATCCGTGGCGAATTTCCTACACCCTCGACCGTCTGACCCTTGACCAAGCAAAAGCTTTAGTTATCATTGCCAGTTACCGGGCCAAACCCCTAGCTATATCCATCCGACAATTACTGTTAGCGCGGCAACAGATGGAATCAAAGGGTTTACCCGTGGATAATAATTTTCTTTTATCAGAATACCTAGAAAGATTTCGCTCCAATTTTCGCAGTCGCATGAACCCCCGGCGGGCCAAAGTATCGGTTTATCTAGCCGATGAAAATGCTTTAAATGAACTGGCTTTATCCCTCCTCGATCAGTTATTATTTTGTACTGGTACGACGGGAATGCAGCGGTTTTGGATTAGTTTATTTGATGGGGAGATCGTGTAAAAATGAGAAGACAGTATAGCCTGCCCAATTGTACCCTGATTCTCGATGGTTTCGGCGATGATTTTGCCCCGGCTAACCCCGGGGATAGCCGACCTTTACTCTCAATTTTGACTAACGTAGAATGTCGGTTAATCGGGGCCAATAAAGTCCTGCAAGGTGGTCGGGTTTTCTTGGAAAATTTGGTACAAGCGGTCAGTCAGTATGCCCAAGAATTTTTGAGTGGTGTTCGTCATCCCCAAGACCCCGTCCATGAACCAGATCATGTGTACCTAGAAAAGATTGACCATAATCTCCATCGTCTGGTCTGGTATCCATCAACGGACTTGAATATCCCAGAAAGTCCGGTCAACATAGAAATCAGTACCGTGCAGTTATTCGATTTAATAGAAGCGATTGACCAATTTTTTGCCGATACTCGCACTTTACCTGACCTAACCCTGAAATTACAGCCAGTTTCCCGTCGCTACCATAAGGTCAATGAATCGGTGGCCGGTCGAACAGTACCTTTTTTGGCAGGATTAGGCAGTCTTGTCGCTTGCGCCCTACTTTTCTATCTGTTACCCGTCCCCCAAGTCCGTAAACCCGAAAATCCCCCCATTCCCGCCGCTTCTCCCAGTACTACCGTCCCCACTAATCCCGTCCCCCCTCCTAGATAAAATTAGTCCCCTAAGCTAAATCTGTAAATGGAGTAATAGGAATTTGGTTATAAACTTCGGCATTCTTTGTCTGAGCTTGACGGAGATCGTAGTCTGTTTGAAGATTCAGCCAAAACTGAGGACTGTTACCAAAATATCGTGACAGACGCAAAGCTGTGTCCGCAGTGATACTACGCTTACCAGCTAAAATCTCACCGATACGAGTTTGAGCTACGCTTAAATCTTTGCTCAGTCTGTAGGGGGTAATATTGAGCGGTTCCAGAAAATCTAACTTGAGGATTTCACCGGGATGGATATTTGGCAAACGGTTGCTGTTCATTGCATTTAGCTAATTTTAGTGGTAGTCCACCACGCTCGAATCCTAACGCCTAACGATACTATTGTCAAGCAGAAGTAAGCCTTCGCCCCACACCCCACACCCCACACCCCACACCCCACACCCCACACCCCACACCCCACACCCCACACCCCACACCCCACACCCTTCTCCCCTGCTCTGTCCCAGTTTTTAGAGAAAGTAACCGAGAAAAACCAGATCTTTTTTGCACAAGTTAGAAAAATTGTGTTATGCTGGTAAATCTGTGAAGGTTTTTCGATAGGGAGTATTGAAAAAAAAATGACCAAACTGGGAACCCATTTGATTGTCGATGCTTGGCAAGTACCTGCTGACCTCCTCAACGATCCCGAGCGCATTCGTCGCGCTATCCTCGATGGAATTACGGCAGGAGAAGCAACGCTGATCGATTTGTGTGTCCACCAGTTCAGTCCCCACGGAGTTACCGCGACGGCGACTTTAGCTGAATCTCATATCGCGATCCACACCTGGCCTGAACACGGCTATTTCGCCGCCGATTTATTCTTCTGTGGTGCGGGTAAACCCGTGGTTGCCATGGAAATTTTGACCAAATCCCTGCAAGCAGGTGAGATTAAAGTGCGGGAACTAACCAGAGGATTCCCCAGTACTGCGGGAGTTTATGAAAGCAAAAAGGAAGAACCCCTTAAGTCTTCCCTGGTTATGGCCTAATTTCTAGCGCCGGCCTCAATAATAAGTTAGCAGCACTGGCGATCGCCTAAACTGAAATCGTGATCAGGATAACCTTTGTTTTTATCCTTGCCCTCTTTCCCTCTCTCGTTAGTCTCTGGTTGATTAACCGATCCCAACAGAGATTAAGTAACCGTTTGAGGGGGATTCGCTATCGTCACGAATACAGCCCGGTGATGGCCAGTGATTTTTTGTCAATTCCTCTAGAGACAGAAAATAAACCGGCCTTGATCGGTGATCTTAGTTGTCGTTTTAATGCCTATTCCCCCCATTTGCGTTGTGCGGTTAATCCCACAGGTCCCTGTGAAGGTTGTCGGCAGTACGAAGCTAAAACCGGCACAGCCCAGACGGCTTGAGCTTCCAAAAAGTTCCCTATTTGCTATCCTGAAAAATCATCGCTATCGCAATTGAGGAGTGTGGGAACAATGGCGTTCAAACGAAATTTGACCCTCTTAATCATCGGATTAGGATTAACTTGTTTACCCGTATATCCGGCCCAAGCTAACCAAATCAGCACTGTCACCCCGAATACGGCGGCCAATTAAACTCTCGCTACCCATCTGGTCTTAAAACTGAAAGAGAGAAAAGTTTACGTTTATCAAGATAAGCAAGTTTTAGCACAATTTACCGTCGCCGTCGGCAAAAAAGGCTGGGAAACCCCCACAGGTAAATTTGAAGTGCGGGAATTAGTTCGCAATCCCGTCTGGAAAAGTCCCTGGACAGGCAAAGTCAGCGCCCCTGGTCCCAATAGTCCCCTAGGGGAAAGATGGATCGGTTTTTGGACTGACGGCAAAAATTCCATCGGTTTTCATGGCACCCCTGCGGAAAATTCCCTCGGTCGCGCCGCTTCCCATGGTTGTGTGCGGATGCGGAATCAGGATGTGAAAGTGTTGTTTGATTTAGTCCGCATGGGAACCCCCGTCATCGTTCAACCTTAATTCTGGCAGGTATTTTTTTAAGATGGGCAGGTCTTCCGGGCGATCAATATCGGCTAATTTAGGCAGATAAGCGGTTTTTAAAGCCAGTTTAGCGGCGATTGTCTGGGTTTTTGCTAAGACTTCCCCCGTTCCCCAGGGAATACCGTCAAAAAGCTCTGGAAAGACCTGTTTTAAAGCAATTAGGTAGTATCCTCCATCTAACGCCGGCCCTAAAACCATATCGTGGGTTTTTAGGGCCTCAAAGGCTGCTAAAATCTCTTTTTCCCCGATTTCTGGACAATCTGTGCCAATCATAGCGATCGCTGTCATCCCTTGAGCAAAACCATCGGCAAAAGCATTTTGCATCTTTTCTCCTAAGTCTTTTCCCCGTTGAGAATGATAGCAATAATGCTCACCTAACCAAGTACGCATTTTTTCCTCGCTGCCGCCATGGTAGTAAATGATCAGGGAGAGAAAACTCCTCAAACCCGCTAATTTACTGAGGGTATATTCGGCCAGTTTTCGGTGTAATTCTTCGGCTCCCTTGGCTGCCAAAGCTGGAATCATACGGGTTTTTACTTTCCCCAATTCCGGATAACGGGTAAAAATAATTAGTTGTTGTCTCCAGTCCACGAGTGATTGCGACGATGATATTAATTATTAGTTTTAGCCTGCTGTTAATAGGAGGCAAGAAAACCAATAAAACGGGCTTTATTGACTTAGCATAGATTATTGTAAGTGGGTGGGTGGAATTAAATATAAGATGAACGTAGGTACGATGTCGGCGATCGCTTTATTGAGTCGAAACCTTTTTCCTAGCGGCATTTCAGACTTTTTCAGCCAACCCTGATTAGCTAGGGACTAGGCTTTTTAGGTGAGTTTAAACAGGATAAACCAGCATCTTTAGCAGTAGGATACTTGATTGGGACAAAAGCAAAATCTGAACTTAGTGTCCGACACTCCACAATGTGAACAAATTCTACGGAGGGATTTTGGGGATCGTCATTTTCATTAAGTTTCTTGCGATCGCCATTTTCATCGAATTGAATTGTCCCAGTTGCACCTTTAGTGACAAGAAACTCACGAGACTTTAAGTGTTCAAGGATATTAATTCGTGTGGGAGTATTTGCCTTTTCTAGAGCTTTTGTTAGAGCAAGAGTTGCATCATAGGATAGGGCCGTTATTGCATTAACAGAAGTTGTAGTCCATAAAATTTTGGCATCCTTAAGAAAATCCTGGTTAGGACTGGTTAAAGAATCCCAAGGAACCGCAATAACAAACTTTTGAAAAGGTTGTAGGTTGTTAATTTGTTCTAAGGTACGAGAACTACGAAGCCCCCATGATCCGATAACCCAATTTTGACTATTATTAAGTTTTATAAGTCTAATTGCATCGCCTTGAGCATCGCCAATTGCTTTTGGGAATAGTACAAGCCCTATTTCTTCTGTTATTTTTCCTTGTCTTTTTCGTAACTCTTGGATGGCTTCTTCTGCCTTAAAATTATTTCCGAGATCAAATTCATCTAATTTTACTACAGTTCCAGAGAATGGAGGGCGTGTAAAAATAGTTTTAAAACTATTAAAAAAAGATTCACTAAATGGACTTCCTTCACTATAAAAGCCCACCACTTTTTTAATAGACTTTTCTTGTAAAAATTTTGCAATGGCAGGAGATTGTTGCTCGACGGAAAAAACAGTTCGCAGAAAATTTTTTCTGGGGTCTTTAGTAAGCTCGCTAGTCGTTGATCCGGGAGAAATCAAAACTAAATTATTTTGATTATAAATATCCACCGTTGCTAGAGTCATTTCACTGGGATAGTGACCAACAACCCCTAAAATTTCAGGACGCTGGGAAAGAGATGATGCTGTCTTTTTGGCTAATAATTCCTTATTTTCATCATTAGTAATGACAACTTTTAATCCCTTACCATTAATCGCTTTTTTGTTGATAAAATCTTGATCTGGAAAATACTTGAGGAATGGATCATTGTCATTTAAAAGTCCTAGATTAATTTTTGTTTGTAATTGTGCTACTCCTCGTAACATTTCATTTGCTCGACTATCACCATCATCATCATTAAAGTCATTTTGATTTTTGGGAATACTAACAGCAACAGCAATCGTGTAATATTGCATTTTATTGGCTTCTAGTAAAGCATTATTTAAGTAAATTAATGTTTCTGGATCTAGCCTATCCTCTTGCCATGCGTCCTTAAATCTTAACAGGGCTTTTTGATAATCACACTGTGCAAAATATTCTGTACCTTCCTTCTTGTTAAACGGTTGAGAGTAATTAAGAACTTCTTCTCCTTCACTAATAAAGTCTCCCGTTTGTTTTGGACAATTATCAGGGCGATAAATGGCAAATAAACTTACAACTGCTATTGATGCTATTCCTATGCTAACTGGCAGATTTAATTTGAAATTTTGGGGCTTTAAAGTTTTTATAGAATGCAAAATTTGGGCGATTTTTGCAGAAGGCGAAGTGATTGGTGGAATCGTCGTAGTAATGGGATAAACCTCATTTTGCACTTCTTCTTCAATCACCTGAATATCCTCATCCCTCAGCCCGTAACGGCTTTGTAACTCTTTTAGTCTCCTTCTGTTTCCTTCTGTTATTGAAATAGAATCAGCTAATAATTCTCTAAAAGTTGCTTTGTACTCTGTTAGATTTTGTAATCTTTTTCTGAATGGCGCAAGATTCTCTTGTTCAATAATATCTGCCTCCTGTAATGATAAATCTAATTCGTTTCTTAGTTCATTTAGGCAGTTTCTTTCTACACGATTAAAATTTTCTTTACATATATTTTCCTTGCTCCATTCATCTAGAATTTCTCTAACCTTCTCACGATAAATAAATATAGGATTAGTGGCAGCAAGAGGAGATTTGGCTAAATAAATAGTATCCTCTCCTTCAAGAGAAAGATAAAATTTGGGAGTCATTGCCGGGGCAGCTTCCTTTACTCGTTCGCTGGCATACTCATGCAATTCATTAACAGAAATTAATTGATCACCATCCTTATCTGCTGCACCAGTTTCAATTCCTTCAACTAGATATTTTGTATAGATGGACAAATCTTTATCTTCCGACTCAAAAGAATATTCAATCGGACTAGAAGAGGTTAAAATCGCCCTTCCTTTACCTCCTAATTCCTCTTGAATGTTAAGTTCCCCTTTGATTGGCATTCCCTGAACCAATGCTCCGCTAAAACAGCAGTCGAGAATAATCATCTGCCTTTGGGAACGACTATTGTTCATATACTTATTAAGTTTACTTGCGGCTAAAATTGTTGAGATACGAAGCTCTCCATTCTGATCACGCTCAGTGTCTCTTGCACTTAGGCAAAATTCAGCCGTTTGATCTTTAAGACCATGTCCAGAAAAATATAAAAGAACTAAGTCGTCTCTCTGGCGATTAGTAAATAAATCCTCGACTGCTCTTTCCATGCTCCCTTTGTCTGGGTTAGACAACACTGTAACCTGATCAAAGGCTCCCATGTCCGGATGCTCTAATACTCGGCGCATTGCTTCAACGTCTAGAATGGCACTAGAAATTGGGCGCAATCCTTCGGAATACTCGCTCACACCAATTAACAAAGCAAATTTTGCCATAATACCTTCTTTAACCTGAGATAAAGTCTAGAGCCGCTTTAATAGCCATTTCCAATTCTTCTCGACTGTGAGCCTTAACCGTCAAATTGCGACCATTGGCCTCTACCGACAATTCTATCGGTTTACCTCCCAAGCGATCGCCAAGAAACCCTAACAACTTTTTCCCATTAGCGGGGTTAACTTCGGTCATTAAGATTCCACCCAAAAAACCGCCCAACGACTTATTACCTTCAGGGGGATTGGGATCAAGAATGCGTTTAACCGATTCAACTTCATCTGCCTGTTGTAGTTCTGTTAGTAATACTTGGGCCTGTTCGTCGCGTTCTTCAGGCTCCAGGTTAGGATCGTTAAAAGCGATCACCAATTTAATCGTAGATTTGTTACTCATAGGAAGTTGAGTTGAAATAATATAGGATAATACTAATCTTACTGAATTATGCAAATTTTACCATATACCATCTGAAATCTAAATAAGTGATCCCATTTTCATACTGCCCCTTGCCGAGTGCCGATTTCTTCACTGATGTTGTGCTGTTGCTGAACATAGAAGATCGATTTTTCAACCTGCTCCAAGAAATCATAACAATTATTGTGTGTTGGGTTTCGTTCCTCAACCCAACCTACTACTACTACAGGCTAATGGCGATAATTCCGCTAGAAAGTATGAGAATGTGTCTGACATTCCTGACAGGGGGTGAGTATTGGTATCATGATTAAAAGTAAGGATATAGATAGGGTTTGCGGCAAAAAGTAGGGGCGAAGCATTCGGATAGAAAATCTACGGTTTCACCGATAGGTTATTGCCCGAATGCTTCGCCCCTACAGGACGCGGGCCGATGAAGACGCAAGGTTTTGAACGACGATTCTCTCAAAATTTGCACCTGTTTCGCTCGTAAAGCCACAAAACTCTTACCTTGCCTACATTTCACATTTATTCAGCAAACCCTAGATATAACTTAATCCATCGCTTTCCTTGATTTAGATCAAACTAATGTTTGTGTTGTTGATCAGTGAGGTAAACTAATGACTACAGTTGAATTAAAACAAGCCAAAAATCAACTTAATGAGTTATGGGAAGCTGGACTTGAAGGTGAAGAAATTATCATCACAGAAAATAATGAACCTGTAGTTAAATTAAGTCCTGTAAAGTTAGCCAATAAACCACCGCTTCAACCCAGAAGTGCTGCGGGAAAAGTTGGGATAGCCGATGATTTTGATGCCCCTTTAACTGATTTTGAAGATGATCAATAATTAGGCTCAAATTTTTAATAAATACTTATGTATTTCTTTGGTATGTCACTAATAATAAACAATTGAGAGACAACCATAAAATTATGATTAATGAAAGAGAAAATCTAGTTTATCTTAGTTAAGGTAGTTTTGGGAAAATGACGATCAAATATAGTCTGGAAAAATTAACTTTTGATTCACCTTTTCGAGAATTGATTGCGTCACAAATTTAGAGCAATGATTGGCAAATTTTGCCCCTTAATTTACTACATTTTGAACGAGTAGCGCAATTGCCTGTTCAGCATTGTAGTAGATATGTAGGGGGTAAGTTCGCTTATATTACCGGATCTTCTCGTTTCTGTAACGCCGCTAGAACCACTGAGAACAGAGGACATCACTTTTCTACAATTCCTGTAAACGGTTGAATAAAACCATCCACACCGACAAAGGAGGTGAGGGGCGACCAGTTTAAAATATCCTCTAAAATTGATTGATAGCCCTGCACATTGGGATGAAGTCCATCTTGCATTAATCTTTCTTGGCACCACAGATCACCCCGGTTCATCCAGAGATCAAATAAATCGAGATAGGGAATATTTTGCTCTAGACAAGCTTGTTTAGTGGTTTCCTTAAAACGATACTGATCGCGATGGTTGAAGTAAAAACAATCTAAAAAGGGCATTTTCCGCTCATCCACGGGAATCATACCTATAAACAAAACCGGGCAAAGAGAACGGGCCCGGCCGAGTAAATGTTCAATTTGAGTTTGAAAAAGATCGTGATCGGTATAAGTACGACCATCGGGCCGGCCTAAACGGGCTGTATCATTAACACCGACGGAGAGAAGAATCAGGTCGGGGAGACGATTGCGAATTTCGCCCCTGAGACGAAATTCCTGTTCTAAACGTTCGGACACTTGTACCACTCGATCGCCGCGAATACCCAAATTATACAGGGCATGACCAGCACTTTCCATCCACAAACGACGTAGGCGCTCGGCCCAACCGCCACCCACGGGGTCGCCATAGCCATAAACAAGGCTATCTCCTAAAGCGACGATTTTAAGGGGATGGGTCATGATTGCGTCTTTGTCTTTAGTAGGAGGAGGAAGAGTTTGCATGATCGCTCGATCGAATCGGTTGTCCTTTACACTTGTAAACGGATTTGGTTAAACTGTCCGTGTATTATACTACATTAGAAAATTTTTCCTGCCAGTTAACTTATCTGATATCAGCCAGGTGCTGACACCGACCAGTATAAAACAGCCCGATGATCATTCCTTGCCTCCGAGTCATTTCCGGGCTAAATCTACTATAAAATTTATGGTTAAAACCTAGATAACTCGATGACTACTCGTTTACAACGCGCGGTTCAAGACCGAGAATTTTTGATTACAGCCGAGATTACTCCCCCGAAAGGTGGTAATGCCAGTCATATGCTAGAAATGGCCCTCTGGCTAAAAAATCGCGTTCATGCGGCTAATATTACCGATGGCAGTCGCGCCGTAGTGCGAATGTCCTCTCTGGCTGCCTCCGCTATTCTCTATCAACACGACATTGAACCCATCTGTCAAATGGCCTGTCGCGATCGCAATGTGATCGGATTACAAGCAGATCTCATGGGCGCTCATGCTTTGGGATTGAGAAATATACTAGCTTTAACTGGAGATCCCGTCAAAGCAGGAGATCACCCCAAAGCTAGGGCAGTTTTTGACCTAGAATCGGTACGTTTGTTAAAATTGATCGATAAATTAAATAAAGGTTTTGACTTTAACGATAAATCTTTACCGGATGGACCCCTAGAACTTTTTGCTGGGGCTGCCGTCGATGTGCAGTCAAAAAGTAGGTCCGGTCTTCAAAGCCGTTTTGAGCGTAAAATCGAAGCAGGAGCGCAGTTTTTTCAAAGTCAATTAGTTACGGATTTCGAGTGCCTTGATAAGTTCATGCAAGAGGTGGCCTCGCTGGCCGATAAACCGATTCTAGCGGGGATTTTTCTGTTGAAATCAGCTAAAAATGCCGTATTTTTAAATAAAAATGTGCCGGGGGTACAAATTCCTGACCAGATTATTCAAAGACTCGCTGATGCACCTCATCCCCTCGAAGAAGGTATCAAAATCGCCGCCGAACAAATAAAATTAGCCCAGCAGTTATGTCAAGGTGTCCACATCATGGCGATTAAACGAGAGGATTTAGTCCCGAAAATTCTCGATCTGGCCGGTATCCCGCCAATACATAACTGAGATGAAAAGTCAATAGTTTTTAGAAAAAATTAACTTTCATTTTGACTAGCGGTCTTTTGACAACAATTCTACCCCTAACCTAGGATGGGAAGGCTCAAAGCATCTTCGTGGTTAAAAGCATGGATTCCAATCTAGGTCAAGAAAAAGAGAATAGTTGTGGTAATTCCGGGCGAAAATGGTTGTCGATCGGTATTGCCCCCACTGGTATAATTTCTATTGGCATTGTTCCCATGGGCGTTATTTCCATCGGTATTGTTCCTATGGGAGTAGTTTCCATTGGAACCGTGGCCATGGGGACAATTGCAGCCGGTTTTGTGTCCATGGGACTTTTCAGTATTGGTAGCGTTGGGATGGGATTAAATAACGGCCATTTTTCCAATCTTAATTCTCCCCCTGCTGAATCTCCCCATAAACATCATCAGCATTAAAATCAAGATTTGACCAGCAATCATGAATTATTCCATCCGTGCTGCCGTTGCTACCGATGTCAAGGCTATTTTTGACTTAATTGTTGCCTTAGCGGCCTATCAAGAACTCAGCCATTTAATGACAGGAAATAGTCAAGCTTTAGGGGATCATTTATTCGGAGAAAAACCCTACATCGAAGCATTGGTGGCGGAGGTAGAGGGTAAAATAGTTGGTTTTGCCCTATTTTTTGCTAACTATTCCACCTTTATAACTAAACCGGGGATTTATCTGGAAGATATCTTCGTTTTACCCGATTATCGCAGTCAAGGTATCGGGAAAGCTTTACTAATGGCTGTGGCTAAAATTGCCGTCGCTAGGGATGCAGGACTTTTAGAATGGACTGTCTTAGAGTGGAATCAACTGGCGATCGATTTTTATGGAAAAATGGGGGCTAAGGTCTTCAAAGAGTGGCAAATTTGTCGTCTCACCGGGACTGCTTTAACCGAATTGGGTAATAGCGATAAATAAGTCAGTCCCGATGCAACAAGTTACACCGTCAAGCATGAAAATATTCTGATCCTAAATCCGGTTATTAAAAACTGATTATTTATTCCCCCTTTTGCAGGAGTTTCTTTCCTGATATGTGGCCTAGACTCAACGGATGGCCGTATTACTTCAGATCTGATTACTCAATCCAAGCTTTTGGGGGGTTCTACCCCCCAAACCCCCCGTTGGGGGCGTGGCGCCGCCCCCAAACCCCCCGCGCATTAGTTTTTCGGTGGGATGCTTACACGCAGCCGCTGACGCATCTGTAATAATTTGAGAGTCACTTCACTCGCAGGAGTGCCTCTCCTGATATGTGGCCTATACTCAACGGATTTAGTATGATTGACGAATTTGCCTTATTTCAGCTTCTATTTTCAAGTCAGGAGATAGGAGTCAGGAGATAGGAGATAGGAGACTTTTTTATTTATTCTCCCCACACCCTACACCCTACACCCTACACCCCACACCCTACACCCCACACCCTCTTTCAAGTCAGATCCTTTGTTGAGCCTGGAACTTTGTGATCGATCGAGACTCCTTGCTATACTATACCTCTGACACTGGCTTTCCTCATTGGTGCAGAATGCAACCCACAGACTCGAATAAATTTACCGAACAAGCTTGGGATTCGATCGTTAAATCGCAAGAAATTGCGCGACGCTTTAAAAATCAGACCTTAGAGGTGGAACACGTTATTATTGCCCTCCTAGAGCAGAATAACGGTCTAGCCACCCGGATTTTACAAAAAGCTAATATAGAAATTCCCCGACTGCAACAACAGCTAGAAGTCTTCACCAACCGACAGCCGAAAGTGGCCATCGTCGATCAATTATACCTAGGTCGTGGTCTTGATCTGTTACTCGATCGCGCGGAAGCATCCCGGGAAAGTTGGCAAGATAAATTTATCTCCGTCGAACATCTTCTCGTCGGTTTTGCCGAAGATGAAAGGGTTGGCCGGAAATGTTTACGCACTTTCAATCTTGACCCCCAAGATTTAGAATTGGCCATCAAAGCGATTCGCGGTACTCAAAAGGTTACTGAACCCAATCAAGAGGAAAAATACGAGGCTTTAGATAAATATGGCCGGGATTTAACAGCAGCGGCCAAAGAAGGCAAATTAGACCCGGTTATCGGTCGTGATGAAGAAATTCGACGGGTGGTACAAGTCCTCTCGCGACGGTCGAAAAATAACCCGGTTTTAATCGGTGAACCGGGGGTAGGAAAAACCGCTATCGCTGAAGGATTGGCCCAAAGGATTGTTAACGGAGATGTTCCCGAATCTTTGAAAAATCGTCAGTTAATTTCCCTCGATATGGGAAGTTTAATCGCTGGGGCAAAATATCGAGGCGAATTTGAGGAAAGATTGCGGTCAGTCATGAAAGAAGTGACCCAATCAGAAGGGCGAATTATTCTCTTTATCGATGAACTACATACCGTTGTCGGTGCGGGTTCTAGGGAAGGGGGATCGATGGATGCGGGCAACCTATTAAAACCTATGTTAGCTCGGGGGGAATTGCGCTGTATTGGGGCGACAACTTTAGATGAATATCGCAATCATATTGAAAAAGACCCCGCTTTAGAAAGACGTTTTCAACAGGTTTATATTAAGGAACCTTCCGTGGAGGATACTATCTCAATTCTCCGGGGTTTAAAAGAACGTTATGAGGTGCATCATGGGGTGACAATTACCGATTCGGCCCTAGTGGCAGCAGCTACCCTATCCCATCGTTATATTAGCGATCGTTTTTTACCGGATAAAGCGATCGATTTAGTCGATGAAGCGGCGGCCAAATTAGAGGTAGAAAGTACGACTAAACCCGCCGATTTGGAAATGATAGATCGTCGCTTAATGCAGTTACAGATGGAAAAATTCTCTTTGGAAAAAGAGGAGAAAAAAGATCGAGCTTTTCAAGAGCGTTTAGAAAGAATTATCGAAGAAATTGAGGAATTAGAAAGTAAACAAAAGCCTCTCGCTGACCAATGGCAAACGGAAAAACATATCGCCGAGGAAATTAAATTGTTACGAGAGGAAGAAGAACAATTGCGCCTACAGGTGGAACAGGCCGAACGAGCTTATGATCTCAATAAAGCGGCCCAATTAAAGTATGGCAAACTAGAAATTTTACAGGGGGAATTAGAAGTAAAAGAAAAAGAACTAGAAACGATTCAAGTTGCCGGGGCAACCCTGTTAAGACAACAAGTCACCGATGCCGATATCGCCGAAATAGTTGCCCGTTGGACGGGAATTCCAGTCAATCGTTTAATGGAATCGGAACGACAAAAATTATTAGAATTAGAGTCTCATTTACAGAAAAAAGTTGTCGGACAAAATGAAGCGGTCACGGCAGTAGCGGCGGCGATTCGACGCGCACGCGCGGGAATGAAAGATCCCTCGCGTCCGATTGGTTCATTCCTATTTATGGGACCCACAGGAGTGGGTAAAACCGAGTTAGCGCGGGCCTTGGCGGGGTTACTGTTCGACTCCGAGGAAGCCATGGTTCGCATCGATATGTCGGAATACATGGAAAAACACGCGGTTTCGCGGTTAATCGGCGCGCCTCCGGGTTATGTGGGTTACGAGGAAGGGGGACAACTATCGGAAGCGGTGCGTCGTCGTCCCTATTCTGTGGTTTTATTGGATGAAGTGGAGAAAGCCCATCGCGATGTTTTTAACATTTTATTACAAGTGCTTGACGATGGGCGCATTACCGACTCTCAGGGGCGAGTGGTGGATTTTCGGAATACGATTATCGTCATGACCAGTAATATTGGCAGTGACCATATTTTAAATGTTTCCGAAGATGCCGATTATGAGGAGATGCGGAAACGGGTTTTAACAGCTTTGCGGAGTCATTTTCGTCCCGAATTTTTGAATCGTATCGACGATTTAATTATTTTCCATACCCTCAAAAAAGAAGAATTGCGTTACATTGTTCGTCTGCAATTACAGCGTCTGGAAAGATTATTAGCAGAACAAAAAATCAATCTAGAATTAACTGCGGCAGCAGAAGATCATATCGTTACTGTTGGTTACGATCCTACCTACGGTGCGCGACCTTTAAAACGTGCTATCCAACGGGAGTTAGAGAATCCTTTAGCCACAAAAATTCTCGAACAAGCTTTTATGGAAGGGGATACGGTAGTAATTGATTGTCTGGATGAAGTGTTAAGTTTTAGCAAAAAGGAGCTAAAAAAGGAAGGGACAACATTAGAATTAGCCGTGGTTAACCTCAGTTCCTGAGAGGGGGACAAGCGAGCTAGAAGGTAGATAGGGCAAGCGATATCGCTCTTTGTCCTTTGATGTAATCCTTCAACCGATAGCGGCTAATTTGCATTAGCTCTTCTATATTTTTTGGGAACATTTGATGTAGCTGGAGCCAATGATAGAGATGTTGACCCGGGAGCAAGTCAGTTTTGTCAGAACATAAATACTATTCAATAGCTAAAGACTGTTATTTAGGTAAGCACAGCGGTGTTTAAGCACTTGAGGGATATTTTCTTCATTCCACTGGGCTCCAGAAATTTTCAGTCGTCGGTCAATCTGTTTAACCGTGGATTCAACGGCTCCCGAAGCAATAGAGCAAATCTCTTCTTGTTGATAGTAATTATAATTAACAATTCGATGACGATGAATCTCTAAATAACGACAGAAATTTTCAGCTCGTTCGTTTTTTAAAGGAGAGATTAATGCTATTGTTTCCTCAATTTTGCCCTGCCATAATAAACTTTCTGCTTTTTTCAATCTCTTCACTGAACCGCCGACTTTATGAAGATTTTCTACCAAATGAAACCAGTCTCAAGGGGTGACAAAGGGGTTCAAAGGTAATCAAGATAAAGACTCTAGCCAAATGAACCCAAAAGAAATAGAGTGGTTGAGACAACCACCCAAAATTTCAATATGTTACCATCATTCTATCAGGCCTGTTTACAAGCCAGCTTGACACAAGCACCTCAAGGGGTGACAGAAAGGTTAAAGAGCTTGCTTGATAAGGCTCATAGCCGTTAACCCTTTGGAGAAATAAGGGTTTTTCTGGGGTTTGAGGCGTATCAAAGAAAGGGCAAGTTCCGAAAAAATATCCATCGACTCAACCCAAAAAGTACCATAAGTCCCTATCCAAAAATCACTATGTCTTTCAGCAGAACGATTAGATTCTTTGAGGCGACAAATATAAACACGGTGGGGTAAAATATTGAGTTGTTGACCCCGTATTGTATTTAAAGAATAGGCGATAGCAATTAATAAAACAAGAGCTAAAAAACGCGGTTCGCTAACTTTAGTTTTCTCGATATTATAACCTCCCGTTTTACAATCTTTGAACATTGCTTCAATGCCAAAACGAGATTCATATAAATTTAAAGTCTCATCCAAAGAGTCAAGATTAGTAAGAAGATACCAAGGAGCTTCGGCTTGTTTACTACGGTAGCGTCTTTTCCAGCGAGTGGCCAAATTAAAAGGGCCAAGTTTATGAGCAGATGTATGATAAATATCCGAAAAAAAATGCTGAGTCCCCGGTTGAATATCTAGAGCTTTTAGAGGTTGATAGTTTTCTTCACCTGATAATAGCAAAGATGTTCCCTTCTTTTGTCTCAGAATAAAGGCTATCCCCTTTTCGTCTAGCCACTTTCCTAGTTGAACACTGTGAAATTCTCGGTCGCCTATCACGACAACTGGGTAGGATTTCAAAAATTTTAATACCGGCTTGAGAAAGTTTTTTTGGTTCCCTAAATTACTGCTTCCTTGTTTATCTAACAATATCCAGTACACAGGTAACGCCCTTTTTCCACAAATAACACTAGCTACAAACAAATTTCTTCCTTTCCAATCTGTTCGGTCAATTACCAATAATAGATGTCCCAGATGCTTAAGTTTTTTCAGTTTTCTTCTTTGATGTCGATTTTTATTTTTTTCGCTAAACTCTTGCTTAATAATGTGTTTAATTAGCGGAAACCATAACAATTTTACACTTAATTGCGGTAACTTGAGAAACCTTTGTAAATTTCTTCTTCTGCTTTCAAAGGTAATTGGTTGGGGAAATAAGGCGGCCAATCTCTCCAATTGTACTGTTCTATGGCTTTGTAGGAGCAGTATAAGAATTTGTAGAGTCAGATATTGTGCTTGTGTCAAGCTGGCTTGTAAACAGGCCTGATAGAATGATGGTAACATATTGAAATTTTGGGTGGTTGTCTCAACCACTCTATTTCTTTTGGGTTCATTTGGCTAGAGTCTTTATCTTGATTACCTTTGAACCCCTTTGTCACCCCTTGAGCACAAGCACAATATCTGACTCTACAAATTCTTATACTGCTCCTACAAAGCCATAGAACAGTACAATTGGAGAGATTGGCCGCCTTATTTCCCCAACCAATTACCTTTGAAAGCAGAAGAAGAAATTTACAAAGGTTTCTCAAGTTACCGCAATTAAGTGTAAAATTGTTATGGTTTCCGCTAATTAAACACATTATTAAGCAAGAGTTTAGCGAAAAAAATAAAAATCGACATCAAAGAAGAAAACTGAAAAAACTTAAGCATCTGGGACATCTATTATTGGTAATTGACCGAACAGATTGGAAAGGAAGAAATTTGTTTGTAGCTAGTGTTATTTGTGGAAAAAGGGCGTTACCTGTGTACTGGATATTGTTAGATAAACAAGGAAGCAGTAATTTAGGGAACCAAAAAAACTTTCTCAAGCCGGTATTAAAATTTTTGAAATCCTACCCAGTTGTCGTGATAGGCGACCGAGAATTTCACAGTGTTCAACTAGGAAAGTGGCTAGACGAAAAGGGGATAGCCTTTATTCTGAGACAAAAGAAGGGAACATCTTTGCTATTATCAGGTGAAGAAAACTATCAACCTCTAAAAGCTCTAGATATTCAACCGGGGACTCAGCATTTTTTTTCGGATATTTATCATACATCTGCTCATAAACTTGGCCCTTTTAATTTGGCCACTCGCTGGAAAAGACGCTACCGTAGTAAACAAGCCGAAGCTCCTTGGTATCTTCTTACTAATCTTGACTCTTTGGATGAGACTTTAAATTTATATGAATCTCGTTTTGGCATTGAAGCAATGTTCAAAGATTGTAAAACGGGAGGTTATAATATCGAGAAAACTAAAGTTAGCGAACCGCGTTTTTTAGCTCTTGTTTTATTAATTGCTATCGCCTATTCTTTAAATACAATACGGGGTCAACAACTCAATATTTTACCCCACCGTGTTTATATTTGTCGCCTCAAAGAATCTAATCGTTCTGCTGAAAGACATAGTGATTTTTGGATAGGGACTTATGGTACTTTTTGGGTTGAGTCGATGGATATTTTTTCGGAACTTGCCCTTTCTTTGATACGCCTCAAACCCCAGAAAAACCCTTATTTCTCCAAAGGGTTAACGGCTATGAGCCTTATCAAGCAAGCTCTTTAACCTTTCTGTCACCCCTTGAGGAAACCAGTCAAGTATTTCTCTTTTTTCTCCTGGACAATCCCAGTTTTTCACAATTTTCCCAATACCGGGATGTCCGTCTCCCAAACAGGTAAGGGGGTCAGATAAAGGTTGTTGATTAACCCAATATATTAACGATTCATTCTCTCCAAACCAAGCTTTTCTTAGGAAAGTATCAACACAGATTGCTTTATAATCTTTCCAGATACAAGCCTCTCCCTTAGTTTCGGTTCTTAAGCGCACTTTTCCTCCATCTAGACTAATTTCTTGAACGGGGTTTCCTGATTCTTCTTCGGCAAATTGGTGGCGATGGACTAATCGTTGTTGAGTCCTAGCCGAGACCTTCATCCCTGTATAAAATTGAAGATCTCTGGCGGCATTTTCATAAGAAACATTGGCACTAGCTCTTAAACAACAGCGTTCTAAGTAAGGACTAATTTGGTTATTACGAGGAATATTTAAACGGATTGCTTGTTTTTCTGTCAGGCATAATTCTCCGATGATGCTTTTTATTTTTCTCGGTCTCCCGGCTTGAGTTCCTGTCGTTTTTGTGACAAAAAAAAATCCTAGTTTCGGAGTTATATATTTTAAGGTCTGTTCTCTTATTGTCGTCTCTATTCCCTCTAAAGTTTGGATTTTTTCAGCCTCAGCTTCCTGATGAAGAATCTTGGCTATCGCTTGAATATGTTGGTTAAGTTCTTGTTGTTGCTCTGGAGTCATTTTTGTCTTTTCCCCACTCTTTTCTCTATCCCATACCCAATTGATGCTTTTGTCAAGTAGTTTATTTGTTCTTCAGCTTTGACTTGCTCCCTGTTGACCCACATAAAAACTGCTGTGTCTGCGTTGACCTTTATATCTTTTTTCAGGTCTTGTAACATATTTTTGGATTCCCATATCCTTAATTTTTTTACCTTGTAGTGTGGCACTTGTATAGGCGATAGCTATAACAATTATCAGCTTTGATAGGTATTTCGGTGCTAATTGAGAACCTTCTAAGCTATAGCCTCCCGACTTAAAATCTCGGAACATCTCCTCAATATCAAATCTTTTTTGATAGGCCATTATTGCCGTCTCTAAATCTCCAAAGTTAGTCAGAATATACCAAGGCTCTTTTGTTGGAAAACCCCGATAAGTTTTTTTCCACTTACCCGCTAAGTTAAACTCGCCAAATCCCTTCTCTTTTGTAAGATTAACATCATTTAAAAATAGTTGAGTTCCTGGACTTAAACCTAAGGCTCTCATTTCTTGATAAATTCCTTCTTTTGTCTTGACATTTGTACTTTTTTTTTGTCTTAAGCAAAAGTATAAACTCTGCTTCTGAAGCCACTTTCCAAGACTGACCGAGCAAAATTCTCTATCTCCTAACACCACTATTTTATGACCTGATAGCACGCTCAATGTTTTTTCTAATACTCGCTGCTGTTCTTCGAGATTACTACTTCCTTTTTTATCTAATATCTCCCCATAGATTGGGATGGCTCTCTTGTCATAAATTAGACTCACCATCAAGATATTTATTGCTCCCCAACTTGTCCGGTCTATAGCAATATACGCTAATCCTTTTGTTGTGAATCTCTGCTGCTGTTTTAACATCTCTTTTAGGCAGAGAAACCAGATTTTTTCAATATTCAGAATTTCCAGCTTTAAAAATCTTTTTAGTTTTTTTCTCCGACTCTCAAACAGGATTGGTATTGGTAAGGCTTCAGCTAATATCTCTAACTTAGCTTGCTTTAGTATTTGCCAGGTTCCAACTATCATTAACAACAGTAGATATCTGGCTCGTCCCAGTTCATTTTCTAACACTTTCTGGTATAGTTCACTTATCATTTTCGCTATTTAGGTCATATATGGTAAATATGACTGATCTTTTTTGGGAGTCTGTGTCTGTATTTTATGCTACATAAGCTTTTCAGCTTGCTTGTCCCCCTGTCAGGATGGCCAAGCAACGCAAAAAAAGAGAAACCCAAGAAAAAGAAAGTCAAAGATGGTTAGATTCTTGGTCAGAAACACAACAACAAATACCCGAAGAAATTCAAGTAGTAACAATCGGAGATTGTGAAGCAGACATATTTGATTTATTTGCCCAATCAAGAAGTCCTAACTCTCATTTATTAATCCGAGGAACTCATAACCGAAAAGTTAACTATCTCGAAGACAAGCAAAGGTCAGGGCATCCAGAGCCTAAATATTTACATCAATCCATCAGAGAAATAAAAGCCTGTGGTACCCTAGATGTGCAAGTAAAACGCAATCCTAATCACGAGGCTAGACTAGCTAAACTAACAGTTAGATTTGCCAGTTTTGAAATACAAGTACCTAGCCATCACCCCAAGGCGAACCCTCGTCAACCTGTCAAATTACAGGTAATTTTAGCCGAAGAAGAAAATCCGCATCCCGGAGTTAATCCTATCAGTTGGCTCCTCTTAACTAGCCTGGACATTAGTAGCTTTGAATTGGCGATAACCTGTGTGCGCTGGTATAGTTATCGCTGGTTGATAGAACGCTATCATTTTGTTTTAAAAAGTGGTGGTGGATTAGAAAAACTGCAATTAGAAACGGGTAGGAGCAGAAACGTTGAATCCTGTAATAAAACTTTACATTGACAAGCATAATACCCCTATAACATCAAATTTTAAATTGAATAGACAATCCTCCGGAACCAGTGTACATAGCTAATATGTTGACACATGAAACTCTGTAAATAGCGCAGTTTGTCTAATAAGCTTTTCCCAAATCCTTCTTCAATATCTATTAGCTGTAGAATCAGATAAGCGATAATGCAACTATAGATCTGTAGGCGGATTCCGTTCTCGTTTTTAGTGATTAGATTATCCAACTTTAGATGCATTTTTAAAAATTTCCACAGCAGTTCTATTTGCCATCTTTGGATGTAAATTTCGGCAACTTCTTCATTACTAACTGCTCCTTCTCCTTCTAGAGGTAAATCTGTCGCCAGCCGAAATTCTGTTTGACTTTCTAGGTCGCAAAAAGCGACTACTCTTACTTCTATTTGTCTTTTATCTTTTCCGAGTTTACACTTGCCATTTTCGAGCATCTCTAGGCTAATATTATTTTTCACTCTCAAGACAAAATGCTTGTCACTACTCTCTAATAATTCGGTGATTCTTTGATTAGACGCAAATCCTCTATCCATTGCTCCAACTCCATTTACAGGAATTGCTTCTATCGTTTTTCCTCCTTCTTTTGAGTCATGACCTTGACCAAAATGGATGAGTATTCCGACCACCTCTGTTGTGATACTATTAAGACCAGAGAATAGTTTTACTTGATGCCATCCCTGGGACCATAGTAATTTACTGGTTAAGCTAATTATTGTTGAGTCAATAGGAAATAAAGCTCGCGCATTCTCTATTCCTTTTTTGGCAACTAAACGCTTATTTAATTCGACAATGACTTTCTCAAATGGACTTGTTTCTCTAATTTTGCTTGCCTTAGAAAATGTGGATAAATTTACATTAATTCCTTGAAGTACCATTCTACTGCATAAGTCCCTCATACTGACGATGCTTTTATCTAAAGCAAAACCAATCCAACAGGACAAAAATGTAAAAGTATCTAAAGCGGGGTAGTCATTTTTAGGCAGTGGTTTGAGAAGCTCTTTTATGAGTTTTGAAAAATTCGTCATCAGGGCAAACTCCCTATTGTGAGGGGAATAAGTTGTCTAGATTCTATCTATAATAGCATTTTTTTTCTGACTTTTCTCAACGTTCAACACTTCTGGGGTAGGAGAATTGAGATGGCCTTAGCTACCTATTCAATTGTAGCTTGGAGATTACTCTGGTTAACCTATCAAGCACGCTTACACGGAGAGGAGAGTTGTGAAAGTTTTTTGGAAGAACATGAATGGCAATCTTTGTGTGCCACTATTCATAAAAAGAGTCCGCCACCTGAAAAGCCGCCCTCCTTTCGAGAAGCGGTCAGAATGATTGCTTCTCTTGGGGGGTTTTTAGGTAGAAAAGGTGCCCCTTCGGCTTCTCTCAGGGTCAACGGTGAACCTGGTGTTAAAACTATTTGGTTGGGACTGCGAAGGTTACATGATATCAGCCAGACTTGGAAACTATCTCATCAAATTAGTCCCCCATAGAACTCCCTTGGCGTTGCATAATAGAGATATGAATGGAGGAAATCAAAATGCAATGCCCTGAATGTAAATCTACCCATATCCGTAAAAATGGCATCAATAAACAAGGTAAACAAAATCCTATTTGTGTAACCTGTGGCCGTCAATTTATTGATAACTATGAAAAACAGAAAGGCTATGACGAAAAAACGAAGCGAGAATGCCTAACTGCCTATGTTAATGGGATGGGATTTAGAGGAATAGAAAGGCTAAAGGGAGTTCATCATACGACCGTAATTAATTGGGTAAAATCTGTGGGAGAATTATTGCCAGTCGCCTATGACCCAGAAACAATTCCTGAAGTAGGGGAACTGGATGAATTGGAAACCTTTGTTGGCTCAAAAAAAACAAAATCTGGGTGTGGACAGCCGTTGACCACTTTAAAAAAGGAATTTTAGGTTGGGTAATCGGAGACCATAGTAGCGAAACGTTTCGCCCATTATGGGAATTAGTTAAGTCTTGGGGATGCTATTTTTATGTGAGTGATGGATGGTCAGTTTATCCATGTTTTATAGCAGAGGGCGACCATATAATTAGTAAGACTTATATGACCAGAGTAGAGGGTGAGAACACACGTTTAAGACATTATCTAGCCCGATTGCATCGCCAAACACTCTGCTATTCTAAGTCTACAGAAATGTTAGGATACTCTATTCGTTTATTAATTCATTATCTGAAGTTTCAAGAAGTGCCTATTCCTTACTGATTCATAGCTTAATTCAGCAACGCCCCCTTGAGCCATCTTGCACACTTTTCTCTGTTTGTCAAATTTTATGTTAAGAAAGATGTGACTAATGGATAGCGATGTCGGGGGGGGGTGGGGGGGGTGGGGGAAATTCAGCTAATCTAAGGATAGGCAGTTAAAATGCGTCTTAGCTTAGCCATAAAGCCTTGTAGGGAATGAAAACAGTTAGTTTTCCCACAAGCTGGTGATGGGATTTGAACCCGCGACCGGCTGATTACAAATCAGCTGCTCTACCACTGAGCTACACCAGCATTTTTGACCAACCCATTATAACACAAATAGACCGAGAGGTCACTGAGCCGTGTCGAAGTGTGGAGATTTTTGCCCTCCCCTAGTCCGCACCCGCGAGACTAGGGACCGATACACAGAGGTTCAATGAGTTAACAGGGATGACCAATAATCAGTTATCAGTGACCATTGACCGTTTAATAAGAGCCAAATTAATCCCCCTATTCCGAATAGAATAGTCAAGACATAAAATTGTGATTGACCAGAAACATTATACTTTAAGGCACTGCCGCTAAAAATCGTCGCTAAACTGACTAAATTAACCAGACCATCAATAATATAACGATCGAGCCAAGCGGTAATTTTTGACAAGCTTCCCACCGCTAAAACCACGGTAAACTGATAGATGCGATCGAGATAGAAGTCATAAGCGAACAAATCTTGCAGGAATCGCAGGATTAACCCAGTTGGTCTCGCCCAAGCTCGTCTTAACTCTACCATTGAGCCGATAACTAGGGCAATTACCCCAGAGGCTATCAGTAAGGGAAAACCCCAGACAATAGTGAAACTCTGGTTATTAAGGAGAGGATTGGTGAAAGATAGCCAAAAATCCCAACGTAGGGGAATAATCGGGGCTAATAAAACGATTAAAATCAATGCTACCATGGGCAAAGCCATCGGCCAAGCCACTTCCGGGGTGCGATGGGTTTTACTTTGGGTTTGTCCCAAAAAGACTAAACGAAAGACCCGAGTAAGATTGACGATGCTAAGACAATTAACAAAGATTAAAACCGCTAATAACCACCAAGGAATCGCCCATTCGCCACTTAACCACCGTTTTAACGTCCAAAACATCCCTAGGGGCATTAAAACCGTCATCCCCGCGGAACCTCCTAAAAAAGCCATGGTTGTAGCCGGCATTCTTGCCCAAATTCCCCCCATTTCCGTGATATTTTGGTTACTGGTGGTGAGAATTAATGCTCCTGCGCTCATAAACAATAAAGCTTTTGCGACCGCATGGGAGAATAAAATTAGTAAAGCGATATCCACATGACCTAATCCCACCGCCACAAAGACTAAACCGAGATAGGCACTGGTGGAGTGGCACAAAACCCGTTTAATATCAATTTGGGACAGGGCCATCAGAGAAGTCCCAATTGCCGTCATTGTCCCCAAAACTATTAAAACATCAGCAGCGATCGGAGATAGGGTAAACACTGGCTGCAGCTTAATTAAAACATAGGCCCCCGCCGAAACCACGATCGAATTCCGCATGATTCCGGCTGGATTTGGTCCCTCCATCGCCTCATCTAGCCACAAATTCAGGGGAAATTGGGCGCATTTACCCGTTGGACCGGCAATAAGGGCTAATCCTAACAAAGTCGCCGTTAGAGGTCCTACAGGGTTATTTACTGCCCAATTTTCTAACTGAGAAAAACTCAATCCTTCTCCGTAACTGGACAGGGCCACCAAACCCATCAATAAAATAATATCGCCGACGCGCTTGGTTAAAAAGGCATCTCGCGCCGCGGTTACTACCAAAGGTTGGGCATACCAAAAACCGACGAGGAGATAGGTAGAGACCGTTAACATCTCTAGGAAAGCGTAACTGAATAGTAGGGAGTCACTCAGGGCAATTCCCCCTAAAGCTGCCTCAAAAAAGCCCATTAAGCCATAAAATCTCGCCAAAGACCAATCCTTTTCCATGTAGCCAAGGGCATAGATTTGGGCCAAGAGACTGATGAGGGTAATCACTTCCAGCGTCCCTAAACTGACGGGAGAAAGTTCGATCGAAAGGGATAAACTAAGATCGGCCACTTTTACCCATTCAAAAGCTAGTTTAATCGTCTCTCGATGCCAAATTTGATTAAAAGCGATCGTTCCGTGTATTAACCCTAAGACGGTCATCAATAGGTTAATATAAGCCGCCGGCCGCGGACCGGTGCGACTAATAATGCCTAAAGACCAAGGTAGGGTTAAAATCGAACCAATTAAGCCATAAATGGGAATTAACCAGCAAGTGTAAAGGAATAAATCTTTCATTCAGGGGGTTATTCAGTTATCAGTTATCAGTTATCAGTTATCAGTTATCAGTGATCAGGTTTAAGTTTTAAGTTATCAGGTTTAGGTTTTCAATTTTCAATAAATTTAGGCTCTTTCACTGGTTACTGATCACTGATCAACGGGCATAAAAAACCAAGACTCGATCGAACAGGGATCGAGTTTAGTCAATTTAGGTATTTTACAGTTAATCCCGGGATCAGGCTAAATGCGCTGTAATAAAGATTTACCGTGGGAATCGGTGCTACAGGTGGCGAATAATTGATATTGACGACTAAGAGCGAGAGCTTGTTCGGTTTCCCGTTGACTCGGTAGCCAGGGTTTGGGATTGCCGTAGGCATAAAAGGCCTCAATACCATCAATACCCAATTCTACCGCCGCCGCCACTAAATCGGCCGCGGGGCGATGGTAACGAAAGGGATGAGCCAGAACCACTAAAGCCCCCGCTTGCTGTAAACTGTTAATGACTCTAGAGGCCAAAGCGAAATCCCCTTCTGGTTTGGCTCTTTGCAGATAGGGAGTCAAGACGGTATGAGCGGGATCGAAACCATAGCCAAGAATATGCACTTCTGTCTCTAAGAGATTCGCCGTAATTTCTACCCCTGTCCATAGATGGGGTAGAGAACCCTTTAAATGCTGATTTTCTAGCCAAATTTGGGCTTGCTGATAACCTTTGATCGAGTGATGATCGGTAATTGCTAATCCTTTTAGTCCGATATCTAACGCTTGCCTCATCAAGTCTTGGGGACTCATTTGACCATCGGAACAATGGGTGTGAAGATGGAAATTGTAATGGTGGGGACAACTATCATAGCCAATATTTGCCCACACCGCTTTCAGGGCGAGGGTATCTTGAGCCAGGGGGGGAATTGTAGCAGAAACGACCATGCAGTATTGAGGAACTTTCCCAAAGATTACAAATTGTTAACAATCAGCATAACAAATACCAAAAAAAACTGGGTAGCTGCTGTTACCGGTAATACTAAATCCTGTTTCAAAGGTATGGGGAGACCACTTCGTGCGCGACGTTCGGACGTTCGGCGAAGCTCAGTCGAGCGGACGGTGAGGCTTCGACGGTGAGATCAGCGTTCGACCGAGCGTTCGACAAAAGCTCACGCCGAAGTCTCATGCCGAGGTCCGAACCGCTTGTCGAACCGCCGCGATGCTCAGTCGAGCCGTTGCGGGGGGAAGTGGGGAAGTGGGGGAATGGGAGAAGGGGGAAGGGAGGGGAGCATCTCACCTTTGCCATAAGCATAAATGCAAAGGTGAGGTCAAGAAAAAAGTTAAAAAAGAGAACCATTCAGATAGGCACAGCGAGGACGAAGGACTTGCGGTACATTGCCTGAATTCCAACTTGCACCGGCAATTTTAACACGAAAACCAATTTGTTTCACTTGAGATGACCCGGAGCCAGAACCAATGGAAATCCCCTCTTCTTGAAAATAACCATAATTGACAATTCGATGTTTATGCTTGTTCAAATAAGTAATAAAATTCTCAACTTGAGGCTCTGACCATCCTTCAAAACAAGAGATAGCAGCATCCACTTCACCCTTCTTTGAGAAAACATTTTACCTCCTCAATTCGCTGGAATGAACCGCCAACTTTATAGAGGTTTTCGATTAAATGATACCAGTCCAAAATTTCAATCCTTTCCTGTTCCTCGCGGATTTCACGGAATAAATTCCAGATACCATCATGTCCATCTCCTCAACAAACTTTCATGTTTGGCTAGATGTTGAGAATTAACCAAATCTAATCAGCCTGAGTTATCCTGAAAAAAGGCAGCCACTCCCAATTTAGGGAAACTCACCCCTTTATAATCACGCCAAATTAAGGCTTTTCCCTTGGGCGTTCTCAGTCGTACCTTACCCCCGTCTATACTCATTTCCTCCACTTCTGTGTTAGATGGTAATTCTTCAAAATGGTAGCGATAAACAAGGCGTTTTTGTGGACTGTGTGAAACAGCAATGCCTGTTAATGATTCGACTTTCTTCGCCGATTTTTCATCTCTATTCATCACCACTTAAGAGCAAGCAGTTTTTCTCTAAAATATTAATCATCTGAGTTCTCGGCTTTAATTTTAACTTATTTACTTGTTTTTCTGTAATTGGTAATTCACCCAAAATACTTTTAACTTTTCTCGTCCGACCAGCGGTTTCTTCTGGAATTGTTTTGATAAAAAAATACCAATTCCTAGGTTAACAGACTGAATCATTAAATCTCTGACAGTCTCCTCTATTTCTCCCAAGTTATTAAATTTCTTAATTTGGGATTGCTCCTAGAGACACGCTCCTAACTCTCGGGATAACTCTTGAATTCTTTTTTCATTTTCTGATAACTCTGATCCCATTGGATTGTTCCTGCCATCGAGATAGATTCTGAATCGTAAGTGATAACTATTATCATCCCATTTCTCTTTTTGATCAAGTTCAATATTTTCTAGTTTTTGACTGACATAAGCATTAATACTTGCTGCACAAGTGAGATGCTCCCGGAAGGGGGAATGGAGAACAGTCTTGAGCATTTTTATCAGAAAATCTGTATCGATCAATTTTTATAAAATCTTTAGAATATTTTGAGCTAGCTGAAGTTATAAATTATGTAGAGGTATAGAACAATTCTTCGTGCTTCGCACTAAAAAATAAACTACAACCCGAAATGATTGCAAACATCTCTAGACAACTAACCACCGGTGCTCTTGCCATCGCTGGCAGTGTTGCCGCTTTCAGCTTTGCCGGCGCTGCTCAGGCGGTTACTTTAAGCACTTTAACCATCACCGGGGATGCAACCATCAGTCCGTGGGGAACCTTGAACCCAGTCCTTACTCCCACAAGCGTCACCAGCGTAACAGGCGGGACTGGTCAATTTACGGGGGTGACAGCTGCTAACGTTACCCTTCCTGGCCCTTTTACATTAAACGGCACTGGTTCTGGAGGGGCATTCATCTTTTCTCCCCCTCCTGATCCTGCACCTGGTTTTACTACCATAACGACCGGTCCTGGTCTTGTAACCGCTAATGTCACTCCTACCAGTGCTATCGGCACAAACGTATCTATTGGCGCTGGTCTTTTCCAGACTGTTTATACTGTAAGCGGTCCTGCGACTTTTACTGAGCCTTCTGTCCTCAATGTTCTGGGAGGTTTCACCATCGCCTTCCAATTAGTGGGTCTTCCCGGGGCCGTGACGGGAACATATACTTTAGATCTCACAAAAACCGATGTACCTGTCCCTGTAGCCGTCCCCGAACCTTCTGCTATTCTCGGTATCTTAGCCGTTGCTGGTGCTGGTGCTTTCGCTCGTCGCAAGAGCTAGTCGCTGTCATTCAAAAACAATGGAAAAAACAAGCGTTAAGGTGAGACTTAGCGCCTTTTTTTTGTAGCTAGAGATTATCTGAATCTCCCCCCCTGCCTGATCTCAAATTGATCACTGATCGCTGATCAGCCATTCCGATGCCCTTTCACCTAGATCTAGGGGCAAACTAACCGCTTTACCGAGACGGGGACGCTCACGGGTTTCGCGGATAAAAGCTTGAAATTGACTAACACCACCCCATTCGTGGAGATAATTAGCGATCGCATTGAGATGTTGCAGATATTCAGACTCGGAGAGAGGAAAAGAGGCTTGTTCGAGATATTTCCACATTATCTGGACATGAACCTTATCTTTGATGCGTCGCAGCTGGATATCGTAGGAACGACCCCATTTTTCTAGTAATAATTGCTGTAAGTCCACACCCGTCATGGTTATATCAGTAATCAGATGTCAGTCAGTCCCCTGATTTTATCATAAATGTCAGGTGAAGACCCTCGGTTTTAGCGTTCTTCCCTTTTGCATGAGTGCCTCTTGCATGAGTGCCTAAAACCCATAACTTTTGTACCTCAGCAGACTGAAAAACGCTATAACTTCCGATATTGTTATAGCGGTTTTCAGTCTAATAAGGTATAGTAAATCCCTTGATAGATAGGCCTTTCAGCGTTTCAATCGGGACTCACTTCTGTGAAAACCGCTATAATTGCAATAAGAGCGGCCTATTCCGCTAACGCTTGCTCTTCTTTTGAGGTCATGAGCATCTGCAATCTTTTTTCCTTAAACCTCTTGCATAATTAATTTTTGAGAGGGCAAAAATGAGAAAAATAGGCATAAAATTGCCTAAAATCCCTAAATAGAGCATTTAATTGCTCATTATTCATTCTTAATTCTCCTGACTCCTGACTACTGACTACTGACTACTGACTACTGACCTTACTTTTCCCGTTAAGTCTGAAATCCCCGCACAGAGAGAGGCAGCAGGCAGGGCAGGGGGTAGGAAGAGAAATCAAGACTTTAACTTTTGAATAGTAGAGACTAAAATCCCTGGCATCCTATCGAATTATTCTAAAACTGGGTCAAATAGTTCAGGAGTAGCTAATTTAACTTTTTTAGCGATGATTAGCTGTGTATCTAGTTCTCTAAGAGAGCCTAATGCTATATGCAGAAACTGAATATACTCGTTTTGGGTTCTTCGTCCGTAACCCTCGGCAATACCTGGCTTGCCCCTCCTGCCACCTACCCCTTAGCTGTACGGGCGGGAAAAAAGTTTTTTTGGGTACAGGAAGTATGTAAAATGGAATGTTGATCTTTCTTGGCCTAAACAGCATTTCATGATTTCGAGTAACGACTTTCGGAGTGGCACAACCATCGAGATAGATGGCTCTGTCTGGCGGGTGGTAGAATTCCTGCACGTCAAACCGGGTAAGGGATCGGCCTTCGTGCGAACCAAGTTAAAAAATGTCCAGACCGGCAACGTGGTAGAACGGACGTTCCGGGCGGGGGAAACCTTGCCCTCAGCCACGATCGAAAAGCGCACCATGCAGCACACCTACAAAGAAGGCGATCAGTTTGTCTTCATGGACATGGAGACTTTTGAGGAAGCAACTCTAACCCCGGCACAAATGGGCGATCG
Source organism: Microcystis wesenbergii NRERC-220 (assembly GCF_032027425.1). Lineage (NCBI taxonomy): Bacteria > Bacillati > Cyanobacteriota > Cyanophyceae > Chroococcales > Microcystaceae > Microcystis > Microcystis wesenbergii. The sequence goes on along the minus strand of NZ_JAVSJA010000001.1, from coordinate 4,289,464 downwards.
AGCCAAGTATCTGAAAGAAGGAATGGAAGTCAATATTCTCTTTTGGAATGAGCAAGTGTTAGAGGTGGAATTGCCCACCTCGGTAATCTTGGAAATCACCGATACGGATCCAGGAGTCAAGGGAGATACGGCCACCGGTGGCACCAAACCGGCGATCGTAGAAACGGGAGCGCAGGTGATGGTTCCCCTGTTTATTTCCATCGGTGAAAGGATTAAAGTGGATACCCGGGATGGTTCCTATCTGGGACGGGAATAATTGTGATCAGAAGCCCAGAAATGAGCTTTTAGGGACGGGTTTAGGACTAAACCCAGTTTTATGAGCCTGTTTCCCAAAACTTAGCCGCTAGATGCGAAAAATCGACAGTTTGGTGGGTGCGAATTTGGATTTGTTGCTTTTTATTTGCGAGGGGATTTCAGAGCGGTGACTATTGATTACAACGAAATTCGAGAACTGATCAAAACATTGGCAGCAACGGATATCAGTGAATTTAGCCTGAAAAGTGCAGATTTAGAGCTAAATATCCGCAAAGGAACCGTTAATACTGCCCTTGGGCCTCTCGCCGCTCCCTTGCCGTTGGTGACGGCCACCGTCGCCGCTCCAGTGATAGCCGCCGGTTCCACCCCAGTCCCAGAAACCCCCACTCCCGAACCCGCGGCGGCCGCTGTTGATAAAAAATGGCTGGCGATTACCTCTCCCATGGTCGGCACTTTTTATCGCGCTGCTGCTCCCGATGAACCGTCTTTCGTGGAAAAAAACGATCGGATTCGTGTCGGACAAACGGTTTGTATCATCGAAGCGATGAAGTTGATGAACGAAATCGAAGCGGAAGTAGCCGGGCAAATCGTCGAAATCGCCGTCGCTAACGGTGAACCGGTAGAATTTGGCCAGACGTTAATGTGGGTTAATCCCGAATAAGTAAGTCGTTCTAACTTAAATAGAAGATAAATTTTACTCTCGATCCCCCCTGCCCCCCTTAAAAAGCTATCCATTAGTCGGATCTTTCTTAACAAAAAGAGAAGAAACTTAAAAAAAGGGGAAACGATTGATAGGTATAGTTTTGAAAGAAGGAATCAAGGTGGAGGTAAGCAAAAAAATGGAGAAATGGGCAGCCCAAGAATTACAATATGCAGACCTAGGGGACACCAGAAGAAAGAAAAGGTTAATCAGTATTGTAGAAAACTTGGCTGGGCAACCTAGTACAAGCGTGCCACAAGCTTCGGGAAATCTAGCCGCAGCGAGTGCCACCTACGACTTTTGGAATTCCCCCTATTTTCACCCCTCAGATCTAATTGCCGCCCAAGCCAAAAGTACAGTAGAAAGAATCAAAGAACATCCAATAGTTTTGGCAGTTCAAGACACAACAAGTTTAGACTTTACGACACAAAAAGCCAAAAAAGGAATGGGTTATCTAGATTATAAAAAATCCTTTGGTCTCAAAGTTCATACCACATTAGGAGTGTCACCGCAAGGAATACCTTTAGGACTGATTAATCAATATGTCTGGGCAAGAGAAGAAAAGAATTTAGGGATTGCCAAGCAACGCAAAAAAAGAGAAACCCAAGAAAAAGAAAGTCAAAGATGGTTAGATTCCTTATCAGAAACACAACAACAAATACCCGAAGAAATTCAAGTAGTAACAATCGGAGATTGTGAGGCAGACATATTTGATTTATTTGCCCAATCAAGAAGTCCTAACTCTCATTTATTAATCCGAGGAACTCATAAACGAAAAGTTAACTATCTCGAAGATAAGCAAAGCTCAGGGCATCCAGAGACTAAATATTTACATCAATCCATCAGAGAAATAAAAGCCTGTGGTAGCCTAGATGTGCAAGTAAAACGCAATCCTAATCACGAGGCTAGACTAGCTAAACTAACAGTTAGATTGGCCAGTTTTGAAATACAAGTACCTAAGCATCACTCGAAAGCGAACCCTCGTCAACCGGTCAAATTACAGGTAATTTTAGCTGAAGAAGAAAATCCTCATCCTGGAGTTAATCCTATCAGTTGGCTCCTCTTAACTAGCCTGAACATTAGTAGCTTTGAATCGGCGATAACCTGCGTGCGCTGGTATAGTTATCGCTGGTTGATAGAACGCTATCATTTTGTTTTAAAAAGTGGTTGTGGATTAGAAAAACTGCAATTAGAAACGGGTAGGAGAATTGAGATGGCCTTAGCTACCTATTCAATTGTAGTGGACTGTTTCAGCTAATTTGGTGCAATAGATTCTCCCGATTCCTCCTCCTCAAACACAGGATAAAGATGTTTCAGCTTGACCCTGGCATCGCTGGTCGTAAACGTCCATATTACTGTAGATGCAGTCTGATTACGTTCTTTTTGCCATGTTTCTATCTCCCTTTTCAGTTCTTCCTTGCTAGAAATCCTTCTATCTAAACATTGCCTCGATAAGACGCTTAGTTCAGTTTCGGCTACATTTAACCAGCTAACCTGCATTATTCATGAACCAAAAAACAAGGAACCCGAAAAACTGGATTTACATCCAGTTTTTTTGGGGTTTAAATAAGTAAGTAAAAATCCTTAATCAACCGCACAAAATTAACAATTAAAGCCTGAAAAAGCGACTAAAACTGTCATTTAGATACAATAATACTAGGAAGGCTTGGCTTTAAAAAAAAATTAATTGAACTCCACTAGAAAGTCGCTGTGAAATTAGACTAATTTCATAAGCAAATGGACAATGAGCTGCTAACTCAACTAATACTTTTCTGACCGAAACACTAACTTTTGCCGCAGTTTTAATAAGAGTTTCTTTTAAACGAGAAACTGTCGCCTTTGCCAATCTTGTCCCCTGTGCTGCTTGCCGAATCCCCAGCAGCAAAATATAAGCAGCTTGAGATAAAAACAGACGAAACTGATTGACAATAAATTTTTGACAACTGAGTCTGTCAGCTTTGATTCCTAGTTTTAATTCTTTAATTCTATGCTCCGAACTAGCTCCTCTTTGGACATAAAAATCATCCTAGAGTTCTTGGGCATCTGTGAGTAAATTGGTAACGATAAATCTGGGGTTAGCCCCTTTTTCTAGCCATTCTGCCTTCATTACTACTCGTCGTGGCCTGACTGACGGACACATTTTTCAATACAAAGACAAGTACTGTTATGTGAAAGCCTCAAACTCCTGAATAAAAGAAAAGGTAATTTTGCCATAATAATCCTGACGAGCTTTGCGAGAAGCAAAACAGGGAAAAGGGTCAACAGAAAATAAGTGGTCAAGTCGCAAGAAGGGACGCGCCTTATGAACAACTCCCGCCAGCCAACGTAAACCAATTTTCAAATAACTCAAACCACGCCGAAAATGAGCATCAACCTGACGGCGAGAGCCAGATTGTTGAACCGCCATGCCAGTTAAAGTAGCAAAGAGAATAGAAATGGCAACAATGAGATAGAGACGTTCTAAACAAGCAGCAGAGCGAACACGAGAATGTTCCCAGTCAAAAACGCCCGATTTACTGTCGAGAAAGAGATGTTCAATGGGAAAACGAAGACCATACTGCCAGAAGGTGTCAAGGGTAGGAGGTTCATGGCTCAGAATTGCCCAATTATCCTTAACCCCTGGAACAGAGGCTAAAGCAAGATGAGCAGTGATTCTAGCCTCCTGCCAGACTTGAACGTTGCGATAAAAGCAGGCTTGCCGTTTGGGAGGATAGAGTTCTCTGACCTCATAGCCAAAACCCCGACGGCGAACACCGTAAATGAGGGTATCGCAAGGTAAGCGAAGACACCAATGCCAAGTATTTTTCCTGAGCCATTGAATTAATTGCTGATTGGCAAAGCCTCGGTCGGCTAACAGCATGACATTCTCAAAGCCCTGAAGATAGCCTTTGGCTCTGTCCAACAAGGGTTCGTATTTCTCAAAAGCTAGGCTGGCACTACCATGTTCTAATCCCATCCACATCAAGGGGACGGCTCTCCCCCCGCAGACCACCGCTAGATAGACAAAGCAGTATTGATTCCACAACAGAGTGGTATCTATTGCTAGATAAAGTCTTTCCCCCTTCTCCTTCCAAGTCTCGATGGCTTTCAATATTAAGGGGATGTATATCTTTTCCACCGCTACTCTTCCATTCTGGCAAAAGCGATTCCACCGTCTCTGATAACTATTGGCTTGTTCGGCTCTGCTTTGTACAAAGGGTTCCCATCTGGCTTGATTGAGACTTTGACTACTGAGTAGGGCTGTCACCATCCAACTGAGGACGGTTAAATGTCTTTTATCCACAAATCGGCTTCCTTGTTCTAGATAGGAATAAACTTGGGAGAAGATTCTGTTCTCGGTTTTCATCTTGTAGGGATTCTTGCTTTTTCCCTATCTACCCAGATATTTTTCTTTTTGGCAACCCTTGTCTTGTCAGGTTTTGACCCACTTGTGTCCGTCAGTCAGCGTCGTGGCTCTTTCCAAGTCCCCGCCGCATAATAAACATCATCAAATAATCGGGCTTTTTCTCCCGTGCGATGATATTGTAATCTTGCTTGATCCAGAAGATAACTAATTTTTTGTTTCAAGACTGCATTACTACTATAACCAAACGCATATTTAACTTCACTGCGTTCGCAAACTTTCAAGATTTCAGGCAAGGAGAAGCCCGCATCTCCTCGTAAAATAATTCTTACTCCTGGCATCGCTTTTCTTAACCGCCAAAATAGCCATCTTAGTATCCCCGCTACCCCTTTACCTGGGGGAGAATTTCCCGCTCGAAGTTGTAGAACTAACGGGTAACCGCTCGCAGCTTCATTAATTAATACGGGAAAGTAAATATAGTGTCCATAATAACCATGAAATAAGCTTAGTTGCTGATGCCCATGAGTCAAAGCATCCCAGCCATCTATATCTAGCAATATTTCTTCTGGTTGTTGTGAATAACTTTTGAGGAATTGGTCAACAAAAAAGCGACGCATTCCTTTGATTTCTCTGTTTGTTACCTGATTCTCCCATCGACTCATCGTTGGCTGACTAGCTAATAATTCTTCTCCTGGAAGCGGAACTTTATCGCAAGCAATCTTAAAAATAGGATCATCACGCAAATAGTTACTGTCGTTGCTATCTTCATAGCCCGATGCTATTTGATAGACTCGTTGACTAATTAACTGATGTAGAGAATGTTTTACTTTACCTGGCTCTCGATTATCCTCCAAACAATCTGCTAATCCTTCACAAATTTTCAGTTGTTCTTCTGCTTGTCTAACCAGAAGTACCCCCGCATCTGAACTCAAATCAAGGCTAGAGAACTTGGCTTCTAAAGGTTTTTTGGTAAAGAAGTTTAGCGAAATTTGAGAAGAAAACTCAGTCATGATCAACGAAAATTTTAACTCTTACTGTCCCTAACATTATAGAGTTTTTTGTCCCCTTTTTTCTGCTTTTTTAACCATTATTTTCTCTCCTGAAAGCCCAGTGACGGAGAGACAAAACAGACTGTTGTTGAGATCAAGTCGCTGTAACTTATATCTGGTAGTGGTTTCAGGGTTTTTTACCCTACTCTCATGAATAATGCAGGCTAAGCTATAGCAAAGAGCGGGATAGTTAGGACATATGGCATAGAACGAGTTAGTTAGGACAGATGCCTGAAGGCTTTACTCACAGCATCCACAAGGTTTTCACTATCATTGATAATCTGACTATGGCATAGAACGAGTTAGTTAGGACAGATGCCTGAAGGCTTTACTCACAGCATCCACAAGGTTTTCACTATCATTGATAATCTGACTAACATAGTTTTTCAATCTAGCCCAGAACTTTTCAATTTTGTTGAGGTCTGGAGAATAGGCGGGTAAAAATAGCACTTCACATCCCGCTTTAGCTAACAATTTTTTGATTCTCTCTTTGGGATGAAAACTGGCGTTATCAATGATGATAATTTGACCGGGTAGTAGTTCGGGTAATATGGCATAGAACGAGTTAGTTAGGACAGATACCTGAAGGCTTTACTCACAGCATCCACAAGGTTTTCACTATCATTGATAATCTGACTAACATAGTTTTTCAATCTAGCCCAGAACTTTTCAATTTTGTTGAGGTCTGGAGAATAGGCGTGTAAAAATAGCACTTCACATCCCGCTTTAGCTAACAATTTTTTGATTCTCTCTTTGGGATGAAAACTGGCGTTATCAATGATGATAATTTGACCGGGTAGTAGTTCGGGTAATATGGCATAGAACGAGTTAGTTAGGACAGATGCCTGAAGGCTTTACTCACAGCATCCACAAGGTTTTCACTATCATTGATAATCTGACTAACATAGTTTTTCAATCTAGCCCAGAACTTTTCAATTTTGTTGAGGTCTGGAGAATAGGCGGGTAAAAATAGCACTTCACATCCCGCTTTAGCTAACAATTTTTTGATTCTCTCTTTGGGATGAAAACTGGCGTTATCAATGATGATAATTTGACCGGGTAGTAGTTCGGGTAATAGCAATTGTTCTATCCACTCACACACCAACTCTGTATTACAGTACCCCTCAAACACCATTGGCGCGATCGTGGAACCACGCCACCAACCGCTGATCACACTAACTCGTTCGCTACAGTGACCTAACTTTAAAGCCTCAAATCTTTCTGATTTGTGACAATATCCATAAGGATAATCGATGGTGTTATCTATTCCAGCTTCATCAATATAGACAAATCTTTCCGGGGCATAACCTCTGATTTTTTGGAGAAACTCTTTTCGGGCTTCTTCATCTCTTTCTCTGTAGCCATAAGTTTTTTTTTACGGCTCTTCGGTAATTGTTATGCAAATAATTAACTTAAAATAAAATTCGATGATAGTGCTTACGCTCAAAAATAGCTGAAATCTATACAGGGAGAAATTTTAGACACAAACAGGTTAATACCAAAAGATAGACAATTGAGTTAAGATTTAATATAATAGCCAAAAACCAGAGTATTTTACTTATGATACTTGACAAATTTTTGAACCTAGAAGGAACCTCTATTCAAGGCTATCGACACCTAGAAAATGTCGGTATAGTTTGACGAATCGAATCGAAAAAGAAAAAAGCAATCTGTCCTCGTTGTGGGTTAGAGAGCGATAAACTACACCAAAATCATCGACATTTAGTCAAAGATTTACCGCTCTCAGGCCAACCAGTGTACCTACAAGTTAATCGTCGTCAATTTAAGTGCGATAATTGTCAGAAGCCCTTTAGCGAAGAGTTAGATTTTGTCGCCAGTAAACGAACCTATACGAAAAGACTAGCCGAGAATATACTTGAACAATTAAAATCAGGAGATATTTTAAATGTTAGCCGAAGAAATGACGTAACGGAAGAAGAGATTCAAAGAATGCTAGAGGACATCGCTGAAGAAATTACCGAGCCAGATTTATCGGAATTAAAAAGACTAGGAATTGATGAAATCGCTCTAGTGAAGGGACAAAAAAATTACTGTGCAGTTTTAGTAAATTTAGATACGGGAAAACTAATAGCTATTCTAGAGAAGCGAACACAAGAGGAGTTGAGAAAAACGCTTACAGGCTGGGGAAAAGAGGTGTTAGAGCCAATTGAAGAAGTGAGCATAGACCTTTGGTTGCCCTATAAAAATTTGGTGAAAGAATTGATGTCATCGGTTGAATTAGTCGCCGATAGATTCCATGTAATGAAACAAATTAATCAAGAGTTAGACGAACAGAGAAGAGCAGAAAAAAGAGCCGTAGAAGCGCAGAAAAATAAAAAACAGAAAGCGGAAAAAGAAGCGAAGCTAGAAGTTTTAAAGCGAAGTAAATATAGCCTATTAAAAAATGAAGAAGATTGAACGGAACCCCAAAAAATTAAACGAGAAGCTATCAAAGAAAATTGGCCAAATTTGAAAAAGATGCCGGAATTAAAGGAAGAATTCAGAAAGATTTATGAAACCTCAGAGAATCCGACAGAAGGACTGCTATCTATCTCGGAATGGTTGGCAAAATCCTCCATTGTTTTTACCAAGAGTTGTCAAACAATCCGAAACTGGTTTGGAGAAATCATTAGTTATTTCGAGCGAAGAACAACGAATGGATTAGTCGAGGGAATCAACAATAAACTTAAACTAATAAAACGGCGAGGCTATGGCTTTAGAAACTTTCGGAATTTTTGGGTTAGAAGTATGTTATCTTGGCATCTTGTCTGTTGATTTAGCATAAAGAGTAACGAAGAGCCTTTTTTTCTAGTAAATCCAATTCTTTTGAGCGCTTGACCAATTCTCATCCTACTGACTGGGTTAGCCCATTTTTGCGCCATTTTTTCTTGGGTCAAATGCCCATATTGTTCGGCCAACTTTTGAAAGGCTTCTAAATCGTCAATTTTGGGCTTCGGCCCTCGACGATAGTTAGTTTTAGCGGCCACCGTCCCAGTTTGTTTCTTCCGTTTCAGCCATAGGTCTAATGTATTACGACTAATATTGAGGGTGCGACAGACATGGCTTTTTTTCTCCCCTCGCTCTACGGCACTCACTGCTTTCTGTCTTAAATCATCACTATAGGGTGCTGCCATGAAAGCTTCTCCTCATTTCTTTTTCTCTATTATGTCCTAACTATCCCGCTCTTTGCTATAACATAGTTTTTCAATCTAGCCCAGAACTTTTCAATTTTGTTGATATCTGGAGAATAGGCGGGTAAAAATAGCACTTCACATCCCGCTTTAGCTAACAATTTTTTGATTCTCTCTTTGGGATGAAAACTGGCGTTATCAATGATGATAATTTGACCGGGTAGTAGTTCGGGTAATAGCAATTGTTCTATCCACTCACACACCAACTCTGTATTACAGTACCCCTCAAACACCATTGGCGCGATAGTGGAACCACGCCACCAACCGCTGATCACACTAACTCTTTCGCTACAGTGACCTAACTTTAAAGCCTCAAATCTTTCTGATTTGTGACAATATCCATAAGGGTAATCGATGGTGTTAAGTAGTCGTGCAAAATTAATTTCCTAGTGAAGATAGGCAAGAGGCAAGAGTGCCTCTTGCAAGAGGTGTTTAGATATGTGTAATTAATTTTGCTTAGGTACTTATCTATTCCAGCTTCATCAATATAGACAAATCTTTCCGGGGCATAACCTCTGATTTTTTGGAGAAACTCTTTTCGGGCTTCTTCATCTCTTTCTCTGTAGCCATAAGTTTTTTTTTTCTAGTAAATCCAATTCTTTTGAGCGCTTGACCAATTCTCATCCTACTGACTGGGTTAGCCCATTTTTGCGCCATTTTTTCTTGGGTCAAATGCCCATATTGTTCGGCCAACTTTTGAAAGGCTTCTAAATCGTCAATTTTGGGCTTCGGCCCTCGACGATAGTTAGTTTTAGCGGCCACCGTCCCAGTTTGTTTCTTCCGTTTCAGCCATAGGTCTAATGTATTACGACTAATATTGAGGGTGCGACAGACATGGCTTTTTTTCTCCCCTCGCTCTACGGCACTCACTGCTTTCTGTCTTAAATCATCACTATAGGGTGCTGCCATGAAAGCTTCTCCTCATTTCTTTTTCTCTATTATGTCCTAACTATCCCGCTCTTTGCTATAAGACGCATTTAAAGCGCTTATTCTTAAGATTAGCCGAATCTCCCCCAATCCCTTTACTGTTGCCTCTTGCCTCTTGCCTCTTGCCTCGTCTCAACAAGCAATTTAAATGCGCGGGCAGCTTACCATTACGAGGTGTGTAATAAATTTCCAGTCTTCTAGCTAAACGATGAGCAACGGGTGCTGGAAATGCTTCATAAAGCGAGGCTATGTTATGAGTGTTCAGATTATCACAGACGAGCTTGACTTTTCGAGCCTTTGGATAGTCCACATCCAATAATTGACGAATTTCTTCTGCCCAATCTATTCGGGTTCGACTATTGGGACTTAAACGCTCAACAAAGGTTTAATCGAGTATAATCGTTACAGAATAAGCACTTTACGTTGAAAAATCAGCGATGAAAGAGACAACCCCAGCCGCGATGCCCCCATGCTTTGACCGATGGTGTCGGCGGTTTGACAATTGCTTCAAAAACGAAGCGCAAAAAAACGGCTTCAGACAATATTTAGGAGGATTATTAGGGGAAAGTGAGAGGAAAAACCTGACTCAAATGGCCAATAATGCCGTCGGAGTAGTTTATAACCGATTACATCACTTTTTGACCGAATCGCCTTGGTCAGACCGTCAGGTAAATGAATGTCGCTTGCAAGTGATGAACCAATGCCGCCAGACGCAAATCCCCCGAGGATTTTCCCTGATTGTCGATGACTCAGGACATCGAAAAAGTGGCAATCTGACCGCCGGAGTTGGGAGGCAGTACTCGGGAGAAATTGGCAAGACAGACAACGGAATAGTCGCCGTCACTACTCATCTCTACGACGGCAAAAAAAGTGTCCCCCTAGACATTGAAATTTATCAACCGGCTAGTTCCTTAGCCGAGGGGAAAGAAGACAAAGAATTTAAGAAGAAACCAGAGATAGCGATAGATTTAATTGACCGGAGCTTAACCAGAGGCTATCGACCGAAAATCGGGTTAATAGATGCTGGTTATGGCAACAACACAAATTTTCTCAAAGCCCTGGAAGAAAGAAAGCTAAAATACTTAGGAGGATTGGCAAAAAATCGAAAAGTAATTATTGAAAAAGAAGGGGGTGTGGAAGAAACAATCCAGCTTGAGCAACTAGCAAAAAGCCTATCAGAAAAGGATTGGGAGAAAATCACCCTAAATCTAGATAAAGAGAAAACGGTTTGGGTAGCGGTATTCAGAGCGAAAATATCTCAACTAGAAGGAGAAAGGAACTTGGCTATCGTCATGAATGCAAGTTCAATTGAAAAAGCAACAGAGGTTGACTATTTCATCACCAATGTAGTTGAGGCAGATACAGTAACAGCGTCGTGGATAGTGAGGACTTACACCGAAAGAAATTGGGTGGAAGTATTCTACCGAGAAGCCAAAGGATGGTTAGGGTTAAGGGAATATCAAGTCAGGGATAAACGAAGCTTACTTCGTCATTTTATCTTGGGGTTTTGTGCCTATACATTTATCCTGTGGCATAAGTTAACTGGGGGATTGCAAAGGCGGTGGGCGAATCGACCTTTAAACACTTTTGTGGAAGCCTTGGAAGCTTTTCGGACAGCGATGTCTTTCCGTTTCTTTGAGTGGCTGACCGAGAATCGGGATGTGTTTGCCGCTTACAAAGCCAGTTTAGGCTTTGTTTGGGCTTGAAATTTGTTTAAGTCCCACTATCTCGGTTACTCACCCGTCTCCATCCTCGATGGGGGTCAAAAAACATGAACAAGGCTTGAACCCCTTCACGACTATAGTGATAGTCTTCTTTTTTATCTTGTCCAGGTTGCATGGGTATCGGGGGGTAAACTTCTCCAAGTAGTTGCTTTGATGCCTCATCCATGGCGATTAACGGTTCTTCTTCCGATGGCTGAGTGCCATACAGGTCAAGGACAACTTCCATCTGGGCAACAAATCGGGCTAAATCCTGTTCCGGAATACAGTATCTTTGGGTTTTCCAAGGGCGTAATTGGTTTTTTTTAGAGTACGCCACACCGTTGGACTGGAAATCTCGGTGATAATTTGTCTTTGTTTGAGTTCCGAGGTTAATAGTCGGATTGTCCACTCGGCTCGGCCAGATGGTGGCTCCGAACAGCACAGGGCAATGATTTGGGCGGCGGCGGCTCCATCAACTTTTGCCGGAGTGGGGGGAGTTTTTCTCAATTTCCGTTCTAATGCTGGTTTTTCGCCTTTTTGAAGAAATCTTTGACGAATACGTCCCACCGTGTTTCTATGGACCTCTAAAGCTTCGGCTATTTCTTCATCTGTCCATTTTCTTTTCGCCTGTTCTCCCTCGTCACACATCAGCAAAATCCGAGCGTGGAGAATTTTTTTAGCCGGTGCATAGCCATTACGACTGATTTGTTCGAGGTTTTCTCTTTGTTCCCCTGTTAGATTGACTTTATCTCGCCGACCTCTTCCCATGATTGATGTCCTCTGCTTGTTCGAGCTATTGCCCTATTTTAGCTGAAACAGTCCAGTAGCTTGGAGATTACTCTGGTTAACCTATCAAGCACGCTTACACGGAGAGGAGAGTTGTGAAAGTTTTTTGGAAGAACATGAATGGCAATCTTTAGACCTCTTGCAAAAATTTTTTATGGTATAATCGAGGGTTTATCTATTTCGTCTTTGAACTTCTAAATTTATGATCTTTCCACCATTATTTTTCCACAGATACGGTTAATCAACTCTCAATACATTATTCGCACGACAAAGATATCTAGCTTGTTATTCTCAGCTAAATTAAAAGAATATAGTTAGTTTTTTGCTTAGGCTTTTGAACCTAAATCGTTATTGTAAATTCCAGCGATTAAATGACTTCTTAATCCAAATTTATATCGGCGATTTCGATAGGGGTAAGAGAGAATTTTGAAGATTTTTAAACAGCGATTAACATTTTCTACAGCTACTCTTATTCTCCCTAATTCCCGATTATATTTCCTCTGCTCCTCCGAGTAATTCTTTCCTCTTGGTTTCCTAATAGGAATCTCACTTAGTTCATGAATTTTTACAATTACTTGGTAGCCTTTATCTGCTAATAATTTTATTGTTTTAGGTAATTTTACTTGACTTTTTTGGAATAATTTAAAATCGTGCATTCTTCCTTTTCCATGCCTTAAACACATTATCTTCTTCGTTTTTAAATCAATAATCACCTGCGTCTTCAAAGTATGTTCCTTTTGTTTTCCACTATAAAACCCTTTTTGCCCTTTCTTTGGTCTTTCAATAGGACTTTCCATCACATCGATGACTAGAACGGTGTCTGGGTCGGATAATTTTCTTAATTCTTTTTGTCCAGGTAGGGATAATTTTCCCGATTTTATCAATAAGTTTTCGACTTTATGCACAGTTCGACAAACCATCGACTCTGAGACTCCCCACTCGCACCCAATGTGAAAATAAGTCCGATATTCCCGCCTGTATTGAATAGCTATTAAAACCTGATCTTCTGGGATTAATCTACAAGGACGACCCAGCTTATTCTTCTTTTTTTCCTATTCTTTAATGATGTTAACAATCAGATAGAAATTTCGGCGACTCATTCCCGTTAAACGCTTAAATTTCTTTCGACATAACCTATTCGTTTCGGCAAATTTCATACTCTTATTCTGTTTTTTATCTATTAAGGACAGATTTTAAACAGTATCACAAAAAAACTCTTTTATTACGCTGGCAACACTATTTCATTGTGGCGATCGCTGTCTCGTGAGAGTATTGGCAAAAATAAATAACCCTTTATTATATCACGAAAGACTTTTGCAAGAGGTCTTTTGTGTGCCACTATTCATAAAAAAGTCCCGCCACCTGAAAAGCCGCCCTCCTTTCGAGAAGCGGTCAGAATGATTGCTTCTCTTGGGGGGTTTTTAGGTAGAAAAGGCGACCCTTCGGCTTCTCTCAGGGTCAACGGTGAACCTGGTGTTAAAACTATTTGGTTGGGACTGCGAAGGTTACATGATATCAGCCAGACTTGGAAACTATCTCATCAAATTAGTCCCCCATAGAACTCCCTTGAGCCATCTTGCACACTTTTCTCTTTTTGTCAAATTTTATGTTAAGAAAGATGTGACTAATGGATAGCCTTGATAAGGGGGGGGTTGGGGGGGTCTTGCCCCCCCAACATCGGGGGGGGTTGGGGGGCCTTTTGCCTCGTCTTAACAAGCAATTTGAATTACAAACAGCTTAGGTTCCGATTTAGTGTAAATAGACCTTTAAACCACACTTTCAACCCAACGGAACCTTATTCTACCGTGACACTTTTGGCTAAATTGCGCGGCTGATCCACGTCTAAACCGCGACGGGCTGCGATATGATAGGAGAGCAATTGTAGGGGAATTACTGTTAAAATTGGCGATAATAATTCCTCAACTTCCGGCACATACAACAAATCATTAAAGACTTTTGGTGCTTCCGTATCGCTGTCAGCAACTACTCCCAATAACCGCGCATCCCTGGCTTTTGCTTCCTGTGCATTGGAGAGAACCTTATCATAAACTACCCCCGGCATCGCAATCGCTACTACGGGAACTTTTGCATCTAAAAGCGCGATTGGTCCGTGTTTCATTTCTCCGGCTGGATAGCCTTCCGCATGAATATAACTGATTTCTTTGAGTTTTAAGGCCCCTTCTAAGGCAATGGGGAAATTAATCCCCCGTCCCAAGAAAATAAAGTCTTGGGTGTCATTAAATTCATGGGCCAATTCTTCGATCGCTTTTTCCTGTTTTTCTAGGACAGTTTCGATCGACCTTGGCAGCGATCGCATTTGATTAATAATTTCCTCGATTCTCTCTAAAGACAAAGTTTGACGACGATAGGATAAATCCAAAGCTAAGAGATAAAAACCCAATAACTGGGCGGTAAAACTCTTAGTTGCCGCCACCCCGATTTCGATCCCCGCTTGGGTATTAATAATCTGATCGACCATTTGTGCTAGGGTACTTTCGGGGCGATTAGTAATCCCGATAATCCGGGCCTGATATTTTTTTCCTAATCCTAAACGACGCTGTTTTTCTGTTTCCAACGCCGCTAAAGTGTCGGCTGTTTCCCCCGATTGTGTCACCCCGATGGTTAAAGTATTGGGCATCAGGGGGGTGGGTGCATAGCGAAATTCCGAGGCGTACTGTACCCTTGTGGGAATACCCGCCAACTGCTCAATCAAGTATTTACCCACTAAACTAGCGTGCCAACTGGTTCCACAGGCTAAAATCTGAATATGTTCTAAATTATCGTAAATTTCACCAGAAAAATTAAGATTTATCGGGTTGACATTATCCCCATTTTGTGCTGTCCAATGGGGATGCAGATAGGTCCCTAAACAGTCGCGCACCACTCCTGGTTGTTCGTAGATTTCCTTGAGCATGAAGTGACGATAACCCTGTTTTTCTACGGTGGTCGGACTCCAATCGAGGACTCTGGGGTTTTTACGGACTCTTTTTCCCTCAAAATTATAGATTTCTACTCCCAAGGGTGTTAACCGAGCGATTTCGCCATTATCCAAGGACAGCACTGCCCGGGTATGGGGAACCAAAGCACTGACATCGGAGGCACAGAAAAACTCTCCTTGACCGAAACCGATGATTAAAGGGGCGTGTTGCCGCACGACAATCAATTCATCGGGATAATCGGGACTAATCACCGCTAGGGCAAAAGCACCCTCTAAACGTTCAATTGCCCTTAAAACTGCCTTGAGGAAAGGACTCACCCCCAAGTATTCTTCATCGGTAGGTTTGGGTAAATAACTGGCGATTAGATGGGGAATAACTTCTGTGTCGGTTTCCGAGTCAAATATACAGCCTTTCTCCTTTAATTCTGTTCTTAATGCCTGAAAATTTTCGACAATGCCATTCTGTACCACTGCCACCCGTTGACTGTTATCGGTGTGGGGATGGGCATTACTTTCTACGGGTTTGCCGTGGGTTGCCCAACGGGTGTGACCGATGCCAATTTGGGAGGGATTAACTTCCTGTTCTAATTTTTCTCGCAGATTGTAGAGTTTTCCCTGGGCGCGGACTCGATGTAATTCACCTTCGAGAATTGTGGCAATCCCTGCCGAATCATAACCCCGATATTCTAAACGTTCCAATCCAGCTAGGAGAATATCGATCGCTGTTTGGGTTCCGATATAGCCAACAATTCCGCACATTCTTTCGCTCACCCCATTTAGGCTAAGTCCGATCTATTCTATCGCAAGCTTGGCGCTTGTTTGCTTAGAGCCTCAAGACGCACGGGCAAGGGTAAAGTTTCCCCTCATAGGAGATTAGGGTGTGGGGTGTGGGGTGTAGGGTGTGGGGAGAACAAATAAAAGCAATATAGATCACTCAGCAGCACACTTTGTTCTTTTTGTCAAAAAAACTTTCTCTTTGCAACAAAACTACACAATTAATTGATCAACGGGTTGGGTTTTAAAAGGCTCTTTAACCTCCATTTATTGCTGTTCCCAAATAGCTGAGTGTAGATTTAGCAAGGGTTTTCAGGATCACCAGACAGCTAAAAACCCTAAAAAGCACATAAAAACCCATCATTTCATACTGCGAAATTATACCGTAATCGCTGGAAGTATTGCAACCTCGTAAACAAATGAGAATTATTTTCAATAAATTCTTAAGAAAAGATAAATATTGCGAAATATAAATTTAAATATTCTCAACTATTAACGCTTGTTTGATATAAAAAACTTATAAAAGATAATTAAGTCATCGAATCTGCTGCGATGTGTCTAAAAAAGTGGTAAGACTAAATCTGGTTATCAAAGACTGATTATTTATTACCCCCATTGCCTGTCTTGATATGTAGCCTATAATCAACGGATTTAGTATGACTAGAAGCGGGTTGAAACTGGACTTCTACTGGATTACGATATATTTTAGAAAGCCTGTCTAACTCATATTGTTGAGGCATCGTCAAAGATACTCTATTCAAATCCTGTCATCAGCTGCCCGCGCATTTAAATTGTTTGTTCAGATGAGGCACTCTTGCACTCTTGCAACAGTAAAAGAATTGGGGGAGATGTAGCTCATCTAAGGATAGGCGGTTTAAATGCGTCTTAGCTTACCCAACTTCACGGCAGGTTAATGGTAAGTGTTCAAAGTTAATCGGTCTGATTTTCCCCTGAGTAAGGAAGATTTATCGAAACTAAGTAGCTGGTTATAATTAAATTAAAAATGGATTTTAAGTTCGATCCCCCCTTAATCCCCCCTTGATAAGGGGGGTGTCTGATAATTTTTAACGCCTACCTACTTATCACAAACAGTGCTAACCCATGAATCATATTTTTTCTGCTATTGATTTTCAGGCAATTAAAAATAACCCTAACTTTAAGGAAGACAGCGTTAGAGAAGTGATTATTTTACCTCTTTTAACAAGTTTGGGCTACCGAGAAGATAATATCGAAAGAAGTAAAACCCTACGGCATCCCTTTTTAAAGGTTGGTAGTAAAAAACGTCCGATAAATTTAATTCCTGACTATGTTCTGAAAGTTAATCAAAGTTATGCTTGGGTATTAGAGGCTAAAAAACCAACGGAAAATATCTACGAAGGTGATTCAGTAGAACAGGTCTATAGTTATGCGAGTCATACTGAAATCAGAAGCAATTATTTTGCTCTTTGTAATGGCCTAGAATTTAGTTTATTTAAGACCCTCGATACCAGTACACCTATCTTATATTTTTCTCTTGATGCAATTGCCGATAGTTGGCAAGAGTTGACCCAGTATTTAGCCCCAGATAGATTTCAAGTGGGAAAAAGTTTTACCTATCAAAACCATTCCCCAATCAGTCGCAAAACTTTTGACTACTCAAGTCGTCCCTTATTAGAACCAATTGAGGTAAAAAAACAACAAGCTAAAAGACATTTTGGTGTTCATGGATATTTTACCAGCAATTCTCATTTTAAAAAGTAACAAGTGATACAGACAGAAACAAAGCTTTAAGCAAGCTACAAAATGCGCTCCCGCGAGTGCGACTGCATCGCAGAGAAGTGAGTATATAGAGTATTTATACTCAAAATATTTGAAAGATGGGAGAAATCTAGAACAAAAGTTCTCTACATCAGAAAGAGAACCAAATAAAAATTGATGATTGTTGTCTGTTGAGGTAAAATTATTAAGTTGGAAATATTAATTAATCAAACTGTTCTGCGATGACGAAAAAGGCTGTGACTTTAGAAATTCCTGAATTAATACAATTTTTAGTTCAAGAATTACATGACTTACCCGATGACAGAAAACCAGGAAACAATACCAAATATCAGGTAGAAGATGCAGTTAAGGCGGCTTTTTCGGTTTTTTTTACTCAGTCACCTTCTTTTTTAGAGCATCAACGTTTGATGAAAATTAGTAAGGGAAAAGATAATGCTTCAAGTTTATTTGGTATCAAAAAAATACCTTGTGATAATCAAATCAGAAACCTGTTAGATCCTATCCCAGCTGCCACAATATTTGGCTCTTTTCAACAAGTCTATCAATGGTTAAAAAAACAGGGAGTTATTAAAAATTTTTTCTACTTAGATGAGGAAATTTTAATAGCTTTAGATGGTACGGAATATTTTTCTTCAAAGAAAATTAGTTGTCCCCATTGTAATTGCCGCAATCATCGTAAGGGAACGACAACTTATTTTCATGGTTGCGTCACGCCAATTGTGGTTTCTCCTGAGCAAAAACAAGTGATTAATTTAGAACCAGAATTTATTAAAAAACAAGATGGGCAGCAAAAACAAGATTGTGAAAATGCGGCTGTTAAAAGATGGTTAGATAAGAATCATCAAAAGAAGTATGGTTATCCTGTAACCCTGTTAGGAGATGACTTATACTCTCGCCAACCTATCTGTGAGTTAGCTCTAAAACAAGGTTATAATTTTATTTTTGTTTGTCTTGAAACTTCTCATAAAACCTTATATGAATGGCTAGAATTTTTAGAAAAAAGTGGAGAAGTTAAAACCGTAGAAAAGAAACAATGGGATGGACGAAAGAATCTCATTTATCGTTATCGTTATGTTTCTAGAGTTCCTCTGAGAGAGGTCGAGTCAAGTCTCGAAGTTAATTGGTGTGAAGTCACGGTCATTAATGAAAAAACACAGAAAATTATCTATCAAAATAATTGGATTACCAATCATCAAATTACTGAAAATAATGTTGAAAAAATTGTCAAAGCTGGACGCAGCAGATGGAAAGTTGAGAATGAAGGAAATAACGTTCTTAAAAATCACGGTTATAATTTAGAACATAATTTTGGTCATGGTCAAAGTCATTTATGCGAGTTCTTGTTGTCTTTAAATTTACTAGCTTTTTTATTTCATACCGTTTTAGATTTAGTTAATCATACTTATCAAAAGATTCGTGAGTTATTAGTTACTCGCACCAGTTTTTTTAATGATATTCGTACTTTATTAAAATATTTTTGTTTTAAGAATTGGTCAGAGTTTTTCTTGTTTATTCTTACCGAATATGTCCCGCTCAAAAAAATAAATTCTAGTTAAAAATGTCAATTTTTCGAGAGAAGGAAAGATTATTTTATTCATTGAAAAAACCACAAATTAGGTCAGAATTTCAGCTAAATTTATGAGTTGAGATAAGTTTTTTATGGGCAGATATTTTAAAACTGTCTCTTGAAGCTAATTATGATGATTATCTTGAAAAAAAATGATAATTAGACAGAAGTTCTCTTGTTCACATAGAGAACTTTATCTTCTTTTGTTTTCAAAATGAGAATTGCTGATATTTTACTAAACAAGCATGGAATGTGGTGGCAGAATATATTAAAAACTTTAGTCAACTGGGAGATGTCATTCTTGATCCTTTTGGCGGTAGTGGAGTGACGGCAATTGAAGCTTTAATGAATAACCGCAAAGCGATTAGTATTGATATTAACCCTCTGGCTATTTTTCTTGTTAATTCTTTAATTATTCCCGTTGATTTTGATGATTTAAGTCAAGCTTTTGAACGAGTTAAATTAGCCTACCAAGAGCGAGAACCGCAAACCAAAGAGGAAATAACAAAGATTCTCAATACCTATCCCTATCCCCAAGGTTTGAAACTGCCTAAAGGTTCTGATGTGGCTACTGTTGAACAGTTATTTAGTAACAAACAATTGGCTCAGTTAAGTTTATTAAAACATCTGATTAAACAAGAATTAAACGAGAATATTAGAGAGTCTTTGCTGTTAGTTTTTTCCAGTACAATCAATAAATATAATTTGACTTTTCATTACACAAGAAGTGCGGCGGGGGGTGATAGTTCTGTATTTAGATATTATCGCTATAGAATTGCTCATGAACCGGGAGAAATGCCCTTAATAAAAATTTATGAAACTAAATTTAAAAAACTTGTTGCAGCTAAACAAGAAATGGAGTTTTATGTTAATAAAAAAACTATTGATAACGCAACAATTGTTAAAGGAACAGCGACAGACTTAAGTTTTATTGAAAATGAAAGCGTTGATTATATTTATACCGATCCTCCCTACGGAAAGAAAATTCCCTACTTAGATTTATCAATAATGTGGAATGCTTGGTTAGATTTAGAAGTGACGGAAAAGGACTATCAATTAGAAGCTATTGAAGGTGGAACAATCCAAAAAAGTAAACAGGAATATAATCAATTAATTGCCCAAAGTATTCGAGAAATGTATCGAGTTTTGAAATTTGAGCGATGGTTATCCTTTGTCTTTGCTCACAAAGATCCTGAGTTTTGGCATTTAATTTTAGATACCGCAGAAAGTTGCGGATTTGAATATGTGGGAGCAGTGCCACAAAAAAATGGACAAACGAGCTTTAAAAAGCGGCAAAATCCCTTTACAGTTTTATCAGGACAGTTAATTATTAATTTTCGGAAAGTTCCTACTCCCAAAGCGGTAATGAAAGCTAACTTAGGCATGGATATCACCGAGATTGTCATGCAAACTGTTGAAGGAATTATTGCTAAAAATGATGGGGCAACCCTAGAACAAATTAACGATGAATTGATTATTAAAGGTTTGGAATTAGGGTTTTTAGATTTACTAGCCAAGGAGTATTCAGACTTGACTCCAATTTTGTTAGATAATTTTGATTATGAGGAAAAGACTGAATTATATACCATCAAAAAAGATAGTAAGTTTAAGTCAAAAATCGATGTTAAATTGAGAATTAAATACTATTTGATTAGCTATTTGAGAAGGATGGAAAGAGATAATAAAAGCTCTAGTTTTGATGATATTGTTTTTAATATATTACCTCTGTTAAAAAATGGCACAACTCCCGAAAATCAGACGATTCTAAGCGTCCTCGAAGATATTGCCCAGAGAGTTGGTGATGATAACTGGCGCTTAAAACAAGAAGGACAATTGAGTTTATTTTAAATCCAGTGGCAGCACACTTTGTTCTTTTTGTCAAAAAAACTTTCTCTTTGCAACAAAACTACACAATTAATTGATCAACGGGTTGGCTTAAAAAAGGCTCTTTAATCGCCAGTTGTTACTGTTCTTAAATAGGTTAGTGTAGATTTAGCAAGGGTTTTCAGGCTCACCAGACAGCTAAAAACCCCAAAAAGCACAGAGGAACCCATCATTTCATACTGCGAAATTATAGCGTTTCCTAAGCTAGTGAGGTACACATATTTTTCTTCCCTTTTGACTTTTGCCTCTTGCCTTTTGCCTAAAACCCATAACTTTTGTACCTCAGCAGACTGAAAAACGCTATATACCATAATCGCTGGAAGTATTGCAACCTCGTAAACAAATAAGAATTATTTTCAATAAATTCTTAAGAAAAGATAAATATTGCGAAATTTAAATTTAAATATTCTCAACTATTAACGCTTGTTTGATATAAAAAACTTATAAAAAGTTGTAATTTTTACTGACTGATGACTGATGACTGATCACTGATGACTGATTACTGATCACTGATTACTGACTGAGGGAAACTTTACCCAGGAGTGACAACTGCTGTTAAAGCCGCCGTAACCGCGTCCATCGGTTGATTACCGTCGATATGGTTAAGAGTGCCTTTTTGACCGTAATAATCTAAAACGGGGGCAGTTTGGTCGATATAAACCTGTAGGCGACGGGCGATCGTTTCTTGAGTATCATCTTGACGACCCCGTTGCATGAGACGCTCAATTAAGACCGTATCTGGTACAGCCAAATTGACCACAAATGTGTAACTATCGGCCAATTCTTCCAGTAATGCGTCTAAAAAGCTCGCCTGTGCCACCGTGCGGGGAAAACCATCAAGAATCCAACCCTTAGCACTGTCAGGCTGTTTTAAACGTTCCTGAATTAAACCTAACAACAATTCATCGGGGACTAATTCGCCCTTTTCCACATAAGCTTGTGCTTGCTGACCAAGTTCTGTCTTCTCTGTAATTGCTTGACGTAAAATTTCACCGGTAGAAATATGGGGAATCGTCAGAGATTCCGCTAATTTTGCCGCTTGGGTTCCTTTTCCCGATCCGGGCGGTCCCAAAAATATCACACCGATCCGTTTGCTCATGGATTAAATATAGGGTTTTAAGGGAAAAAACAACCAGTAACCGGTAAAAGGTCCCTGGTTAACTATCTAACTACTTTTTAATCATGTCCTCATAGCGTTGAGACATGACATAGGTTTGAATTTGTTTCGCCGTATCGATCGCCACCCCCACCAGAATTAACAGGGAAGTTGCCCCCAAACCGCGAAAAGTGGTGACACCGGTGGCGCTTTCTACTACAGTCGGCACAGTAGCCACCAAACTTAAAAAGAGAGCGCCCAAAAGGGTGAGACGATTCAGCACCCCTTCCAGATAATTAGTAGTAGCGGTCCCTGGTCGAATCCCCGGAATACTGGCCCCCATTTTTTTCAGGTTTTGGGACATATCCTTGGGGTTAACGATCAGGGAAGCGTAGAAGAAACTAAAACCGAGAATCAGTAAGCTATAAAAAGCCACATAACCCCAACTATCGGGACGCAGGGCATTAACCAACTGAACTAAAACCTGACCGACCGGGTTATCCGTGGGTAAAGCTTGCACCAATTGGAAAGGTAAGACCAACACTGCCGAGGCGAAAATAATCGGCATCACGCCCCCTTGATTGAGTCGTAGGGGTAGATAACTGGTTCTTTCCCGATAGAGACGACGACCCACCTGACGACGGGCAGAAACAATCGGAATCCGACGGGTTCCTTCCTGAACAAAAACAATGCCGATAATCATCACCAAGAAAACCAGCAAGAGAATCACCACTTGAGCGATCGCTTGTCGGCCACCCTGTTGAGCAAAAGTAATTGTATCACCGAGGGTTTTCGGTAAAACAGCGACAATATTGACAAAAATCAGCAAAGATGCTCCATTTCCCAGACCGCGTTCCGTAATCAGTTCCGAAATCCACATCACGAACATAGAACCGGCCACTAAAGCGAGAACCGTAGCGGCGATCGAGGGTAAAGTTCCGGCCACAACGCCGTTAGCCACCAATAAACCGAGAGTAATGCCGATACTTTGAATAATTGACCAACCAAAGGCAATATAACGGGTAATTTGGGCAATTTTTCGCCGTCCTGCTTCTCCTTCATTTTTCTGTAAATCTTCCAAAGAAGGAAGGGCAGCGGTGAGCAGTTGCACGATAATTGAGGCGTTGATATAGGGAAGAATGCCGAGGGCAAAAATCCCCAACGTCGATAATCCTCCCCCGGTGAACAGGTCA
Source organism: Microcystis wesenbergii NRERC-220 (assembly GCF_032027425.1). Lineage (NCBI taxonomy): Bacteria > Bacillati > Cyanobacteriota > Cyanophyceae > Chroococcales > Microcystaceae > Microcystis > Microcystis wesenbergii. Next base: position 4,266,300 of record NZ_JAVSJA010000001.1, on the reverse strand, counting down.
AGGATTCCCAAAGCGGCGTTACCTTGAATAATTTCTGCTAATCTTGCCCGATCCAAACCGGGTATCGGTACAAACATCCCAAAACGGAGCAGAATCAGTAAACCCAATGTAATCAACAAGCGACCGCGTAAACCGGCCGCCTGTGCCATTTGCATAAACGTTTCCTGTGCCGTGGGAGCCTTATCACGACTGACGACCATTAACAGTTACCTCTAGTGCAGTTTTTTTATGGGAAAAAGTAATCGAGGGGGAAAACTTTCTCGATTTTTTTAAGATTTCCCCTGTCTTTCTTATGATATATCAATCAGGTCTTGGGGGTTGGGTGTTAGGGGTTCGGTGTGGGGTGTAGGGTGTAGGGTGTGGGGTGTGGGGTGTGGGGTGTGGGGAGAACAAAGCTGCCCTTTACCTTTTGCCTTTTGCCTTTTGCCTTTTGCCTTTTGCCTTTTGCCTTTTGCCTTTTGCCTTTTGCCTTTTGCCTTTTATCTCCTGTCTCCTGCCTTCCGCCGACCGCCTCCGTTAAATTTCCTCCCAAGTCCCTTGAGCGGCGGTAATTTTCTCTTTAGCACTATTGCTAAAAGCGGCGGCCTTCACCTTGAGGGGAACGGTAATTTCACCATCACCCAAAACTTTTAAAGGTCCGTCGTTGCTGGTGAGAATTTTAGCTTTTAGCAGACTTTCCAGGGTAACTTCCGTATTAGCGGGTAAAGAAGCCAATTTTCTCAGATTAACAATCGTGTATTGACGGGGGTTAACCAAAGGAAAATGCTTTAATTTGGGAACCCGACGATAGAGGGGCATTTGTCCCCCCTCAAAACCGGGACGAGTCCCCGTCCCAGAGCGAGATTTTTGTCCGCGCATTCCCAGACCGCAACTAGCGCCCTGGCCGGCCGAGACACCCCGTCCCACACGACGACGGCGTTTAGTTGACCCTGGTTGGGGGGCGATTTCGTGGAGTTTCATGGTGATTTCTTTAGGTGTACAAATGTTCTACAGATACGCCTCGATCCTTGGCCACTTCCGAGAAAGTGCGGAGAGTTTCCAGGGCGTTAACGGCGGCTCTAGCGTTATTGAGGGGGTTATCGCTACCGAGTTGTTTAGCGAGGATATTTTTCACCCCAGCTAATTCTAAAACGGTACGGACAGCACCCCCGGCAATAACCCCAGTCCCCGGAGCCGCCGGACGCATAAGCACCTGAGCGCCACCGGAAGCGCCCCGGGTGAGGTGAGTGATGGAACTAGCCTTAGTTAAGGAGACTTCAATTAGTTGTTTTTTACCATCGGCCACGCCTTTACGGACGGCCCCGATAACGTCTCCTGCTTTGCCGACTCCCACTCCCACCTGGCCGTTTTCATTACCGACCACGACAATGGCCCGGAAGCTGAGTTTTTTACCACCCTTAACCACTTTACTAACCCGGCGGATCTGGATGACCCGCTCTTGCCAAGTGGTTTCTTTTTCTTTTTCGCGGTTGCCTTTGCGACGTTTTGCCATAGTTTTATCAGTGTTGAAAGGATATTTTAGAAGTTTAAGCCGGCTGACCGAGCCGCTTCTGCTAAGGCTTTGACGCGACCGTGATAGAGATTGCCACCGCGATCAAAAACCACTTGTTCAATGCCTTTGTCTAGGGCCCGTTGGGCCACCAGTTTACCCACCGCAGCCGAGGCTTCTTGGGTAGCGGTGGATTCCAATTCCCCGCGCAAGGTTGCCTCTAGGGTAGAAGCGGCCGCGAGGGTGTGTTGGGCTACGTCGTCGATAATTTGGGCGTAGATGTGGTTATTAGAACGAAATACGGATAAACGCGGCCGTTCAGCAGTGCCATTAATTTTGCGACGCACACGCTGGTGACGACGACGGACTGATTCTTTGCGACTAAGTTTCATGGTTTATTTTTTACCTCCTTTACCGCCTTTAGCACCTTTACCGCCAGCTTTACCAACTTTGCGACGGACAACTTCACCAAGATAGCGAATCCCTTTACCTTTATAAGGTTCGGGGGGACGAACTTCGCGGATTTTAGCGGCGATGTTACCGACGGCTTCTTTGTCGATGCCACTGACGATAACTTGGGTGTTGTTTTCTACGGCGACGGAAACACCATCGGGCATCTCCATTTCCACGGGTTTACTGTAACCAACATTAAGAACTAATTTACTACCCTGCGCCTGGGCGCGGTAGCCCACCCCTTGGATATCGAGGCGTTTTTGAAAGCCAGTCGCGACTCCTTCTACCATGTTGGCCACTAGAGTTCTACAGAGTCCGTGGCGTTCTCTGGCGGTACGCGAATCGTCTTGACGGGTAACGAGCAGGGTTTCGCCATCTTTGTCGATGGCGACGGCGGTGGGTAGGGTTCTCTGGAGAGTTCCTTTGGGCCCTTTCACCGTCACGGTAGCACCATCGATATCGACGGTGACTTTATTGGGAATAGGAATCGGGCGTTTGCCAATACGAGACATAACAGTTATCAGTTATCAGTTATCAGTTATCAGGGAAGAGTTATCAGTGGGTCAGCTATCGGGTTTAAACTGGGAAAGGCTGACGGCTGATAGCTTATCCTTGTTTACCAGATGTAGCAAAGGACTTCGCCGCCAACGTTTTGTTTACGCGCTTCGCGATCGGTCATAATGCCTTTAGAGGTGGAAACAATGGCGATGCCAATGCCACCGAGGACGCGAGGTAAGTCTTTACTGTTGGAATAAACTCGCAGGCCCGGTTTACTGACTCTGGTGAGGGTAGTAATGATCGGTTGACGGTTTTTGCCTTTATATTTGAGGGAAAGAACTAATTGAGATTTAATCCCCTCACCCACTTCCTCAAAGTCAGCAATAAAGCCTTCGTCTTTGAGAACTTGAGCAATACTGCGCGTCATCCGCGTGGTGGGGATTTGAGTAGTGGTCTGCCGAACCGCGCAAGCGTTACGGATGCGGGTCAGCATATCCGAGATGGTATCGTTAGCAGACATGAATTACCTGTTTTTCTCCTAAATTGGGATCAACATCAGTGGTCAGTTATCAGTTATCAGTTATCAGTTATCAGTGGTCAGTTATCAGTTATCAGTTATCAGTTATCAGTTATCAGATTTGAGTATTAAGTGAGTAGTATTAAATAGCAGCTTCCTGCTGTCTTTTCACTGAATCACTGTTGACTGTTTACTGTTTACTGTTCACTGTTTACTGTTCACTGTTCACTTATTTACCGGTCACTGTTTACTTTTCTCTTGATTGATTTATCTAAAGGGCATTCCCATCTCTTTGAGGAGGGCGCGTCCTTCTTCGTCGTTTTTAGCGGTGGTGATGATTGAGATGTCCATCCCGCGAATTTGATCGATTTTGTCGTATTCAATTTCGGGGAAGATCAACTGTTCACGAATGCCTAAACTGTAGTTACCACGACCATCAAAACTGTTACCACTGATACCGCGAAAGTCGCGAATGCGTGGTAAGGCCAGATTAATGAGACGGTCTAAAAAAGCGTACATTCGATCGCCGCGCAATGTCACCATGACACCCACGGGCATTCCTTCGCGAATTTTGAAGCCAGCGATCGCTTTTTTAGCTCTAGTCACTACCGGTTGTTGTCCGGTGATGGTGGACAGTTCTTCCTTGGAAGACTCCAAAGCTTTGGCATTTTGTGAAGCTTCCCCAAGACCGCGGTTAACAGTAATTTTGATAACTTTAGGTACTTGGTGGATATTGGTATAACCAAATTGTTCTTTCAGTTTCGGAACAATGGTTTCTTGATAGGTGGTTTTTAGTCTTTGGCTCATAGTTTTGCTGCTTACTTTTCCTGGGCTTGGTCAGGAACTAGAATTGATGGGAAACTAATCGATAATTTCGCCAGTTTTCTTCAGTATCCGCACTTTCCGACCGTCTTCGGTAAAGGTATAACCCACCCGACTGGCGATTTTTTTCTTCTCGGAATAGAGCATCACTTTGGAACTGTGAATCGGTGCTTCGTAGGTAACGATTTGACCCGATTCCCCTTCCTGTTGGGGTTTAGTATGTTTGGTGCGGATATTAACTCCCTTGACCACCACGGTGCTTTCTTGGGGTAGGGCCCGTAAAATTTCGCCCACTTTGCCCTTATCGGAACCGGCGATTACCTGAACCACATCCCCTTTTTTAACGTGCATTTTTTGCCTTTGGGGCGGGGTTTGAATGTTTTTCTTACTCATTTTTTTTGACCTCAAAGTGTGAAAAGTTTTAGACTAGCCATCAGCCAATTGCCTTGGTTCTTTTCACTTTGATCAGAGAACTTCTGGGGCTAAGGAAACAATTTTGGTGTAGTTTTTATCGCGCAATTCCCGAGCGACAGGACCAAAAACCCTAGTACCTTTGGGATTACCGTCATTATTAATAATCACGGCGGCGTTATCATCAAAACGGATGCTCATGCCACTATCGCGACGGACGGTTTGACGGGTCCGCACAATCACCGCCGTCACCACATCGGATTTTTTCACGGGCATATTGGGGATAGCGTCCTTAACCACGGCGATAATTTTGTCACCGATGCCACCGTAGGTACAGTTACCTGTTCCCAGCACCCGCAGACACATTAGTTTCCGCGCCCCGCTATTGTCAGCGACATTTAAGTAGGTTTGTTGTTGAATCACGGTTTTTACCTAGGTGAAATTTAATTATCGGTTAATATTTCCGCCACTTCCCAACGTTTGGTTTTACTGAGGGGGCGGGTTTCACGAATACGAACTCGATCGCCTTGTTTGGCTTGATTTTCTGCGTCGTGAGCTTTAAATTTCTGGGTTTTCACGACGATTTTGCCGTATTTAGGGTGAGGAGAGCGGTTTTCAATGGCTACCACTACGGTTTTATCCATTTTGTCGCTGACTACTACCCCAACTCTTTCTTTAACTGCCATAGCGGGTTATGCCTCCGGGGTGGACTGGGCTAGTTGGCGCTCCCGTTCTACGGTCAATAATTGGCCGAGACGGTGGCGGGTGTGTTTGAATTCGTGGGTTTTTTCCAAGCGGCGGGTGGCCTGTTGCAAACGCAATTCAAACAGTTTCTTTTTGGCAGCGAGGATAGCATCAGCGATGTCCTCATCGCTCATCTGCCTCACTTCGGCGATTTTCGGTAAAGCCATTAGACAAAATCCTCCTCGCGAGTGATAAATTTGGTCTTAATCGGTAATTTTTGGGCGGCTAGGCGCATTGCTTCCCGGGCCACGGGTTCGGCTACCCCGGCAATCTCAAACATAATGAACCCCGGTTTAACCACGGCCACCCAGAATTCGGGGGAACCTTTCCCGGAACCCATCCGAGTTTCTGCGGCCCGTTGGGTCACGGGTTTATCGGGAAAAACGCGAATCCAGATTTTGCCACCCCGACGAATATAACGAGTCATTGCCCGTCTGGCCGCTTCGATTTGACGGGAAGTAATCCAACAGGGTTCGGTGGCTTGCAGGGCGAAATCGCCGAAATTAATCGTATTTCCGCCGGTGGCCAGCCCGCGCATCCGTCCGCGCTGTTGTTTGCGGAATTTTGTTCTTTTGGGACTTAACATGAGCTATTTACCACTGATAAATATTAGGGATCAGCCCTCACTAGAGCGATCTTCAAACTGTTGACGGCGACGCTGTTGACGGCGCGGTGCTTGAGCGGGAACGGCGGCGGCAATTTCTTCTTGGCCGGGGATAATTTCGCCCTTAAAGATCCAAACTTTCACGCCTAGAATCCCGTAGATGGTGCTGGCGGTTTTATAGGAGTAATCAATATCGGCGCGCAGGGTATGCAGGGGAACTCGTCCTTCCCGCACCCATTCGGTCCGAGCGATTTCTGCACCGTTGAGACGACCGCTAACTTGAATTTTGATCCCTTTGACTTCAGCCCGTTGGGCCCGTTGGATGGCTTGCCGGACAACACGACGGAAGGAAACCCGTCTTTCTAGTTGTTGGGCAATGTATTCGGCGATCAGGTTGGCATCGGCATCAACGCGAGCGACCTCAATGACGTTAATGCGAATTTGACGCTGGCCACCGAGGGCTTTTTGTAAACCTAGGCGCAGCTGTTCGATTCCCGTGCCACCACGACCGACGACGACACCGGGGCGGGCGGTGTGGATGGAAATATCTACTTGATCGGCCTTACGTTCGATGCGAATATCGGCGATACCGGCATTAGCAAGGTTTTTTTCGACGTACTGACGAATGCGGCGATCTTCTTGCAGTAGTTCGGGGTAACGTTTCGCGTCGGCATACCAGCAAGATTTATGATCTTTGATAACGCCGAGACGAAAACCGAGGGGATGGATTTTTTGTCCCATTGTGGTTTTTTTAGTTAAGGTGATTAGTCTTTGTTGCTAGGAGCGACGGCGACGGTGATATGACAGGTGGGTTTGCGAATTTGGTAGGCGCGCCCTTGGGCCCGGGGTCGAAAACGTTTTAGGGTCGGTCCGCCATCGGCAAAGGCTTGGCTAACTACCAAAGTGGCGGGATCGAGTCCTTCGTTATTTTCGGCGTTGGCAACGGCGGAACGCAGGACTTTTAGGATCGGGTCACAGGCCCGGTAGGGCATGAATTCGAGAATAATTAGGGCTTCCCGATAGGAGCGCCCGCGGATCTGATCGAGTACCCGTCTGACTTTCAGGGGTGACATCCGAATATAGCGGGCGATCGCTTTGACTTCGTTAGAGGTATCGATGGTCATTTCAGTTATCAGTTATCAGTTATCAGTTATCAGTCATCAGTTATCAGTCTTGGTGATTTATGGTCACGACTCTTCGGCCTTGCTCAGAGGCCACTATCTAGCTGATGGAGTAGCGGCTGATTTATTTCCGTCCTGCTTTTTTGTCGCTCTTGGCGTGGCCGCGGAAGGTGCGGGTGGGAGCGAATTCACCGAGTTTATGACCGACCATCTGCTCGGAAACATATACGGGAACGTGCTGTTTGCCGTTGTGAACGGCGATCGTGTGACCGACCATATCGGGAATGATTGTCGAGGCACGGGACCAAGTTTTAATCACTTGTTTACTGCCCTGTGCGTTGAGTTTTTCGATTTTTTCCATCAGGTGGCCGGCGACAAATGGCCCCTTTTTCAGTGAACGACCCATAATTTTCAGTCAAAAGTAAAGTAATAATTTCTAACCTTGGTTACGACGGCGCACGATCAGATCGCTACTGCGTTTTTTCTTGTTGCGAGTTTTGCGACCGAGGGCGGGTTTACCCCAGGGAGTCATCGGGCCAGAACGTCCGATCGGAGCGCGACCCTCTCCACCTCCATGCGGGTGATCGACTGGGTTCATGACGCTACCCCGAACATGAGGCCGTTGACCGCGGTGACGGGTACGACCGGCTTTACCGAGACTGATATTTCTCGCTTCGGCGTTACCGACTTTTCCGATGGTGGCGTAGCATTCACGCCGGATCATGCGGACTTCTTTGGAGGGGAGGCGGATGGTAACGTAATCGCCTTCTTTGGCTACCACTTGGGCGAAACCACCAGCAGCCCGCACCATTTGACCACCGCGACCAGGAACGAGTTCGATGTTATGAACTTCTGTCCCTAGGGGGATGCGACTTAAGGGTAGGGCATTACCGACCTCGAAGGGAGCGTTTTCTCCGGCGATGACGGTATCACCAACGCCTAAACCGGCGGGGGCGATGATGTAGCGTTTTTCCCCGTCTTTGTAGAAAAGCAGGGCAATGCGGGCGTTACGGTTAGGATCGTACTCGATCGCCGCTACTGTGGCCGGAATATCCCGTTTATCGCGACGAAAATCGATAATCCGGTAGAGGCGTTTATGGCCGCCGCCCCGGTGACGACTGGTAACGACACCGCGATTATTACGCCCCTGTTTGCTGTGTTTGCGATGAGTTAGGGACTTTTCCGGTTCGGTTTTGGTGATCTCTTTAAAGTCGGAGATGGCCGCCTGCCTTGTCCCGGGGGTTAAAGGTCTAAAAGAACGAATACCCATAGTTTAGTTTTCCGTTATCGGGTTTCTTGGTTGTTATACGTCGGGATAGAGGGTGATCGAGTCGCCTTCGGCTAGGGTGACGATCGCGCGTTTGTATTGGGGTTTGTAACCGAGGAAACGGCCGACGCGTTTTTTCTGACGAGAGGGGCGGCTGGTGTTCACTTTCGTTACTTTCACCTCAAACAGCAGTTCGATCGCCGCTTGAATTTCCGGCTTGGTCGCTTTCAAGGCGACATCGAAGACGTATTTATTTTGTTCTAGGAGTAGGGTGGCTTTCTCGGTGACGATCGGCTTTAGGATCAGATCGGCGAGTTGCCTGGCTTCAGTTTTAAGCACCATAGACCTCCTCAATTTTGGCTAGGGCTGCGGCGGTGGCGATAACTCGATCGGCTAGGATGACATCATAGACGTTGAGACTATCGGCGCGAATAATTTTGAGATTGCAGATATTACGCCCCGATAAATAGACATTTTCGGGAATTTCCGTCAAAATCAGCAGAATTTTTTCCTCTGGACTGGCTCCCCAGCGACTTAAGGCAGCGGTGAGTTCTTTGGTTTTGGGTTGGGAGAATTGTTCGGCGAAGCTTTCAACCACGATAAAGTTATCGGCCTGGCTGATCAAAGCGGTTCTCAGGGCTAATCTTTTCTCTTTGCGATTGACCTTAACCTCAAAATCTCTCGGTTTTGGTCCGAAGATGACACCGCCACCACGCCAGAGGGGAGAACGGATCGAACCGGCCCGGGCGCGACCGGTGCCTTTTTGCCGCCAGGGTTTGCGACCACCGCCGCGCACTTCCGAGCGGGTTTTGCTGGAGGCATTACCTTGGCGGGCCGCCGCTAGATGGCTGACGACGACGCGGTGAATTAGGTGTTTGGCGGTTTCGGGTTTAGCGGTTTTCAGTTCCAGGGTGCCTGTTCCCGCTTCTTCCCCTTGCCAATTTTTGACTGTGTAGTTAACCATGGCTTTAATCTTTCCTTGCCCTATTTACCAAATTTCTTGGCGGGGGTGATGTTTAACAGGGTTCCTGGTTTGCCCGGGACGGCTCCTTTGATCAGGATCAGGTTGCGTTCGCTATCGATTTTGACCACGGACAATTTGCGGATGGTCACTTGGGTGGCTCCGTATTGTCCAGCCATTCTCTTACCCGGGAAAACCCGGCCTGGGGTAGTACCGGCACCGGTGGAACCGGGGAGACGGTGGTTTTTGGAACCGTGGGTCATGTTACCGCGCTTGAAGTTATGGCGTTTTTGATAGCCGGAGAAACCCCGTCCGATGGTGGTTCCAGCCACATCGACCAAATCGCCTTCTTGGAAGATAGCGGCGGTAATTTCTTGGCCTAAAGTGTAAGCGGATGCGTCCTCAAGACGGTATTCGATTAAATGCCGCAGGGGGGAGACACCGGCTTTGGCTAAATGACCGAGTAGCGGTTTATTGAGGGCTTTTTCTTTGACGGTTTTGTATCCCACTTGAATGGATTCATAACCGTCGGTTTTTTTAGTTTTGACTTGGGTGACGGGACACGGACCGGCTTGAACGACGGTGACGGGAATGGCGACTCCCGTTTTGTTGTCGAAGATTTGGGTCATGCCCAGTTTTGTACCGAGGATACCGATAGACACGGATTGTTCTCTTTATCTTTACTAGACGACAATCAAAAATAACGTGGCCGTGGCTATAGGAGCGAGAAAAATCTTTCCCGCTTTATCAGCCTGCCCAACTTGAATGACTTTTTTCGAGTTATTTAAGCTGGCATCCCGTTAAATTCGTAAGTAGGACTAGACAGGGTTGCTGGTTCTGCCTAGATTGTTGCTGGTCTTTGTTTCTTGGGGACTTAAAGGGTTGATCTTCAGTATCCCGGCGAAGACCGATTGACCAAGGCGGTTCTGCTTGGCAGTGCCTTGGACACCACCTAACACCGATTTTGGCCACGATCAAACATTGTATAATATTTGTGACCTTTTAGGCAAGAGATTTTTTTTAGTCACTGGAAATGATAATATCTAATCTGGTTGAATTATTTTTACCAGTCAGCGGTCTTGAGTGGTGATGGGGGCAGACCGAGCCAATAGATTTAATTACAGCAGTTATCTTAATGGTGAGGTACAAATTTTTCGTTTTAGGGAATTGGTCGTCGATACCAAATTAGGTTACACTTCTTGATGGGAAACACTGTCAATGGGGGGGGGATGACAGGATTGTACTATCATCCCTTGTCTGGAGGTTAAATCGCTTCCAGGTCTTTTTCTCCGGTACGGATGCGGACGATCTGTCCCACGGGGGAGATGAAGATTTTACCGTCTCCGATTTCACCAGTACGCGCGGCAGAAATCAGCTTATCGACGACCATATCGACTTGCTTATCTTCGACGACTATCTCGATCTTGAGTTTTTGGAGAAATTCGACGGTATACTCGGAACCGCGATAACGTTCCGGTTGACCTTTCTGACGACCGAAACCTCTAACTTCAGATACGGTCATCCCGACAATGCCCGCGTTAACTAGGGCGATTTTCACTTCTTCAAGTTTAAAGGGTCGGATAATCGCTTCTACTTTCTTCAAAATATCTATCTCCTCGTTGCGTGACGATACCTTCTTGGTAAATTACCTGTTAATTCTAAACTCGGAATCCCGACAATAGCACTTAAAGTCATAATTTCTTCAATTATTGCCCTTGGCCACAGTCTGCCGCGGTGAAAAATTCCAGGTGGGAATTAGCCCACCCGAAGCCATAAATAAACCAACTAGAGAGATAATCCTAACTGAAGACCGAAAACACCGTGAACTAGCAGTAAAATCAGGGCAATACTGCCTATATAGGCGTGAATAGTCCGAAAAAGTTCTTTTTTCCCGCCAGCGAAGCCTGTGAGGGATAATAATCCATTGAAAGCTAATAAACCGATCGCGATCGATCCTGTCCAGAAATGGCTGCTTTCGAGGATGGGATGTTTCTGCATGACCAGGGATAAAACACCGCCGGTGTAACCGAGAACGATAAATAAAAACAGCCAAGGAGCGAGTTTGCGGTGATCGGCTCTATTTTTGGCCACTACTTCCCCATCTTTGCTTAAACGGCTTTGCCAACCGGCATAGGCAGTATAACTACCCATAACTAAAACCACAATCCCCATCATGACTGGATGTCCCCAATGAACGATCGGTTCGGGAGTTCCGAGACCGCGAAAGGCAGCGGCGATCTGCTCTAGCGCATCACTTAAACTTTGATTCATGTTTGTTACCTAACTTGACAAAACCCTCTCGCCTAAGATTTTAGCCGATCTTTGGCCTGGAAAAACTTCGGTTAGTCGAAAAAATGTCAAGCCTTCGCTAAATTTCTTAACATTTCAGCTAGAGATGAGCGGAGAAATATAGAATAAAGGCAGGGGAAAGCAAGGATACCCAAGGGGATTAGCCCCTAGGAGGGCATTATGACTTATCTGCTCAAAGATCGGCACTCGGCAGGGAGACTATTAGCTAGTTACTTGACAGAATATACAAATAGTGCTAGGGTGATGGTTTTGGCTTTGCCCCGGGGTGGGGTTCCGATCGCCTTTGAAATTGCCCAAAGGTTACATTTACCCCTAGATCTGTGTTTAGTGCGAAAATTAGGTGTGCCAGAGCGAAAAGAGTTAGCTTTTGGGGCGATCGGTCAGAATGGGGTGCGGGTAATCAATGAAAGTATTGTTGAGGACTTGCACCTATCGGAAGCGATGATGGAACGGGTAGCAAAGGAAGAAATGATCGAATTAGAGCGACGCGATCGCTTGTATCGAGGTGAGCGACCCTTTCCCAGCCTAACGGGAAAAACGATTATTCTAGTAGATGATGGTATCGCTACGGGAGCAACGATTAAAGCGGCGATTCTGACCCTTAAAGCTGGAAATCCCGCTGCTATTATTATTGCTGTTCCTATTGCCCCACTGGAAGTCTGTGATCAATTAGAAAAATTAGTCGATCGAGTAATTTGCCTACATAAACCCTACGAATTGAGATCGATTTCTCTTTGGTACGAAGACTTTTCCCAAACCAGCGATGAGGAAGTGCAAACACTTTTAGCCACCGTCGATAGTTCTTTAATTCAAGTTTAGAGAGCGTTCGTCAATTAATTTAAAGAAGGTGGACATAATCGAAAATTAGTAATCAGTAATCAGTAGATATACATTTCAGTTATAACTATTTATTAGTACACAAGACAAAAGCAAGCTGTGATTGGGTTATAGCGTTTTCCAATCTCATGAGGCACACCAAAATCTTAACTCCTGAATCCCGAATCCTGACTCCTGAATCCTGAATCCCGAATCCTGACTCCTGACGACCGACTCCTCAAAACCTAAGACTCTGTACCTCACAACTATGGGAATTGCTATATAAATTTTGGGGATGTCTCTGTTTACTGATCACAGCAAAAAGCTGACGGCTTAGATGTGTAATTAATTTTGCTTAGGACTTAACTGATCACTGATGACTGATCACTGAACGAGTACGGAGGGAGTCGAACCCCCGACACCCAGGACCGGAACCTGGTGCTCTATCCTCTGAGCTACGTACCCACGATAAAATACTATTACATTATACCACTAGCCGGCGCAGTAGAGCAGAAATTTCCTATGACTAGCGATCGCTCTTTAAAACTACTTATCAGTAACGATGACGGCATTTCCGCGCTAGGAGTCCGCACCCTTGCCAACACCCTCGCTGCCGCCGGTCATCAAGTGACCGTAGTTTGTCCCGACGGCGAGCGCTCTGCCACCGGTCATGGCCTAACCTTACACCATCCCATCCGGGCCGAACAGGTGGAAGGAATTTTTCATCCCGATGTGATTGCCTGGTCCTGCTCGGGAACTCCGGCCGATTCGGTGAAATTTGCCCTTAGTGCCGTCCTCAAAGAGCGTCCCGATTTAGTTTTAGCTGGCATTAACCACGGGTCTAATCTCGGCACCGATATCCTCTATTCTGGCACGGTTTCTGCGGCCATGGAGGGATTAATCGAAGGTATTCCCAGTATTGCTGTTAGTCTCGCCAGTTTTAAAGCCTGTGATTTCCAGCCGGCCGCCGATTTTGCCCTCACTTTAGTCAGGAAAGTTGCCCTTAATCCTTTTCCCGTTCCCACTTTACTCAATGTTAACGTCCCTCCAGTTAGTAGTGCCGAAATCAAGGGAGTGAAAATCACTAGGCAAGGATTGCGACGCTACGAGGAAACCTTCGAGAAAAGACTGGATCCCAGGGGTAAAAGTTATTACTGGTTAATTGGGGAAGTGGTGGAAGATATCGAACAACCGGACTACAGCCATTTACCCCCGCAAGTGCCTACGGATGTGCGCGCTATTGGCGAGAATTTTATCACCATCACGCCCCTACAATACAATTTAACTGATGTGCAGGGTTTTCAACATTTGCACCGGAATTCTTGGTTTGATTGAGGATCAACTCATGATATTCTGATTCAATCATTAGCGTTTGAGAGCCTATGTCCCCTCAATTTAATTTTCAAGAAAACGAACTCGAAGAAGCGGATATCATAACCCTCTGGGATGAGCAAGGTCGATCGCTGGACTGTTATATTGAGAACGCCTATGAAACCGATGACCTCACCTATATGCTTCTTGTCCCCGTGGATACCCCGGTGATGATTCTAGCTTGGGACGAGGAATCGGAGGAAGAAGAATCTGATGCCTTCCTAATCGAAGATAGCGAGGAAATCGAGCGGGTTTTTGCCGATGCTAAGGCAGTTTTAGCAGAATTAGACCTATTGCTCAAACCCACTGCTCACACCTTAACCGTTAGTGGTGAATTGCCTCCCCTGGAAGAAGATAATGTTCTCAGTTTAGAAATCGATAGCGATGCTCCTTCCTCGTCATCAGAGCCGGAAGAATTGCAATTTCTCGCCAGTTTCTTTTCCGAAGACCAAAAATACTCGATTTACAGTCCCCTTGCTCCTTTGTTATTCTTAGCTGTCGGTGATGGGGAAGGGAAGGTTGAATTAGTTTCCCCCGATGATGACGGTATGGGACCGATTCTAGAGGAACTTTTGTTTGATGAACTCGATTAATTACTTGATTTTACCAAATCCGCTGACCAAAATTATTGATAAATCTAGTCACAGTATATCTTTCGGGATTTCATCATCATTGCGATTAACACGGATTTGGTATTTTTTCTTTAAATTACGGCGTTTATCATAAAGATGAAGTATAACCTAACTTGGTATTAACGACCGGCTCCTGTCTCCCGAAAATAAAAACCTTATACCTCACTATTAAGATAAATGCTATATCACCACAACTAGGGGAGAGCTTTAAAGATTAGCTATTTTTCTGGTGATAGTGAGGATGAAAGGTTTCCAAGCAAGACTGATTAAATAACCCAATCCTGCCACTAAAATAATTGTCGCCCCCGAGGTGAGATTTAAACTATAGGATAACCATAAACCAATCAAAGTAAAGACAATTCCTAAAATAATCGCTAGGACCATCATTCCCTTCATATTTTTAACAAATTGTCCACTGATAGCCGCAGGAATAGTTAACAAAGCAATTACCATAATTAATCCTACTACCTGCATTACTGCCACAATAGTTAAAGCGGTTATTCCCATTAAACCTAAATAAATTATCTCCACGGGAATATTACGAATAATCGCAAAGGTTTCATCAAAAGATATGGCTAACAACTCCTTATAAAAGATACTAACTAAGGCTATAATTAATATATCTATGCCCGCCATTATCCATAAATCATCCCTCGGTACAGTTAAAATACTACCAAAAAGATAACTCATTAAATCAGCTTTATACCCGGGGGTTAAATCAATAAAAATTACCCCAATCGCCATACCAATCGCCCACATCACCCCGATTAAAGTATCGGCTCTCTCCCGGATGCGACGCTGTAAAAAGCCCATACCTAAAGCCGAAAAAAAGGTAAAAAATATCGCCCCCACCAGGGGATTAATCCCCAAAAAATAACCGATTCCTATCCCTCCATAGGCAGCGTGAGCGATTCCCCCACTGATAAAAACCACGCGATTAACTACTACCAAAGTACCGACGATACCACAGGCAATACTAACCAATATTCCTGCTGCGATCGCTTGGCGCATAAAATCAAATTGTAAAGCCTCTAGCATAGGTTGTTTTCAGTAATCAGTAATCAGTAATCAGTAATCAGTAATAAAGACAGTACTGTTAATGTTATTTAATCAGGACCCAGACAGAATTAATTACACATATTTTTCCCTTCCTCGGCAAAAATAAGGATTAAATGGACTAAAATCTGTCAAGAGACCATTTAATTAATTAACCTGAGTTCGGGATAAGCTAAAACCCTAATTTTCTCGTTCGCTGTAAACCCTATTCTTTTGTGGAATGAGTAGGAAAATAGCCTTAACCCGAACTGAGGTTAATTATTATTCATTCTTAATTCTCCTGACTACTGGCTACTGGTTACTGACTCCTAACCCCACCAAGAAACTTTTTGCCGCAAACCCTAATTACTGCCTAGTAATTTAGGATCATACATCCACTGACATCAATTCCTCGACTAAATCAAAATTAGCCGTTACCGATTGCACATCATCGAGGGATTCTAGGGTGTCGATTAACTTGAATAAAAGACGGGCCTGCTCTCGATCGCTCACTTCTAGGGTATTAGTGGGAATCCAGCGTAATTCTGCTTCTTTAAGCTTAAATCCCGCTTCTTGGAGAACTTTATTCAATCTCTCCAGGTTAGACACCTCAGTAAACACCTCTGCTCCTTGACCTTCCTCCTGACTCTCAAAAAACTCGTAGGATTGGGCCTCTCCCTCTAGGGAAGCTTCTAAAAGCTTATCCTCATCAATAGTTCCCTCAAGGCGAATTACCCCCTTATGGTCAAACATCCAGCCCACACAGCCCGTTTCGCCTAAATTACCGCCATTTTTGCTAAAAGCCGCCCGCAGAGCCGCTGCCGTGCGATTGCGATTATCGGTCAGTGCTTCGATCAGGATCGCCACCCCTCCGGGACCATAACCCTCGTAGCGAATTTCTTCAAAAGCCGAGTCATTTTCAAAAGTTCCCGCCCCTTTAGCGATCGCTCTTTCGATATTTTCATGAGGAATACCGGCCGCCTTGGCTTTTTCGATCGCCGTGCGTAGCTGAAAATTGCCCGCCGGATCGGCAACCCCGTTACGGGTAGCCACGATAATCGCCCGGGATAACTGGGTGAAAGTTTTGCCTTTTTTTGCGTCAACGCGGGCTTTTTGTCGTTTAATATTTGCCCATTTACTATGACCAGCCATATCTATAACGGTTATCTTAATGGTGAGGTACGCTGTATCATCGAAAATACTGGGTTTAAAACCCCGTCCTTTTAGGACGGCTTGACATTGAGAATGTTTCGCTAATCAGTGAACTGAAAACTCACATCTGATCAATGATAACTGATAAATGATACGATTAGTCTGGGCTTCACCTTGACGAGAAAGATTGTCATCGATGGCGAAAAATTCTCTTCGAGATTATTTAAATAAAACGGCGACCATAATAATTAACCATTGCCTGACTAATCAAATGGGCAAATTGGTAGTTGGATATAATCCAGGTATCAAGCCAGAGATTAATATCGGCTGTTCTAACAATCAAAACTTTGTGCAAATTCCTTTTTGGCAGTTGAGACAAAAACTGAAAGATTTGTGTTCGAGGTACGGAATGGGGTATGGTGAACAAGAGGAATCTTACGCCTCTAAAGCTAATTTTTACGATCGAGATCAGATTCCTATTTACAATGCCAATAATCCCAGTCAACAGAAGTTTTCTGGCAGAAGGATTAAGGGAGGATTCTATAGAATAAAGGATAAGCATCTTGTGGCCGCCGATATTAATAGGAGTGCCAATATTTTAGTTAAAAGTAAGCACAGACTCAGTGTTGAGCGAGTGTCTAGCGGGTTTTTGGCTACCCCTTTCAGGATTTACATCTCTTAAGAATCCCCGTCCGTTTTAAGTGTCAAAATTAAAATAAATAGGGTCATCTGGCCGAATTCGGTTAAAACCGACTTGAATTATTACTTTGTCTGAGGAGCTTTTCAAATTGACAGACGAGCGCGTTTATTGGTTAGCATGGTCAAGTATTGCTGGAGTTGGGCCAATTTCCCTAAAGCGACTCTATCAGCATTTCGGCAGTGTCGCTGTGGCCTGGAATGCCACCGATTCTGCGATCGCAGAAGTGGCGGGATTCGGCAAAAAGTTAATGGTAGCGGTACAGGAAGGGCGATCGCAAATTGACCCAGAAGCTCTTTTCGCCGAACATATCCAGAAAAACCCCCTTTTTTGGACTCCTAGCGACCCAGAATATCCCCGCTTTCTCTGGGAAATTCCCAGTCCGCCCCCCTTACTTTACTATCAAGGAAAGGTCAATTTAGAGGAAAATCAGGGAAATATCCCCACCGTCGCCATTGTGGGTACTCGTAACCCCACGGAGCACGGCCGGCGCTGGGCGCGGCGCTTAAGTACCCTTTTAGCTCAACAGGGATTTACTATTGTTTCTGGCATGGCCGAAGGAATTGATGGCGAGGCACACCAAAGCTGTTTAAAAGCAGGGGGAAGAACGATTGCCGTCTTGGGAACGGGGGTCGATGTGGTTTATCCTAGTCGTCATCGGCAGCTACAGGCGGACATCCAAAAGCAGGGTTTAGTCATAAGTGAACATCCTGCGGCAACTCAGCCGAATAAAGCCCATTTTCCCAGTCGTAATCGCATTATCGCCGGGTTAAGTCGTGCGACGATTGTTATCGAGGCCCCAGAAAGGTCTGGCTCCCTGATCACTGCCAGTTATGCTAACGAATTTGGCGGCGATATCTATGCTTTACCCAATTCTCCGGATATTACCGCCGCTAGGGGTTGTTTACAACTGATTCATCAGGGGGCAGAAATTATCGTTTCTGAGGAGAAATTATTAGAAATGTTAGGGGCAATTCCTACCGTGAACCAATCCGCACCGGTTAATCTCTCCCCTTCACTCCCTCCAGAGACATCCCCGGTCGTTAATGCTGCTCCTCCAGCGAATCTAGAACCTAGACTAGCACAAGTGTATCAGTTATTTAACCGAGATCCCCTTTTGTTTGACATTATTGTTGAAAAAATGCAAATCCCCACCTCAGAAGTGGCGGGGATCTTATTGGAATTAGAATTAATCGGTTTAGTGACTCAGTTACCCGGTATGCGTTACCAGAAAACCTAGTCAACTACTCTACAGGTGTTTAGTTAGGGTATTAGCTAAAGTGGTTTTCGGTACAGCCCCGACCACCATATCGACTTTTTGACCTCCTTTGAAGATCATCAGAGTAGGAATACTGCGAATCCCGTACTGACTAGCGATATTGGGGTTTTCGTCGGTGTTGAGTTTCACCACCTTGACTTGCCCTTGGAACTGTTCGGCAATTTCTCCGACAACGGGAGCCACCATTCGACAAGGGCCGCACCAAGGAGCCCAGAAATCCACTAGGACAGGGTCGGCACTATCTAAAACTACTTCTTTAAAGGTGGCATCTGTAACGGCAGGAACCTCTGACATACTTAAGAAATCCTCTAGTAATCACGGTTATCTAGAATACGCAAAAATTCCATTCTAGAGATTCGTGGTGCGATGTTGACATTCCACTGGTGAAAAGGACGAGAACTAGCTCTAAATCCAATGTAGAGGCTTTAACTTGCATCAGAGGTAGCTTCTTGGATCAATTTCACAAGGGGCATTCTTGTATTTTATAACCCTAGAGGCTCTATTTTGACTTTTTTTTGATAAAGTTTTGTAATATTGCCCGAGTCAGGGAGGGGTGATGGCAGCCAGATCAAATTTTCCTGAAGAAAAACCCGAAAAGTCAGCGATTTTATCTAGACTTAACCTGAGTTTGATTAAGATCGGCATAGGCCACCTCCTAATTGAGCTTTTCTATGAAAATTCTGGTCTTAAATGCGGGATCGAGCAGTCAAAAAAGTTGTTTGTACGATTTAGAGTTTCTCCCCGGCCATCCTCCCCAACCAATTTGGGCAGCGGGGATCGATTGGACCGTTAACCCTGATTACGGGGTTTTAACGGTAAAAGCTAAGGGAATTAAACAGGAAATTAATCTTTCTAGTCAGGATCGTCCGGCGGCAATTGCTCGGATGTTAGATACCTTAGTCACTGGCGAAACTAAGGTAGTAGCCAACCTCGCCGACATTAGTATAGTCGGTCATCGAGTTGTCCATGGTGGCACGGAATATTCCCAGGCGACCATGATCACTCCGCCAGTCAAAGAAACGATTAAAAAGCTGATTCCCCTTGCTCCTAGCCATAATCCCGCTCATTTAGAAGGAATTGAGGCAATCGAGCAATTTTTGGGCGATGTTCCTCAAGTAGCAGTGTTTGACACTGCTTTTCATCGTTCTATCCCTCCTGAGTCTTCTCTTTATCCCATTCCCTACCAATGGAGTGAACTGGGAATCCGTCGCTATGGTTTCCATGGCACCAGTCATCAGTACTGCTCCCAACGGGCCGCCGAATTGCTGGGAAAACCCCTAGAATCCTTGAAAATGGTGATCTGTCATCTGGGCAATGGTGCTTCCCTATCGGCAGTCAAGGGGGGTAAAAGTATCGATACCACCATGGGATTTACTCCCCTAGAGGGATTGATGATGGGAACCCGCAGCGGTTCGATCGATCCAGGGATTCTGATTTATCTAGAGCGAGAATATCAATATAATCCCGATAGTTTAAATGGCTTGCTCAATAAAGAATCCGGTTTAAAGGGAATTTCCGGTATTTCTGGGGATATGCGGGCAATTACCACGGCAATGGCCGAAGGCAACCAGAGGGCAAAATTAGCATTTGAGATGTATATTCATCGTCTGAAAAGTTTAATCGGATCGATGATCGCTTCTCTAGAGGGGTTAGATGTGTTGGTATTTACGGCAGGAATCGGCGAAAATTCAGCTTTAGTACGGGAAAAAGCCAGTCAAGGCTGGTCTTTTTTGGGTTTAGAGTTAGATTTGGCTAAAAATGCCGCCCATCCCCGGGATGAGGATATCGCCAGCGAGACATCTAAAGTGCGAGTGATGGTAATTGCTACGGCGGAAGATTGGGCGATCGCACGAGAATGCTGGCATTTATCTCCATAGACCTTACCGTTGGCCATTCTCTTTTGGCTGTTCCGCTGCGGGAATCTCGATAATCGGATGGTTGAGAGCAATCATCAAATGGTCTCCCTCTTGGCTAATATTGCCCGGACTGATCGCCATTCGAGAGAGAGGAGCATTGCGTCCCGAGACGAAGTAGGAGCCAACAGCGATCGCCATAGCAGTGAAAATTGCGCCACCATAAACATAATATTGCCGACGACGCTGACCATCGACTTTTCTCAACACCTGTTCTGCTAACTGGTCGCTGGCAATAGTAACCGGTACGGGAATTTGCTTTAAATTAGTTTGTAATCCCAAGAGCTGCTGATAGAGTTTTTTAGCAGCAGCATCATGGTCTAACCAATGCTGAACTAGCTTCCTTTCCTCTACCGTTACTTCGTTATCAATATAGGCACTAATTAAATCGAAACGATCAGCTTCTTCGTTATCCTCATCTAAGAATAAAATATCCTCGGTTGCGGAGTTGGAATCGCCGTCATCGTGACGTAACAAAGACTTGATCCATTGAACGTCTTCGGGTTGATAATTATTCATGGTTGACCTCGACCGGAAGCGATCGGTATGCAATCACTTTTCACCAGCACGGAGCTAGTTAAATTTAACGACTCCTCACTTCGGCCGTTAGTGCCGAATCACCACAATTTTCTTTAGCCTTCCGTAAAATAGGGCTGTAAAACAGATTGTAATTTAGCGCGAGCGCGAGCAATGCGGGATTTAACAGTTCCTAAAGAAACTTCCGTGATCTCGGCAATTTCTTCGTAGGCCATACCTTCAATTTCTCGGAGAATAATAGTTGTCCGAAAAGCTTCAGGTAAATCAGCGATCGCCGCCTGTAATTGATCGTAGAATTCGTGGGTGGTGAGATGTTCATCGGGACTGGGGTAATCGGACTCGATATCCCAATCGATTTCGCCATCTTCCACGCGCCGGGGAGCATCGAGGGAAATGGGGTGATTAACCCGCTTGCGTTTCCGCAATTCGTCGTAAAAAAGATTGGTAGCAATGCGACTTAACCAACCACGGAACTTGAGGGGTTCATGGAGACGGTTAATATTGCGATAGACGCGAATCCAGACCTCTTGAGCCAAATCAGCGCGATCTTGCCAATCGGGAGCCAAATGATAGAGTAATTTATCAACATGAGCTTGATAGCGTCGCAGCAGTTCCGCAAAAGCTGCTCGATCTGGCTGACACCCTTCCTGACAGCGTGCAATTAGATCGTAGTTGGAGAGTTTGTCAGGGGACACGGGGTTTTGAGACTTTTTGGACTCAAGTGACCAAGATGCTGGAATCGATTGACTCATGGGATTTCCTCAAGGGTATAAGCTCCTCACTCAGAGGTTGAGGACGGGAGAAGTCAGTAAAGGTTCCCGAAAATAAATAATTTTTTTCCCATATTTTTATTCTAACTGATCGAAGCGATCGGATCGGGTTCCCATAGCTGAGTCGATAGCCAAACTCTCAAGCTCAAACCCCTTCCGTCGGATTTCTTGTTTTCTTCTGGTTTGTCTGACTCTAGTTGCTGATTTACCGAAGGGTTTGTCGATTCACCTTCCTCTTAGTTGTAAAATGCCTGTAACTCTAGTCTCTCCCCAACCCCCAACCCCTATTTTCCGTCTAAACTTTTGTCTAGGGGTAGTCTGGGAAAGTATGGACAACTGTTAAACTAAGTAATTCGGGACTCAGATCACAATATAGACTATGGCTTACTATTGGTTTAAAGCATTTCACCTGATTGGGGTGGTTGTTTGGTTTGCGGGATTATTTTATTTAGTACGTTTGTTTGTATATCATGCGGAGGCAGCAACAGAAACGGAACCCGCACAAGCTATTCTGAAAGCGCAATACGAGATCATGGAGAAGCGACTCTACAATATCATTACCACACCGGGGATGATTGTCACCCTGGCCATGGCGATCGGTTTAATCTCCACAGAACCGGAAATTTTAAAATCGGGATGGTTACATATTAAATTATCCTTTGTGGTTCTTTTACTGCTCTATCATTTCTACTGTGGTCGCATCATGAAAAAGCTAGAAAAAGGGGAATGTAATTGGACGGGACAACAATTCCGGGCGTTAAATGAAGCACCAACCCTGTTATTAGTAGTTATTGTCCTTTTGGCAGTATTTAAGAATCAATTACCCCTCGATTTGACCACTTGGTTAATTGTAGCTTTAGTGGTATTAATGGCGGTGACAATCCAACTTTATGCTAAAAAACGTCGCCAAGATCAAGAAAAACTTCGGCAAAATACTCCCCAAAAAGAGGAAGTAGCGACCAGGTAAATTATCCTAATCCTTTTCTAGGTTTCCAGGATAACAGTTAAGAGTGGTTTGACAGCTGTGGGATGGTCTTTTTAGTCCATCCCAATTGTATAGGGAGAAACCTTTAGCTTTTAATTTTTTGGCTTTTTGCTATTTTTGAGCTTATACCAAAACTATTTGTAATAGTGTGATTAACTCCCAAGCTATGGATTGTTTCTCCCCGCTCCGGCGCTCCGCTGCTCCCCTATACTTTTTAAACAGGATTTAGTATTATAAACCTCTTGCATAATTAATTTTTCAGGGTTCAAAAACGGCAAAAATAAGGATTAAATTGCCTAAAGTCTGTAAATAGACCATTTAACTGATGATTATTTATTCTTAATTCTCCTGACTACTGACTACTGGCTACTGACTCCTAACCCTAACAACAATTTTTGATTTTTACAAGAGGTCTTATGAATAATTGCTGGATAGATTGGGAAAAAATAACTAGGGATTTTCTGAGTTCCCGCAAAATCAAGCAAGTTGCTGAATTGCGAGGATTCTATCGAGTTAATCCCTCTGGTATTCCTAGAATTCCCCCCGATTTAGAGTTGAGAGACTACCAAAATACAGCGATTATCAGTTGGTTTCGTAATCGGGGACGGGGAACTTTAAAAATGGCCACCGGCAGCGGTAAAACTATTACTGCTTTAGCTATTGCCATGGAACTTTACCAAGCGATAGAATTGCAAGTATTATTAGTGATTTGCCCCTATCGTCACCTAGTCAATCAATGGCAACGAGAAGCGGAAAAATTTAATCTTAAACCTATTTTAGCCTACGAAAGTGTCCATATATGGCAAAGTCAACTATCCACAGAATTATATAATGTGCAAGCGGGTAATCAAAAATTTGTCACTATTTTAACTACTAACTCAACTTTTATTAGCGAGGGGTTTCAATCACAAATAAAATTTTTTCCTGATAAAACTTTAATCGTTGGTGATGAAGCCCATAATTTAGGTTCCCCCCGATTAGAAGAGTTATTACCCCGTTCTTTAGGTCTAAGATTGGCTTTATCCGCCACTCCTGAAAGATATTTTGATGAGGAAGGAACCGACGCTATTCTTGATTATTTTGGGCAAATTCTACAGCCAGAATTTACCCTAGCTGATGCTATTAGTAAAGGTGCTTTAGTCAATTATTTTTATTATCCAGTCTTGGTTGAATTAACCGATGGTGAGGCTTTATTATACGCAAAATTAACCCAAAGGATCGGCTGGATTTTACAGAAAAATAGTAATTTCAATGGCAATGAAAATTTGACAGCATTGTTAATGCAAAGGTCACGATTAGTCGGTTCAGCAAGTAATAAATTACAGGCTTTACAACAACTGATGCAAGAGCGTTTAGATACGAATCATACTTTATTTTATTGTGGGGATGGTTATCTGGAAAATTATACTGCTAATTATCGTCGTCAAGTAGAGGCAGTTACTCATTTATTGGGCAATCAATTAGGTTATCGAGTTGCTACCTACACCGCAGAAACTTCCCTAGAAGAACGAGAAAAAATTCGCCAACAATTTGAGGAGGGTTATCTGCAAGGATTAGTGGCAATTAGATGTTTAGATGAGGGAGTAGATCTGCCATCAATTCAAAACGCAGTCATTCTGGCTAGTAGTGGTAATCCTCGACAATTTATTCAGCGTCGCGGGCGAATATTGCGCCCCCATCCCGAAAAAAAACAGGCCACTTTATTTGATATGATTGTTATGCCACCCACCTTAGATCGAGAAATCTGGGAAGTAGAAAGGAATTTATTACGCAAGGAATTAAAACGCTTTCTAGAGTTTGCCCAATTAGCTATTAATGCTCAAGAAGCTGAGACTAAACTAGGGGAGATTCAAGATAGATATTGTCTTTTGTCTAATTAAAACTTGAAAAGTTAAATCTTGGCAGCTTTTATGCTAGGATAGAGGTTAGTCAAGAATTGATCGCTGAGAAAAATTAACCCAACCGAATAGCGATCGATAAAGTTGTATAATTTTCTTTCCTCTACTTCTAAACTTCTATGCCTCCCCGTCAACAACCCCGCCGCATTGCCCGAGAACTTGCCCTTTTGAGTTTAAGTCAGATTAAAGGCAATCCTGAAAACCTGGAACAGCAAACTTTAAACGATTTAATTTTAGTCGCAGTTAGAACCTTAACCCTGGAAATTCAAGAAACCTTAGAAACTGCCGCTGCTGAAATTAGTCGTGGTAATGAACGAATTCTCGCTAGTGATACTAAGGCAACAAATCTAAAAAGCGCCCAAACCATGGTAAAAGAGGCAATTTCTCTTACCCATAATGCCATTAATCGTTTGGGAACCGTGATAGATTTTCCCGAAATTGTCCAGTTATCTAGTCAGTACGAAGTGCGGGAATATGCCCTAGAATTAATCGGTACAGTCTATCGTCGTCGTGCGGAAATCGAACAGGAATTAACCAGCGCTTTAGTAGATTGGCAACTGCATCGTTTACCAAGAATTGATCGGGATATCCTGCAAATTGCCGTGGCAGAAATGCTCTATCTCGATATACCTCAAAAAGTAGCAATTAATGAAGCGATCGAATTAGCCAAACGTTATTCTGATGATGAAGGTTATCGCTTTATTAATGGCGTTCTCCGACGGGTAACAAATAAGCTAAACGAAGCAGAAAAAGCCGTATCTACCCAGAGTTAAACGGGGAGTAAATTAATACTACAATGACCACATTTTATAGGGAAATTTCTGTAAGTTGCTATTGTAGTAGCGCCCATCTCCCGTGACTTCTTCGCCGATCCAATCAGGAATAGTAATGACTTGCTCCTCTTGTTCTAACTCAATTTCAGCCATAATTAAACCTTGATTATCTCCTAAAAACTCATCAACTTCCCAAGTTAAATCATCCAAAGAAATGCGATGACGAATTTTTTCAATTAAAGGTTTTTTACAGAGGTTTTCTAACATGATCTCCGCATCTTCTAGAGGAATTGCATACTCGAATTCCAGCCGACTAATACCCTCAGTCTTGCCTTTAATGGTTAAATAACCCAGATCTCCAACTACACGAACTCGCACAGTTGTCAATCCCTCTTGGGTAGGAATATATCCCTGACGATACAACTTCCCGGTCGCAAGCGATCGCCAAGAATCCCCTTTAACCAGAAACTTCCGTTCAATTTCAACAGTCATAAGTTTTTGATTAAGCCGTAGCCACGGCAGCACCCTGGGTTCCTAGTTGAATTAACTCGATCTTGTAGCCATTAGGATCTTCCACGAAAGCAATCACCGTAGAACCGTGTTTCATCGGGCCCGGCTCCCTGGTAACATTACCACCAAGGACTTTAATTTTCTCACAGGTGCTATGGATATCATCCACGCCTAGGGCAATATGACCGTAAGCATTACCCACTTCGTAGCGATCGACTCCCCAATTATAGGTCAGTTCGATGACAGCATGATTAGCCTCATCGCCATAACCGACGAAAGCGAGGGTAAATTGACCATTGGGATAGTCTTTCTGGCGCAGTAACTTCATTCCTAGCACATCGCAGTAAAATTGTAGAGATTCCTGCAAGTTATTGACCCGGAGCATGGTGTGTAAGAGACGCATGATTATTTTTAGATGACATCGATCGAAAAATTACTTATCCTTGATTGTAACCAGTGCTTGGGCCTTCTTATCTCCTTGAGGCTCAACCATTATAATAATACAAGTGTACGAAAAACTCACCAGTAAAATCACCTGCTCCCCAAAGCGGTTAATAGCTGTGAACAGAATCACCTAGTTTGATCAAATCTCTGGGACTGCAATATAATGTTAAATGTCTAGGGAAGTATAGAAAATAGGAATTGGCACGGGTTAAAACTATGCGTTTTTATTTAGAGTATATCAATCACTTAGGTCGTTTACAGAAAAAATCCGCCCATCGTCGTCTGCAAGCGGGTTTCACGATTACAGAAGTTTTACTGGCAGGTGTAATGATGCTGATTGCCGTCTTGGTGTCGGGAATTGGCGTGATTAACCTGCTCAGAAGCAATTATCGAGCTAATGCCGATAGTGAAATCCGAAATAATCTTAATCGTACTCTAGAGTTTGTTTCAGACGACCTGAGACGGGCAAGAATTATCGCTCCGACTGAAGCTGCGATCGATACGACTCAAGTACCCGATTGGGGAAAAATAAAAGTAGACAAAGAAGCGCTAGCAGTTCTTGCTTTCCGAATTCCCGACCCCAACAATCCCATCATTGCGCTCCCTGGCCAGATCGTTTACTATACCACAGACCCTGAAAATAGCTTAACCGGTCCGCGAGTCTTGTGGCGCTATGGTCCGAACTTGGACGCTAATGGCAACTACGATATTACTTCTTCTTGGCAACATTCCCCCGTCACTGATATGTTAGCAGAGGATGCTGTTAACCCCAATTGTCCTACGGATTTTAACCGAATCCCCGCCAATCCTAGCAGTGCGGACGGTTTTTATACCTGTGTTCGCACAGGTGGTGATCAAGTGATTTTGAATGCCAACGCTCAGGTAGAGATGACTACTCTGACTGCTGGAAAAAGGGATAAAGTTGACTACGCTGCCAGTACCAGAGTTGCCACCAGAGCTATCTGTAGTAAAAGTGACCCAATTTGCCTCATAACCCCTCCTGAGCCCACTTTTGATCTGGGAGCTAATATAGGAGCTAAGAAAATAGAAACTATACCCGTCCTTACCACAGCAGCAAATGTTATGGCTGAACTTATTCAAGGCCCCGATTGTTCCCCCTGCACTGTGGCTGCTTCGCCTGACCCTAATGCTCAGCCAACAGGAGTAGCTATTCCTTCAACTCTTCAGGTAAATGCTGGAGAAGCTGTTATTATAAATGTCAATGACCTGTATAATAACCGAACTGTGGATCCCAATACGGGTAAAACAATAGAGGCATATACCTCTAAAAGCAGCGGTTCACCCATCTCCCTTAATAATAACCAAGTTTTATTGGTGTTTACGACGAGTACGACTCCGCTAAACTCCTATCAGGTTTTATTAACTATTACCCCTCGCTAAACTTATGGCAATAAGCTGGAACCTTGATGTTCTCCTGGTTGGTTAACCCTATTCCTTCTCGGAAATCATGGTAAAATCCCCTTAACTGGATTCTGGGCTAAAAAATCTAACTTAAACAGCGAATTGCCTCCAATAAACCCCTCGCTTTGTTGAGGGTTTCTTCGTACTCTTTCTCCGGCTCAGAATCGGCTACTAACCCCGCTCCCGCTTGCACAGAAACCAGATAATTTTGATTACCTTGGGGACGAACAATCATAGTGCGAATCGTGATCGCACTATTTAACTGTCCCTCAAAATCGTAGTAACCATAAACCCCTGAATAGGGACCACGACGACAGGGTTCTAATTCATGGATAATTTCCATGGCGCGAATTTTCGGGGCCCCACTGACGGTTCCCGCCGGAAAACAAGCTTTTAATAAATCCCAAGCAGTTTTATCGGTTGCTAAATCCCCCACCACATTACTAACAATGTGCATAACGTGGGAATAACGTTCAATGATCATTAATTCATCCACTTTGACCGTACCTCGATCGCACACCCGGCCTAGATCATTTCTGCCCAAATCCACTAACATAATATGCTCGGCAATTTCTTTGGGATCTTGCAGTAAATCCGTTGCTAAAGCTTGGTCTTCACTGAAGTTTTGTCCCCGGCGACGGGTGCCAGCAATTGGTCTGACCGTAGCCTTTATTTTACCTAATTCGTCCCGTTCTGCCTTAACCATCACTTCAGGACTAGAGCCAATAATCTGCCAATCCTTAAAGTTATAAAAAGCCATGTAAGGAGAAGGATTAATCAGACGCAGGGAACGATATAAATCGAAAGGATGACCCTGATAATTGGCATTTAAACGCTGGGAAATAACCACCTGAAAAATATCCCCCGCTTTGATATAATCCTTGGCTTTCAGGACATTTTGACAGAATTTTTCCTGAGTTGTATTGCTTTCATAGACTAATTCTTTCCCCTGACCAACCGGTAATAATTCTAGAGTTTTGGCATTAGTTGGTAGGGGTAATCGTAACTTGAGAACTAACTGGGTCACTTGATCGCAGGCCGCTTGATAAGCGGCCGCTAAATCGGGATTATTACCCCGGGTATCGGCATAAGCTATCGCCCAGATTTTCCGTTTAACTTGATCGAAAATAATCAGATTATCCACCTGCATCCAAATACCATCCGGTAGATCGGCATCGGTAGCGGGATAAATAGGCACTCGCGGTTCGATCCAATTAATTAATTCATAACCCCAAAAACCAAATAAACCCCCTATTCCTGCGGGTAATTGCGGCAATTTAACCGGCACAATCGGGGCTAAACATTGAGTTAAAATCTCGAAAGGATCCCCGGAAAAAATCTCTTGAGAACCATCGCGAAAAGTTTGGGTAGTGGTGTTTCCCCGCGCTTCTAATACCCAGACGGGATCGCCTCCTAAAAAGCTGTAGCGTCCCAAGGTTTCGCCCCCTTCCACCGACTCTAATAAAAAATTGTAGGCTTGATCGGCACAAATTTTATACCAGGCCGAAACGGGCGTTTCTAGGTCAGCGATCCATTCTTGATAGACAGGAATAAAGTTACCTTGGCCGGCGAGTTGACGAAAGCGATCGAAGTCGGGGAAGATCATATTTTGATGGTTCAGGAAACGGATAGCACAACACTTGTAGGGGAGAAAACTGATACTAAATCCTGTTTAAAAGGTATAGGAGAGTGGGAAGAAGGAATTAGGAATTAGGAATTAGGAGTTATGAAGGAGTGGGAAATGGGAAGTGGGAAGTGGGAAGTAACAGAAATCGAGAGTCAGAAGTTAAATCTTGGGGCTAAATAGCTTCTAAATCTAACTCCCCACTCTCGATTTTAGGGATTATTTATGCTTCGTAGGGAGTGACACCAGAGAACTTAATTGTCGCTGGTTCGGGGTTTTTGCCGATATTGCGGTCTTTTTTGCCGAAAAATTCACGACCGGCGTTAACTTTTTCGGGGAAGACACCATCAGCAGGGTGGAGATACTGCACTTCACCACTGGGGTAAATCCGATAGATTTTGTAATCTTCGATTTTGGGCTTGAATTTCGTCCGCAATTGGGTACCAAGAGCGAGCGCGTGTTCTTTGCGGGCTAAATAGAGGAGATTTTCGCCTTCGTTCATGATAGCGGCGCCACCGGTGGGCATTTCAAAGACTTGTTCTTTGCTGCTTGTCCAGGTGATGGCGTACTTTTCTTCCAGATCGGCTTTGGCGAGTAAACCGCCCGTGCTGCCACCGAACTTAGGAGCTTTTCCAGAAAGTTCTGTCATAGGATTTTGTTCTCTCTACAAAAATAAAGAAAAGGGGTTTTAGGGAATCCTATCACTGACACCCCCTCTCTCTAGTAGTCTTGTCAAGAACTGTAACATTATTTTGTACTAGACTATAGAACTAGGATTTACCGAAAAAGTTTTTCGTGGAGGCAGGGTGTGGCCCCCCCAACCCCCCCGACATCGGGGGGGCAGGGGGGGTGTGGGGTGTGGGGTTTTACCCATTTTCAGGCAAAAAGTGCCTAAATTTCCCCCCCCGATCACTGCCAGGACTGGCACTTTTTGATTTTAAAAAGGCCTAAAAATATTATCCAACAGGGTTTTTAGATTTATTCAGCCACACCGAACTAAGCCGCCTGGCGCTCGCCCACTGATTTAATCGATCGCCCTTCGGGAAATTTGCCAACTTAAAAAGATTACCGGAATTAATCCCACTAGGACTATGGCCAGGGCCGGGGCTGCCGCTTCCACCAAACGTTCATCACTGGCGTATTGATAAACGCGCACCGCCAGGGTATCAAAATTAAAAGGTCTTAAGACCAAAGTAGCCGGTAATTCCTTCATCACATCGACAAAAACTAACATAGCCGCCGTCAATAATCCCCCCGATAAAAGAGGAATATGCACTTTAATTAAAGTGGCACCAGTGCCATAGCCAAGGCTGCGGGAAGCATCATCTAAACTAGGTTTAATTTTACTTAAACTCGATTCTAACGTGGAAAAAGCTACGGCTAAAAACCGGACAATATAGGCAAAAATCACACAGAAAATCGTGCCGCTCAGAATTAAATTGATATTTAATCCTTGATTGAAAAAGTTATCTAGTTTACCGATAGGAATTAAAACCCCCACGGCGATAACAATGCCGGGGATAGCGTAACCAGCGGCAGCAATCCGCACAGAAAGCTTAAGAGTTTTATTCGGATTAAGTCTTTCCCCGTAGGCGAGAATTAAAGCTAAAACTACCGCAATAATTGCGCTTAAACTAGCCAGAAAAAAACTGTTTCCCGATAAACTAAAAAAGTCATTATTAAAAGTTTCTTGGGCGTGATTAAAGGCTAGATAGGCCAGATAGAAAGCGGGGGCAATAAACCCAAGAAATACTGGTAAAAAACAGGAGATCATTGCCAAGAAACTCCGAACAAGTCCTAGTTCGTACTTAGTCGGTGACTGGAAACGATTGGTCATTTCATAGTAACGAACTTGACGACGGGAGGATTGTTCAAGGAAAACTAAAACGAGGATAAATACCATTAAAACTGTTGATAACTGCCCCGCTGCTATGCGATCGCCCATACCGAACCAAGTATTATAAATCCCCGTGGTAAAAGCATTAATTCCGAAATACTGCACCGTACCAAAATCATTAAGAGTTTCCATTAAAGCTAGAGCTAATCCCGCCATAATTGCCGGTCTTGCTAGGGGTAAAGCGACGGTAAAAAAACCGCGCCAAGGATTACATCCCAAGGAGCGACTTGCCTCCACCGTACAGACAGATTGTTCTAAAAAACCGACCCTTGCTAACAGATAAACGTAGGGATAAAGCACCAGTATTAACATCAGAATCCCCCCCCAGAGAGAACGGATACTAGGAAACCAATAATCCTCGACACTATCCCAAGCGAAAACACTTCTTAAGAACGTCTGCACCGGACCAAAATAGTCCATCATATTGGTATAAGTATAGGCCAAGAGATAGGCAGGAGCGGCAAGGGGTAGTAATAATAACCATTGAAATTGTTGACAACCGGGAAATTGACACATCGTTGTTAACCAAGCGGTGCCGACACCGATGATTAAAACGCCGCTGCCCACCCCGCACATTAACCAAAAAGAATTAACCAGATAATCCCAGAGAACAGTTTCGATCAGATGTTGCCAGACTTGACTAGAATTAGTTAATAAACTACTGGCAACCGATAAAATCGGCAGGGAAACAAGCAGGGCAATTAGTAAAACCGCAATTGTCCATCCCTGTCTAAAAAAAGAGCGAGATTCTTTCAGCAAAAACATTTTCAATAAGATTGTTAAAGCAATTTTTAGAGAACACAGAAAATCTAGCAGAACATTAGTATTAATTAAAACTCTCACTAAAGATATTTCTCCACCCGACGCTCTTCCAACATGGCAGTTACTTCTTGGTCGGTTGGTGCAAGTTGGTCTGTTTTGAGTAAGCCACGCATCCTTTGAATTGCACCAGAACGATCAGGTCTAGCAATTGGGGTACTCTGCAAGGACTCAATAATGGCGCTAACCAGCGCCAGTCGATCGCTCGGTGATAGCTTAACCGCTTCTTCCTTTAGGTCTTGCAGTAACATAGACATTCTTTGGGGCTGAATATTCTGGAATTTACTAAAAATAATTATAACCCTGATTTATGATCAGGGCTGTAGGGCGAGTTAGCAACAACGTAACCCGGGGAATATCAGGAAATTGATGGTGCGTTACACGAGGAAAATTAGTTAATCAATAGGCCTAGGTCTAGGTCATTGGCTCCTAAAAATTAGGATTTCTGTAACAGCTTGCGGTAGTCAAACACGCGAATGAGAGTCCCTTTTTTCGGTAAATCGGCGGCACGAATCCGTAATTTATTGTCCTCGATTAAACGGATATTTTTATCCTTGACTAACTTGAGAAACTCATCTACAGACACCAATTCACAGGCATTTTTATCGGCGGCACTGGTAAAGTATTGAGTTGGGACAGCAATTCGCGGTTGTAAAACTTCGATCGCCTGTTTTGCTTCTTGGGGATTATAATTTTTTGGACCACCTCCCACGGGAATAAAAGCTAAATCTGGCGAACCTAGGAGAATTCTTTGTTCTAATGCGAGCGGGGCCGCTGCTCCCCCTAAATGGACAATACTAATCCCCGCTTGGGTCCAACGCCAGGCCACATTCATACCGAAACGTTGCCCACCCATGCGATCGTGGGCGATACTAATGCCCTGTAATTTTAATTTACCAAGATCATAGGCCCCCGGCTCAAACAAAATTTTCGGATTACCGGGTAAATTCTCGGCCGCCCCTTCATCCCACAGTTGACTACTAATTAAAACGATATCTGCTTCTACTTTTGGCAAAGGAAAACCCGCCGTACAACCAATCGCCCGGAAGGGATTAACTAGGACTCTTTGCCCTCCTCCAGTGAATAAAAAGCAACTATGACCCAACCATTGAACTAAGAGGGAATTATCGGGTTTTTGGGGGGAAGTGGGGTTAGTCGGTTTCGGTTTAGTTTCCGCTAAAACTGCGCTTACTCCCACGGTTAAGAAACTTGCCCCCGCCGATAAGATAAAATTTCGCCTTTTCATAAATATAGATGCAGAATTAATCAAGTTAAGGTTAATTTCAGGGGTTGGGGATTAGCAAACACTAGAGGGATCGGAGAAAGTTTCTTAAAAGTTCCTTGCCGGCAGTGGTTAAAATACTTTCGGGATGAAATTGTACTCCTTGAATGTGGGGGTAATCCCGATGACGGACTCCCATGACCGTACCATCTTCGACCCAGGCCGTGATCTCTAAATTATCCGGCATGGTGGAGCGCTCGACCACTAAACTATGGTAACGGGTGGCAGTAAAAGGATTTTCTAACCCTTGAAATACCCCTTCATTGTTGTGATAGATTGGCGAAGTTTTGCCGTGCATCAAGACCGGGGCCCGGACCACATCCCCTCCGAATACCTGACCGATACTTTGATGACCGAGACAGACCCCCAAAATCGGCATATAGGGGCCAAATTTGGCGATTAATTCCAGAGATATGCCCGCATCGACCGGACGACCGGGACCGGGGGAAATGACAATTCCATCCGGCCGCATTTGTTCGATTGTGGCCAGATCGATTTTATCATTACGATAGACCTCGATCGGCACGGCGATCGGGAACTCGGAGGCTAATTCTCCCAAATACTGGACTAAATTGTAGGTAAAACTATCATAGTTATCGATGACGATTATCAAGAGTCCCTCTCCTTTCTCTAGCCTCGCTCAGTATTTTTATTCTACATCCCGGCTGTCTCGATCGAGACAGCCGGGATGTAGGAGGTAGGCTATTTTTGAGCAGTCAGCTAGAATCTGCCCGGAATTGCTAATCACAGCCTAAACTATCTCTGGTGGCCACTCCCGTGACTGGATTAATCCCATCGGCCCGTTCACACATTAACTTGACCTGATAGTTATCAATTACCGCGTTAGTGAAATCGGCCCCGGTAATAATTGTGTCATAAAAACGGCTGCGAGTAGCGATCGCATCGGTAAAAATAGTATTAGTTAAATCGGCAAAATCGAGGGTGACTCTATCTACCAAAGATGCGGTTAAATCGGCCCCTTTTAAGTTAGCTTTTAAGAGGACAGCCTCGGTGAGAATACTATAGGATAAA
This sequence comes from Microcystis wesenbergii NRERC-220, assembly GCF_032027425.1. Lineage (NCBI taxonomy): Bacteria > Bacillati > Cyanobacteriota > Cyanophyceae > Chroococcales > Microcystaceae > Microcystis > Microcystis wesenbergii. The sequence continues at coordinate 4,232,215 of NZ_JAVSJA010000001.1, read as the reverse complement.
TCAGCCCCTTCTAGGTTAACTCCCCGCATAGCGGCAGCGGCGAAAACTCCTCCGCGCAAATCCTGATGGGAAAAATCCCGATCTTGCAGCTGGGCAAAACTATAGTTAATCGTTTTATCTTGGGCCAAAGCCCCCGGACGGGCCGCAAAAAGTAGCCAAAGAATCGCCAGCAAAATAATTAAAACCAGACTGAAAAAATTTTTCAACATTGTTACTGTTGAGCGTTGAGAAACTGGGCTGCATCATCACCCACCCGAATAGTTAGGTCTGAGTCTAAAGCACCAGTGGAGGATGATTCTACTTTACCGATTCCCAATTGATTTTTCAAGAGGTTAGCGGACTGAATATCACCTTTTTGGGCAATAATTGCCGTGGTTTCTAGCTTTTGAGAGGAGTCATCGCTAATATAAACATTTGTGTAGCCCTGTTTGGCCAGATAATCACGAGTACGACGGGCTAAACCTTTGGTATGGGTGGCATTTTGAATGGCAATCCGCAGACTATAAACGGAGGGTTCTCCCTGGGAATAGTTATCGGTAAAATTATTAGCCACAATGGTCTTAATTTCGCTACGGTTCAAAATCCAATAACTCCGACCATCGTATTCTTCGAGGTTATTAAACCGGCCAGGGAGTAGGATCATTCTTAAGTCATCCTGTTTAATTTCCCGGCCAAAATTAGCAATAGCCAGCATTTCCTCGACGCTTAAGTTCGTATCGATATATTGTTGTAAAACCTGTACTGCTTTCGGGAGACTGGGGAGAATTGTCGGACTAAAAATCTTTTGTTGGAGTGCTTTTAATAAAATTTGTTGTCTTTGTACGCGACCAATATCGCCGTATTGCTGGTTACGAAAACGGGCAAATTGTTCTGCTTGGTCGCCGTTGAGATTTTGCCAACCCTCTTGTAAATCAATTTCTAATTTTTGGGTGACATCTTTATGATACATTCGTTCGGGTACATAAACCTCTACACCCCCGACTAAATCGACTAATTCCTTAAAGGCATCGGTAGTCACCCGCACATAGCGATCAACGGTGACATCCCCTAAAGTATTACTGACCACTTCTGCTGCTAGAGTCGGTCCGCCGTGAACGTTAGCATCGTTAATTTTAGTGAAACCGTGGCCGGGGATTCTGACGCGGCTATCGCGAGGGATAGACAGCATTCTCACGGTTTTATCGCTAGGATCGAAGCGCACTAGGAGCATGGTATCGCTGCGACCTTTAAATACATCGTCGCTGTTTTTGGCATCTAAAACTCGATCGATGCCCATAACTAAAATATTAACAGGACGAGAAAGCTGCTGATTGATTAAGCTATTCCAAGCTTGGGCCTCAAGGATGTCTGTTTGGGTGGGAAAAGTCGTTTTTTGGAAGATAGCCCCAATTGGTGCGGGTAAGGGACTAATTAAAGCGACGGCAGCCCCGAGAGTGGCGGAAACTAGGGCGGTAAAACTGAGGGTTATTCCCCAAAATAAGCCCTTTTGCAGGGGAGATGCTTTTTTTAAACCAGACATGACTGAACTGACCACTGCGACGGTATTTTCTGAGTTTTGGCTGTATTCTTGCTTTTCAAACCGCCCCGAAACATTGGCCATGGACTAACCTCAACATCTGATTAAAAGCTTACTTTAGGAGGTGACTGCTGATCCCTAGAATCTATCTCTAGCCCAAAAGTTCCAGATATTGGTCACTCCCCTCTCGCCGGCTATTGTAACATATTGTTAAGGAACTGGCTATCATAGACCTGTTGTAAAAATCAAAAATTGTTGTTAGGGTTAGGGGTCAGTAGTCAGTAGTCAGGAAAATTGAGAATGAATAATAAGCTGTTAAATAGTCTATTTACCGATTTTATGCCATTTAATCCTTATTTTTGCCGTTTTTGAACCCTGAAAAGTTGATTATGCCAGAGGTTTAATAATTTTTCAGGGATTCAGTTCAGTTATAGATTATGCTAAGACGCATTTTAAACGCTTATCCTTAGATTAACTCAATCTCCCCGGCCCCCCGCCCCCCCGATGTCGGGGGGGCAGGGGGGGTGGGGGGTTGGGGGGGTCTTGCCCCTTGCAAGAGTGCAAGAGTGCCTTATCTCAACAAGCAATTTAAAGGCACGGGCAGCTTATCTCTGTAGTAAAGAATTAAGAGAGGTGGAAACTTGAAGATAACAGAACTAAGGTTATTCTCTTTATTTATTTTCTGATTCAATCCTCAATTTATACCTTAGTTTTTGGCTAGTCGGGCAGTTTTTTCTGTCAAAATAATTCTGATATATTTTTTATGAAAATCATCTCTCTTCCCCTATCATCCACCCAAGAATATCTCTGTAAAAGAGACTTAAATCTCTACAATTCTCCCAGTTGTCAAGAGTTAGCTACCCAAGCACAACGGGGAAGACAATTAAAATTTATTTCCCTAGAAATTACCGAAAAAGGGCTACAAATTCAGCTAAGGGAAGATAATTATTTAGCTTGGCTATCCGGAGAAGATTTAGATGCAATTGCGGTGGCCACCACAGCTTATCAAAAAATTCCTCTAACTCGTTCAGACATAGAAAAACATATTCCTGAGATTATCACTTTTACTCAGGAAGCAAGGAACCGTACCAATCATTATCTCTGGGGTGGAACCCTTGCACCTAATTACGATTGTTCAGGATTAATCCAGGCCGCTTTTGCCAGCTTTGACATTTGGTTGCCGAGGGATTCCTATCAACAGGAGGCTTTTTGTCAAAAAATAAACCGAGAGGAATTACTACCGGGAGATTTAATTTTCTTTGGTGATAAAAGAGTTAATCATGTGGCTTTATATCTAGGCAATAATCAATATATCCACAGTTCAGGACAAGAAACAGGTAACAATGGTATCGCTATAAATCTCCTCACCGATGATCAGGATAGCGTTAGTCGTCATTATTATCAAAAATTATGGAGTTTCGGTCGAGTTATGCACAATTAATCAGTTATCAGTTATCAGTGATTGGTCACTGTTTACTGTTTACTGTTTACTGTTCACTGTTTACTCTCCCCCATAGATAATTATGTCAGAAAACATCTCCCTAAGCGGTCTATCAATTCGTCGTCACATAGGAGTATTGATGTTAACTATAGCAGTTATCATCATCGGTCTTTTTTTTCTAAATCGTTTACAAGTAGATTTGCTTCCTTCTATCACTTATCCCCGCATTAGTTTAAGGATGAATGTACCCGGAGTGTCCCCGGAAGTCATTCTCGAAGAAGTCACTAAACCCCTGGAAGAAGGAATGAGTGCCACCGAGGGAGTAGTGCAAGTTTATTCAGAAACTCGCGAGGGAAGGATGCGAGTAGATTTATTTTTTCAACCCGGGGGAGATTTAAATGTCGCTTTAAATGAAGCTACCGAAAGTTTTAATCGTGTCCGACAAAATTTACCCGATATTATTGAGGAACCGCGCTTAAATAAATTTGAACCCTCTCGTTTACCCGTCTATGAATTCGCTCTCGTTTCCGATACCCTACCCCTAAAAGATTTAAGATTATTTGCCGATGAAGAATTAGGGAGAGAATTAGGATTTGTGGAAGGAGTGGCAGTGGTGGACGTGATTGGGGGAGTTAGAGAAGAAATTCAAGTTAATATTGACCTGCAGCGATTACAATTTTTAGGAGTGGGATTAAATCAGGTTTTAGACACCCTAAAAAGACGCAATCAGGACATCTCTGGGGGCCGACTAGAGGGAGAAACCGGGGAACCTTTAACCCGTGCGGTGGGGAAATTTAAAAACGTAGGGGATATCCAAGATTTAGCACTGACCGATAGTAATAATCCCGAAGAAAAAATCTATCTGCGGGATGTGGCCAGAGTTATCGATGGGACAGAAGAACAAAGAATTTTTGTCACCCTAAATGGAAAAAATGCCGTCAGGGTTAGCGTCCAAAAACAACCGAATGCGAACACGATTGCTGTGGTAGAAGGGGTCAAAAAACGCATTGCCGAATTAAAAAAATCCGGGTTAATTCCAGAGGGAATACAAGTCGTCACCACTACCGATGAGTCTGTATTTATCCAAAACGCGGTTAATAACGTGGTTTCCTCGGGACTAGCGGGGACAATTCTAGCAGGACTGACTGTATTCGTCTTTCTCGGTTCTCTGCGACAGACTTTTATCATTACCCTAGCGATTCCTCTTTCTACCCTCGTCGCAATTATCTGTATGAAATTATTCGGGTTATCGATAAATGTGTTTAGTTTGGGAGGATTGGCCCTAGGGGTGGGTATCGTGGTGGATAATTCCATTGTCATGCTGGAAAATATTGCCCTTAAAGTTAATCAAAACCAAAATAAGCAAGATTTTTTAGAAATTGCCCGGAATAGCAGCCAAGAGGTAGAATCTGCTTTAGTGGCCTCCACTGCGACTAATCTCGTCTCTATACTGCCATTTTTATTACTGGGTGGTTTTATTTCCCTACTGTTTAACGAGATTATCCTCACTATCAGTTTTGCTGTGGCTGCTTCTCTGCTGTGTGCGTTAACCGTTGTTCCCATGTTAGCCAGTCGTTTGTTAAATATGCGGGTTTCTAGTCGTATTCAGCGATTTTGGCTATTAAAAGTCTTTAGTCAACGTCTAGAAGGTTTAACCATCCTCTACGGTCGTTTTTTAGCTAAAATCATCCACTACAGAATACCTGTTATCCTGCTGGCCTTTTTAATTTTCGGGGGAAGTAGTTTCTATCTCTGGCAATATATCCCCCAGGAAGTCTTTAGTCGTATTCAAACCGGACAGGTGAACGTTTTTGCCCAATTTCCTCCTGGTACCAATTTAAATACTAACCGTCAGGTGATGCGGGAAGTAGAAAAGATTTTATTATCACAGCCGGAAACTGAGTATGTTTTTACTACCAGTGGCGGTTCTCTTTTTGGCACAACTACCAATGAAAATATTTTGCGCGCTTCTAGTACGATTAATCTCAAAAAAGGCACTAATACAGAAGCATATATCGAACGGATGAGCAAAGCACTAGAGCAATTAAACCTCGTTAACGTGCGTTTGCGTCTCACCCCCGGTCAAGTGCGCGGTATTATTCTTAACAACTCTCCCTCCGTCGGTGCCGATGTGGATGTGATGTTACAGGGACGCGATGGGAAAACTTTAGAGCAAGCTGGTGAAGAAATCCTCAGTATTCTCGATGAAAAGGTCTCTAGTGCGCGTTTTCGTGCCGATGCTGACCCCAGACAACCAGAAATTCAGATTAAACCCGATTGGACGCGCTTAAATAGTTTGGGATTGAGTACCCTGGAAGTGGGACAAACGCTACGGACCGCTATTCAAGGATCGATCCCCACCCAACTGCAACGGGGAGAAAGATTAATCGATATCCGGGTGCAATTGGACCCCAACTCGCGGCAAAAAATTAGTGACATATCACAAATACCTATTTTTGTCAATAGACAAGAAGACTTAAAATTAGCAGATATAGCCCGGATTGAAGCGGGAAAAACCCCCGGAGTCATCCAGAGAATCAATCAGCGTCAAGTTTTTATTATTATCGGCAGTTTAGTCGAAGGGGCGAAATTAAGTGACGCACTCGCGGGAGTACAATCGGTTTTAAATTCCACTCCCTTACCCGATGGTATCAGCATTTTACCCAGTGCTGCCGCCACGTCTAATCAAGAAATTCAGGGTTCTTTGGGTTTATTAGCGGGTTTATCGGTATTTTTAGTCTTTGTGGTCATGGCTGTGCAGTATAACTCGCTCATAGACCCTTTGGTGATTATGTTAACCGTTCCTTTGGCCCTAGCGGGGGGAATTTTCGGACTATATTTGACCAAAACCCCGATTAATGCCATTGTCATTGTCGGGGTGGTTTTATTGGTGGGCATTGTGGTTAATAACGGGATTATTATGGTGGAATTAGCCAATCAATTGCGGCAAGAATTCGGTTTTACTCGACTACAAGCCATTTTAAAGGCCGCTCCCCAACGTTTACGACCGATTTTAATGACTACCGTGACCACGGTTTTAGGTTTATTTCCCCTCGCTTTAGGATTGGGAGAGGGGGGAGAATTCCTGCAACCTTTGGGAATTGTCGTTTTTTCGGGTTTGTCTTTAGCAACTCTGTTAACTCTGTTTATTATTCCCTGTTTTTACGTTTTATTCTCCAGAAAATAATCTTCTTGTGTGGGAAGAGGGAATTATGAATTATGAATTATGAATTATGAAGTGGGATAAAAATAATCTCCCGACTCCTGACTCCTGATACTAAATCCGTTGAGTAACGCACAGAAAACGGGTTTCTCGGAGAAACCCGCTTTCTACTCATGCACTCATGCAAAAGGGGGAATACATAATCAGTCTTTAATAACCAGATTTAGTATGACTCCTGACTCCTGAATACTGTCTCCCGACTCCCGACTCCTGACTCCTGACTCCTGACTCCTGACTCCTATCTCCCGACTCCCGACTCCCGACTCCTGACTCCTGACTCCTGACTCCTAACCCAATGTTGGCTAAAGATAAGCAAAAATTATTGATTGACTCCAAAAACTTGAGAATATTTAAATTAACATTCCGCAATATTTACAAATTCTTAAGAATTTATTGAGAAAGATTTTTATTTAACAACGATGTTACGCTGGTAACAGCGATTTGATAGAATTTCATAATGGGTTATTTTCTGCTTTTTTGGGCAGCAATGGTTGAAACCCTTGCCACACCTAGAAGGTTATCCTAATTAAGACGGGTAAATCAGTCAATTTCACCCATAACGATGATCTTTTTTTTGTGTAGTTTTATTGCAAAAAAAAAGTTTTTTTGACAAAAAGCACAAAGTATGAATTATGAATTATGAATTATGAAGTGGGGAAGTGGGAAGTGGGAAGTGGGAAGAATAAAGAAAAATAATCTCCTGTCTCCTGTCTCCTGAATACTGTCTCCTGGCCCCTAACCCGACAAAAAACTTATTGCCGCAAACCCTAAGTTAGGGGCTGCTGAATAAATCTAAAAACCTTGTTGTATAAGACTTTTAGACTTTTTTCCCCTCAAAAAGTGCCAGCACTTGGAGTGATCGGGGGGAAAATTCAGGTACTTTTTCCCTGAAAATTAGGTAGTTGACCACCTGAAAATCGCTAAAACCCTACACCCCACACCCCACACCCCACCCCCCCGATGTCGGGGGGGTTGGGGGGGCCACACCCTGCCCCCACGAAAACCTTTTCAGCAAACCCTAAGTTAAATAAGCGATAGTTACCCCCGAACCGCCCTCATTTTGGGGTGCTAATTGAAAGCGTTTTATCTGGGGATGACGGGATAAAAAATCGTGAACACCTTGACGCAATTTCCCCGTACCTTTACCGTGAATAATCCATAATATACCCGATGGGGTAGCCCTGACGATCGCCTGTTCGATATCCGTTTCTGACTCTGCCACCCTGGAACCGCGAATATCGACGGTATTATTAGCAGTACGAATTAAAGGAGTCTCCTGGGGTTTTGCGGGAGTTTGGGGCAAATTTTTGGCAGGTTTTGGCACAGTTTCCACTTTTTGACCATCCAAAGACTCAATCTGATCTAAGGGTAGGGTCATCTTCATCATACCGAAACGCAGGGAAATCTCCTCTGATTCTGGTGAAATTGCTAAAACTTCGGCAGTTTGTCCCAAATTGGGCAAGCGTACCCTTTCCCCCACTTGCGGACGATAATTAACCTTAGTTTTTTCCGTTTTTGGTAATAACCTTTCTGCGATCGCAGTTAACTCCTCTGTGGCTTTTTGAGCATCTCTACCGGTTTTTGTTCCCGCTTGCAATCGGCGAATAACGTCATTAATCTCTGCTTTTGCCGATAATAAAGCCTTTTGTATCTCCTGCTCTTGATAACGCTTTAATTCTCGCTCTCTCTCCTGTAGAGAATTAGCCCGCGTGGACACCTCTGTATAAAATTTCTCCGTTTGTTGGAGTAATTGACTAGCCTCCTTAGCTTTTGACTCCTGTTCCCGTCTTTGCGCTTCCAAACCAGCAATTACTTGATTTATCTCCTCCGATAACCCCCCCAGATGATTTCTCGCTTCGGCCACAATTTCGGGACTTAATCCCAAACGCTGGGCAATAGTTAAAGCATTAGAACGGCCCGGAATGCCCCATAATAGTCGATAAGTGGGGGAAAGAGTGCGATCATCAAACTCTACCGAGGCATTTTCAAAGCGAGAATCTCGATACTTTAACGCTTTTAATTCCCCGTAGTGGGTGGTAGCCACCGTCAGTAAACTATGATCGGCGAGGTATTGTAAAATAGCGATCGCTAAAGGACTTCCCTCGGCCGGATCCGTACCGGCTCCCACCTCATCGAGTAAAACCAAGGAACGAGAATTTAAAGCCGCTAAAATGCGGACAATCCGGCGAATGTGACCCGAAAAAGTCGATAAACTCTGTTGCAAAGACTGTTCATCGCCAATATCGGCTAAAACCTGATCGAACCAGGGTATCTCTACTGGTTCCCGCGCTGGAATAAACAGGCCCGCTTTCGCCATTACAGCCGCTAATCCGAGGGTTTTTAAAGTAACGGTTTTTCCGCCGGTATTTGGTCCGGTGATGGCAACAACGCGAATTTCTGGGCTAATCTGCACATTTATCGGTACGACCTCCCCCCCCTGTTCGTGGTGTTTTTGCCACCAGAGCAAAGGATGACGCAAATTCCTTAAAGTTATCGTTTCCGAACCATCGATAAAGTGGGGGGGATTACCCTCTAACCATAAACTGTAACGGGCCCTAGCGGTGGCCAGATCGAGCCTAGTAGCGATCGCTAGTAAATATTCTAAGTCCTCAAAGGCTTCGGCGATCAGATTACTTAACTGCCGCAGGATTTTTTCTTCTTCGATTTGTTCCTGACGACGATATTGCCGCAGTTGATTGCCTTGGTCAACGATAGAGTGAGGTTCAATGTAAAAAGTCGCCCCTGTGCTGGAAGTATCGTGAATTATGCCCGGTATTTGCTCTTTTTGCGCTGCTTTGACGGGAATCACCCAGCGGTCGCTTCTTTGGGTAATGACCGCTTCTTGGATAGCACCGCCCTGTTTTTGCATGATATCCTGCAATTTTCGGTAAATACGCTCTCTAATCACCTTCATTTGTCCCCGAATTTCGCGTAATTGGGGACTAGCGCGATCAGATATCCGGCCATCTTCATCGATACAACGGTGTATTTCCTGTTCTATCTCTGGATAGGTGCGAATTTCCGCTACTAACTCTTTTAAAACCGGTATATCTTCCTGTTCGTCAATTAAACGCCGTAAACGTCGCACTCCCGCTAAAGTCGTGGCAATATTTAAAAGTTCCTGTCCCGATAATAAACCCCCCAGATGCGCCCTTTCTAGGGCATCACCGATGTCGGTAATCCCATCAAAGGAAAGACGACTATCTAATTTTTGTTCTAAACTATAAACTTCTTTGGTTTGGCAGAGTAGGTTTAAACTTTCCTCTTTGCTTTCTGGTAACGGCAATTGACGAATTGCGATCGCACCGAGTTTAGTCGCTGCAAAAGTAGCTAGGTGTTGACATAGCCGCGGCCATTCCAATAATTCTAGGGTTTCGTCTTGAATCAATTTTGTAGTTTTTTATAATACGCTTTGTATTTCTAGTCTAACTGGATTTGGCCTGATTTTGCAGGAGTCATTTCAGTCAACAGTCATCAGTAATCAGGGAAAAGACAGCACTGTTACTCGCACCTAATACCTGTCACTTAACAATCCCGCTAGACATCTCCAAAAATTATAACCCAATCACAGTTTGCTTTACTGAAATGTGTATCTATCCTTGCTAATTCAATTTAACTGAAAAAATATGGGGCAATTAAAATCATTTCTACTTGGGTAAGTTTCTGTCCTACAAAGACTTCTAGTCTAGATATAATATTAGGTCGAGTTCTACTGATAACTGATCACTGATAACTGATCACTGATAACTGATCACTGTATCTAAATTCCTTTCTGGAGAGAGAATTGTACTTGTTTAAATTCTTGTTTTAAACGTTGTTTGAGTTTGTCGGGGATGGGACGGGAACCGTAGGCGGTATAATAACCTGCTACAGAGTTTAAGGCCGTTTGCATAGTAGTGAAAGAACGCAAACCCCCGGATTTTTTATCTTTTCGGTAGAGGGAGATGTAATCGTTGATTTGTTCCTTTGCTTGCGACTCAACTGCCGCTTTATTCGGGTCATCTTTGACTAAATCAAGGGCTGTGGTTAAAGTTTCAATCACCGTCAGGGTATCTTTTCCATAATTACCCGTTAACCCCGAACTACTAGAACAACCCATCAATCCGATGACCAGGACGAGAACCAAAGCTAATAAGCGAGAAATGTAAGGTTTTAGAGACATATTTTCAACACCATAAGTTAATCCCAAGTCACCTTATCCTATCAGGAAACCGTGACCAGTTCTTCATGAGAGTCAACCTGCTGCAAAAATCAAAAATCTTTCCTTTTGTCGGGGGTCAACTGGGGGTAAATAGCCAAAATATAGGCTTTTTTGGCGGCAAAAGCACCATTTTTGCCTAAAAGTTGCCATGCCATCAACCCGGAGTGAGTTGATTCTGGACTAATTCGGGCTGCGATAAGGCACTGGTGGCGGTTTCCCGAAGGTAGATAAGCTAAGACGCATTTAAAGCGCTTATTCTTAAGATTAGCCGAATCTCCCCCAATCCCTTTACTGTTGCCTCTTGCAAGAGTGCCTCTTGCCTCGTCTCAACAAGCAATTTAAATGCGCGGGCAGCTTATCCGCCATATCATCATTAGCTATGGCTGTCAATACCTCTTTAGATAGGGTTTGCGGCAAAAAGTTTATTGGTGGGGTTAGGAGTCGGTTGGGGAAGTCCGAATAACAAAATGACCTCGCTCCCCTGGAAAGGGTTACACTGATATTCAGCCAACCCTAAATAAGCCAGAGTGGAGAAAAGGCTGAAACATATACTCGTCGGTGCTTGGGATTTTTGGCAAGCAGCGGCAACCCAGCAGCCTTTTGTCCCATTTCTGAGAGAGAAGTTAATACTTTGTAATAATTATTAGCGGGGCGAGTATTGCTGATCCCGTCTGCTTGGAGAAATTGCGATAAAATTAACGATCATAACGATCAATAAAAAAATTTTATGGTTGTAACTGTTAATAATTCCCTGACAATAAGGGAATTTCTGCAATTACCAGAAACTCAACCCTCTAGGGAATTTATTGATGGTCAAATTATTCCCAAACCCATGCCCCAAGCTAAACATAGCACTATTCAAGGTGATTTGGTTCCAGCTATTAACGCCAGTCTAAAACCCCAACGAATTGCCCGTGCCTATCCTCAATTGCGTTGTACTTTTGGCAGTCGTTCTCTAGTTCCTGATGTTTCAGTTTTTCTCTGGGAAAATATTCCTCGCGATGCCGAGGGAAAAGTATTAAATACTTTTGCGATCGCTCCTGACTGGTTGATTGAAATTCTCTCTCCTGACCAAAATCAGACTAAAGTTGTTAAAAATATCCTTTATTGTCTAGATCACGGCACTCAAATGGGTTGGTTAATCGATCCTGAAGAAGAAATTATCTTTGTTTATTTTAGTGATCGAACTATCGCTATTTTTGAATCAGAAAATGCTCTTTTACCCGTCCCTGCTTTTGCGATCAGTTTTCAAATCACCCTCGGTCAATTATTTGACTGGTTAAGAGGTTAACGGATTATCAGTTATCAGTAAACAGTGATCAGTGATCAGTGACAAATTCCCCAACCTCGCCACTTCCCCACTCGATCGAGTACAATAAAGTGTTCAGCAAAAGCGATCGGCTATTAGCTTTGATTAGTCCTTCGGTAAGAGTTATAAACCAGAGAAAAGAGCCATTAAGAGCGGCAATTAGCTGAAAAAGCTCAAAAACTGAATTTTAGGCTGAAGGCTGACCGTAGCTTGCTGAAAGCTGAATCCCGTTGATAATTTTTTTACTTGAATCGCCGTGGTTATCCAAATCGACTCAACTCAAAACTACGAAACCAAAACCCAAGAGATCGCTAGACAACTTTTAGCCGAAACTCGGGAAAAAAAAGGTCTTTGGTCTGCTTTACAGGATCAAATGCGTTGGGATGATAAATTACTCGATTGGGCAATGTCTAACCCCAATTTACGAGTACAATTATTCCGTTTTATTGACTGTTTACCCGCTTTACGCAGTAATGCCGAGATCGCTAATCATCTCCAACAATACCTCGGTGATGCCTCCGTAGAACTGCCCAGTGCGCTGAAAAGTATCCTCAACTTTAGTGATCCTAACTCCCTACCCGCTCAAACGGCCGCCAGTCTGATCAGTAAATCCGTAGAAACCTTAGCTCGTAAGTATATCGCTGGGGAAGACCTAGAGCAAATTACTCGCACTGTCACCCGTCTGCGGAAGGAAAAAATGGCTTTTACCATAGATCTCCTCGGTGAAGCGGTAATTACTGAAGCGGAAACCCAAGTTTATCTACAAAGTTATCTCGATTTAATGACCCATTTGGCTCAAGAAGCGAGCAAATGGAATAAAGTTAGCCAAATTGATGAAGCGGACGGCGACTTATTACCACAAGTGCAGGTTTCTGTCAAGCTAACTGCCTTTTATTCTCAGTTTGATCCCATGGATCCGATTGGTAGTAAGGAGAAAGTTTGCGATCGCATTCGCCTACTGTTGCGACGCGCTCAGGAGTTAGGGGTGGCAGTCCATTTTGATATGGAACAGTACGTTTATAAAAACCTCACCCTGGCTATCCTGAAAGAATTACTCCTAGAAGAAGAATTTCGCAGTCGTACCGATATTGGCATCACCCTACAGGCATATTTAAGAGATTCTGCCCAAGATTTACAAGATTTAATTAATTGGGCCAAAAAGCGCGGTTATCCCCTTACTGTCCGGCTAGTCAAAGGCGCTTACTGGGATCAGGAAACGATTAAATCTCGGCAAAATCACTGGCCACAGCCGGTATATAACGAAAAATCGGCCACAGATGCCAATTATGAACGGATGACGCGGTTATTATTGGAAAATCATCAATATTTATACGCCGCTATCGGTAGTCATAACGTGCGATCGCAAGCCCTAGCCTGTGCGATCGCAGAAAGTTTAGAAATTCCCCGTCGTCGCTTTGAAATGCAGGTATTGTACGGCATGGGCGACCAATTAGCGAAAGCGTTAGTGAAGCGGGGTCATCGGGTGCGGGTTTATTCCCCCTACGGACAACTCTTACCCGGTATGGCCTACCTAATCCGTCGTTTATTGGAAAATACCGCTAATAGTTCCTTCCTCCGGCAAAATTTGGAGGATCGTCCCGTGGAAGATTTAATCGCAGCCCCCCGGGTTTTAGGCAAGGATAACCCGATTATCCCCGGTTTTCCTAATGCCCCCGATACGGATTATGCCAACGAGCAATTACGAAATAAAGCGAGTCAAGCCCTTACTTTTGTCAAAAATTCCCTCGGTAAGACCTATTTACCCCTAATTAACGGCGAATACGTCGCCACCAATGTTCAAATTAATTCCGTTAATCCCTGTAACCCGCAGGAAATAGTGGGGAAAGTGGGCTTAATTGAGGTGGAACAGGCAGAAAAAGCGATCATAGCGGCGAAACAGGCTTTTCCCGCTTGGAGACGCACTCCAGTGGCTAAAAGAGCCGAAATACTGCGAAAAGCGGCGGATTTGATGGAAGCGCGACGACACGAGTTATCGGCCTGGATTTGTTTGGAAGTGGGCAAAGTTATCCAACAGGCGGATCCGGAAGTGTCAGAAGCGATCGATTTTTGCCGTTATTACGCCTCCGAGATGGAAAGACTGGATTTAGGGCATAATTTCGACGTAGCAGGTGAGAATAATCGTTATTCCTACCAACCCCGGGGTATTGCTTTAGTGATTTCTCCCTGGAATTTCCCCCTAGCCATTGCGGTGGGGATGACAGTAGCGGCTTTAGTAGCAGGTAACTGTACGCTATTGAAACCTGCCGAGACTTCCTCGGTGATTACGGCGAAATTTGCCGAGATTCTCCTAGAAGCGGGTATTCCTGCCGGAGTCTTCCAATATATCCCGGGTAAAGGTTCCCAGGTGGGGGCGCATCTAGTCAGCCATCCCGATGTTCACCTAATCGCCTTCACCGGTTCACGAGAAGTGGGCTGTCGCATCTATACAGATGCCTCGATCGTGCAAAAGGGTCAAAAACACCTAAAACGAGTTATCGCCGAAATGGGCGGCAAAAATGCCCTAATTGTCGATGAGAGTGCCGATTTAGATCAGGCCGTTGTCGGTGCGGTTAAGTCCGCTTTTGGCTACACCGGCCAGAAATGTTCGGCCTGTTCGCGAATAATCGTTCTGGAAAGCGTCTATGATAGCTTTGTTGATCGCTTTGTCGAGGCTACCGGGTCCCTCAATATCGGGCCGACGGATTTACCGAGTACGGAAGTAGGACCGGTTATCGACGAGAAAGCTCAAGCAAGAATTCGGGAATATATCGAAACTGGTAAAAAAGAGGCAGAATTGGCCCTAGAGATGCCAATTCCAGAAGTGGGTTACTTCGTCAGTCCCACCGTCTTTAAGAATGTTCCCCCCGATGCGGTAATAGCGATGGAGGAAATTTTCGGTCCGGTGGTGGCGATTATCAAAGTGAGTAATTTCGAGGAAGCTTTAGCCGTAGCTAACGGAACCGACTATGCTTTAACCGGTGGCTTATATTCTCGCACTCCTGCCCATATTAACCGAGCTATGCAGGAATTTGAAGTGGGAAACCTCTATATTAACCGGGGAATCACCGGCGCGATTGTCTCCCGTCAACCCTTCGGGGGTTTCAAGATGTCGGGGGTAGGTTCCAAAGCAGGGGGTCCGGATTATCTGCTGCAATTCCTCGAACCTCGTCACATCAGCGAGAATATTCAACGTCAGGGATTTGCACCGATTGAAGGGGCCGATTAAGCGATTTATAGCTAGGGTTTGCGGCAAAAAGTTTGTTGGTGGGGTTAGGAGTCAGTATTCTCCGAGTCAGGAGTCAGGAGTCATAATAAATCCAGTTATTAAAAACTGATTATTTATTCTCCGTTTTGCCTTCTGCATGAGTAGAAAACGGGTTTCTCCGAGAAACCCGTTTTCTGTGCGTTACTCAGGAATCAGGAGTCGGTCGTCAGGCTTCGGCCGTGAGCTCAGCCGAACGGAGAATATTTCTATTTGTTTTCTCTTCCCCCCACTTCCCTATCTCCCCACTCCCCCATCTCCCCATCTCCCCCCCCGCAACGCGCACGAAGTGGTCTCCCCACTCTCCTAGACTTTTTAAACAGGATTTACTATGACAGGGGACTCCCCGGCCGTTGTCTTTCCCACCCGATTTCTTGGCTGTCAACCTACTGCTATATACTTAAGTTGAGAATTGCGTCGGCCTATCAAGAAAAGACTATGACGATTGAAACCGTTGCCACAAAACCCTTTAGTGACCAGAAACCCGGAACTTCCGGACTGCGAAAATCCGTTCCCGTTTTTCAACAACCCCATTATCTGGAAAATTTTATTCAAGCTATCTTCAATACTTTAGACGGTATCGAGGGTCAAACCCTAGTCGTCGGTGGAGATGGTCGTTATTATAACCGTCAAGCTATTCAAACTATCCTGAAAATCGCCGCCGCTAACGGTATCGGCAGAATTCTCGTGGGAACCGATGGTATTGTCTCCACTCCCGCTATTTCTGGGTTAATTCGTGAAAATAACGCTTTTGGCGGTATTGTTCTCTCCGCTAGTCATAACCCCGGCGGTCCAGAGGGGGATTTTGGCATTAAGTACAATATTACTAACGGCGGACCGGCACCGGAAAATATCACCGATGCAATTTATGCCGAGACTAAGGTGATTAGCAGTTATAAAATCCTCTCAGGGGCCGATATTAATCTTGATCGCCCCAGTTCCTTTAAACTGGGAACTATGGATGTGGAAGTGATCGATGCGGTTACTCCCTACGTCAAAATGATGGAAAAGATTTTTGATTTTGATCGCATTCAGGCCCTACTCACTTCTGGTAAGTTTAAAATGTGCATGGATTCTCTCCATGCGGTGACAGGTCCCTACGCTTATGCCATCTTTGAACAGCGTTTAGGCGCGCCCAAGGGTACAGTATTAAATGGTATTCCCCTAGAGGATTTTGGTGGGGGTCATCCCGATCCTAACCTAGTCTATGCCCATGATCTGGTAGAAATTCTCTTTGGTCAAGATGCACCCGATTTTGGGGCTGCTTCCGATGGAGATGGTGATCGCAATATGATCCTCGGTCAGAATTTTTTTGTTACCCCTAGTGATAGTTTAGCTGTACTAACTGCCAACGCTCATCTAGTACCGGGGTATCAAAATGGTATCACGGGAGTGGCGCGATCGATGCCCACCAGTGCGGCGGCCGATCGAGTAGCGGCTAAACTGGGAATTGACTGTTATGAAACTCCCACCGGTTGGAAATTCTTCGGTAATTTGTTAGATGCGGGGAAAGCAACCCTTTGCGGTGAGGAAAGTTTCGGCACGGGTTCCAATCATATTCGCGAAAAAGATGGTTTATGGGCGGTTCTTTTCTGGTTAAATATTTTGGCAGTTAAAGGGGAATCTGTAGAGGAAATTGTTCGCAGTCATTGGCAAGAATTCGGTCGTAATTTCTATTCTCGTCATGATTATGAAGAAGTCGCCTTAGAACCGGCTAAAGAGATGATGGCACGTCTCCAGAAGCTGGTTTTAGACCTTAAGGGTCAACAATTTGGTAACTATGAAGTGGAATATGCCGATGATTTTAGCTATACGGATCCTGTGGATGGTAGTGTGAGTAAAAATCAAGGCATTCGCATTGGTTTTACCGATGGTTCTCGGATTATTTACCGTCTATCGGGTACGGGAACTAAAGGAGCAACTCTTCGGGTTTATCTAGAAAGTTATGAACCGGACGCAAGCAAACACGATATCGACACCCAAAAGGCCCTACAGCCGTTAATTGATTTAGCCGAAGAAATCGGTCAAATTCGTCAATCTACCGGACGGGAACAACCCACGGTTATTACCTAGGGTTGGCTGAAAAAGTTTTTCGTGGGGGCAGGGTTCCCCCCGATCCCTCCAATGGCTGGCACTTTTTGAGGTCAAAAAAGCCTAAACTAGATTTATTCAGCCAGCCCTATCTATTGCCCATGGCTTGTCCGGCGAGATAACCAGTGGTCCAAGCGCATTGAAAATTAAATCCCCCCGTGACTCCATCGATATCTAGTACCTCCCCGGCAAAATATAACCCCGGACAGATTTTACTTTCCATAGTTTTAAAATCCACTTCCTGAAGATTCACTCCTCCAGAGGTGACAAATTCCTCCTTAAACACCCCTTTCCCTTTGATTTGATATTCCCCCTGCTGTAATTCAATCATCAATCGATTGAGAGTATTTTTAGATAATTCTGCCCAGGGAGTTTCCGAGTTAACAGTCAAGTAACTTAATAAACTCTGCCAAAGACGCTTAGGTAACTGCTCAAAGGGACAATAATTAAAAAGTTTTCTTTTGGGATATTCACTTTTAGTTTGTAAGATAATTTCTCGCAATTTTTCAGGAGGATAATCCCCCAACCAATTAATGATTAAAGGCATTCGGTAATGATGCTCGTGAAGTAACCGCGCCCCCCAAGCAGAAAGTTTTAAAATAGCCGGTCCACTGACTCCCCAATGGGTAATTAACAAGGGTCCGATTTGTTCTAATTTACTTCCCCCAAGACGAACTCGCACTTTATCCACAGTAACCCCTAACAAATCTTTCAGACGAGGATCGGCAATTTGAAAGGTAAATAAAGAAGGGACAGGAGAGACTAGAGAATGACCTAAATCTTGAGCGGTGCGATAACCAAAAGGACTACTTCCCGTAGCAATTAAAAGCTTATCTGCCCTAATTTGCTCATCTCTTTTTAATTCAATTAAAAAACTTTCTTCCTGTTTTTTAACCGATTTAACCGGGGAATTTAGCCTTAAATTAACCCCAGCAAAAGTCGCACTTTCCCGCAGACAATTAACAATAGTTTCAGAATTATCGGTGCTGGGAAACATTCGTCCATCCGCTTCTGTTTTGAGTTTTACCCCTCGCAATTCAAACCATTTAATAGTATCTTGGGGTTGAAACCGACTAAAAGCTCCCCGTAGTGCTTTGCCACCGTGAGGATAATAATTAACCAATTGGGAAACATCAAAACAATGATGGGTGACATTACAGCGTCCCCCTCCCGAAATCCGCACTTTCACCAGGGGTTCTTTTGCCGCTTCTAGGATAGTAACGCCAGCTTTTGGGTTAGATTCTGCCGCTTTAATTGCGCCAAAAAATCCCGCTGCCCCGCCACCAATTACGACTATTTGAGTCATATAAGTAAGTGGTTATAATTAAATTGAAGATATATCCCCCCTTAATCCCCCCTTGATAAGGGGGGTGTCTGATAATTTTTAACACCTACCTACTTATCAAGGAAAAAGTTAAGTTTAAACCGCCAAAAATCGCTGAATGACTTCTTGACTTAATTCGCTCGTGAAACCGGAAGCAACAATTCCCCCTTTCTGCATGGCGTAATATCGATCAGCTTGGCGGACAAAATGCAGGTGTTGTTCTACTAATAAAACGGCGATTCCTTTGCTGGCAACAATACGCCGCACCGCCGCTTCAATTTCGAGGATAATTGACGGTTGAATTCCTTCCGTGGGTTCATCTAAAATTAATAATTTTGGTTCCCCCACTAAGGCGCGAGCGATGGCTAATTGCTGTTGTTGTCCACCGCTTAAATCTCCTCCCATCCGCGATAACATGGTTTTTAAAACGGGAAATAAATCAAAGATTTCTTCGGGAATTGTGGCATTTTTTCTCCTTGTGGGTAAAGCTTCCAAACCGAGAATTAAATTCTCTTTTACCGTTAAACGGGGAATAATATCCCTACCCTGCGGCACATAACCCAGTCCTAATCTGGCTCTTTGATCTGAGGTTTTATTAATTAGGTTTTCTTGCTCATAATTAATTACTCCCGCTCGCGGTTTTAAGATACCCATCAAGGTTTTTAATAGGGTAGTTTTACCCACGCCATTACGTCCGATTAAACAGACCATTTCTCCCGCATTAATGTTAAGATCAACATCTCTTAAAATATGACTTTCTCCGTAGTAAACATTGAGATCAGATATGTGTAACATTGTCAACCCTTTTTAACTAATTTTAATCATTTTACTCTTTATTCTTCCGAGGAACCTAGATAAACTTCAATAACTTTCGGATCATTTTGAATTTGCTCCATATTCCCCTCACATAGAACAGTTCCTTGGTGTAAAACCGTGACTTTGCGAGCAATTTGCCGGACAAATTCCATATCGTGTTCGATGACAATAATCGAATGACTTTCCGCTAGATTTAACAACAAATTACCCACGTTTTCCGTTTCCTCATCGGTTAATCCTGCCACGGGTTCATCTACTAGCAGTAAGTCTGGTGACTGGGCCACTAATTGACCAATTTCTAAGCGTTGTTTTTCGCCGTGGGACAGTAAAGAAGCGGGTAAATCAGCTTTAGCAGTTAACCCGATAGTTTCCAATAAACCAATAACTTTTCTGCTATCTTCTAGGGGAGGACGACCGAAAAGAGTTGAGAAAACATTTTTATTGCGATTGCTAACTAAATCGAGATTTTCTCGGACAGTTAGATTTAAATATACCCTAGGAGTTTGAAATTTGCGACCGATACCTAAACGAGCGATCGCAAATTCGGGAATTTTGCGGAGATCTCGACCTTTAAATAATACCCGTCCGATGGTGGGTTGCACTTTCCCCGTAATCACATCTAAAAAAGTGGTTTTTCCCGCACCATTGGGACCGATAATCACCCGCAATTCTCCCGTATCCATACTGAAATTAAGATTATTGAGAGCCTTAAAACCCCCAAAACTAACGGTAAGATTCTCGATTTCTAGGATTTTTCCAGTCATAATTTCTAAGAGGGAATTGGGAAGTATTTTCAGTGAACAGTAAACAGTAATCAGTGAACTGAAAACTCACATCTGATAACTGACTCCTGAATACTAATAGAATAAAATCACTTATGCTCTAATTCTTCTTTTTCCAGTTGCGCTTCTGGATCTTCCTCAATACTAGGATAGGTGATTAAAGTTTTGCGGAAACCAAAATGAGTCAGCAAACGTTTAATCCCACCGAGAATACCATCGGGAAGCACTGTCACCACAATTAGGAATAGGGCCCCTTGGAAAAATACCCAGACTTCCGGAAATTGTTCGCTTAAAAAAGTTTGGGCTAGGCGTACTAATAAAGTACCGATAACTGCCCCCACAAGGGTAGCACGTCCCCCCACAGCCACCCAAATCACCATTTCAATGGAAAAAGCCACATCCATAGAGTTAGGGGTGATAATTCCCGTTTGCACCGTATAAAGAGCGCCGGCAACACCAGCAATCGCCCCAGAAATGGCAAAAACTAACACCTTAAACCAAGTAGGATCATAACCAGAAAAACGAACCCGCACCTCGTCATCGCGAATGGCGACTAACAAGCGCCCAAATCTGCCCGTAGTTAACCAACGACAGAGGAGATAAATAGCCAGTAAACAGACAATTGTGAGTAAATAAAAGGCCACTTGAACGGCATCGGAACCCACCAGTAACCCGAAAATTGTTTGGGTATCGGTTTTTAAGCCATTAGTGCCGTTAATTAACTTTTGTTGGCCGTTAAAAAAGTTAAAAAATACCAGTAAAGCCGCTTGGGTTAAAATCGAGAAATAAACCCCTTTAATGCGATTGCGGAAGATTAAATAACCTAATAATGCCGCCATGATCGCTGGTACGATAATTAGGGCTAGAATTGTCAAAGGTAGGGAATAAAAAGGTTGCCAAACAAAAGGTAATTCTGTCACCCCGTAGAGAGTAAAAAATTCGGGCAGTTGTCCCGGTGGTAACTGAAGATTTAGGTACATGGCCAAAGCGTAACCACCGAGGGCAAAAAAGATGCCATGACCAAGACTTAATAAACCCGTATAACCCCAGATTAAATCTATCCCCAAAGCGACAATAGCCAGGGAAAGAAATCGCCCCAATAAACGCAAACGGAAAGCCGACAAAGCTAAGGGCAGTAACACCGCAAAGATGACCACCAATCCAACAATAACAGCGATTTCCGTGATTAACTTTTTCTTTTCCCGTTGTCGGGATTCGTTTCTAGTGATGGTTTCGGTAATCATAATCTATAACTCGGCAGTACGTCCTTTAGGAGGAAAAATTCCCGCAGGTTTGAATTGCAAGAAAGCAATAATTAAAGCAAAAATCATCACTTTTGCCATGCTAGTGGTGGAGAAAAAGGTGAAGAAATCCGTTAGGGGTTTTAGTGCTTCTACGGAACCAAAAATCAGGGCAAAAGTTCCCGAACCAATTAAATAATTAGCCACACCGATGGCCATAGCTGCGATAATAGTTCCCAGGAGATTACCCACTCCCCCCACCACCACTACCATGAAGGTATCAACGATATAATTTTGTCCCACGTTTGGACCGACGGAACCCAAAAAACTAATCGCACAACCGGCAACTCCAGCTAATCCCGAACCGAGGGCAAAAGTCAAAGCATCCACTTGATTTGTCGGAATGCCTAAACAGGCACTCATCTGGCGATTTTGGGTGACGGCACGAATGCGTAAACCCCAAGAAGATTTATTTAAAAACCAATAAGTCCCTAACAAACAAATGGCAGTCAAAATAATAATAAATAGACGGGTGTAGGGCATTTGAAAACCGGGTAAAGGTAAACCTCCCCGTAACCAAGCAGGAGCCGTGACATCGACGTTTCTGGCACTAAACCAGGGTCTAGCGAGAACGGGATTAAAAGATAAAAGATAGCCTAATAATCCAGCGATAGCTAGGGATAAAGGCAGGGTGACACCGATAGCTAAATTGCGAATTCTCTCCCAATCTAAGCGACGACTTAACACCGTCATCGCCCCAAAAAATAACAGACATAAAACTATTAAACTAATTACTAATAACCCGTTGACACTTCTGACAAATTGCTGCAGAATTAAGCTGACTCCCCAAGTGGCCAGCAGCGTTTCTAGGGGTCTGCCGTAGAGGAACCTAATCACCCCCCTTTCTAATAATAATCCCGCCAATCCCGACACTAAAAAAGCGATCGGTAGGGCGAATAAAACATAAGTATCAAAGAGGGGAGAACCGAAACCTTTAAAGACATTCTGCACCACAAAAGTACTGTAGGCCCCTAACATCATTAACTCACCGTGAGCGAGATTAATCACCCCCATCAGTCCGAAAACAATCGCTAGTCCTAAAGCGGCCAGCAATAGCACAGAACCGATACTAATACCATTAAATAATCCTTCCAATAATGCTGACACTTTTCTTTATTCCTGTGCATTTTTAAGCTTTAAAAAGTGGGGTGAACAGTAATGCCCACCTCACTCTCGTTACTGTCTGGAAAAATTCCTAAAACTAGGATTTTTCCATTTTGAATTTACCGCCCTTGGCCGGATCCGTCCAGTCACAGGCAAAGCCCTTAGTTTCGGGGACAAATTGGTTCCAAGGTTGCGGATCCACCACTCCCGGAGTTGACCAAACGATGTCAAATAGACCATCATCTCTCACCTGACCAATGCGGACGGTTTTGGAGATATGATGATTAGGGAACATTTGCACCGGTCCTTCGGGAGCATCGAATTTTTGTCCCACGGCGGCGGCGCGAACTTTGTCAAGATCATCGGCGGTTCCCGCTTGTTCCACCGCTTGCTTCCAGAGATAGACCATGATGTAGGCCGCCTCCATCGGGTCGTTAGTGACGCGCTCCTGACCGAATTTAGCTCGAAAAGCCTCAACAAATTTCTTGTTAGCGGGGGTATCTACGGTTTGGAAATAGTTCCAACAAGCGTATTGACCGAGGAGATATTCCTTACCGATCTGTTTAACTTCTTCCTCGGCAACACTCACCGACATGACCGGATATTTATCGGGAGTTAAACCGGCCGCTTGCAGTTGTTTAAAGAAAGCCACATTACTGTCACCGTTGAGGGTGTTGAAAATAACGCCGCCATCGGGTAAAGCTTGCTTAATTTTGGTGATAATCGGGGTAACTTCCGTGTTACCTAGGGGTAGGTAGTCTTCGCCCACGGTTTCGCCACCTTTCGCCTTTAACTGCTCTTTAATAATCGTGTTGGCAGTGCGGGGAAAAACGTAGTCGGAACCGACGAGGAAGAATTTTTTCCCTTTATTTTCCAGCAACCAAGTCACTGCCGGCTCGATCTGTTGGTTGGGGGCGGCCCCAGTGTAGAAGATATTTCTAGAACACTCTTGACCCTCGTACTGGACAGGATACCAGAGCATATGGTTTTTGGCTTCAAACACGGGTAAAACCGCCTTACGACTGGCGGAAGTCCAACAACCGAAGACAGTCGCAACTTTGTCCTGATCGATCAGTTTGGTGGCTTTTTCGGCAAAAGTTGGCCAATCGGAAGCGCCATCTTCCACCACTGCCTCGATCTGTTTACCAAGAACACCACCGGCGGCATTGATTTCCTCGATCGCCAGTTTTTCCGCATCAACTACGCTGGTTTCACTGATGGCCATGGTGCCACTGAGGGAGTGCAGAATACCCACCTTAATTGTCTCTCCAGAAGCCGGGGCGGGACTAGCAGCCGGGCTAGGACTAGCCGTGGGGGTTTGGCTTTGATTGCCACCGCAAGCTTTTAACAGAATACTGGTTCCCAGAGCGGCAGAACCGTACAGGAGAAATTTACGTCGTCCTAAATTTGACATGATGATCTTGAACTAACCTCGCTGACAATATTAGCTACTTCACACGGACGTTTTTGCTGAGGAGATTTTCGGGAATCTTTCTACAAATATCTGTGTGATATTACGGCTAGGTTAGCAGATTTTTTGTGATTTTCGCTACTTTTTAGATGTTTTTTGTAACTTTTACTACTTTTTCAGGAAAAATTAATGATTTTTCTGGAATTTGCCTCAGTTTTTTAGCTATCAGGAGTCGGTCGCCGGTCGGGGAAGTCATAATAACACAATAGCCTCGCGTGCCTGGAAAAAGTGCCAAAACCGTTTTCTAGTAAGGCTTCCAGTAATATTCAGCCCAACCCAATGATCAATCCGAATCTGGCCAAAGCAGCCGGACAGCAAGCAGAGCAAAACCGATGGCCGCTATCGCTTTTAAGATCTTAGCGGGGAATAATTGCGCCATACTGCCCCCCGCAAGGACTCCTAAGAAACTGGTGCAGATTAAGGCGGTAATTGAGCCAAAAAAGACAGCTTTAGGTGATTTGGAACTGCCACCGAGAGCGATCGCTACTAATTGACTTTTATCGCCGATTTCTGCCAAAAAAACCGTGATAAATGTCAGTCCGAATAATTGCCAATTCATACATTAGACCTCTTGTAAAAATCAAAAATTGTCGTGGTTGGTTAGGAGTCAGTAGCCAGTAGTCAGTAGTCAGGAGAATTAGGAATGAAAAATAATCAATTAAATGGTCTATTTAGAGATTTTATGCAACTTAATCCTTATTTTTGAGGTTTTTGGACTACCAAAACTTAATTATGCAAGACATTTATTTTAGAGAGTGGGGAGATGGGGAGGTGGGGAGTGGGAAGCTTTTTTCAGTGAACAGTAAACAGTGAACTGATAACTGATCACTGATAACTGATCACTGATTGCTTAGAGAATATCGCTGATGAGTAAACCGGTGATCAAAAGGAGAAGGATAGCGACACCGATATCTAAAGTTTTCGGGGAAAGACGACGCGCAATCCAATAACCGATCAGGACACCGAGGAGACTGGTAGCGATTAAAGCGGTGGCTGCCCCGGCAAAAACCACCCAGGGGGATTGGGATTCAGCGCTGATCAGAAGGGTGGCTAATTGGGTTTTATCGCCGATTTCAGCAAAAAATATCGTCAGGAATGTGGAACTAAACACCGTCCAAAAACTCCAAGAAGGTGGCTGATCTGGCTTTTTCTCGGTTGAGGCGATCAATTTGCTATCACTCATCGGCTAATTTAACAATATCGGGTTAAGAAATAATTTTCATACTTTTTTCATTTTAGCCCGACCGGTTTTCTGGCGATAGTTTCTGCTGTTGGGGGCGCTGTCTCCTCCCCCCAATAGTTAAAAAACCCTAGTCGATCGAGGTAGAGTTTCCATCCTAGAGTTTAATAATTATTAGACTAGGACGAGCGCAAATTGCTTGGAGGTATAGCCCCTATGGCCAGTGAAAGTGTTGTACAGGACAGAGATTATACTCTGATTATTGACAAAAGTGGCAGTATGTCCACTGCTGATAAACCCAGCGAGAAAACCCGTTGGCAAATTGCCCAAGAATCCACCCTCGCCTTGGCTAGAAAGTGCGAGGAAGTCGATCCGGACGGCATCACCATCTATCTTTTCTCTGGACGTTTCCGACGCTATGATAATGTTACTTCCGATAAGGTGACACAAATTTATCAAGAAAATGAACCCATGGGGAGGACAGACCTAGCAGCTGTGCTGCAAGATGCCCTTGATAATTATTTTCAGCGCAAAACTGCCGGCAAAACTAAACCCAACGGAGAAACTATTCTGGTGATTACCGACGGAGAACCAGATGATCGCAAAGCGGTGATGCGTCAAATTATCGAAGCTTCTCGAAAACTCGATAGCGATCAAGAATTAGCCATTTCTCTGATTCAAGTAGGCCATGATCGACAAGCGACCGAATTTCTTAAAGCTTTAGACGATCAACTAGAATCGGCAGGGGCTAAATTTGATATCGTTGACACAATTACTATCGATGACATGGAAGATATGACCCTAGCGGAAGTTCTTCTCAACGCCATTACCGATTAATTGCTGCTTAAGTAGGGGTGATATCTCTTCACCCCTACTTAAGCAGGATTTAACTGCTAGTCAGGGCGACAAATTTATCTTTTTCCTCATCGGATAATTGCTCCGATTGTCCGGTGATTTGTTTGTAGATTTTGAGATATTCCAAAGCGGATTTATACCAACTAAAATCTTGAGTCATTGCCCGTTGCTGTAGTTTTTGCCAATCCTGTTTATAACGGAAACTTTCCCAAGTCCGGATCATACAGGTAAACAGGTCTAAAGGTTCATAGCGATCGAAACTAAATCCTGTTCCTTTTTCCTGAATTGGGTCGTGGAAAGATACCGTATCGACTAAACCACCGGTGCGGCGTACCATGGGGATGCAACCGTAACGCATGGCCATTAATTGGGAAATGCCACAGGGTTCAAAACGGGAAGGCATTAACAAAGCATCGGCCCCCCCATAGATGCGACGGGAAAGGGCATCACTGTAGAGAAGATGCAGGGACATTCGCCCCCGGAAACGGGAAGTCATCTCCCACAGTTGGGTTTCATAATAGCGATCGCCTGTACCCAAAATAATCAATTGAGCATCAGTATAGGTGAGAAAGCGATCTAAAATTTGCATCACTAGATCAATGCCTTTTTGTTCTACCAAACGCGTCACCATCCCCATGACAAAGGCATTTTTACTGACCTGTAGCCCCACTTCTTCTTGCAGGGCAATTTTATTGGCCAGACGTTTTTCGATGGTTTCTGGGGTAAAATTCTGCTTAAGATAAACATCTTTAGCCGGGTTATACACCTCCGTATCGATGCCGTTGACAATCCCCACCAGATTGCCGGAAATATAGGACAATAATCCCTCTAAATTTTCGCCATAAATGGGGGTCTGTATTTGACGGGCATAGGTAGGAGAAACGGTAGTGACGCGATTAGCAAATTGAACCGCCGCGGCCATGGTATTATCGCCCTGCATATACCAAGGACACCAAGTCATTTTTTCTAACGCCTCCCGCCAAGGCCCCTGGTAGGCGAGATTATGGATAGTAAAAACGGTGCTAATATCGGGGTCTTGGTGCATCCAGACGGGAATCATGCCCGTATGCCAATCATGACAGTGAATAACTTGCGGTTTCCAGTAATTCCATGCGAATTCCGCTGCACCATTGGCAAATAGGGTAAATCGCCAGGCCTCATCTTCGCCTCCGTAGATATTGCGTCCAGAAAAAGCTAGATGACCAAAGAGGTAGAGAGGAATATCCGTATCGGGTAAAACCGTCTCATAGACCAAAAAATCCTGAAACATGGCGAATCCTGACCAAATGGGTTCGGAAGGGATATCCATTTTTTCCGCGAGAAAACCGTAGTAGGGCAGGAAAATCCGCACGTCATGACCTAGCTGACGCAAGACTTTCGGTAATGCCCCAATTACGTCCCCCATTCCCCCAACTTTGGCAATTGGGGCGGCCTCGGCACCCACAAATAGAATTCGCATACTGTTCCCGCTTCTGTGAAGATCGATATGGGCAATGTTAGTGATTATAGGGGACTTATTCACCCAATCGATCAAATATCTTGATTATTTTCTGGGCTGTTGGCGATTTGTCAGTTATCGGCAAACAGTAAACAGTATGATAACTGATAACCGATAATTGCCTTTTTCTAGGATTGAGAATCAGAATCCACCTCGGTCTTCACTTCGGGGATAATATCGGGTCTTTGGGCATCTTCCCAACCGACTGGGCGTTTAGAATTATACCAAGCGATCGAACCAATGCTGACAGCAGCGAGAAAACCGACCACATAAACTGCCACAAAATAAACGGGGAATTTGCCACTGGCCACTTCTAGGAGTAGATACATAATTTTTTCACGATTAAGCTTTTAATTTGTATATCTTAACAGAATCGGCCCGCTCATCCCTATTCTCGATCGCTACCGGTCCACCAACCGGAAGGCAGCCAAATACCGCCATGAAAAGCTATTTTTGCCGGTGTCATCATATATCCCCAAGCTTCGCCGATCAATTCTCGCTCTAGATTATAAATAGGAATTCTGCGACGCTGATACTCGTTTTCTTCTGGAGATCTGCCGGGTTGATAATCTTCCAAACCATCCAAAAGCCCTATATCATAATCTGCGTTAAAAGTCAATAAAATTCCCTTGACCCAGCCATCCCCCTCGGTCAGTCCGGGATAACCGAGGGCGGTAAGATGGTATAAATGCCCCTTTGTGTAGGCGGTTTTAGAGTTGAGCACTTTTCCCGCACAGTAGGCAGAATAGTTACTCTCCTTCGGTTTCAGGGTTCCATAAACAAAGACTTCCATCATCGGTCCAATTGTGCCGCTACTCCTCCTAATAGGATATCGCGAACAAATTGACTGGCTAAAAGTTCGTGGGGAAAACCAAGAGAAATGGCACTGATATTATCGAGTCGTTGCCGATGTTCCCCGGTGAGGTTAAAGTCCAGACAGGCGAGATTATCCTGCAATTGGGACAATCTTCGAGCGCCAATGATAGGAATTACGGAGTTAGGGCGATTTCTGAGCCAATTTAATGCCACTTGTGCCGGTGATTTCCCGATTTCTCTGGCAATCTCCAGGACAGTCTCGGCAATTTTCAGATCGCGATCGAGAATTTGAAAAGGTTGGTCGGTCATGCTTAAACGACCATCGACGGGGTTGGGTTGATTATATTTTCCCGTTAAAACTCCTCCTCCCAGGGGACTCCAAGCTGTCACCCCGATGTTTAATGCTTTGGCCATAGGCAATAATTCCCGTTCGGGGGTGCGTTCCTTGAGAGAATATTCTATTTGTAGTCCGATAAAGGGTGTCCATCCCCGCAGGGTGGCCAGGGTGTTCGCTTGGGAGACAATCCAAGCAGGACTGTCAGAAATGCCGATATAAAGGACCTTTCCCATCCTGACTAAATCATCGAAAGCGCGCATCACTTCTTCGATAGGAGTGAGAGAGTCCCAAAGATGAAGCCAGAGTAAATCGATGTAATCAGTACCTAAACGCTTTAAACTAGCTTCTACCGCTTGAAAGAGGTTTTTTCGATGATTTCCGCAGGCATTGACATCGCCGGGGCGCGTGTTGAGAGAATATTTGGTGGCGATTACCCATTTTTCTCGATCGCCCTTGACAAATTCCCCCACTAATGTTTCACTGGTTCCGTTAGTGTAGAGATTAGCAGTATCGAGAAAATTGCCGCCCGCTTCCGCAAAAGCCCGAAAAACCGCCCGACTTTCTTCTTTATCCGACCCCCAACCCCAATCTTCCCCGAATGTCATCGTTCCTAGACATAGTTCGGAAACTCGCAGACCACTATTACCTAAAAGTTTGTAACGCATATTTCCAGTAGGGTTTCTTAGCCTAGTCTAACGGCAAAAATCTTCACTGTAGGTAAATTGTCTGAAATATTGGCTCTTTCCATGCCTATTTCGGCAATAATTCCTCCCATTTAGCTATCTATTTTTTTAGAGTAAGCTAAGACGCATTTTAACCGCCTATCCTTAGATTAGCTGAATATTCCCCCCCTTGCCCTAGGGCTGATTCATTCTCCGAATCTAATTCTTTTTTTTGCTACCCTTAATCGCTTATGAGGTAGGCTAGGGAGCAGGGAAGTACAGGTTTTTGCTCTCATAGTAGGTTGATTCATGAATCAACTCATAGTAGGTTGATTCATGAATCAACCTACAAAGCGCGACGTTTTGAAAAATTTTCAGATATGTATTTCCGAGAAATCGACTAAAAACGTTGCCATATAAGGATTTGAGAGAATGACATTTCAGAGAATGAAACGAACCTACCCGACTGACTATAACCACGCCCTTCGCCTCAATGCTAAATCCAGTAAAACTTACAGTAACCGAGGGGCTGTTTATAATGACTTAAAAGAATACTTAAAGGCGATCAACGACTGTAACAAAGCTATTAACCTCGATCCTAAATTGTCCGGAGCTTACTTTCATCGAGGGTTGGCTTATGCCAAATTAGGAAACCCTCAAAAAGCACTCGCCGACTATAACAAAGCTATTAACCTCAATCCTTATGATGCTGACGCTTACCTTCAGCGAGGCTGAGAGGGGGACAAGCGAGCTAGAAGGTAGATAGGGCAAGCGATATCGCTCTTTGTCCTTTGATGTAATCCTTCAACCGATAGCGGCTAATTTGCATTAGCTCTTCTATATTTTTTGGGAACATTTGATGTAGCTGGAGCCAATGATAGAGATGTTGACCCACATAAAAACTGCTGTGTCTGCGTTGACCTTTATATCTTTTTTCAGGTCTTGTGACATATTTTTGGATTCCCATATCCTTAATTTTTTTACCTTGCAGTGTGGCACTTGTATAGGCGATAGCTATAACAATTATCAGCTTTGATAGGTATTTCGGTGCTAATTGAGAACCTTCTAAGCTATAGCCTCCCGACTTAAAATCTCGGAACATCTCCTCAATATCAAATCTTTTTTGATAGGCCATTATTGCCGTCTCTAAATCTCCAAAGTTAGTCAGAATATACCAAGGCTCTTTTGTTGGAAAACCCCGATAGGTTTTTTTCCACTTACCCGCTAAGTTAAACTCGCCAAATCCCTTCTCTTTTGTAAGATTAACATCATTTAAAAATAGTTGAGTTCCTGGACTTAAACCTAAGGCTCTCATTTCTTGATAAATTCCTTCTTTTGTCTTGACATTTGTACTTTTTTTTTGTCTTAAGCAAAAGTATAAACTCTGCTTCTGAAGCCACTTTCCAAGACTGACCGAGCAAAATTCTCTATCTCCTAACACCACGATTTTATGACCTGATAGCACGGTCAATGTTTTTTCTAATACTCGCTGCTGTTCTTCGAGATTACTACTTCCTTTTTTATCTAATATCTCCCCATAGATTGGGATGGCTCTCTTGTCATAAATTAGACTCACCATCAAGATATTTATTGCTCCCCAACTTGTCCGGTCTATAGCAATATACGCTAATCCTTTTGTTGTGAATCTCTGCTGCTGTTTTAACATCTCTTTTAGGCAGAGAAACCAGATTTTTTCAATATTCAGAATTTCCAGCTTTAAAAATCTTTTTAGTTTTTTTCTCCGACTCTCAAACAGGATTGGTATTGGTAAGGCTTCAGCTAATATCTCTAACTTAGCTTGCTTTAGTATTTGCCAGGTTCCAACTATCATTAACAACAGTAGATATCTGGCTCGTCCCAGTTCATTTTCTAACACTTTCTGGTATAGTTCACTTATCATTTTCGTTATTTAGGTCATATATGGTAAATATGACTGATCTTTTTTGGGAGTCTGTGTCTGTATTTTATGCTACATAAGCTTTTCAGCTTGTCCCCCTGTCAGGTCTATGCTCACTTCTTCAATTGGCTCTAACACCTCTTTTCCCCAGCCTGTAAGGGTTTTCCTCAACTCCTCTTGTGTTCGCTTCTCTAGAATAGCTATTAGTTTTCCCGTATCTAAATTTACTAAAACCGCACAGTAATTTTTTTGTCCTTTGACTAGAGCGATTTCATCAATTCCTAGTCTTTTTAATTCCGATAGGTCTGGCTCGGTAATTTCTTCAGCAATGTCCTCTAGCCTTCTTTGAATCTCTTCTTCCGTTACGTCATTTCTTCGACTAACATTTAAAATATCTCCTGATTTTAATTGTTCGAGTATATTTTCGGCTAGTCTTTTCGTATAGGTTCGTTTACTGGCGACAAAATCTAACTCTTCGCTCAAGGGTTTTCGACAATTATCGCACTTAAATTGACGACGATTAACTTGTAGGTACACTGGTTGTCCTGAGATTGGTAAATCTTTGACTAAATATCGATGATTTTGGTGTAGTTTATCGCTCTCTAACCCACAACGAGGACAGGACGTTCGGCGAGATCAGTCGAGCCGTTGCTTTTTTCTTTTTCGATTCGACTGGTCAAACTATACCGACATTTTCTAGGTGTCGATAGCCTTGAATAGAGGTTCCTTCTAGGTTCAAAAATTTGTCAAGTATCATAAGTAAAATACTCTGGTTTTTGGCTATTATATCAAATCTTAACTCGATTGTCTATCTTTTGGTATTAACCTGTTTGTGTCTAAAATCTCTCCCTGTATAAATTTCAGCTATTTTTGAGCGTAGGCACTATCATCGAATTTTATTTTAAGTTAATTATTTGCATAACAATTACCGAAGAGCCAAAGCTTGTTACTTTTGCACTGTTATCCTATCGAAAGATTTTTGGTTAACGGGAAACCTTATTTTAGAGGGAATCACGATAAGCTGTTGACTATCTAAATTACTCGTTAAGATTGCAGGGGAGTACTGGAGCTGCGGAGCAGGGAGAAGCCGTTTGAGCATTTGTACTAAAATTTTCCCTACGCAGTTTAAATTCAGTACAGCTTATTAGTTTAAGAAAGTTTCAGGCTTATCTAGGATTAGGATATTCTTATCAGGTTTCTGGTGATACTTCTGCCAAACAGGACAAGGTTAAAAAGTCTTGGAAAGGTTCCGACTTGGTACGTTCTCACTTGTCTGCTCACGCACTGGTGACTATTTGCCACCATAAACCCGCTAAAACCGAGATTATTGGCAAGCTTAAGAATGCTTGGCAAAATTCGAGAAGTCATACCTATTACAAAAGAGACGACAAAACCGCGCAAAAAATCGAGATTAATCACGATTTGCCAAGCTTAAAGGCTTTAGGTAAAGACGGACTGTGCCGTTTGCTGTTTTACGAGACTCGTCTCCTCTATCAACTTTTAACGGCTAATTTGGTAAAGTGATGCGCGCAACAAAATCGCTGAAAACTTGACGAATTTCCCGACCATTGCGATCGCAATAGGCCACCTCAATCCACTGATGACGGGGGACAAAACCGCGCCAATTGGGGACACTGACACAACCTTCCCAACCCTTGACCATTTCCTCGCTCACCTGCAAAATGCGCGGATTAATCCTGGCAGTGGCAGGCATGATCGGAGCGTCGGGATAACGAGGATTGGGGTGAGAAGCAACGATAAACAGACGCAGAGACCAAGCAACTTGGGGCGCGGCGATTCCCACCCCGTGGGCAGCTTGTACGGTGGTAATCAGGGAATCGCTCAAATTTTGACAGTCAGAATCGAGAAGATTATCGATCTCCGGTGCTTTTTGCTCTAAAATTGGATTTCCTAATTGGGTGATTGTTAAAACTTGCGTCATCTGTCTAAAGATTAATTGTTTCCCTCTGAAAATTATTTTATCGTCAACGGCAAAATCTCGCTAAACTGATAAGGTTTCCCCGCAGCAGCACTAGAGCAACTTTGTTAATCAAAATTAATTGTGGATAGCAGCGCCCAACAACTTTGGCATAATCTCCTAGAGCGTCTAAAATTACTATTAACCCGTCCCGCTTTTGAGACTTGGTTTCAAACGGCGACGGTTAAAGAATGGCAAAACGATCGCTTAGTAATTCAGGCTGCCAATCCTTTTATTCTTAACCATCTTCAGAAAAATTATCTGTCAACAATTGCCGAAGTAGTCGAGGATATCGTCGGTTATCCCGTCGAGATTCAACTAACGGCAGAACAGGGCGATTCGATCGCTATTTTCCAGCCTAACAGTAGCTTAGAATCAGAATTACCCCCCAGTAATCAACTTAACCCTAAATATAATTTTTCCCGTTTTGTTGTCGGCCCAACTAATCGCATGGCCCACGCGGCCGCTTTAGCGGTGGCGGAATTACCCGGACGCGAATTTAACCCGCTTTTTCTCTGTGGTGGGGTGGGGTTAGGTAAAACTCATTTAATGCAGGCCATCGGTCATTATCGTCTGGAATTATATCCCCAATCCAAGGTTTTTTATGTATCGACGGAACAATTTACGAATGATTTAATCACCGCTATCCGTCAAGATAGTATGGAAAGTTTTCGTAATCATTATCGCCATGCCGATATATTATTAGTGGATGATCTGCAATTTATTGAAGGAAAAGAATACACTCAAGAAGAATTTTTTCATACTTTTAATACCCTGCACGAAGCGGGAAAACAGGTGGTTTTAGCCTCCGATCGCCTGCCCAAACAGATGCCCAGTTTACAGGATCGTTTAATTTCTCGCTTTTCTATGGGATTAGTCGCCGATATCCAAGCACCGGATATCGAAACTCGTATGGCAATTTTACAAAAAAAGGCCGAGTACGAAAATCTGCGTCTCCCAAGAGAAGTTATCGAATATATTGCCGTTAATTATACTTCTAATATTCGCGAATTAGAGGGAGCATTAATCCGGGCTACTACTTATATTTCTATCTCCGGATTGCCGATGACGGTAGAAAATATCGCGCCGGTTTTAAATCCACCAATGGCCAAAATTGCCACTTCTCCTGAGATTATTATGGCGGTAGTAGCGGAAAAATTTCAACTCTCGATCGCTGATCTAAAGGGAAATTCCCGGCGACGAGAAATTAGTTTTGCTCGACAGATTGGGATGTATTTAATGCGTCAACACACGGATTTAAGTTTACCGCGCATTGGCGAAGAATTTGGCGGCAAAGATCACACCACCGTTATTTATAGCTGTGATAAAATCAATCTTTCTCAGCATCAAGACCGACAATTACAAGACATCTTAGCCCAACTAATCGAGCGAATTAACTCCCTCAGTCGCAATCAGTAGTCGGGAATTGGGGAGATAGGGTTTTTCAGTTATCAGTTCACTGATAACTGTTTACTGATAACTGATAACTGATTCAAAACTGAGATTAACTACAGGAGAATAAACTGCCAATTGTAGCGAGGAGACGAGAGGTCATGGGTAAACTATCGATCACCATAGCTGTACATAATAACATCATGTAAAGAATGGAATATTTAAACAGCGATCGAGCCATGTCCCGATCAAAAGGATTCTGTTTTAATCGCCAAGCTTTTTTCAGGAAAACAAACCCTAAAATTAAAGCCGCTACACCATAAACCACACCACAGGCAGCCAAGGGATAAATCAGGAGGAAAGTGAAAGGAACGACGATTAAAGTATAGAGCCAAATCTGCTTGCTAGTAGCTTCTTCCCCTTTAACTACGGGCATCATCGGGATATCTACTTCTGCATAATCATCCTTGATCATTAAAGCTAAAGCCCAAAAATGGGGAGGAGTCCAGAGGAAAATAATGGCGAATAAAATCCAAGGAATCCAACCGAGATCGCCCGTTACTGCCGCCCAACCGACGAGGGGAGGAATCGAGCCGGCCGCGCCACCGATAACAATATTTTGGACACTATGACGCTTGAGCAGATGGGTATAAATCAGCATATAAAATGCGATGCCGGTCATTGCTAAAAATCCGCTCAAAGTATTGACAAAAAAGACAAAAATTGCTAGGGAAAGGGAGGCTAAAACGAGGGCAAAAATGAGGGCGTGGAGGGGTTGCACGCGACCGGAGGGGATCGGACGGGCGCGGGTGCGAAGCATGGTGTGATCGATGTCGCGATCATAGATGCAGTTTAAGGTTTGAGCGGCGGCGGCGGCGAGAGTGCCACCGAGGAGGGTAAGAAAGAGTAAGAGGGGGGAAACCTGACCTTTGGAGGCGATTTCCATAGAAGCGGCCGTAGTAATCAGCAGTAGAGGAATAATTCGCGGTTTGGTGAGTTGATAATAACTTTTAGCGACTTGTAAAAAATTATCGTGGTGGCGAAGGGCTTGAGTTCCAGTCATCGTGATTAAATCCTTAGAGATGGCTTATAAGTAATGGGACAAAATTAACTTCTTGGTTAGGATGGGCAATAGGCAAGAGGCAAAAGGCAAGAGGTGGTTAGATATGTGCAATTAATTGTGTCTAGTTACTTAGGAGCGAAAGAACGATCGCGAAAGGCGAAAGTGGTAAAAGCGACGAGGGTTGCCACCAATAGCGCACCGATGCTGTGGTGGGTAATGGTTAAGGGTTCCACCTGTAGATGCAGTTTCAGGGTGGCAACGCCCAAAAACACCTGTAGGGCGACTAATCCCCCGGCGCTAAAAGCTAGTTTTTTGAGGAGAGGATGGATAGCGGCAGTTCGCCAAGCGAAGAAAACTAGGGTTAACACCGAGATAGTGGCGGGAAAAACCCCGATAATGTGACTATTCATCACCGTGCAGAGTTGGGAAACCGTTAAACACTGATGGGCTGCCCAACGGGAACCGACGAGACCGCCGAGGAGACATTGCAGATAAACTAGACCGGTGGCGACCATTCCCATCCCGGTTAGTTTTCCGACCGTACCTGTGCCACGGTAGGGAGTCAGACCGATAGCAATGACGATTAGGGTGGCAAAAAAGAGCAAAGCTGTGGCTAAATGAGCGGTTACGATGTCAAATCGCAGTAATTGGGTGACGGTTAATCCTCCCAGGACTCCTTGCAGGAGAATTAAGGCCAAAGCTGCGATCGCAGATGGCAACAGCCAAGGGGGAAGATGGCGACGATACCACCAAGACAGACCGACGAGAGCGAGCGTACTAAACCCGATCAAAGAGGCATCGAGACGATGAAACCACTCCAGAAATACCTGTAGATTCATCTGCTGACTGGGAATCCATTGACCGTAACACAGGGGCCAATCGGGACAAGCTAAACCGGCGTTCATAACTCTGGTGGCAGCGCCCACCACCATGAGGGCGAAAGTAGCGATCGCAATTTTCCAGACTAAGCGGCGCATCCACACCTGAATATTGCCGGTTTCTCTTAGGGGTGTCGGGTTAAAAACAGATTCGGTCATCGGTTTGCCTGTTCTCAAGGAGTCTGTCATCAAAGATCATGGCTTTGTTTGCCAGTTAGTTATCACTGTGAATGAGTTTTTTTACGACTGGTAAAACCTTTTAGATATTCTTTAGATTTCTGGCCATTTCCGTTACATTTGTTTACATAAACTCAGAATAAGATATAAAAATTAGTTATTTAAAATACTTTCCCTGAAAACGATCCCAAAGAAAAGATAAAATTCTCAGAAGATGCTGGTTAAATTTCCCATCTATAGGGGAATCATGTTTTAGCCTTGAATAAGTAGCCACTATTGAAAATATTGAAAAGACCGTGAAAATTCCCAGCAGTATCCTGACGCTCGTACTCGGGATCGCCTTGACCTTAATTAGTCTCTGGTATGGCCAAAATCATGGCTTAATGCCCGTGGCCGCTTCCGAAGATGCCCAGGAGATAGATAATATCTTTAATCTGATGATGACCATCGCCACGGGGCTATTTTTAATAGTTGAAGGCGTGATTATCTATATAGTGATTCGCTTTCGCCGCCAACCGGGGGATCAAACCGACGGGCCGGCAGTGGAGGGCAATGTCCCCCTAGAAATCTTCTGGACAGCCATCCCGACGGTAATCGTTTTTATCCTTGCCGTCTATAGCTTCGAGATTTATAACAATATCGGCGGTCTCGATCCCTTGATTTCCAAGGGTGGCAAAGGAGAAATCGCCCACCACGGTCATCACCACGGCACGATGATGGCCCTGGCTGGCGATCGCAGAGTAGCCCTAGGTATCGGCAATTCCTACGATGGTGAAGGAGTTCCCCCCCTAGTGGTCAATGTTAAAGGTATTCAATACGCTTGGATCTTCACCTATCCCGAAACCGGCATTGTTTCCGGGGAACTGCACGCTCCCGTCAATCGCCCCGTGCAACTGAATATGGAAGCGGGAGATGTGATCCATGCTTTCTGGGTTCCCCAATTGCGTCTAAAACAGGACGTTATCCCCGGACAGGAAACGGTGTTATCGTTCACATCCAACCAAATTGGTCAATATCCGATCATTTGTGCGGAACTTTGCGGGGCCTATCACGGCGGCATGAAATCTAGCTTTGTAGTTCACTCCCAAGGGGATTACGACCAATGGGTGCAGGATAACACGATCGCCGAAGTTGACAGCGATCGAACTGTAGCCATGACCACTAAAGATCGCTCTGATAGTCAATATTTGACCCCCTACACCGAAGAAATGGGCATCAACGCTGAAATCCTCGCCCAAGTTCCCCATCAGCACCAAATGTAATTTTTCTTGTCATCTAAAATCTTGGCATTATGACAGCATCAACGGAAATAACCACCCCAGCAACCGTTCCCGAGGTGATCCATCACCGCAAGTGGACCGATTACTTTACTTTCTGCACCGATCATAAAGTCATCGGTATTCAATATCTGGTGACTGCCTTTCTTTTCTTCTTTATTGGCGGTGCTTTCGCGGAAGTGCTGCGGACAGAATTAGCCACTCCCGACCCCGATTTCGTCTCCCCAGAACTATATAACCAATTCATGACCATGCACGGAACGATCATGATCTTTCTTTGGATCGTTCCGGTTGGGGCGGGTTTTGCCAATTATCTCATTCCCCTGATGATTGGGGCGGAAGATATGGCTTTTCCTCGTCTTAACGCTGTGGCTTTCTGGCTTAATCCCCCCGGCGGGCTGCTATTATTATCCAGTTTCTTTGTCGGCGCACCCCAGTCCGGTTGGACTTCCTACCCACCTTTAAGCTTAATTAGCGGCAAATGGGGCGAAGAATTGTGGATTTTGAGCCTTTTATTGATCGGGACTTCCTCGATTTTAGGCTCGATTAATTTCATCACCACGATCCTGAAAATGCGGATTCCTGAGATGGATTTGTACAGTATGCCGCTATTTTGTTGGGCAATGCTGGCCACCTCGACTCTGGTACTGCTTTCCACCCCTGTTCTCGCTTCTGCTCTCGTTCTCTTATCCTTTGATTTAATCGCTGGCACGAGCTTTTTTAATCCCGCCGGGGGCGGCGATCCGGTGGTTTATCAGCATATGTTCTGGTTTTACTCCCATCCTGCCGTTTATATCATGATTTTGCCCTTTTTCGGCACGATATCGGAGATATTACCGGTTCATGCGCGTAAACCGATTTTTGGTTATCGAGCGATCGCCTATTCCAGTCTCACCATCTGTTTCTTGGGTTTAATTGTTTGGGCCCACCATATGTTCACCAGCGGCACCCCCGGCTGGTTACGGATGTTTTTCATGGCGGCAACCATGTTAATCGCCGTTCCCACGGGCATTAAAATCTTTAGTTGGTGTGCCACCCTTTGGGGGGGTAAACTTAGTCTCAATACGTCTTTGTTATTTGGGATTGGTTTCCTGTCTTCCTTCCTCATCGGTGGTTTGACCGGGATTATGTTGGCTTCTGTTCCCTTCGATATCCACGTCCACGATACCTATTTTGTCGTCGGTCACTTCCACTATGTACTATTTGGTGGTACGGCAATGGCCCTGTTTGCTGCCGTTTACCATTGGTTCCCGAAAATGACCGGACGGATGTATAACGAAACTCTCGGTCGTATCCACTTTGTTCTCACTTTTATCGGTTTGAATTTAACTTTCATGCCGATGCACGAATTGGGATTATTGGGTATGAACCGTCGTATTGCCCTGTATGATGTGCAGTTTCAGGGTTTAAATGTTCTTAGTACCGCAGGGGCTTATATTCTCGGTATATCGAGTATTCCCTTCGCTATTAATATGGTCTGGAGCGCCTTTAAAGGTCAACCCGCCGGTCGTAATCCTTGGCGCGCTTTAACCCTAGAATGGCAAACCTCCTCTCCCCCAATTATCGAGAATTTCGAGGAAATGCCGATTCTTTGGTCCGGCCCCTACGATTACGGTATTGATATGGAAGAATCAGAAGCAGCGGAATCAGTACAAGATCTGCTCGCTGAAGTAGGTGCGGAATCGCAATAATCAGTTATCAGTTATCAGTTATCAGTTATCAGTTATCAGTTATCAGTTATCAGTTATCAGATGTGAGCTTTCAGTTCACTGATTACTGTTTACTGTTTACTGATCACTGAGAAAAAGCTCCCCGTCTCCCGTGTAAACTAAGGACATTCAATCATGCAAGGTTCAACGCTCGAAGATTCTCAACTCTCTGTCAATTATCATCAGGAAACGGTGGAACACGGGCATCATGGCCACCCAGATCATCGCTTATTCGGTGTGGTTTTGTTTCTAGTGGCGGAAAGTTCCATCTTTTTAGGCTTATTTGCCGCTTTCTTGTTCTACCGTACCATGTTACCCGTTTGGCCCCCCGCCGGCACGCCAGAACTAGAATTAACCCTACCGACAATTAACACGATTATTCTGGTGTCCAGTAGTTTTGTTATGCACATAGGACAAAAGGCGATTAAACAAAACAATAATGCCGGTTTACAATTGTGGTTCGGCATTACTGCCCTGATGGGAATTATCTTCCTTTGTGGTCAAGGATACGAATATTATCACGCTGAATTCGGTCTGACAACTAATGTTTTCACCAGCGCTTTTTATGCCTTAACTGGATTCCACGGTCTCCACGTTACTTTTGGTTTAGTGCTGATTCTATCTGTCCTCTGGCGTTCTCGTCAAAAAGACCACTATTCTAGTCAATCTCACTTTGGTGTCGAAGCGGCAGAATTATACTGGCATTTCGTCGATGTGGTCTGGATTATCCTGTTTTTACTGGTGTATATCTTACGCTAATTTTTGTTATTTACTAGGAGAAAAGGGCGATCAAGCGATCGCCCTTTTTTGTATATTTCAATTTACAGCAGTTATCCTATAGGTTATACTTCATCTTTAAGAGAAATGCTTTAACTGATAACCGATAACCGATAATTAACGACGACCGAATAAACTCCAACCTTTGCCACCACTAACGGCCGGTTCAGCTTTTTCAGCGACGGGAGCAACTTCTGCGGGGGTTTCCTCACCGGAAAGATTAGAAAGATCGTAGTTTTCTACTAGGAAAAGAGACGCTTTTTCGATAGTAGAATGATCCCAGAAAAGGGTAGAAGGTAACTCTTGACCGACCCAATCTTCTAGATCACCCACCATCGTTACCGCATCGATCGAATCTAAACCATAACGGGTTAAAGGTTCAGTCACATTAATCGTTTTTGCATCCAAAGATAACTGATCGGCTAACTGTTTAACTAACCAATTTTGTACGAGATTATTAAGATTGGAGTTGGAGTTCATGGGTTTTTTCCTCGGTAGTTTGTGAATGGGCTAATTGAAAAGGTGCGATCGAAAAATGTTGATTTTCTCGATATAATTTCAGCAATTCTTGGGCAACATTTTCTACATACACCTCAGATAGAGTGTAAGGCAGCGGCCGGAGAGTTCGCAGTAATCGGTGTAAACTCAACACCAACCATTCCCCCCGGGCAAAAAATTCACCCAAGATGGAACGATTATAAAGCCAAGTGTGTAAACAAGCAGAAGCGGCGTGTAAAGTACAGTATTTCTTGGCAATCTCGAACAATTCGGGTGATTGGTCGTGACCATACTCGAATTTCGATTGACTAATCTGTTCATCGTGAGCATTTAGTTCCTCTAAAACTAAATTACCCAACATCAACAGATTTTCTAATATCTCTGCGTCCACCTCCTGAGAATCTTTCAATCCCTCTAGCATATCAAGGGCAATCTCTAAACCCTGTAGGGAATCATCCATTCCCCGGCCAAATAATTCTAAATTATTGGGTTCAAAGGGAGGAACCGACTTTTCTAGGCTAAAAATCGCCTCTAAACGGGTTTTTAACGCCGACATGGTGCGCGAGTTGCGTTTAGCCCGATATTTAGTTAAAGGACGCAATTGTAGGATTAAAGCATGGAGATTGACGATCGAACTGCCGTCAAACATACTGATAATCGAATTATCCCGCAGTAGCTTCTGGAAGATGCCGAATTCGTGTTCTTCTCGCATATAAAAACGCGATCCCAAGACCACATAAACACTATTAACCATCTCCTCCAGACGGACGGTGACAAAATATTTTACCACCGAAGCCCAGACGCTAAACTGTTCGGGGATAATATGAAAACCTCTCGCGGCCGGAATCGTCTCGCAATCGCAAATAAGGATGTCAAGGAAAGCATCCACGAGAGTGCGCCGGGGTTGGGGCAAATCCATCACAGTTTTCTGATAAATTACCCGATTAACGGCAAAACTGAGGGTAGTTCTCAAAGCGGTATCGGCTGCCCCGTGGGAAAAAGCAGCGCACAACATTCGGGTAATCTGGAAACCTTTCAGGGCTAATTCTAAACCGTCTCCCTCCTCCCGTAAACGCATGGAATCGGGGACGAAACAATCTTTAAAACCAATGCCACTCATATCCGAGGCGCGCACGCCATGGGTGTATATTTTCGGCAAATTATAGTATTTTTCGGGGTCTAATTGCCGTTTATCGACCATAAATAGGGTTAAACACTTTGGCCCGCCGTTAGCATCGGTTTTCGCCAAAATAAAGGAAACTCCAGAGATAGTCGCCCGGTTAATCGGCCATTTCTCACCATTGAGAATATAACCTCCTTCCACCTTCGTCGCAGTCAGATCACCATTGATCAGATCGCTGCCGTGTTCCTTTTCCGAGTAACCCAGACACATCGCCCCATAGTCATCCATGATAAAACGGGCGAGCTTCTGTTTCTGTTCTGGGGTTCCCGCCATCCAGTTTAAAAACGACCAGAATAGGGTAGTAAAAGCGATGCCGATAGTTTGATCCCGTCGAGACAGTACCCGCACAAAAGCGACAAATTCCTCAAAAGAGGTGAATTCACCGCCGCAATCCGTGGGAATGTAGTAGTGTTGGAGTTTCCAGTCGTATAACCAGCGAATTTCCTCGTGGGGAAATTCTTCGCTCTCGTCAATTTCGATCACCCGCTTGTAGGATAGAGGGTTATCGGGATTGAGAGGATCGCCTAAGTCTTTTTCCAGTGCTTCAGCAGTCCAGTATTGCTTAAGCTTTTTCATAGTGCCTCTAGGACAGATACAATGTGCTTTTCGTCAATGCCTTCGGTTAGAAGACCCGACCATGCACAAAAATTAATGACCATTCTAGACGTTTGGCTGTACGATAGCAACAATTACCTGTGCCGATTTCTGAAAGCCTTGGAAATCAAGACTAAAAATACAGTTGCACAGGGTGTAAATTATGTAATTGTTAAGGAGGGTTAAATTTATGGCCATAATTACAGGAACTAATGCCAACGACATACTGTTTGGTACCTCTGGCGACGACACCCTCGATGGTCTCTTGGGTGCCGACACTATGGATGGTGGTGATGGCAACGACACCTACTTCGTGGACAATGTGGGCGATATCGTCAAGGAATTCTACGACGATGCCCTGGGTGGGACGGCTGATACGGTATTTGCCTCAGTCACTTATTCTCTAGCACCGGGGACATTTTATAACCAAGGATATGGGATTGAGAACTTGACCCTGACGGGGTTTGGCAATATCAACGCTACTGGCAATGGTAAAAACAACATCCTCAAGGGCAACAGCGGCAGCAATGTCCTCAATGGTGGTGTGGGTGCCGACACTATGGATGGTGGTGATGGCAACGACACCTACTTCGTGGACAATGTGGGCGATATCGTCAAGGAGGTCTTCGATGATTCCCTGGGTGGGACAGCTGATACGGTATCTGCCTCAGTCACTTATTCTCTAGCACCGGGGACACCGGGTAACCAAGGATATGGGATTGAGAACTTGACCCTGACGGGGAGTAGCAATATCAACGCTACTGGCAATAGCAAAAACAACATCCTCACGGGCAACAGCGGCAGCAATGTCCTCAATGGTGGTGTGGGTGCCGACACTATGGATGGTGGTGATGGCAACGACACCTACTTCGTGGACAATGTGGGCGATATCGTCAAGGAGGTCTTCGATGATTCCCTGGGTGGGACAGCTGATACGGTATCTGCCTCAGTCACTTATTCTCTAGCACCGGGGACACCTGGGAACCAAGGATATGGGATTGAGAACTTGACCCTGACGGGGAGTGGCAATATCAACGCTACTGGCAATAGCAAAAACAACGTCCTCAAGGGCAACACTGGCAGCAATGTCCTCAATGGTGGTGTGGGTGCCGACACTATGGATGGTGGTGATGGCAACGA
This sequence comes from Microcystis wesenbergii NRERC-220, assembly GCF_032027425.1. Taxonomy (NCBI): domain Bacteria; kingdom Bacillati; phylum Cyanobacteriota; class Cyanophyceae; order Chroococcales; family Microcystaceae; genus Microcystis; species Microcystis wesenbergii. Next base: position 4,188,463 of record NZ_JAVSJA010000001.1, on the reverse strand, counting down.
CACCTACTTCGTGGACAATGTGGGCGATATCGTCAAGGAGGTCTTCGATGATTCCCTGGGTGGGACAGCTGATACGGTATCTGCCTCAGTCACTTATTCTCTAGCACCGGGGACACCGGGTAACCAAGGATATGGGATTGAGAACTTGACCCTGACGGGGAGTAGCAATATCAACGCTACTGGCAATAGCAAAAACAACATCCTCACGGGCAACAGCGGCAGCAATGTCCTCAATGGTGGTGTGGGTGCCGACACTATGGATGGTGGTGATGGCAACGACACCTACTTCGTGGACAATGTGGGCGATATCGTCAAGGAGGTCTTCGATGATTCCCTGGGTGGGACAGCTGATACGGTATCTGCCTCAGTCACTTATTCTCTAGCACCGGGGACACCGGGTAACCAAGGATATGGGATTGAGAACTTGACCCTGACGGGGAGTAGCAATATCAACGCTACTGGCAATAGCAAAAACAACATCCTCACGGGCAACGCCTCGGCCAACACGTTCTTCGGCACCGCTGGCAACGACACGATTAATGGTGGTGCTGGCGTCGATACGGCCAACTACAGCGCTCTGAGCAATGTCGTCACTTTGGGTGCCTTCGGGGTGTTGAACAAGGGAGCGCTGGGTACCGACACCTTGATTGCCGTGGAATCGATTGTGGGCAGCAGCCTGCTGGGCGACACGGTGGATCACAGCGGTGCCAGCGTGGCTCCCGCCACGGGAACGGTTACCAACCTCACCACCGGCGTGGTGAAGGTGAACGGCACGGCCGCGCCGCTGCCCTTGACCTTCACGGTGAGCCAGTTTGAAAACGTCATCGGCAGCGGCTTTGCCGACACGATCACGGGCAACAGCACCAACAATTCCCTCAATGGCGGAGCGGGGAATGACACCCTCGATGGCGGTGCTGGCAATGATACCCTGATTGGCGGCGCTGGCAATGACATCCTGATTGGTGGTGCTGGCAATGACACCCTGACTGGTGGTGCTGGTGCCGATAAGTTCCGCTTCAATTTCCTCTCCGAGAAAGTTGATACTATCCAAGACTTTTTATGGCCAGAAGGAGACAAAATTGAAGTTAGCAAATCGGGTTTTGGAGCCACTTCTCTGAGTCAGATCAGTTACAACGCAGGGACTGGATCACTTTCATTTTTAGGGACCGAGTTTGCCAAGATAGCAAACCTTCCAGCTGGTTTTGCGGTTTCTCTTGACGTAGTTCTTATTTAGTGAACCTAGAAACGCTATATATCAAAATTGAGTCATGGATGGAGCCGAAACTTCCTCGCATGACTCAATTTCTTTTTCAACCAGATTTTGGAATACCAGCTATTAGTTGTTAAGCAACTGAAGTAAGGTTGGCAATGCCCACCTTATTGTTGTATGGATGTAAGTTGGACCGCAAGCTCCACTTTTTAACTAGGGAACCAATCTTCATCAAGAATTTTCTCAATTGTCCACGGACAGTCAACTGGTAAAGTTAATCCACTTTTGCGGCTCGCTTTTCCCAGAGCTTTTTGATAACAATAACCAAACCGTTCTAAGGCATGATTGTAGATTACCTTAGAGCGAAACAGCAAGCTCAATTCCAATCTGAAATTATCTATCTCGTCTGTCCAGTGGGGTAGGTAGTAAGGATGCTTCCAGTAGGCGTAAAGTAGCAGGTGACTGAGGAGTTGAATAAGAAAGCTTTCTGCTTTGTATTTGCGTTCATCAACCATTTCCTCTAATTCCTCGGCTAAAGTTTGCCAATCTAAAGTATTGCGTTCAGGCGATCGCAGTTTTTCTGCCTGGTCTTGCAGCCAAGCTACATAGTCTTTTTCATATAGGGTTTCAGCCATTAATTTTACCTCTATACTAATCTTGTTTATTATATCAAAATATACATATCATTGTATAGCTCAGGCACCAAGAAAATGCTGGTTATTGAAATATTACATCCCATCATTCAGTCAATAGACCTCTGGTAAAAATCAAAAATTGTTGTTAGGGTTAGTGCGATGCCGAAGGCACTGCGTAGCAGTACGCCATCGCTGTAGGGTGCGTTCCCTAATGTGGCTCCTAGCTGCTGCACCGATAGTGATTAGACCGCACAGTGCGGTATTGGGTTTTATTGAGGGGGTGTTGGACCGATGGGGGTGGGATAGTAGGATAGAGGAGGTTGATCGACCGCAGGGAAGGGTATAGTTAATGGTCAGACACCCCCATAGCTATCGCTCTTTCGGGACTCTGGGAAAGTCCTGATTACCTCTAAACCCTAGCTTTCTTTCTGGGCAAGCTTTCCGGCGGACAATAACTAATAGAAACTAAATTTCCGAGTTGTTGTTAGAAACCAAGTGAGCACTCGCCGATGAAATAAGAGTTTCAGCACTTATGAGTTGACAGGGATTTTCCGAGAGTGGCAGCAGAGCTTTATGGAAAGCTCTCAATTGGGCGAAAGTTCAAGGATACGTTTTTAAGCTCCAAAAGAGGATATTCCAAGAGGCTAAGACAAGCTGTATCCCTAAAAATGGAACAGTCAAACTAGGAGCCGTGGGAGGTGAAAGTCTCAGGCACGGTTCTGAATGGGAGGGGAGGTCGGCAACGACCTTCTCGACCCCTAATAACTGAAAACTCACCACCGATCACTGATCACTGATCACTGAAGTTACCGGCTCGGAACCAGATTAATCCGGCCTTCGTCCATTTCATCCATGAGTAACTCTAGGGCCTCATAATCCACATCAGAAACGTAGCCAAGACGACCGAGTAGTTCATTAATTCCGTTTTCGATTTCTGGCGTGATTTGACGATAATATAGGGCTTTTTCCACTAATTGGCGGATAGTCGGCTGGGTATCCACAATTTTCTTACTCTAGTTCAATAAATCTAATTTCCGTATCCTGCTTTACTTTTTTCAGCAAAAATACCTATAAAATGCTAAGTTATCATCAGTCATTCTGGATTAGAGCTTAAACCTAACTACTTTACCTGGATGTTTACCCTAGTGTGTCTTGATCACTGTTTCTCCTTATTGCCTATACTAAAGGCTAACCTAAAAGTGGTTCCTTCCTACAGGGGAAAGATTAAAAAAAGATTAATCTTTTCAGGAGAGAGAAAATTGATCAAGACCAAGGTTGCAAAATCAGAAAGTTAGGACATAATAGCGGTATCTGATTTCCAGTTAAAAGGTTCATTTATGAATTTCAAAGCCCAGCCATGAAAAGTCCTGTAAAAGTCGCAGAAATTGCTCTATTTGAGCCAAACGGCTATATTACCGCCGCTAACGTCCTAGAATTTCAAGAGCAGCTCGCCAATCTGGTTAACCGGAGCAGCTCTATCACTTTTCTCGTGGATATGAGCAGGGTGGAATTCCTCGACAGTGCCGGATTAATGGCTTTAGTTGCCGCCTTTCGTCTGGCTCAAAGTCAAGAAAAATCCTTCAATATTTGTTCTATTCCACCTTCAGTCAAGATTATCTTTGAATTAACCCAACTCGATCGGGTTCTCTCGATTTTCCCTAGCCGTGCTGACTTTGATGCTGTTATCACTCTCGCCCAAGCGGCGTAAGCCGACAAAATAGCGTTTCTCGCCGTAATTTCTCGGCTACAATCTCAATTCTACCCGTAAATCACCTCTTGACCGGGCAGATTCCCATTTGTACAACCGACTCCTCAGGACAACAATTTTTCTCAAGGAGAGCCACTATACTATTGAGATGGCTCTCCTCCTTTTTGGATATTATTTCTAGGGACAAACTACTGTACACTTGTTCGGAGCAGATCACAAAAGACTGTCTGTTAAGAAATTCCATGACTTTAGTGATGATAGGGGGGAAGGGCGGCAAGATGGTAGATAGGCAATGAGTAGTAATTTCCTAGAATCCATGACAGTCAAAAATCTCCAGTATGCTTATTTTCCCGGTTGTGTCGCCCAAGGTGCCTGTCGGGAACTATATTTATCCACGGCAGCCCTGACGGAAGCTTTGGGGATTAATTTAGTCGAACTCAAAAAAGCTGCCTGTTGTGGTTCGGGAACTTATAAGGAAGATTCGCAGCTGTTGGAAGATGCCGTCAATGCGCGCAATATTGCCCTAGCGGAAGCCCTCAATTTACCCCTGTTGACTCACTGTAGCACCTGTCAAGGGGTGATCGGTCATGTGGATGAGCGCTTGAAGGAAGCAAAGCATAATAATCCCAATTATGTTGAGGAAGTTAATAATTATTTACAGAAAGAACATTGTTCCCCCTATCAAGGTACGACGACGGTTAAGCACCTACTCTGGGCAATTGTCGGCGATTATGGCTTAGATAATTTGGCGGACAAGGTGGTTCGTCCCTTATCAGGCTTAAATTGTGCCGGTTTTTATGGTTGTTATCTCTTGCGGGTCCAGGATACTCTCCCCTACGATAATCCTTTTCAGCCGGAATCTCTAGAAAATGTCTTTCGGGTGGTGGGGGCGAATCCGATTTATTATCAAGGACGCACTCAATGCTGTGGTTGGCCCCTGTCCAGTTATGCCACCACCCAATCGTTCCAAATGGCAGGAAAACACATTTTAGAGGCGATGGCAGCGGGGGCCGATTGTTTAGTCACCCCTTGTCCTTTATGCCATCTTAATCTTGATTCCCGACAACCGGAAGTGGCAAAAGTGATCGGTCGAAGTTTAGGTTTACCCGTGTTACATTTTTCCCAATTAGTCGCCTTAGCGCTGGGAGTCAGTCCCGATCGTTTAGGATTAGATCGACACATCGTTTCGACCAAATCTCTGTTAAAGAAATTGGGTTTTTAGGGTTAAATTGGACTTAATCGGCAGTTATAGAGTTAAAAAGCTAGAATTTGCCGTTTTTAGCCCTGATATTCTCAATTTAGTTATTCTTTTTCTGTTAGACTGGCAGGGATCGCTGTTAAAAAGTCAGTAAAAATGTCTATCTGAATCAGAGGAGATGTCAGGGCTAATTAATCAAAAAAAAGCTCAATAATTAGGGTTTAGTTAAGAATATCGGCAGTTAAAAGAAAATATTCAAACTTCAACCAAGATAGTAGTTAAAACTAAAATAGTTGTTAAGAAAATAGTCAAACTATCTAGTTATAGTACAATTTTTAAGGACTCAATCAGGAGTGTTAGCAATGGATTGGTTAAAAAGAATTTTTGGCTTAGATAAACCGGCCGATGCCGCTAGTGCGATCGCAGGGGAAGCCGCTGCTTCGGGTATTCCCCCCGAAAGAGTCGGATTAGATGGAAAATACGACGAAAGCGGCCTAGCTAAACGAGTAGTTTTAGCTTTTGACGAGACACCGGATTTAGCCGATGAGGACAAATTGTGGGTCGCTCAAACTGGTAGTAAAGTTGTACTAAAAGGCGGGGTTTCCAATCAGGCGACTTTAAATAAAATGGTGGCCATTGCCAGTAAAGTCCATGGGGCAACCAGTGTCGATACCAGTCAAGTAACTATTGGGTGAAGTCGAACGGCTATATTCCCCGTGCAAATTAACCACTAAAACCCTATGGGTGAGTAAAACCCAGAGGGTTTTTGCTAGGGTAGATAACCCCAAGACTGGCAATCGCCCCCAGCCGGCTGCGGTAAAATGGGAGAGATAGATACAACTCAGGAGAAAAGACCCCAGTGCCGTACAACCCCGCAGAAATCGAACAGAAATGGCAGAAGATTTGGCAGCAAATGGGATTGGACAAAACCCCAGAAAACGCCGATAAACCGAAATTTTACGCCCTCTCCATGTTCCCCTATCCATCGGGCAACCTGCACATGGGTCACGTTCGCAACTATACTATCACCGATGTGATTGCCCGTCTGAAAAGAATGCAGGGTTATCGCGTGCTGCATCCCATGGGGTGGGATGCTTTCGGATTACCCGCAGAAAATGCCGCTATTGAAAGGGGAGTTCCTCCGGCAAAATGGACTGATCAAAATATTGCCCAGATGAAACGGCAATTACAACAGTTAGGATTATCTATCGATTGGGAAAGAGAAGTTGCCACCTGTTCCCCGGAATATTATCGTTGGACCCAATGGCTATTTTTACAGTTTTTTGCATCGGGATTAGCCTACCAAAAAGAAGCGGCAGTCAATTGGGATCCTATCGATCAAACTGTCTTGGCCAATGAACAGGTAGATAGTGAAGGAAAATCTTGGCGATCGGGTGCTAAAGTAGAAAGAAAATTACTCCGGCAATGGTTCCTAAAAATCACCGATTATGCCGAACAATTACTCACTGATTTAGATAAACTTACCGGTTGGCCAGAACGGGTTAAAACCATGCAGGCCAACTGGATTGGTAAATCAGTAGGTGCTTATTTAGAATTTCCTCTTGTTAACTCCACAGAAAAAATTGCCGTTTTTACCACTCGTCCCGATACGGTTTATGGAGTGACTTATGTGGTACTTGCTCCCGAACATCCCTTAACTTTACAAGTTACCACTCCCGAACAAAAATCGGCCGTAGAAACTTTTATTCAAGAGATAGCCAGCGAAAGCGAATTAGAAAGAACTGCCGAAGATAAACCCAAACGCGGTATTAAAACCGGAGGACTGGCAATTAATCCTTTTACTGGTGAAGAAATTCCGATTTTAATTGCTGATTATGTCCTCTACGAATACGGGACGGGGGCAGTGATGGGAGTCCCGGCTCACGACAGTCGCGATTTTAAATTTGCTCGGGAAAATAACCTGCCAATTAAGATAGTTATTACTCCAGAAAGTGGCGAAATCGAGTTAAAAGATGCCTATACAGAAGCGGGAATTATGATTAATTCCGCTCAATTTAATGGGCTGCATTCTACAGCAGGAAAAACCGCTATTATTGATTATGCCACTGCCCAAGGTTACGGCAAAGCTAGAATACAATATCGCCTCCGGGATTGGTTAATTTCCCGTCAAAGATATTGGGGTTGTCCGATTCCTGTTATCCACTGTCCTAACTGTGGAACCGTGCCAGTACCTATCGATAATTTACCCGTTACTTTACCGGAAAATGTCGAATTTAGCGGTCGAGGTGCTTCTCCTTTAGCCAAATTAGAAGACTGGGTAAATGTGGATTGTCCTCGCTGTGGCACTCCCGCAAAACGGGAAACCGACACTATGGATACTTTCATCGATTCTAGTTGGTATTTCCTCCGTTATACCGATGCTAAAAATGAAGATATACCCTTTCAATTCGAGAAGGTTAATGATTGGATGCCCGTGGATCAATACGTCGGAGGAATCGAACACGCTATCCTACATTTACTCTATTCTCGTTTCTTTACCAAAGTTTTAAGAGACCGAGGTTTAGTTAATGTTGATGAACCTTTTAACCGTCTGTTAACCCAGGGAATGGTACAGGGATTAACCTACAAAAATCCCGAAACTGGCAAATATGTCCCCGCAGAAAATGTTATCTATAAAGAGGATAAATATTGCGATAAAGACACGGGAGAAGTTCTATCTTTCTTCTTTGAAAAAATGTCTAAGTCGAAATATAACGGCGTTGATCCTCTGAAAGTTCTCGAAAAATATGGGGCTGATACTGCCCGAATGTTTATACTTTTTACCGCACCCCCAGAAAAAGATTTACAGTGGGAAGATGCGGGGGTAGAAGGACAATTTCGCTTTCTTAATCGGGTGTGGCGTTTAGTCAGCGAATATATTGAAAATAAACCCAAGCAAGTCAAAAAAATAGAGACTTTCTCGAAAACTGACAAAGATTTAAGACGGGCAATTCACACCGCTATTAAAGAAATCTCCGAGGATTTAGAAGGGGATTATCAATTTAATACCGCCATTTCCGAATTGATGAAACTCAGTAACGCTTTAGGGGATAATAAGTGTTTTGCATCCCCCATTTATCGGGAAGGAATTGAAACCCTATTAATCTTACTTTCCCTTTTTGCCCCCCATCTTAGCGAAGAATTATGGCAAGCTTTAGGCCATAGCCAATCAATTCACCTGCAACCCTGGCCAAAAGTTGATCCCACTGCCCTGATTGTGGACGAGATTACCCTTGTCATCCAAATTTTGGGAAAAACCAGAGGCACGATACAAGTTCCCGCTAGTGCCGATAAAAGCACCCTAGAAACCCTCGCCCTGGAATCAGAAATCGCCCAACGTTATTTAGAGGGTAAGGAAATCAAAAAAGTGATTGTTGTCCCTGGCAAATTAGTTAATTTTGTCGTGGTTTAAATGACAGCAATTATCACAATGGTAGGGAATTAAGAACCTTTTCAGTTATCAGTGACCAGTCAGATTAACACTTTCTATCAAAAACTATCAATAGAGGGCAAAATAGAAACTATACAATTAGCATTGTCTGTAAATAAGAACAACCTATGGATATTGAATCAACTAAAGTTACTCCTGAAGAAATTGCCCAGTTTCGCGCTGAATTGGTAGAGGATTCTAAAGCACTTGCGGATATTGACGTGATTGAAAGATGTGAAGGGGATCTAGAACAAGCTGCTCGTATCTTAGCGCGTCGAGCCGACATTGAAGATGTGAGAGCAGGAATCACTTGGGAATCTGCGTTAAAGCAAGCGCGTCAGGTGGTTTGTGATGAAAAATTTAAGGAAGGTTTAGCGCCTGATTTAATTGGGGGTATAATTGGTGCATTGATGCATTGGAGAGCATCTCACTTGTACAATGAGTATTAATGTTTATAGCCGTCAAAAACTAGAAAATCTTCAACTTGATCACAAAGAGAAATGAGATTATAATAGTTATGACTTACGATTCAGAATATATCTCGATATTGAAGGTTTAATATGAAAGAATTAAAATCTTTAAATAACAACAGATTAAGCTGGTTTGAATCAGGTAAATCAATAGAATATATTACCAAATACTTAGAAGAAGCTAATCAAAAAATTCGCATTGCCACAGGCTTTTTTACGATTAAAGGTTGGAATTTAGTTCGGGGTTATACTACAGGAAAACAAACCTATATTTTGGTAGGTTTAGATGATCCAGGAGAGCAAAGGGCAAGGATGGCATTAATTCAAGAAATAATGAGAGATGTGCGTATAGGATTAGACAGAGATAGAAGAAAATCAGTTCTTGATATTATAGAAAAAATACAATCAAATCAGTTTGGAATTGTAGATGCCAGAGCCAAAGATCATCATAATAAACTTTACATCTGTGATGAAAAAGCGGCAATTCAAACTTCGTCAAATTTAACTGGTAAAGGATTAAGAGAACAAGTTGAAGGTGGTAATATTATCACTGATAAAACAGAGGTTCTTGCATTAGTTAAAGAATTTGATGATTATTTTGCTGAGGCTAAAGATTTAACTCAAGAACTATTAGAAATTTTACTAAAATGGTTACAGTTTGCTGCACCTTGGGACATTTATCTCAAAACTATGTTGGTTTTAGAAAATATCCAGCCTCCCAAAACTAGATATTCTAAAAAGCCACTTTCCTACCAAATTGACATGATTGCCCAAACTTTACGACAGATCAAAAACTTTGATGGCTCAATGCTGGTTGCTTCAACTGGACTAGGCAAAACTGTTGTAGCGGTTCATGTAGCTCTTCATTTACGAGATGAAGATTTAATTGATAATATCATGGTTATTGGACCTAAAGCCGTCCGCAGCAATTGGCAAAAAGAAATGCGAGAAGCGGGATTACCCTGTGATTATTTTGTGCGGCAAACTTTTGATAGAAAAGATGCTAAACAAGATCATGCCTTGGAATTATTTGAAGATATTTTAGAAGATATTAAAAATCAGCGTTGGTTATTAATTATTGATGAAAGTCAAGAATTTAGAAATCGATTTAAACAAGATTTATTTAATATGACTAAAAAACCAAAAGAAAGATTAGCTTTTATCAAACTTAGAGAATTAGTAAAAAAGGGTAATCTTAAAGTTTTACTTTTAACTGGTTCACCTTATGCTAAAGATATTGAAAATATCAATAATCAACTTTATCTACTTCCTCACACTTGCGAAAGTAAACCTCAAGAATTTGACTTTTTCTTGGAAAAGTGTCCAGAACAGGATCATTTATTTACAGAAGAAAAAAAAGATATTAATGCTTGGTGTATCAACGATATAGATGAATTTATTAATCTTTCTGTAGCTAGTCAATTAACAACTCCTCACGTTGCTAAATATTATGGTCAAAAGGAAGGATTAGAAACCTATATTAATTTTGGTGAAGAAAGACGTTATGTGCCAAATATAATTCTTCATAGCATTAATTTTTCTCTTATTCTTCAAGATGAATTGACTGAAGCAATAGTCAAAGGTTACTTTAACCTTAAATCTAAAAATATCATGTTTAAAGATTTATTTAATCGTTCAGTTAAAATTGCATGGGCAAGTTCGCCCCTCTCACTTCAAGGAGTTTTAGAAAGTATTGCTGATACTCCAGGTGGGGAGAATAGCTATCAGTTTGAGAAACTTGAATTTATGTTTTCTCGTGAAGATAGAGAAAAATTTTTAAGACCTATTATTGCTGAACTGAAACGAATCAATCAGAACCTTAATCAGAACCTTGATCTAAAAGTTAAAATTTTGTCTGCCCTTATCAAAGAGCAGGTATTAGAAAAACAGCAAAAGGTAATTATTTTTTGTGAAAGAAGGGCTACAGTTGCTTATCTTTCTCGGTACTTTATAAGTAATTTTCCCTCTTTAAAAATTGCATATACTATCGAGCAAAGCGAAGATGAAAAAAAATATGAGATGAAGGATAGTAGAGAGATTGAACAGTTAATTAAACAATTTGCTCCTCATTCCAATAAAACAACCGAGAAATTTGCCGAAAATTATGATATTTTTATTTCGACTGATGCCCATGGTGTTGGTGTCAATATGCAAGATGCTTCAGTAGTTATTAATTATGATATTGATTGGACTCCGATCGCACCAGTTCAAAGAGCGGGAAGAATTTTACGTTTCTGGCATTTACCTCGCATCGTTCACATTTATACTTTTGTGCCAACACTAAGCGCAAAGAATAGTAACACTGCACTAAATTATGATTTAGTGGAAATTCAAAAACGATGGAAAAATTTAATGTCTCGTCATCAAGAATCAAAAAAAGTAATTGATTTACCTGTTTTAACTATTGCGGAAACTCAAGAAATTAATATTTCTGAAATGGCATCTCAAGTGACGATTGAATCTGGGGAAATCAATCTTAATGCTTTAGCAGATTTAGACATTTCTCCTTATTATCAACATACAGCAAAACTTCAACTTAATCGTGATTATGCAGAAACCTTATCTGATGATTTAATTAGTGCTAAAATATATTCAGAAAAACATCCCTTACTTTATCTATTAGTTTTACATAAGCAAAATTATCACGGCATTTTTTATAATCCTATTACTAAACAATTAGCTGAACCTGATATTGTTAAAATTTTAGATAAAATTGCCTGTGAAGAAAGTACGCCAGCCGCTAATGTTGACCATGATTTTATTGAAAATTTAAGTGATATTTGCCTTCAAGATTGGTGTCAAAAAAATAAAGTTTTAGCCGATGATGTTGAGCGAATTTGTGCATTATATTTAAAGCCTGAAAATGAAGATGATGATCTAAAATTACTTTTAAATTCAATTAATACTTAATAAGAATAAAATGCTCATCCCCGACTACATCGACAATAAAACCCAAAACCCAAAACCCAATTTGTCGATTTTGAATGAAAGGGAGCATCTCACTTGTGCAATGAGTATTAATGGTTATAGCTGTCAAAAACTAGAAAATCTTCAACTTGATCACAAAGAGAAATGAGATTATAATAGTTATGACTTACTCTCGATGGGAGGAACAATCCAATGTGATCAGAAAATGAAAAAAGAATTCAAGAGTTATCCCGATAGTTGGGAGCGTGTCTCTAGGAGCAATCCCAAATCAAGAAATTTAATAACTTGGGAGAAATAGAGGAGACGGTCAGAGATTTAATGATTCAGTATGTTAACCCAAAAATCGGTATTTTTTGATAAAAACAAGTACAGAAGAAACCGCTGGTCGGACGAGAAAAGTGAAAAGTATTTTAGGTGAATTACCAATTACAGAAAAACAAGCGAAGAAGTTAGAAGTAAAGGTGCATTGGACTAGGCGACTAGGCATGATTTAATTCAACTTCTACATAATAAGATTCGATCCCTTGATTTAATTCCGCAGCAACTTCTAAATAAGACTCAATTGCATCTTGAATATTATTGAGTGCTTCTTCTTTAGTTGTCCCTTGAGAAGCACAACCGGGTAAACTAGGACACCAAACGGCATATCCCTCTTCTGTTTGTTTGAGATTGACTTGATATTGCATATTTTTAAGATCATCCCGTCCTTAATAAAAATTTGGGCAAAACTATTATTATTATAACATCACCTAAGCATTGCGCTACCGCTACCATTGCCTATCTGGTGGGTAGATTATCAGAATCAGATCACAGAGATGAGAGCCAAAAACAATCATAGTTAATCAAATAATCAAAAAAATCATAATTTAGACAGGATTGGATTATTAACTTATAACCGCTCAAACTCATCAACACTTAACCCTGCTTGCCTTAAAATACTGGTAATCGTCCCAATTGTTACCTCTTTATATTTAGGAACAATCGCTGTGCGTTTTCCTTCAGAGGTATCCTTAGCAAACTTAACATGACTTCCCTTTTGACTCACCACTTCAAACCCTGCCGTCTCTAATTTCCGTTTAATTTCACGATAAGATAAAGGCTTAAGCGGCATTAATTTCTACCTCTATTTTTTGCAATTGAGGAATCACTGTTGCACAAGGCGGTTCAAAGTGTAATTCCAAGGCTTCTTGAAGATTTATTAACGCCTCAGTTTCCGTTTCTCCTTGACTTGCCACATCAACCTCTAAACATTGAGCCACAAACCAATTACCCTCTTGAAAAATTCTGGCTGTAAATGCCTGTTTCATCTTAATTTTCCCCCTTTAATATTCTATTATTGTCTATCTTGTCTCAAGTGTTTGCCCAACCGAAGCGCCTCATTTTCCCTTGCTGCCTTCCCTCATTGTTGCCCTACCCCTACCATTATCTCAACTAATTTATGAGCCGATAATTCCTGATTAAGCCAATCCTTTCTCAGTCAACCATCGAGGATTATATAAACGAGATTGATAACGGGACCCACCATCACAAAGAACAGTAACGATGGTGTGGCCTGGCCCCATTTGTTTAGCTAAAGCTACCGCAGCACCAACATTAATACCCACAGAACCCCCCATAAATAAACCATCTTTTTGTAATAGTTGATAAACAACTTTAATGGCAGTGGGATCATCAATTTGAATGGCATCATCTATGGGTGCGCCTTCCATATTAGCGGTAATACGACTATTACCAATCCCTTCAGTAATTGAACTACCTTCCAGGGTAATTGTCCCGGTTTTCACATAACTATATAAACCGCTACCCATCGGATCCGCCACCACACAACGCACCTGCGGATTTTGGTCTTTTAAAAACATCGCCACCCCCGCGTATGTTCCCCCGGTTCCCGTGGCAGCCACCCAAGCATCAATTTTACCGTCGGTTTGTTCCCAGATTTCCCGGCCGGTGGTTTCGTAGTGAGCGCGACGATTAGCCAGATTATCGAATTGATTAGCCCAGATAGCATTTTCCATCTCACTGGCCAATCTCCCCGATAATTTAACGTAATTATTGGCATCTCGGTAGGGAACGGCGGGAACAGTACGCACTTGGGCACCCAATGTTCTCAATAGGTCGATTTTCTCTTGGGATTGGGTATCGGGAATGATAATCAGGCATTTATAACCTTTAGCATTGCAGATATGGGCCAAACCGATGCCAGTATTGCCGGCGGTTCCTTCGACAACGGTTCCCCCCGGTTGGAGAGTACCGGCTTTTTCCGCTTCTTGGATAATATATAAAGCGGCGCGATCCTTGACCGAACCACCGGGGTTAAGAAATTCGGCCTTACCGAGAATCTCGCAGCCGGTTTCCTCGCTAAAACTATTGAGACGAATTAGGGGAGTATTACCCACCGCATCGACGAAACCATTTTTAATATCCATAATCTGTTATTTTTCGTGCTGTTCGTAGGCTGAGACGATTTTTTGTACTAAGGGATGACGCACCACATCGGCCCGCGATAGGTAGCAAAAAGCGATCCCTTCTACTGATTTTAGGATTTTTTGAGCGGCAATTAACCCCGATTCCTGTTGTTGCGGTAAATCGGTTTGGGTGACATCTCCAGTTACTACCATGCGCGAACCGAATCCCAAGCGAGTTAAGACCATTTTTAACTGTGCTGGGGTGGTATTTTGGGCCTCATCAACGATAACAAAAGCATTAGCTAGGGTTCGTCCCCGCATATAAGCTAAGGGAGCGATTTCGATTTTACCCCGTTCCATCAGGTCGGGAATTTTGGCCGCTTCGATAAATTCGTATAAAGCATCGTAAAGGGGACGCAAAAAAGGATCGACTTTTTGCTGTAAATCCCCCGGGAGAAAGCCTAATTTTTCCCCCGCTTCCACAGCCGGACGGGTGAGGATAATCCGTTCTACTTTATCTTCTAATAGAGCTTGTACGGCTAAAACGGCGGCTAAAAAGGTTTTCCCCGTGCCAGCAGGTCCAATACAAAAGGTGATATCGTGACTTTGAATCGCTTGGATATATTGACGCTGACGGAAGGTTTTTGCCCGAATTAGCTCCCCGCGACGGGTACGAGCGAGAATATCCTGCTGTAGTTCTTTATACTCGCTAGAACGCCCCGTATCGAGGGCATGGATAGCGGTCATAATATCGGCTTCGGCGATTAACTTGGCCTCTTGCCATAAAATACTTAAGGAGCGCACAATCGCTGTGGCACGCTCCACGGGGGTTGGTTGCCCCGCAATCCGCAATTCCATGCCTCTGAGGACTAAATTCGCCCCAGTTTGCCTGGCTATCAATTTGAGGTTAGCTTCTTGATGACCCGCTAAAGCGATCGCACTTTCTGAACTGGGGAATTGAATCGTTTGCCAAGTTTCCGTCATGCTTGGGGCTAAATTATCCTTTGGCTGTTTCTACCACTTTAGCAAAAGCGACGGGATCGAGGACAGCTAATTGGGCCAACATTTTCCGATTCAGGAGGATATTAGCTTTCTTTAATTGTCCGGTTAGTTGGCTGTAACTGATGCCCTGTTGACGAGCAGCCGCGTTAATGCGGGTAATCCAAAGACGACGAAAATCGCGTTTACGTTTGCGACGGTCTCTATAGGCATTCCGCAAGGCCTTCATTACCTGTTGGTTAGCGGTACGGAATAAGCGCGAGTGGGAACCGCGAAAACCTTTGGCTAATTTGAGAACTTTTTTGCGTCGCTTGCGGGCGACATTCCCCCGTTTTACTCTAGACATGATAATCCTTTAGACGATTTTTCTGGAAAATTTACAAATAGGGCAACATTAAGCGCACTTCCTTCTCGTCGCGCTCGTGTACCAGGGTAATCTGGGACAAACGACGGCGCTTGCGTTCGGCACTCTTATGATCGAGTAGATGATTTTTGAAGGCTTTGCGACGTTTGATTTTTTTGCCGCTTCCCGTGGCCTCAAATCGTTTGGCCGCCGCCTTTCGCGTTTTTAGCTTGGGCATAAACTCCCTTTTATTAAATCGACACAATCACTAATACTATCACAAATAGAGGACTTTGGGCAAGAAGTGGACCCAAGATTCCTGCTCTTATCCCGACTTTGGCCAGGTCTGTGCTTGGGAATTAAATCAATCGGGAATTTTTCCCCTTCCTCTCGATCGAATCGCTAAGATCTAGATAAAGTCTCGCGTTAACACGCATCTGGAGAAGTTATGGCTAAAACCCTACTAGAACAATTACGGGAATTTACAGTGGTTGTTGCCGATACCGGCGATATCCAAGCGATCGAAGCTTTTACCCCCCAAGATACCACCACTAACC
Organism: Microcystis wesenbergii NRERC-220; assembly: GCF_032027425.1. Classification (NCBI taxonomy): domain Bacteria; kingdom Bacillati; phylum Cyanobacteriota; class Cyanophyceae; order Chroococcales; family Microcystaceae; genus Microcystis; species Microcystis wesenbergii. The sequence goes on along the minus strand of NZ_JAVSJA010000001.1, from coordinate 4,172,580 downwards.
CCTCCCTGATTACGGCCGCGGCCCAAATGCCCCAATATCAGCCGATTGTCGATCAAACCCTGCAAGCGGCCAGAAAAGAATTGGGAAAGCAGGCCACCCCGGAAGATGTGGCCAAATTAGCTTTCGATCGCCTGGCCATCGGTTTTGGTCTACAAATCCTGCAAATCGTCCCCGGCCGCGTCTCGACCGAAGTAGATGCTCGTCTTTCCTACGATACCCAAGCTACCATCGACAAGGCCCGTTATCTCATTTCCCAGTATGAACAAGCGGGTATCTCTAGAGAGCGGGTATCTCTAGAGAAAGAGTCTTAATTAAAATTGCCTCGACTTGGGAAGGGATTAAAGCCGCAGAAGTCCTCGAAAAAGAGGGAATTCACTGTAATTTAACCCTATTATTCGGTTTTCATCAGGCGATCGCCTGTGCGGAGGCGGGAGTAACCTTAATTTCTCCCTTTGTCGGTCGCATTCTCGATTGGTATAAAAAAGAAACTGGTAAAGACTACGTTGGCGCTGAAGATCCTGGAGTCCAATCCGTTACCCAGATATATAACTACTATAAAAAGTTTGGTTATAAAACCGAAGTTATGGGGGCAAGTTTCCGCAATATCGGTGAAATTTGCGAGTTAGCCGGTTGTGATCTTTTAACCATTTCCCCGAAACTTCTCGAACAATTGCAAGGGACAGAAGCCGATTTACCCCGTAAGCTCGATCCAGACCAGGCCGCAACCCTTGATATTGTCAAAATTGACCTGGATCAAGCGACTTTTGAGAAAATGCACGCCGAAGATGCCATGGCTTCCGAAAAATTAACGGAAGGTATTCAAGGTTTTACCAAAGCTTTAGAATTATTAGAACAATTGCTGATTCAACGTTTAACCCAGTTGGAAGGTCAGTCAACCCTAGAACACGCCGCCGAAGATATTTTCCGAGTCTATGACCATGATGGCGATGGTTTCATCACCCGGGAAGAATGGGCGGGAACCGATGCGGTATTCGATGCGATCGATATTAACCATGATGGGAAAATTTCTCCCGATGAGATCGCTGTCGGTTTGGGTGCGGCTTTTCGTTTAGTGGAAGCTTAGAATTAGTCGTGAGTTGAACTAACCGGCATCAGTCCCCACCCGCACTCACCCACCAGTGGGGAAAGTGCAGGGAGTGGGGAGCTTTTTGTGGTGAACAGTAAACATTAACCAGTAATCAGTAATCAGTAATCAGTGAACAGAAAGCTCTGAACTTGCCACTCAATACTATTCACTGAAAACTAAAATCTGATCACTGGTAACTGATCACTGATCACTGATTAAGCTGTCTCTTGGGCAGCGGCTAATTCTGCCAGTTTTCCCTGTTGATCCTTGGCGATACAGGATTGGATCACCTCTTCGATGGCGCCGTCTAAAATGCGATCGAGGGAAAAATTCTGATTTAAGCGATGATCGGTGAGACGATTATCCTTATAGTTATAGGTGCGAATTTTTTCCGAACGGGAACCGGTTCCCACCTGAGAGCGCCGCATGGAACTAACCGCTTCCTGTTGTTCCTGTAACTTCATATCGTACAGTTTCGCCCGGAGAATCTGCATAGCTCGTTCCCGGTTTTGCAATTGCGAGCGCTCTTCGGTGCAGAAAACCCGGATTCCCGTGGGTTTATGGATTAAATCGACCGCAGTTTCCACTTTATTGACATTTTGACCGCCTGCCCCCCCAGATCTAGCCGTGGTTAACTCAATATCCTTGGGATCGATATGCACTTCCACATCGTCCACTTCCGGCATAATCGCCACGGTAGCGGTGGAAGTGTGGACGCGACCACTCGCTTCCGTCAGAGGAACCCGCTGCACCCGGTGGACTCCCGCCTCAAATTTCAGCTTACTATAGACGTTATCGCCTTTAATCTCTAAAATTGCCTCTTTAAATCCTCCCATATCCGCCGGAGATTCACTCAAAAGGCTAACTTTCCAGTTTTGAGTTTCGGCATATTTTGAGTACAAGCGAACTAAATCCCCCGCCCAAATACTGGCCTCATCACCCCCGGTTCCAGCGCGAATTTCTAGCATGATATTCTTTTCATCGAGGGGATCCCGGGGCAGCAGCAGAATGGTTAATTGGTCTTCCAAAGAGGCGATTTTTGCCTCTAATTCTGCCACTTCTAGGGCTGCCATTTCGCGTAATTCGGGATCGCTGGCGGATTCTTTGAAGATTTGTTTCGCACCGATTAAATCCTCTTGACTTTTTTGCCAAATTTCGTAGGTGTTGACCGTTTCCTCTAGGGAAGCGCGGGATTTGGCCAGACGATGCAATTCACCCGGATTACTGGTGACATCGGGATCCGCTAGACGACGGGTTAATTCTTTGTAGGTCTGTTCTACAGATTGCAGTTTGTCTAGTAAATAACTTTCAGCCATAATCGATAATAAATAGGGTTAAACGGGGTTAATTTGAAGATAACCCGCAAATTCACTGGATTAGAAGCGTCTAACAGATAATAGAGACGCAATCCTTTTAATTGTCTTAATTTTCTTGGTTTGGGGTTCTTCGAGCCTGGAAAAATCCCGCCCAACTGCTGAGAGTCAGTCAGTTTTGCTAATACTTAGAAATATTTTTGGGCCAGCAAGCGGCAAGGGAAGACATTTTTTTTCTTAACCAGATTATTCCTATATCTGAAGCTATCATTTTTTGGCTGGTTTGAGCAAGTCATGTTAAATCCTGTTTAAAAGCAGGAAGTGGGGAGATGGGGAGATGGGGAGATGGGGAGCTTTTTTGCTGTGATCGGTAAACGGTAAAGAGTAATCAGCGAACTGAAAACTCAACTCTGATAACTGATAACTGATAACTGATAACTGATCACTGAATACTAAACCTGTCGGAAAGGGGTACAAAAAATGCTAGGATTGCCACAGCACAGAGAAAAGTGAAAGAAAGGAATATAGCTTTACATGGAAGAGTTTGACAAGTCAATATCCTTTGATGGCAGGGATATTCGACTAAAAATAGGGCTTTTAGCCCCCCAAGCTGGCGGTAGTGTTCTGATCCAATCGGGAGAAACGGCGGTTTTAGTGACAGCAACCACAGCCAAAGCCAGAGAAGGAGTAGATTTCCTGCCCTTAACCGTTGATTACGAAGAAAGATTATACGCCGCCGGGCGCATCCCGGGAGGATTTTTGCGTCGTGAAGGTCGTCCCCCGGAAAAAGCAATTCTGACCGGTCGTTTGATTGATCGCCCCCTGCGGCCCCTATTTCCCAGTTGGATGCGGGATGATATTCAGGTGGTCGCTACAACCCTCTCAATGGATGAGGAAGTCCCCCCGGATGTTTTGGCCGTTACGGGGGCCTCCGTGGCGGTTCTGTTGGCGGGGATTCCCTTCCAAGGACCGATGGCAGCGGTGCGCGTCGGTTTATTGGGAGATGAATTTATCATCAATCCCACCTACAAGGAAATCCATAACGGAGAATTGGATCTAGTGGTGGCCGGTAGTCCCGAAGGGGTGGTGATGATCGAAGCGGGAGCCAATCAGTTACCGGAACGGGATATTATTGAGGCGATCGATTTTGGTTATGAAGCGGTCCGCGACCTGATCACCGCTCAACGGGAATTAATCGATCAGTTGGGTATTGCCCTCGTGACGCGGGAAGCGCCGGCAGTAAACGAAACCGTGCAGAATTTTCTGCGAGAACAAGCTAAAGAGGAAATTAAACAGATTCTCTGTCAGTTTACCCTCAGCAAAACCGAACGGGATGAGAAATTAGAGGCGATCGAAAATCGGCTCAAGGAAACTATAACCGCTCTCCCCGATGAAGATCCCTTAAAAGCTCCAACCCTGGAAGAACCGAAGTTAATCGGTAATCTCTTTAAGGATCTGACCAAAAAACTGATGCGCGCCCAAATTATCGAGGATGGGGTGCGGGTTGATGGTCGCAAACTGGACGAAGTACGCCCGATTTCTTGCCGGGTGGGAGTTTTACCCCGTCGGGTTCACGGTAGCGGTTTGTTTAATCGCGGTTTAACCCAAGTGCTTTCGATCGCCACCCTTGGCACCCCCGGTGATGCTCAGGATTTAGGGGACGATCTCCATCCCGAAGATGAAAAACGCTATCTTCATCACTACAATTTCCCACCCTTTTCCGTCGGTGAAACCCGTCCCATGCGTTCTCCCGGCCGTCGAGAAATTGGTCACGGTGCTTTAGCGGAAAGGGCGATCGTACCTGTCCTCCCCCCACAGGAGGAATTTCCCTATGTGCTGCGGGTGGTGTCGGAAGTCCTCTCTTCTAATGGTTCCACCTCCATGGGTTCCGTGTGTGGTTCTACCCTGGCGCTGATGGATGCCGGTGTTCCCCTGAAAAAACCCGTTAGCGGTGCGGCCATGGGTTTAATTAAAGAAGGGGAAGAAGTGCGGATTTTGACCGATATTCAGGGTATTGAGGATTTTCTGGGAGATATGGACTTTAAGGTGGCTGGCACTGATTCCGGCATCACCGCTCTCCAGATGGATATGAAAATCCCCGGTTTAAGCATGGAAGTGGTGGCCAAGGCGATCGAACAAGCTTTACCGGCCCGCAAACATATCCTCGAGAAGATGTTAGCGACCCTAGAAAAACCCCGCACGGAATTATCTCCCCACGCACCCCGGTTATTGACGATCAAGATCGATCCGGATCTGATCGGGTTAGTCATCGGGCCAGGTGGTAAGACGGTTAAAGGGATTACTGAACAGACCGGCACGAAAATCGATATCGATGACGATGGTACTGTCACCATTTCCTCTACCGATGGGGAACAGGCCGAAAAAGCTAAACGACTGATCTACAATATGACCCGCAAACTCAATGAGGGTGAGGTTTATCTCGGTCGCGTGACTCGCATTATCCAAATCGGTGCTTTTGTGGAAGTTTTGCCAGGGAAAGAGGGAATGATCCATATTTCCCAATTGGCCGAGGGACGCGTCGGTAAGGTGGAGGATGAAGTGGCCGTGGGGGATGAGGTGTTAGTTAAGGTACGGGAGATCGATAGTAAAGGTCGTCTCAATCTTACCCGTCTCGGTATTCATCCCGATGAGGCGGCCGCTGCCCGTAAAGCTGCTACTGTAGTCTAGGTAAATTTTTTGTTCATGGTTAACCCTCGATCGCTCGATCGAGGGTTTTTGTTTGATACCTGAAATCGCCTAAGTAGGGTTTGCTGAATAAATCTAAAAACCTGGCAGCATTGACTATAAACTTTCTAACACCTCTTTAGCGGCAGCCAAAGTCCGTTCGATATCGGCCTCTGTGTGAGCTAAGGAAGTAAAACCAGCTTCAAACTGGGAAGGAGCTAGATAAACGCCTCTTTCCAACATTCCTCTGTGAAAACGACCGAATTTAGCCACATCGGCCTTTTTGGCATCTTCATAGTTATGCACGGGGTTGCCAGTGAAAAACATCCCGAACATGGCACTAATATGACCTCCAGAAACGCTATGACCAGCATCTCTGGCCACTTTCAGCAGCCCTTCAGTTAAGGATTTGGTCACTTTATCGAGATATTCGTAGGTGCTGGGGCGCTGGAGTAACTCGAGGGTTTTAATTCCCGCCGTCATAGCCAAAGGGTTGCCGGATAAGGTTCCCGCTTGGTACATCGGGCCGGCTGGAGCCACCATCGCCATAATATCGGCCCGACCGCCGTAGGCCCCCACTGGCAGCCCACCGCCGATAACTTTGCCGAGGGTGGTTAAATCGGGGGTGATGCCGAATTTTTCCTGAGCGCCACCGTAGGCGATGCGGAATCCGGTCATTACCTCATCAAACATTAATAGGGCCCCGTACTCCTTGGTTAATTCCCGCAATCCTTCTAAAAAGCCAGCATCCGGCACGATAAAGCCGGCATTACCCACCACTGGCTCTAAAATCACCCCGGCGATCGAGTCGGGATTTTCGACAAAGAGGGCTTTTACCGCTTCCAGGTCATTGTAGGGGGCGGTTAAAGTGTTGTTAGTGGTGGTTTTGGGAACCCCCGGCGAGTCGGGCAAGCCCAGGGTGGCCACACCAGAGCCGGCTTTAACGAGGAACATATCGGCGTGACCGTGGTAACAGCCCTCGAATTTGATGATTTTATCCCGGCCGGTAAAAGCCCGCATTAAGCGCAGGACGGACATACAGGCTTCGGTGCCGGAATTGACAAAACGCACCATTTCAATGCTGGGAACGGCATCAATCACCATTTCAGCGAGAATATTTTCTTGGACACAGGGAGCGCCGAAACTGGTCCCTTTGTCTAGGGCCTCGTGTAGGGCGGCAATCACTTCGGGATGGGCATGACCACAGATAGCCGGCCCCCAAGTTCCCACATAGTCGATATATTCGTTACCGTCCACGTCGCGAATATAAGCCCCTTTGACGCTTTCAAAAACGATGGGTTGACCACCGACGGATTTAAAGGCGCGCACGGGGGAACTTACACCCCCCGGCATTAATTTTTGAGCGGCTGTAAAGATTTCTTTCGATTTTGTTGTTTGATGCGAAGATGTGCTAACCAATCCTGTCTCCTTGTCTACTTGAGTCTATCGGTTCCGGGAAAGGCCCGGAGCTTTGTTTTGTTAATTTCCTGCTGCTTGTTCCATTTTAAAGATCACCAGCCTACATTTTACGCAATTTTTTCGCCAAGAAAAGTGCTGGTTGGCTAAAGTCTCGCTCTTCTTGACTTATAGCCCCAGGGTTAACAGCTTATAGAATTGGCTGAGAAAGGGCGAAAATTTCACTGTTGACAATTTTTCCACAATCTTTTCAGAATTGCTCAAAACACCCTAGCAATGGGCGAAGTTATTGCTATTGATAGATTTTAGCCCGGAAAGAGCGATCAAAAAAAGCTCTGGTTTTCCACAGATTTTCCACAGGGGAATTCTTGCTATTATTTCTTAGCGTACAAAAAAACTATTCCTGCTATGAAATTTACCAGTAGTCAAAGCGAACTCAACAGCAATTTATCCCTAGTTAGTCGGGCCGTTGCCAGTCGTCCTACCCATCCGGTGTTGGGAAATGTTCTCTTTTGTGCCGATGAGGAAAAGGGCGAAATTAGCCTGACTGCTTTTGATTTGAGTTTAGGGATTCGCACCAGTTTTCGGGCCGAGGTGGTGGAAGGGGGCAAAATTACCCTGCCGGCAAAATTGCTGAACGATATTGTCTCTCGTTTGGGAGAGGGGGAAATCACTATCTCTGTGGAAGAAAACGAGAATGATGAAGAGCATAGTCTCGCTTTCCTGAAAACTGCCTCGGCACAGTTCCAAATTCGCGGTATGAAAGCCGATGAGTTCCCAGAATTGCCCACGGTGGCCGATGGGGAAATTGTTAATTTACCTATAGTTGCCTTGACAGAGGGACTAAAAGGTGCTTTGTTTGCCGCTAGTGGCGATGAAACTAAACAGGTGTTGACGGGGGTACATTTAACTAAAACCGTCGATTGTCTAGAATTTGCCGCTACAGACGGTCATCGTTTAGCGGTGGTACAAACTCCCCTAGAGGAGGTAGAAAGTGCCTCTGGTGGCTTTAATGTCACCATTCCGGCCCGGGCCCTGCGAGAATTGGAAAGAATGATGGCAACAAAACAAAATATCGAGACTATTACTCTGCATGTGGATGATTCTCAAGTCATCTTTGAAATGGGGGAACAGAGGTTAACCAGTCGTAAGTTAGAAGGGGCCTATCCCACTTATAATCAGTTAATTCCTAAATCCTTTGATCGCTCTTTAACTTTAGACCGCAAACAATTAATCCGTTGTTTGGAATTAGTGGCGGTTTTAGCTGACCAAAAGAATAATTTAGTCAAGTTTAGTCTCGATAGCGAAAATGACCGTTTATCCCTAGCGGTGGAATCTCCCGATTTAGGTAGCGCCAAAGAGTCCATGGCGGCGGAAATTCAGGGAGAAAGTGGCGATATTGCCTTTAATGTTAAATATTTGATGGACGGTTTGAAGGCTTTACCCAATAATGATATCCAAATGCGGTTAAATGCTAGTACCCAGCCGGTTATTTTTACTCCCTTGGGAGGTTTAAAGATGACCTATTTGGTAATGCCAGTACAAATTCGTCAGTAATTCTGACTTAATCGAGACCCTGGGATGTGTTTTTAACCTATCCCAAGGCCTTGATTGTGTTGACTCAATCTTATTTTCTAGCCAAAGGATTGGGTTTATTTTCTCTATTTTTGCGATATCCTTGAGAATATTCTTTGGCAAAATCAACTAGAATCGGACAACGAAATTGAGGAAGAAAATTTTAGATTTATCTCACTTCCGTCACAGCCCAGCTATGCAGCAATTGTTAGCATCGGACCACCAGAAGTTGGGCAATTAGCTGAACTTTATTATCCCTGTCAGGACAGCTTCTAGGGAATAAGTTACGGTTTCGTTAGACATTTTGGTAAACTTTCACTTTTGCTTATTTTATCTCTAAAGGACAACTTTTAGGGATTAGGGAAAAAGACGATTTTTCCCAGAATGCCTAGTATTCCTGTCACCAAAATTCCGACAATGCCAAGAAATCCATTAGTGGTAATATTCACCCTTGCATTCAGGTCATCAATACGCTTTTCTATTTCCATAACTTTAGAATCTAGGGCTTTAATATCCCCTCTTATTTCCGATTGTCCTATCTCTAGCTTATTAACATCTCTTTGTAAAGAGTCGATTTTTCCCTCAATCCTTGTCAAGACCGTTTCAAGGGAATAAGTTACGGTTTCGTTAGACATTTGCTAAACTCCTACTTTTGCTTATTTTATCTCTAAAGGACAACTTTTAGGGATTAGGGAAAAAGACGATTTTTCCCAGAATGCCTAGTATTCCTGTCACCAAAATTCCGACAATGCCAAGAAATCCATTAGTGGTAATATTCACCCTTGCATTCAGGTCGTCAATACGCTTTTCTATTTCCATAACTTTAGAATCTAGGGCTTTAATATCCCCTTTTATTTCCGATTGTCCTATCTCTAGCTTAGTGAGACGCTCATTAACATCTCTTTGTAAAGAGTCGATTTTTCCCTCAATCCTTGTCAGGACCGTTTCAAGGGAATAAGTTACAGTTTCGTTAGACATTTGCTAAACTCCTACTTTTGATAACTTTAATTAGGGCTTGCTGAAAAAATAAGATAGGAAAAATTTATGATGCTAAGGGCAACTTCTAGGGGTTGCCAATAAACCCAAAAAGTTTAGCTGCTCCTCCTAAAATAGCAACAACAAGGGCGATCAAAATGCCTCGATTAGTAAACTCTTGATAGGCAACTCTAGCGGTCAATCCGTCAATTTTTGTGCTTAGTCGCTCATCTAAAGCTTTAATTTCTCCTTTAAGTTCTGCCTGTCCGATTTCTAATTGTGTCAGACGTTGATCGATTCTATCAGCTTTGTGGTTGACTTCCTTGATGCTGTCTTTGATTTCCTTAAGAACCGTTTCAAGGGAATAAGTTACAGTTTCGTTAGACATTTGCTAAACTCCCAGAGTTATCCTGCCGCTATCTTAATTATTAATCTTTTTTCTAGTTTAAGATGGCTTACGGTTCACTGCCACGATTGCGCCAGACTTGCCAACCGACGTAACCGAGGAGGAGAGTCGCACCAAAGGCAAAACCCCAACCACTGGGAACATTGGAGAAACCGAGGGCTAAACTGCCCACCCAGAGAGTTAGGGCGTAGATAAATAATACTGTCAAACGGTGAGAGATACCCGCTTTCAGTAAACGATGATGTAAATGACGTTTATCAGCCACAAAAGGGGATTTTCCGCGTTTGAGACGGGAAATAATCACCGTGGACATATCGAGGAGAGGAACCGCGAGGATGAGATAGGGTAATAGGACGGCGGTAACGGCAACGGTAGTCACAGCAGTAGTTTTAGCCAATCCAATCACCGCCACACCCGCGAGGGTAAAACCCATAAAATAGGCCCCACCATCCCCCATAAAAATTTGGGCGGGGTTAAAATTGTAACGCAGAAAACCCAGGGCCCCACCCGCTAAAGCGGCGGCGATAATAGCGGCGGCCGGTTGTCCCATCACCAAAGTTACAATCAAAATAACCACGGCAGATATACCGGAAACTCCCGCCGCTAATCCATCTAAACCGTCAATCCAGTTAATTGCGTTAGCCATCCCCACTAACCAGAGGAGAGTAACTGGCAAACTTAGCCAATGAATTTGTAATAAATCGCCGAAGGGAATAGAGAGGAAATCGATCCTCACCCCAGCTTGCCAAGCTAGAAAAGCGACGCTAAACTGCATTACCAGACGATTGAGGGGCGAAAGATTAAAAAGATCATCCGCTAGACCGATGAGGAAAAAGCCCAAACCGCCTAGGGTTACGCCCCACACTTCCCATTCTCGATCGCTGTTTAAACCAGCAAACCCTCCCAACCACCAAACGATCAGGAGGGCAGTTAAAGCGCCGATAAAGATCGAAACTCCCCCCAGTCGAACCATAGGCTTTTCATGGACCTTCCTTTCGTTGGGTTTATCGACGTAACCGCTTTTCAGTCCGACGGTTCTGACGAGGGGGGTACTCCAAAGTACCACGGTATGGGCGATCAGAAAAGCAATTAGATAGTATAAATCTCCGGACATGGGAATTGGGGGGCGATTTAATTCACAATTGGCAACTGACGGGCAATCGCCAATTATGAGTTTTTATTATCTCTCGTTTTAGGCCAAGGCGGGGACGGAAATATGGAGATGGGGATAGAGGGGGAAGCTTTCACAGAGTTTAGCTACCCGTTGACGGCAAGCAGTTCTCAGGGCTTCATCACCAGGATTAAGGAGAATATCGGCGATGATGTTGCCAATCTCGATAAATTCCGTTTCTCCTAGTCCTCTGGTGGTCATAGCCGGGGAACCCAAGCGCAGACCACTGGTGACAAAAGGAGACTCGGGATCGAAGGGAACAGTGTTTTTATTAGCGGTAATATTGATGGTACTGACCAAGCGATCGGCTTCTTTCCCGGTCATGCCCACGGATCTTAAATCGAGTAACATCAAGTGATTATCCGTACCATCGGTGACAATTTTAATCCCTCTAGCTTTCAACTGACTGGCTAAAGCTTGGGCATTAGCGATTACTTGGCCCGAATAGATTTTAAACTCCGGTTTCAGGGCCTCCCCAAAAGCCACCGCTTTCGCCGCGACCACGTGTTCTAGGGGCCCGCCTTGGGTACCGGGGAAGACGGATTTATCGAATTTTTTGCCTAATTCCTCGTCTTTGGTCATAATTAAACCCCCCCTAGGACCGCGCAGGGTTTTGTGAGTGGTGGTAGTGACCACATCACAGTGGGGTAGGGGGTTAGGATGATGACCGGTGGCCACTAAACCGGCAATATGGGCGATATCTGCCATCAGGTAGGCCCCCACTTCGTCAGCGATGGCCCGGAATTTCTCGAAATCAATCCGGCGCGAGTAGGCAGAATAACCGCAGATAATTAGTTTTGGTTTTTCCTTGCGGGCGATGTCAAGGATGAGATCGTAGTCGAGGAGTTCGCTTTCGGGACTTACTCCGTACTGTACTACTCGGAACCATTTTCCGGAAACGTTAACGGGGGAACCGTGGGTAAGATGACCACCGTGGGAGAGATCCATGCCCATAATCGTATCGCCGGGCTGCAAGAGGGTCAGGAAAACGGCGAAATTAGCTTGGGCGCCAGAGTGGGGTTGTACGTTAGCGTGGTTTGCCCCAAATAGTCGTTTAACCCGATCGATCGCTAATTGTTCCGCTTCATCAACGTATTCGCAACCGCCATAGTAGCGTTTTTTGGGCAGTCCTTCCGCGTATTTGTTGGTTAAAACCGAACCTTGGGCGGCCATGACGGCAGCCGAGGTAAAGTTTTCACTAGCGATTAATTCTAGGTGATCTCTTTGACGTTGCAGTTCTTTTTGCAGAATCCCTGCGATCGCTGGATCCGTCAGGGATAGTATATCTAAGTTCGTATCAGTCACGGTTACTCGATCCTTTCTTTAACAATTTACCTGTAATCATTGGGTCACTTTCTCCATTTTGGCACAATCTCTAATCTTCCGACACACCAGGGAGCTTAATTGCTTCTCTTCGGGATCGATCGTCGATTGTCAACTGTTAGCGGTAAAATCTTCATTTTTAGTCAATAAGTGATATAGCGTTTTTCAGTCTGCTGAGGTACAAAAGTTATGGGTTTTAGGCAAAAGGCAAGAGGCAAAAGTCAAAAGGGAAGAAAAATATGTGTACCTCACTAGCTTAGGAAACGCTATAGTAATATTAGCCAATAGAACCCCCCAAAAGCTGGGATTGAGTGATAAAATCGGAAGTAATGGCCAATTTTATCGGGGAGTTTCCCTTTAAAAATAACAACTCAGTAGAAGTTCTACAAAAAGTTGACAAATCACAAAAATGGGGTGGATTACCTTCAAGACAATCCCCCCGAAAACTACCATTAATTAGGGTTGGCTGAATAAATCTAAAAACCTTGTTGGGTAACATTTTTAGACTTTTTTCCCCTCAAAAAGTGCCAGCCATTGCGGGTATCGGAGGGAAATTTCAAGGACTTTTTCCCTGAAAATTAGGTGGTTGACCCCCTCAAAATCCCTACACCCTACACCCCACACCCTGCCCCCACCAATACACTTTTTCAGCACACCCTAATTATCTGTAATCAACCAGTATTTCTCATCCCTGCGGCAATACCATTAATCGTCATTAAAGCACCCCTTAATAACTCCTCTTTAGAATAGCGGAAATGAATCACACCGGATTGAGCTTGACTATTGTATTGACGTAAACGCTTGAGGAGAGACACCTGTAGAAAACCGAGGGGAACGATCGAACCGTTGCGTAACTGCACCGAGCGCTGTAAATTCGGATCATTATCTAATAAATGTTTCTCGCCGGTGATCTGGAGAACAATCTCGCTAGTGCGATTATATTCCTCTTTGATCCTTTCAAACAGACGTTGAAAACGTTCTCGATCTTCCTGTTTAGAAAGTTCACTGACGTAGTGATAGGCCATCTGTAGGTCCACCTTCGATAGAGTCATGTCTGCCTTAGAAATCACCATCTGGAAGAAAGGCCACTTGTGATAAAAATGGCGTAACAATTCCAAATTTCTGCTAGGAGAATCATCGAGAAACATCTGTAAAGCTGTCCCTAAACCATACCAAGCCGGTAAAAGAAAACGGGTTTGGGTCCAACTAAATACCCAGGGAATTGCCCGCAGGGTAGTTAAATCCTGTTGACCACTTTTCCGGCGCGCCGGTCGGGAACTAATCTGTAAAAGACTAATTTCAGGAATGGGAGTTACAGACAGGAAGAAGTCTAAAAAGTCCGGTTCTTCATAAATCAAACTGCGATAGGTTTGCCGTGAACGGGTGGCCAACTCCTCCATGATGCGATTCCAGGGTTCGAGATCATCAAAACCACTGCCCAGTAAACTTGCCTGTATGACTGCCGTTACGGCCGTTTCGAGGTTATACAAGGCCAATTCTGGTAAAGAGTATTTCGAGGCTAAAACCTCGCCTTGTTCGGTGATTTTAATGCGACCGTTAATAGTTCCCCGGGGTTGGGCGAGGATAGCGGCGTAGGCCGGTCCACCACCCCGACCGACGGAACCGCCCCGGCCATGAAAAAGACGTAGATTCACGCCGTATTGTTTAGCGGTTTTTTGTAAAGCCTTCTGGGCCTTATGAATTTCCCAATTACTGCTCAAAAAGCCAGAATCCTTGTTACTATCGGAGTAACCCACCATAATCTCCTGTAAATTACCCGGTTCGAGGATGGCCGGTTCCGGGGTCACGTCCTCCCCGTTTAAAGCCGCTAAATGGTCGTAACCGCCGGCCAGGGCTGCTCGATAGAGGGGCAATTCAAACAAAGTCTGCATGATGCCGGGGGCGTGTTTGAGGTCATCGACGGTTTCAAAGAGGGGAACGATGCGGAGGGAACTGCGGCTAGTGGCGGGGTCGTATAAACCAGCTTCTTGGGCTAATAACAGCACTTCTAGCACATCGCTGACCTCGTTGGTCATGCTGATAATGTAGGTTTGGCAGATTTCCAGACCGAATTCCCCTTGCAGACTTCTTAAAACTCGCAGGGTTTCAATGGTTTCGCAGGTTCTTTCCGAGAAGGGCATTTCCCGGGGAATTAAGGGCCGACGGGTTTTTAATTCCCCCACTAACCAGGCGATTTTTTCTGATTCGGTTAATTTGCCGTAGGGTTTTGGTAAAACTCCGAGATAGGCGGCGATTTCTTCGATACATTCGGCGTGACGGGTGGATTCTTGCCGAAAATCTAACTGAGTCAGGACAAAGCCAAAAATCTCCACTTGGGCGATCAGTCGATCGAGTTCTTGACAGGAAAGACCGGTTTGCAAGAGACTGCGCTTTAATAGCTGTAATTCGGCTAAAAACTCGGAACCGGAGCGATAGATGTTGGTTTCGTTGAGTTTAGTTAATAATTGTCGTTCTTCCGGGTCATTGAGGCGATTATTGCGATCACGGGTATTTTCCAGACGTTTTTGAATAAAGGCCAATTTGAGGCGATAGGGTTCCTGACGGTAGCGGATTGCTAACTGGCTATAGATTTCAGGCATTTGCTGTTTATCTCTGTCCAGGGAGTCCAGCAACTCCGGCAAGACATGACACCAGTGCAGGGAGGCACTTAAAATACTGGTCAGGTCGCGAATAGCATCGAGATATTTTTTAATAACGAGATTGCGCTGATAACAGCAGGTTTTCCAGGTGACTTCGGGGGTAACGGAGGGATTGCCATCCCGATCCCCCCCAACCCAAGAACCGAAGCGACAGAAGTTATTTTTTGGCGCTTGTAAACGGGGAAAGGAGGATTCTAGACTTTGCTGCAGACGCAGGGTTAACTGGGGGAGGGAATCAAAGAGAACTTCATCGAAGTAGTGCAGGGCATAATCCACTTCATCGACGACGGTGGGTTTAAATTGGTGTAGTTCATCTGTTCGCCACCAAAAACGGATTTCTTCTTTTAACTGTTTGGTTACTGTTTGTGCTTCTCTGGAGTTGGTTAACCCCATACTGCGAAAGATTTCTTCTGCTTGGTCGAGTTTTTCGAGAATGCCTGAGATACGGCGCTGTTTAATGCGAATGGTGTGACGGACAATTTCCGTGGGGTGGGCCGTAAAAACCAGACAAATATCTAACTGATCGAGAAGACGCTGGATTTCTTGGGGGGGGACGTTAACCTGTTTGAGATAGGGAAATAACCAGTGAAATAGTCCCGATTTTGGGCTGGAGTGATCGGACTCGTTCAGGGTTTTTTCTAGCCAATCGGCCCCGACAATGGTGGCTAAAATGCTTTTTTGCGTTGGGTCAGCCTTGGGACTTTCGTTTTCTTCCCCGATCACCGTCCGTCGCAGTAGTTGCTGATCCCTTTGTTCGTAGTGTTGTTCGATGATATTGATTAACTGGAAATAGAGGGCAAAAGCGCGGGTGACTTTGATCGCTTCCCCTAGTTCCAAGTCTTCGATCATTTTGGCGATCATTGCTTCTGGACTATCATCGGTCACTTGTCCTTCCTCAGAACAGAGATGGCGCAGTAATTCCAGTAAATCGACTAATTCTTGACCACATTCGGAGACTAAGACTTCTTTCCATAAATCTTCGATTAATTTCAGTCTTTGCTGCAGAAATAGGTTAGAAGTGGTGAAAATATCCGGTTCGGTTTCGGTTGAGGGGACAAGGACGCTCATAATTTTAATCAGTAATCGGTAATCAGTAATCAGTAATCAGTAATCAGTAATCAGTAATCAGTAAACAGTGATTCAGTGACCAGTAAAAATAGGGATTAACTGCCTTAAAATGAAAAACTCTATCAAACCAATAACTGATCACTGATCACTGATAGATCGGGATTAGTTCTTAGGGTTGGTTAAAAATGAGATTATATCCCCAAGAATCATATTTTTTCGGATTTTTAACAAAAATTTCACTATTCTTGCTTCTTTTCAGAGGGCAAAAGGATTTTTTTTCTTGGTGACTTTTTCCAGAAAAGATTATTGGTCACTGTTGACCGGCAACTGATCGGGAATATTGAGCAGGGGCAAGCGATCGCCGCGAAACAATTCCTCACTTTCTTGGCCCAATTCAATTAACCAATGATTGAGGGAACGCAAGGCCAGATAGGAGAGAAGAAAGGGACTGACCGCTAGACTAAGCCAAAGCTTGATCGGTTGAGTTTTCATGGCAATTTCTCGGTTAAAGGACGGCGTTTGATGCGACGAATCGGAAAATTAGCAATCAGGGCGGTAGTTCGTTGGTCACTTTCTAGGAGTAACTCGGTTTCCTCGGTGTCGATATCAAGATAACGACTGACCACTTCTAAGATTTCTTGACGCATCATATTGAGAAGTTCGGGACTAAGATCGGTGCGATCATGGGCTAAAATAAGTTTTAAGCGTTTTTTAGCTTGGTCGCCACTTTTGCCCGAACTGCGCCATGCAAGAAGTTTATCGATCAGGTCATTCATAGTAGGTTAAGGGGTTGAGATGAGAGAGTTTAAGGCCCAAATAAGCGACGACGCAGACGGGTAAGAAAACCTTCTTGACCGGCCATTAAATCTAGAAACGGCACATCGCGACCCTGTAAACGTTGGGCAATGTTTCTAAAGGCCATGGCAGGGGGAGAGGTCTTCTCCTCTAATACTAATGGTTCCCCTTTATTAGTGGAAATAATAATTCTTTGATCGTCGGGAATAATCCCTAAAAGGGGAATTACCAAGAGGTCGAGAATATCCTCAACGCTGATCATCTGGTTAAGTTGGATCATTTCCGGCCGCAGTCGGTTGACAATCAGACGGATACTTTTAATATCTTCGCTTTCTAGTAATCCCACCACGCGATCGGCATCTCTCACCGCCGACATTTCTGGGGTAGTAACGATGATCGCTTCTTGGGCAGGGGCGATCGCATTGCGAAAACCCATTTCAATTCCTGCCGGGCAATCAATCAATACATAGTCATAACTTTTTGACAATTGGGCGACTAAATCCTTCATTTGATCGCCAGTAATTGCCTCTTTTGTGCGATTTTGTGCTGCCGGTAATAGGACCAGATTTTCCTGTCTTTTATCCTTAACTAAAGCTTTATCAAGGCTACAATCTCCCGCCACCACATCGAGGGCAGTATAAACGATACGCTGTTCTAATCCTAACAATAAATCGAGATTTCTCAGTCCGAAATCGGCATCGACAAGGGCGACTCGACAGCCTAATTGAGATAAAGCTGAACCTAAGTTCGCCGTTACTGTCGTTTTACCGACTCCTCCCTTTCCTGATGTCACCACAATTACACGAGCCATAATTTATATCAGTTATCAGTTATCAGTTATCAGTTATCAGTTATCAGTTACCGGTTATCAGTTATCAGTTATCAGTTATCAGTTATTGGTTTGATAGAGTTTTTCATTTCAAAGCAGTTAGTCCCTATGTTTACTGGTCACTGAATCACTGTTTACTGTTCACTGTTTACCAGTCGCCGCTCACTTTTTTTCGACCCATCCCACTTGATCTTTAAAGGTGTAGGTTCTGGAAAAATTATAAGCCCCAATGATGCGAATTCCTCCTTCGCTGATACAGGCAATTTCTGGTTCCATGCGATCGCTATGCAAAGCCGGGGACCGTGCCACTAATTCGGCGATTCTCAGTTGAGTTAAGTCGATTCGCAGGGCCATAATTACCGCTGCTCGATCGCCGCGAAATCCGGCATGGGCCACACCGCGCAAACTCCCCCAAACTAATATATCGCCATCGGCGACGAGGGAGCCGCCGGGGTTGACATCGCCCATGATTATAACTGTACCGGGGTGACGGATTTCTACACCCGATCGCAGGGTGGTTTTTAAGTACAAAGGTTCAGCGAGGGGGGATTGGGGCGGTTGATTCTCCCCGAAAAACGTGGGATTCGAGCGCATTTGTTCGACATTGTAACCCATAGTTGCCGCTGCCACTGCGGTTTGTCTTCTTTGGGTTTGGATGGTGTGCAGGGGTAATTCGGCGCTGTCTAAAATTGTCGCAATCGCTTGTAGTTGGCGCGTATCCATCAGGCGATCGTTGGCCTCTAGGTGTACTGGTGTTCTAGGGGGGCAGTTTTGGCCGCTATTACGGAGATAATATTTCAATCCTGTCAAGATATCTGTCCAATCCTGACTTGTCTCCCTGGCACTGGTTTTGGGCAAAATTAGCACCAATTTCTCGCCCTCACTTTTTAGGTGGATTTGGGCGTATCTCGACCTTACCGAGGCTGATGGCTCAATTTTTTCGGTTTCTAAGTCAATTTCTTGATTTAATTCGGGTTTAGTTTCATCCATAGAGATAATTTTTTACTTAAAAAAGACAAAGGGCAAAATAGCGATCAGTAAACCGACGGAAGCGGTAATCAGTGAAGTGCCTCATACCATTTTTCAAAAGTAATGGCAGCGATGGTTAATGCCTGCTACAAATCAATAATTCTCTCATTTCTGCCGGACTTATTGCCCTTAGTCGGGTTACTTTTGACTTGATGGCGGCGGGTGGATTTGGGGCAAATGCAAAGCCGGATCCTGCGCTATCCAACCGACGGGAGTATCTAAGCGCACCTCAAAATGAAGATGGGGGGGAATAATATCCGGTTGTCCCGTGGTGCCAACCGCACCGATAACGTCTCCTGCTCGTACCCGTTGGTCAATTCTCACTGTCACCCTGCTTAAATGGGCATAACGGGTCTGCCGGCGACCTAAATGATTAATTACTACCAAATTACCATAGGCCCCCTCCTGACCCACATAAATCACTAGACCATCCTCGGCCGCTAAAACACTTGTACCAATATCTGCGAGAAGATCAATACCACTATGAAAGAGATTTTTCTGTTCCGTGGGACTTTTTTGCCAACCGTAGGTTAAGCCAGCACTACTAGCAAAGGGTAAGGGATAAGAACTTAATCCAGTATAATCCGATCGCTTGCCCGTGGCGGACCAATTGGTGCCGGGTATAAAAACTATTGTCGGCCGGCGACCACAACCGTTAAGCTCAAAGAGTATATCGGCACGAATACCTGATGCCGCTTCTAAATCGCGCCAAGTGGAACCCTTGGGTGCTTCGATGCGAATGCCGTTCATCGGGGGAATAAAGATTTCTTTCCCGACGGGGGCCAAACCATTTTTGAGAATAGTCGGATTGAGTTTAATTATCGTTGCCGGGATGAGAGCGTATTTTTCGGCGATTGAGGCGATCGTTTCTCCCGCTTGGATTTTATGGCGTTGTAACCTTGATAAAATCGGCAGGGGACAAACATTATCAGACCCTTGGGCAAAAATTAATTTTTGATTTAAGGTCAAAAAACCTAGACAAAAAAACAAAATTGTGCTAATGAAACTTAGCCAACTTTTCTCACTTTTGATTCTCCGACCCATGACCATAAAAAAAGCGATTTCTTGACTACAAAACCCGGAGAATACTGGGAATACTGTCAATAGCTTCTAAAGACTCTATTGCTGCCAAAGCACTCCGGAAATTGCCCTCGCGTACATCGTGGGTGACAACGACAATTTCGGCTAAATCACCCCTAATACCAATTTGTACCACGGACTCTAGACTAACCCCATGGTCGCCGAAAGCCATACCTAAATGACCGATTACCCCCGGCACATCGCGACAGAGAAAACGAGCATAAAAACGGGTCGATAAATCCTCCATCGGGGCGATTTGACAATAATGCTGGTGAATACAGCTTAAAAGCGGGTCAAGTTCCCTGGTTTTGCCACTACTTTTTAAAATTCCGACGATATTCATCACATCCGATACTACCGCGCTGGCCGTCGGTCCGCTACCGGCACCCGGTCCATAAAACATCACTTGGCCCAAGGGTTCCCCCTCGACGAGAATAGCGTTATAGACTCCGTTAGCATTAGCGAGGGGATGGGTTTTCGGTACTAGGGTCGGATGAACCCGCAACTCTAGGGTATCGGAATCTTCCTTAACCGTATCTTTTGCGATCGCTAATAATTTAATCACAAATCCCAGTCTATCAGCGTAGGCGATATCGACGGCGCTAACTTGCCGGATACCTTCACAGTAAACATCTTCCCGTTTTACCCGACCTCCAAAACCCAAAGAAGCTAAAATGGCAATTTTATCGGCCGCGTCGAATCCATCCACGTCCGCAGTGGGATCCGCTTCTGCATAGCCTAATTCCTGAGCTTTGGCCAGCACTTCACTAAAATCTGCCCCTTTTTGGCTCATTTCCGTGAGAATATAGTTAGTTGTGCCGTTGACAATTCCCATGATGCTGCTGATGCGATTAGCGCCGAGGGATTGTTTTAAGGGTTTAATGACGGGAATTCCACCACCCACGGCCGCTTCTAGAAGGACATAAACCCCCTTTTCGTTGGCCTTGGCGTAGATTTCATCGCCAAAACGGGCAATAACCGCTTTATTTGCCGTAACAACGTGCTTTCCCGATGCGATTGCCTTGAGAATTAAAGAGCGTGCTGGTTCCAAACCCCCCAATAATTCGACAATAATATCAATTTCGGGGTCAGTAACGATCGATTCTAGGTCAGTGGTCAACAGCTGGGGAGAAAGCTCGATTTCTCTCGGTTTATCTAGGGATCTAACTCCCACTCGTCCAATGGTAATCTCTTTGAGTACGGGATGACGACCAAAAGGATCGAGGAGGATTTTCGCTGTTCCCGTCCCCACAACCCCGAAACCGAGTAAACCAATCTTAAAGGTCACGCTTTTATCTCCTGCTAGTCCGACGCAAAAAATACTAATGGCCAAGCTGTCGCCATTGTCGATTTTATCATTACAAGGTCTTTGTCTGTGGGGTTTTCTTTTGCTTCTGTTCAGGAACTGATGATGATCAATGTGCAGTATTTTTGTATTAAAATCAAGCCAATCTCGATCGCATTTAAACGCTTATCCTGTAATTGTGATTGATTTTATTGAGCGATATAGATATTCGGCAATGTGAGTAACATTTTTTATCATAACTCTAATTTATGATTACAATAATTCTCTATCTAGTTGATATTTTTGAACAAATCAATCGACTCTCTTTGAGCAAAGAGCTATGTTAGCATGATTAGTTAGGGTAATTTGACTCAACTCACGAGCAACTAAGTTATCCAGCCCCAATTACCATACCAAAGAAATAGAATTGATAAAAAATAGGTAAACAAGAATAACAGAAACCCATAAAAATAACGATTTTTTTGGCTCCAATATCCAAGAATAATAAATATTGGAAATATTGTCATCCAGAAACGTTGAATCCTGTAATAAAACTTTACATTGACAAGCATAATACCCCTATAACATCAAATTTTAAATTGAATAGACAATCCTCCGGAACCAGTGTACATAGCTAATATGTTGACACATGAAACTCTGTAAATAGCGCAGTTTGTCTAATAAGCTTTTCCCAAATCCTTCTTCAATATCTATTAGCTGTAGAATCAGATAAGCGATAATGCAACTATAGATCTGTAGGCGGATTCCGTTCTCGTTTTTAGTGATTAGATTATCCAACTTTAGATGCATTTTTAAAAATTTCCACAGCAGTTCTATTTGCCATCTTTGGATGTAAATTTCGGCAACTTCTTCATTACTAACTGCTCCTTCTCCTTCTAGAGGTAAATCTGTCGCCAGCCGAAATTCTGTTTGACTTTCTAGGTCGCAAAAAGCGACTACTCTTACTTCTATTTGTCTTTTATCTTTTCCGAGTTTACACTTGCCATTTTCGAGCATCTCTAGGCTAATATTATTTTTCACTCTCAAGACAAAATGCTTGTCACTACTCTCTAATAATTCGGTGATTCTTTGATTAGACGCAAATCCTCTATCCATTGCTCCAACTCCATTTACAGGAATTGCTTCTATCGTTTTTCCTCCTTCTTTTGAGTCATGACCTTGACCAAAATGGATGAGTATTCCGACCACCTCTGTTGTGATACTATTAAGACCAGAGAATAGTTTTACTTGATGCCATCCCTGGGACCATAGTAATTTACTGGTTAAGCTAATTATTGTTGAGTCAATAGGAAATAAAGCTCGCGCATTCTCTATTCCTTTTTTGGCAACTAAACGCTTATTTAATTCGACAATGACTTTCTCAAATGGACTTGTTTCTCTAATTTTGCTTGCCTTAGAAAATGTGGATAAATTTACATTAATTCCTTGAAGTACCATTCTACTGCATAAGTCCCTCATACTGACGATGCTTTTATCTAAAGCAAAACCAATCCAACAGGACAAAAATGTAAAAGTATCTAAAGCGGGGTAGTCATTTTTAGGCAGTGGTTTGAGAAGCTCTTTTATGAGTTTTGAAAAATTCGTCATCAGGGCAAACTCCCTATTGTGAGGGGAATAAGTTGTCTAGATTCTATCTATAATAGCATTTTTTTTCTGACTTTTCTCAACGTTCAACACTTCTGATTGTCATCATATACCTCATCATTGATTCTGTTATTCCTGTACTTAAAGGTAAAAAAATGCTCAGAAAGGCAAAAATCAATAGGGAAATATTGAGAGGCTTTTTAACGATAGAGAATAGCAAGATACCTAAAAAAAAGGAGCTAAAAAAAGTATTTAAGAATCCAACTGAATTAATAGGATTTTGGGGAAACATAAAATTGATGTTCTTCCAGTAGTTGATTAGAGTAATTAAAGGAAATACTCTCTCATCTCTACTCCACAGATCCTGAATTTTAACAAATGCCAAAGGTTCGTTGAATTTCCAAGCTAAAAATACCATATAAGCGATTAACCCACAGGGTATTAATAGGAGGAAAAGACTTTCTCTCTTGGGCAGTTCTTTTTTCTTTAAATATTTCCAGAGTAATTCGATAGCAAAAGCCAGAAAAATTATTACTCCTGTGACTCTAGTTAAACTGGCAAAAAATCCAAAAAATCCAGACCAAAAGTATTTCTTATTCAGGAAGAAATAAAAACAAGCAGCGGTGGTTAGCAAATATAAACTTTCTGTATAAAAACAGCTATAAAAAAAGGAGGTAGGAAAAACCAACATAAGAATTAAAACCTTTTCACAGCCTCTTTTGTTTAGATAAATATTACTGATTTTATAAACAAAAATTAAGGCAAATATTAGACAGAGATTAGAAACCAAAAGACCAGAAATAGGCACACTTAAGGAAGTTAAAGATGCAATTGCTTTGACTAAAATAGGATAGAGAGGAAAAAAAGCAACGTTCGATTGTTTTTCGATATTGTATGAATATCCCCCCTGAATAATATCGTTATACCAAAAACTATCAAAACGAAAGAAAGAATCCAAATAATGATTATCGGGAAACCAATGCCAAAAACGTTCTTGAGGAGATGAAGATTCATTCATCTGACTAAAACTGAGTCCGATTAGGTGCATCAGTAAAAGTGTTCCTCTCCAAATGATGAAAATTTTTAATATATATAAGAAAAGCTTTCTTGATTGACTAAAGTTGCTAGTTTCGTCCTTTAATTCCATATTATTGATTTCTCCTAAAAAAATTTTATGGTTGAGTTTGAATTAGGAAATAAATAAATATGACCAGTTTTAAGTCCAGGGTTTTCCCGAACCTTGCCATGGGAAAACAAAAGTAAATTGTCTTAGTAAATAGTTGAGTCTGATTGCTCCTAATTGTATTTTTCTGTGAACTGAATTCTAAGATAGAAAAGGGAACAATATTGTTCCCTAGATTTTTCTTGATGCTATTTCCACCGAGTAATAACAGAGGAGAGGTGAAACCCCTCTATCAAAATTCTAGGTGACAGGAAGGAAAAACTATCGAGAAAATTAGCGAAAATTAAGATAAAACGGGGATGAACTAGGAAATTTTCAGCCCGCGAATCGCATAATCTAATAATTCGATAGGATGAATAACGGGTGTATCTTTTCCCTGTAATTGTAGATGTTTTTTAATTTGTAGGGAACAACCCGGATTAGGAGAAGCAATCACCGCAGCCCCAGTATTTAATAAATTGCGTACTTTCTGCTGACCTAATTCATCGGCAGTATCTGGCTGTAGCATATTATAAACTCCGGCACTACCACAACACAGGGCCGCATCGATAGGTTCTTTTAAGTTAATATTGGGGATTTTTTGCAATAATTGTCGTGGCTGCACCGAGATTTTTTGTCCGTGTAAAAGATGACAGGCATCTTGATAAACTAGGGTTAATTCTGTCTCGGTAATCGGGGATAAATCAGCAGTTAATCCCACTGCTGCCAAAAATTCTTGAGCATCGCGTACTTTAGCCACAAACTCCTTAGCCTTATCTTTATATTCAGGATCATCGGCTAAAATATGATGATATTCCTTGAGAGTATGACCACAACCCGCCGCATTGATAATAATATAATCAACCTCGGTTTCTGCGAAACTATCGATCATTTGTCTGGCTAAACTTTGTGCTTGTTTTTCCTGTCCTTGGTGTGCGGGTAAAGCGGCACAACAACCCTGGGTTTTTGGGATAACCACTTCGCAACCATTGGCAGTTAAAACCCGCACTGTTGCTTCATTTACCGGCGAGAAAAAGAGGCGCTGCACACAACCTAAAACTACTCCCACCCGATAGCGTTTTTCCGTTTGGGAGGGAATAACATCGGCATAGTTTTTAAACAGAGAATTTAGAGTAATTTTGGGTAAAATTGATTCCATGGCCGCTAGACGGGGAAAGAGCATTTTTAAGATACCCGATTTCCTGACTAGGGTTTGTAGTCCCAGGATTTGATATAACCAGAGGAAGGGTAAAAATAATTTGAGACGGACGGGATAGGGAAAGAGATTAAAAATGAGAAAACGAATAATTTTATCTTTAAAACTGCGGGGTTGATTGCGTTCCACCTGCGGACGGACTGCGGCGATTAATTGATCGTATTGTACTCCCGATGGACAGGTACTAACACAGGCTAAACAACCTAAACAAGTATCAAAATGTTGGCTAGTGGTTTCGTCTAAAACTGCTTCCCCTTTGTTGATGGCATTCATCAGATAAATTCTGCCCCGGGGGGAGTCCATTTCTTTGCCAATGACTCGATAACTGGGACAGGTAGATAGACAAAAACCACAGTGAACACAACTATCGATTAATTCTTGGGCAGGGGGATTCTTGGGGTCAAATCCTTGATTTTTTTGGTCGATTAATTCTTGAAAGTTAACGGAATTATCGGAGGTTTGCATGATTTTTAATTAGATTTTGTTAAGAAAGCGTTCAGGACTAAAAATACCGTGAGGATCGAATTTAGTTTTTAGGGTTTTCATCATGGTAATCGCGTTACCTGTATAGCCCCAAGGTTCAATTTTTTCTTTTAGCGATGGCGGCGCGGTTAACACCGTTAAATAACCCTGATTGCCATGGCATAAAGAGCGAATTTTGTCAAGATTTTCCTCCGATTTTAAGATAACTTTACCCACGCCGCTACTAATATTAATCGAGGCTAGTCCGTTAATTTGGTCGATAACTAGAGCTAAATTGCTAGGTAATAATCCTATTTTGCCGAAAAAATTGCCCTCTTGGTCATAATTATCGATTGTTTTTCGGTATCTTTGCCATAGAGAAATTTCTTCCTCATCCCGATAATAATTAGTCTGACAGTCTAACTGTTGCCCTAAATAACTCACCTGTTGCGATTGTTCGCTAATACTTTCGGGAATGCTTTGAAAACGCAGCAGTAAAGCGACTTTTTCCCCTAATCCTAGTGCTTGCGTCATCCCTGGGTTTAAACATTCAGCCACGGTGGGAGTTAGGGACGATTGCCGAATAACTTGACTCAATTTGCTAATATTTTCGCTATTTCCAGTGATTATCAGGGTTTCTGAGTTAGGGGTTTCGGGATAGAGTCGCAGGGTAATTTGATCGATAATCCCTAAAGTGCCGTAGGAACCCGTAAATAGCTTCATCATGTCGTATCCCGCCACATTTTTCACCACACGCCCTCCAGCTTTAGCAATCTCGCCATCGTGACGGATAAAGGAGAATCCTAGGATCAGATCCCGGACTCCACCGTATCTTTGCCGCCATGTTCCCGCATCGGCCGTGGCCATAATACCGCCAATCGTGGCATTATGGGCATAACTGGGATCAAGAGGAAGAAATTGACCGCTAGGAGCCAAAAAAGCCTGTAAATCTGCTAGTTTAAGACCAGCTTCCACAGTTATAGTTAAATCTCCCCTAGCATGGTCAATAATCCGGTTGAGATTTTGGCTACTAACTAAAATATCGGGCGACTCGACTAATCCACCCCAATCTAATTTACTGCCTTGACCGTAGGCCAATAAAGACAGACGATTTTCGTTGGCAAAACGCACCAGAGAGGCTAAAGCGGCCGTATTAGCGGGATAGACTATAATTTCAGGACTTTTGCCCCTAATTGCCCTTGATAATCTTTCTTGTTCCTCTTTTGGCACTTGTTGCCAGGCAATAACCGTCGTGTCGGGGGGTAAAATAGAAGTTATCTGAACAGCGATCGCAGTCATATTTGACAAAAGAATTGAGGAGTGAGGAGTGAGGACTTACCGGCCGATAATGGCGAAGAATGGGGGTAATGCCGGGGCTAATCAGTAATTTTCAGCCTCTATTAATCAGATTACCTTAGTTTGGCTCTCCATCTCCGATGTCAGGCAATTCTAGTCATACTGAAGCAGTAAAAAAGCTCTCTTGCATAAATCAAAAAATTTTCGGCAAATGTAGGGAAAAAGCGAAAGGTTAAAGGGAAAATTATCCTTTTGCCTCTTGCCTCTTGCCTCTTGCCTCGTCTCAACAAGCAATTTAAATTACGAACAGCTTAACTGCTAAATTAGCCATACACTCGTGTCATAATGTTAGATTACCTCGATCAGTAAGCCAAGAAGTAATGAGTGTAAATTGGACGAATAGCCGCGCCAAGCGATTAAGTGCCTTACCCCCCTACGTTTTCGCCCGCTTGGATGAATTAAAAGCCTTAGCCCGCAAAGAAGGACTAGATTTAATCGATTTAGGCATGGGCAACCCGGACGGGTTTGCCCCGCGTCCAGTTATCGAAGCGGCCATTCAAGCTTTTGAAACCCCCCAATTTCACGGTTATCCACCCTTTGAAGGAACCGCCAGTTTCCGAGAGGCGATCGCTAAATGGTATTATCGCTCTTATGGTGTGGAACTCAATCCCGATAACGAAGCTTTACCGCTGCTAGGTTCCAAAGAGGGCCTATCTCACCTGGCTTTGGCTTATGTTAACCCTGGCGATGTGGTCTTGGTTCCCAGTCCCGCCTATCCCGCCCATTTTCGCGGTCCGTTGATTGCTGGGGCGACGCTATACCCGATCATTTTAAAAGCGGAACAGGATTGGCTGATAGATATCGATTCTATCCCCGAAGATGTGGCTAAACAGGCGAAAATCCTCTATTTTAACTATCCCAGTAACCCCACCGCCGCCGTTGCCCCTCGGGAATTTTTTGAAAGAATCGTTGCTTGGGCCCGGGACTATGAGATTATGCTCGTCCACGATCTCTGTTATGCTGAATTGAGTTTTGATGGTTATCAGCCCACCAGTTTATTAGAAATTCCGGGGGCAAAAGAGATTAGTGTGGAATTTCATACCCTCTCGAAAACCTATAATATGGCCGGGTGGCGCGTCGGTTTTGTCGTGGGCAATTCCGATATTATTCAAGGGTTACGCACCCTGAAAACCAATCTCGATTATGGTATCTTTTCCGTCATCCAAAAGGCGGCCGAAACCGCCCTACAACTGCCGGATGAATACGTCAAACAAGTACAGGAAAGATACCGGCAGCGACGAGATTTTTTAATCAAAGGTTTGGGGCAATTAGGTTGGGATATTCCCCCCTCTAAGGCGACAATGTATCTCTGGGTTCCCTGTAGCGTCGGTATGACTTCCACGGATTTCGCCCTCAGTGTTTTGCAAAAAACCGGTGTCGTTGTCACTCCGGGCAATGCTTTTGGGGAGGGAGGGGAAGGTTATGTGCGCGTCAGTTTAATCGCCGATATCCCGCGATTAGGGGAAGCTTTACAGCGCCTCGAAGATGCGGGAATTCGCTATCAGTAAGGAGAGTTTTTCCCCTTGATTTACGGGCCAAATCCCTCTAGGCACTGGCTAAAATTGCGATTATGATGGAATTTTATCGCGGTAGCTTGCCACTTCCATGACCTACAGCTTAAGAATTGCCGATATTCCTGTCAGTGAAAGACCAAGGGAACGTTTAATCAGTGTCGGGGCGAAAAACCTCAGTAACGCCGAATTATTAGCGATTTTACTGGCTACAGGTCAAGGTAAAGGCAAACTCTCGGCAGTGGGTTTAGGACAGCATATTCTCAACGAATTGAGTAAATATCGCCGGGATCCCTTGGACGTTTTGAGGGATATTCAGCCCCAAGAATTAACCGCTATTCATGGCATTGGACCGGCTAAGGCCACTACTATTCTAGCGGCGATCGAATTGGGAAAACGAGCTTTTCAACGACGACCGACGGAAAAAATGGTCATCGATAGTCCCGATACCGCTGCCGCTATCCTTGGCCACGAACTAATGTATCAGTCTCAGGAACGTTTCGCAGTTATTTTACTCGATGTCAAAAATCAGTTAATCGCACTCAAAGTGATTACTATCGGCACAGCCACGGAAACACTGGTACATCCGCGAGAAATCTTTCGAGAAGTAGTTAAACAATCAGCTACTAAGTTAATTATCGCCCATAATCACCCCACCGGGTCACTTGTGCCTAGTCAAGACGATATTCTACTCACAGAACAATTATTACAGGGAGCTACCTATCTAGCCATTCCTCTCCTAGATCATTTGATCCTCGGTAATGGCAACTTCCAAAGTCTTCGCCAAATCACAGATCTTTGGGAAAAATATCCCCAAGAAGATTAGACCTCTTGCAACAATCAAAAATTGTTGTTAGGTTTAGCTGGAAAAGGGAGCGAGTGCGCTCGAAATCTGGGTAAAATTTGAGAGATACAATCGGTCAATTGGGCATGGATTATAAAGAAGCGGGCGTGGATGTGGAAGCGGGACGCGCTTTTGTCGAGAAAATTCGCCAAAATGTGGAAAGTACCTTCCGTCCTGAAGTTATCGGCGGTTTAGGCGGTTTTGGCGGCTATTTTCAGTTACCTTCCGGTTATCGGCAACCGGTGTTAGTATCGGGAACTGATGGCGTAGGAACCAAGCTGAAAATTGCCCATAGTCTCAATTGCCATGATACGGTGGGAATTGACCTCGTGGCCATGTGCGTCAACGATGTCTTAACCTCCGGGGCTGAACCTTTATTTTTCTTGGATTATCTGGCCACCGGTAAACTGGAAGCGTCACAGTTAGCAGCGGTGGTATCGGGAATCGCTAGGGCCTGTCGTGATAGTGGTTGTACTCTTTTGGGAGGGGAAACGGCGGAGATGCCAGGGTTTTATTCGGCAGGAGAGTACGATTTAGCGGGTTTTTGCGTCGGTATTGTCGAAAAAAGTCAATTACTCGACGGCAGTAAGGTGCAAATCGGCGATGTGGCTATCGGTTTAGCCAGTAGTGGGGTTCACAGTAACGGTTTTAGTCTTGTTCGTAAGATTATCGACACCCAGGGCTTAAATTGGCAAGATTGCCCCGAAATTTTGGCCGGCTCTAGCTTAGGTGAAGTTTTGTTAACTCCCACTAGACTTTATGTCAAACCTGTGCTAGAACTGCTGCGCTCTGGGTTAGATATTCACGCCATGGCCCACATTACTGGGGGTGGCATCCCGGAAAATTTGCCCCGCTGCTTAGGTAAAGGGCATTCCGTGCAGATTTACCGCAAAAGTTGGCCAATTTTGCCGATTTTTCACTGGTTAGCCCAGATGGGTTCGGTTAATGCCGAAGCCATGTTTAATACTTTTAATATGGGTATCGGTTTTGTGATCATTGTCCCATCAGATCTGGCTCGATCGACTATTAATCAACTACAATCCTCTGGGATTAATGCCTACCAAATCGGCGAAGTGATTGCCGGTAAGGGGGAGATTGTTGGGCTTGATTAAAGTTAGTTGAGGCTAAGAAGATTTTGCCATCAATTCCACCAAAAAATCAGGTTGACTGGCTGGGATAGCAGCAGCGTTTCGGCTTATCCCCAACCCAATTTATATTAAGTTTTTTTACTTAAGTAGTTATACTTAGTTTGCTTCTCGATAGAATTAGGTCAGAACCTGATAAGACACTTTTTCAGAGAAAAGGAGGTTATAGCCATGCAAGGAACGCCTATCCCCCAACTATTAGGAGACCAGTGGTCTGGGAAAAAGGTTCTGGTGACTGGAGCTTCGGGATTTAAAGGCAGTTGGTTATGTAAAGCACTTTTGGAGCTTGGCACTCAGGTTTATGCTACTATTCCCATTCACAACGTCAGACACCCCCACTCAGCTTACCAACTTTTCGATCTGATGTTTAAAAGCGATTGAAGTCAAACTTAATAATCCATCTCAATGGCAAGAAATTTGCCAGCAAGCAGAAAAATCTCGGTTCTTATGGAAAGATACTGTTAGCCAGTACATTACAAAATTGTATGAACATCAGAACGTCGAAAAATACATAAGGAGTTAAAGATCATGTCTAGAGAATATCAAAGTAAAATCAACCAAATATATATGAGGTTATTTAGTGGAACAACTTGGGAATCTACTTTACCAGATATTTATGAACAGGCTGGAAAAGCTTATGCAGAAATCTATGAACTTAATTGTAAAAATGGATACTGGAAAAGAGCAGATGGCTTTGACAACACATTGATTTACTACATGGCAGAATGGATAAAAAATAACATTTTAAATAAGTTTATTTCGCTCCGTACTGCAAGAGAATTAGCGGATGAAATGGCAACACAGATTCTTGATTACTATCATACCAAGTACCTAAGTACAGGACAAAAAATCTAAGGACTGCAAAAAGCTAAGTACAGGACAAAAAATGAAGATAAAGGAGAAAAGTCATGTTGACAATTCAAGATACCCAAAAAGATAATTCCTTCGTGGCAGCTCGGAAACAAACTGAAGAATACAAACGCTTGCAAGAAGTCCGTGAACAAAATATCCCTTGGAAAAAATGGGGTCCCTATTTAAGCGATCGCCAATGGGCTACTGTCCGAGAAGATTATAGTCAGGATGGTAATGCTTGGAACTATTTTACTCATGATCATGCCCGTTCTCGTGCCTACCGTTGGGGAGAAGATGGA
Source organism: Microcystis wesenbergii NRERC-220 (assembly GCF_032027425.1). NCBI lineage: Bacteria > Bacillati > Cyanobacteriota > Cyanophyceae > Chroococcales > Microcystaceae > Microcystis > Microcystis wesenbergii. The sequence continues at coordinate 4,141,431 of NZ_JAVSJA010000001.1, read as the reverse complement.
ATATTGGGAATTTCTGATGAGCGTCAGCGTCTATGTTTTGCCCTAACCCTTTGGAATGGAAAAGATGAGCTTTGGAATGAAAAAGATCAGCATTCCGAAAAGCATCTCAAAGAAAGATTTTTTGGTTTAACAGGTTTATTTGGTGGACATGATGAAGGAAATCATATGGAAGATGTCAAGGAACAGAAACGTTGAATCCTGTAATAAAACTTTACATTGACAAGCATAATACCCCTATAACATCAAATTTTAAATTGAATAGACAATCCTCCGGAACCAGTGTACATAGCTAATATGTTGACACATGAAACTCTGTAAATAGCGCAGTTTGTCTAATAAGCTTTTCCCAAATCCTTCTTCAATATCTATTAGCTGTAGAATCAGATAAGCGATAATGCAACTATAGATCTGTAGGCGGATTCCGTTCTCGTTTTTAGTGATTAGATTATCCAACTTTAGATGCATTTTTAAAAATTTCCACAGCAGTTCTATTTGCCATCTTTGGATGTAAATTTCGGCAACTTCTTCATTACTAACTGCTCCTTCTCCTTCTAGAGGTAAATCTGTCGCCAGCCGAAATTCTGTTTGACTTTCTAGGTCGCAAAAAGCGACTACTCTTACTTCTATTTGTCTTTTATCTTTTCCGAGTTTACACTTGCCATTTTCGAGCATCTCTAGGCTAATATTATTTTTCACTCTCAAGACAAAATGCTTGTCACTACTCTCTAATAATTCGGTGATTCTTTGATTAGACGCAAATCCTCTATCCATTGCTCCAACTCCATTTACAGGAATTGCTTCTATCGTTTTTCCTCCTTCTTTTGAGTCATGACCTTGACCAAAATGGATGAGTATTCCGACCACCTCTGTTGTGATACTATTAAGACCAGAGAATAGTTTTACTTGATGCCATCCCTGGGACCATAGTAATTTACTGGTTAAGCTAATTATTGTTGAGTCAATAGGAAATAAAGCTCGCGCATTCTCTATTCCTTTTTTGGCAACTAAACGCTTATTTAATTCGACAATGACTTTCTCAAATGGACTTGTTTCTCTAATTTTGCTTGCCTTAGAAAATGTGGATAAATTTACATTAATTCCTTGAAGTACCATTCTACTGCATAAGTCCCTCATACTGACGATGCTTTTATCTAAAGCAAAACCAATCCAACAGGACAAAAATGTAAAAGTATCTAAAGCGGGGTAGTCATTTTTAGGCAGTGGTTTGAGAAGCTCTTTTATGAGTTTTGAAAAATTCGTCATCAGGGCAAACTCCCTATTGTGAGGGGAATAAGTTGTCTAGATTCTATCTATAATAGCATTTTTTTTCTGACTTTTCTCAACGTTCAACACTTCTGGTCAAGGAATATTACTTTTATTTAGATAATACTCCCACTCATTCTTATATGAAGGCATTGTATAAGTATCCTTATAAATTTCCTTATGATGATCTCATTGAAGAGAATCAAAAACGAAGAAATGCTAAGTATAGAGGAGAAGAACACCCTGAATATGAGCTAATTGATACTAATTGTTTCGACGAGGGATACTTTGATGTTGTTATTGAATATGCCAAGAAGACTCCTGAAGATATTTTAATTAAAATTACTGTTCGGAATCGAGGCTCTGAAGCTCATCAACTACATATTTTACCTACTCTCTGGTTTCGTAACACTTGGTCTTGGTTAGGAGATGCAGAAAGGGAAAAACAAAAACCAAGTTTGCAGAGAGTTTTGGAAAAAACTGGCAATAATATGGTGATCAAAGCTCATCATGGCGAGTTAGGTGATTATTATCTCTATTGTCAAGGAGATACTCCTCTGTTATTTACTGAAAATGAAACTAACAACGAACGCATTTTCCATACTCCTAATGCGAGTAAATATGTTAAGGACGGAATCAACAATTATGTCGTTAATCAAGAGCTAGATAAAGTCAACCCTGAACAGAAAGGGACAAAAGCGGCCGCTCACTATAATCTGACTATTGAAGCTGATGCTGATAAACCTCAAGTGATATGGTTGCGCTTGACAGATATTGCGCCAGATCAACTACCTGATGCTAATCCTTTTGGAAGTGATTTTGAGAAGGTTTTTGACAAGCGCAAAGAAGAAACTGACGCATTTTATCAAGCTATTACTCCTTCAGATTTTCCAATTTCAGATGAGGAACGACAAGTTCAACGACAGGCATTTGCAGGAATGCTATGGAACAAGCAATTTTATTACTATATAGTTCAAGATTGGCTCAAAGGAGATTGGTCATATCAAGACAGAAAGTGGCATAAAATATACCCCTCAGATAGCCTACCAGATAAAGCACAATCCGACACTAGAAAATTTAACTCCAAATGGACTCATCTACATAATGAAGACATAATTTCTATGCCAGATAAATGGGAATATCCCCAGTATGCTGTCTGGGATTCAGCTTTTCATGCTGTTACTTTTGCTTTAATAGACCCAGATTTTGCTAAAGAACAATTATGCCTATTTTTGGAAGAAGGGTATATCCATCCTAATGGACAGTTACCATCTTTTGAATGGAACTTTAGTGAAGGTAATCCACCTGTTCACGCTTGGGGAGCTTGGCAAGTTTATCAAATTGAGCAAGATATGTATGGTTTTTCGGACAAAGATTTCCTAAGAAAAATATTTCACAAGCTGAATAGTAACTTTAATTGGTGGTTAGAAGTTCAAAAAATACCCGAAAAGAATCTTTTTAGTGGAGGCTTTTTAGGACTAGATAATATCAGTCTCATAAATCGCAGTCACTTTAAAACTGATGATGTAAAAATTGAACAAGCAGATGGAACAAGCTGGATGGCTATGTTCTCCTTAAATATGCTGAGAATTGCCATAGAGTTAGGAAGTCAAGACCCATCTAGCGAAGAGATAGAAGCTGCAACCAAGTTCCTCAAAGAATTCCTGAATATCGCCAATGCTATCAATGATATTACTGAAAAAAATAGAACGCATTTGTGGGATCAGAAGGATGAATTCTATTACGATATTCTCAGTATTGTTCAGGAAAATTTGACCCTAGAGTTTCCCTTGAAGTGTCGTTCATTAGTCGGTTTAATTCCCCTATGTGCGATTGATATTTTTGAATCCAAAAGTCAGGAATGTCAAAACCAGATAATCGATGCTTTTCAATCTAAGTTCTCTAACCCTAATTCATTGTCCCAATTGTTCTTGCCAGGAACCGACTTTGATTACTTGAGAGGAAAATATGAAAGTTTCTACATCGCAGACAAGCACAATCATAATAATAACCTAGAAATGTATTTGTCAATTGTTGACTTTGATAAGTTGCAATTAATCGTCAAAAAGCTACTGGATAAACAGGAGTTTTTGAGCGACTATGGTATTCGCAGTCTTTCAAAAGTTCACGATCCTAATTCTGAGTTTGGTTCGCCTTACTCGATTCCTTGCTTCATGAAAGATATGTATGGCAGTGTTTTACCTTCCAGAATTCTCTACGAACCGGGAGAAGCAGGTAACTCTCCTGTACATACAGGTAATTCTAATTGGCGCGGTCCAATATGGTTTCCTGTGAATTTTCTAATCATTGATTCGCTTTATAAGTTTCATAATTACATTCATGACTGTCTAGGAGATGAGTTTAAAGTGGAGTTTCCCACTGGAGAACGCGGAAGAAATACTCTTGAACAAGTAGCGGTAGAAATATCCAAACGCTTAATCCGTATTTTCCTGCCTGATTGGTCAGGGAAACGACCAGTTTACGGAGATAACCCAAAACTTCGTGAGCTTTTCAAAACCCCTGATGGTCAGGATTTAATACTGTTCTACGAATATTTTCACGGAGATACAGGTCAAGGACTGGGAGCAAGCCATCAAACAGGTTGGACAGGACTCGTAGCTAATTTGATCTATCAGGTCGGAGAATATAACTATCTCAATAGCGCACCTTCTTAATACTCAATTAACTTCAGTCGGACGGGAGAAGGAAAGTTTTAACCCGGGACAGGATCAAGCTTTCAGCTAATCCAGGATTCGGGTTAAATAGACTCTAATAGATTGTATCCCGTTGACGGGCGGGGCGATCGAGGGATTTAATCGCCGTTGCTAATTCCTCGACGGTCAAACAAGTACCGCCCAGCGCCCCGGCCATAGTGGTAATATGTTCTTCCATGAGAGTACCACCGAGATCGTTGCAACCCCAGTTTAAGGCTTCTGTCGCCCCCTGTAAGCCCAATTTTACCCAACTGGGTTGATGATTTTTAATGCTATTGCCCAAATAAATCCGCGCCACTGCTGTTAATTTTAATGTATCGGCTAAAATTGGTTGATCCCGTCCGACTCGATTTCTCAGGGGTTTGGGGGCTGATTGTCCCACAAAAGGCAATAAAATAAATTCGGTGATTTTGGCCGGATAATTATTTTCTAGGGCGATTTCTTGCTGTTTTCTAATTTTTTCGAGGTGCTGCACCTGTTGGCTAGGGGTTTCAATATGACCGCAGAGCATGGTACTGGTGGTATGTAACCCCAAGCGATGGGCAGTACCGACTATTTCTAACCAAGTGGCGGCATCGATTTTTTCTGGACAAATTACCCGTCTTACCTCATCGACTAACACCTCGGCAGCCGTCCCCGGGAGAGAATTGACTCCTGCTTCTTGCAGGGAAGCGATAACTTTTTCGTAACTTAAAGCGTCTTCTCTAGCAATAAATTGGACTTCTTGGGGCGAAAAAGCGTGTAAATGCAGGTCGGGAAAGGCTTGTTTCAGGTTTTTAACAATTTCGAGGTAATAGTCTAAGGAATTGCCCTTAATCTTGGCTTTTGGGTTTAATCCTCCCTGCATACAAATTTCCGTCGCCCCACGACGGACGGCATCCGCCGCTTTAGCGATAATTTCCTCTAAATTAAGCCAGAAGGCCCCTTCTTCATTTTCATCGCGTCTGAATGCACAAAAACTGCAATGCTGCTCACAAATGTTACTAAAATTAATGTTGCGATTGATAACGTAGGTGACGGTATCTCCCGCCTGTTGACGACGTAAAAAGTCGGCCGTTTCCCGAATCTGGGCAATTAAACGGTTATCGGTAGTTTCTAGCAAGATAATCGCTTCTTTCGCCGATAAATTCGCCCCTGACCGCGCTTTTGCCAAAATATCGGTTACGGGTGCGGTGATGGAGGAGTTAGTCACGGGAGATAAATATTAAGGGTTGCCGATCCTAATTGTAGAACGAGGTCAGAAGGAACAGTAAAGAAAGAGAGCCGATTTAATCCTTTTTCTGTTCCCTATTCCCTTGTCTGCACGCGGTAATTTCCGGTTGAGAGCCTTTATTGCGGGGTGGTTTGTTTTTCCTGTTCTTTTTGTTGACGTTTTTTCTTTTCTGCTTCTAGGGCATCTTCGATAACCTTGAGCAGCTGATCCATTTTATCGAGATTACCGCGATAAACATCGAGGTCTTTTTGCAGTTTCTCGCTGGAGAGATGGAGAATTTCTGAGAACTTTTGCAAAATTTGTTCGCGTTTTTCTTTTTCCTTGATCATGTCCGGTTGTGCTTCCGCTAAAATAGTATAAAGACCGATGGCAAACAGGCGACTATACTTAAACTTAGGCGCGTTGATCAGGGAAACTAAACTATCAGACAACTGATTGTTACCACCTAGAGCCTGGTTTTGCAGTTGGGAGAGCAAGGAATCAATATTAGTTTCTTTGGCAATAGCGATCATATTTTCGGCATCGCGACGATAGACTTCGGGATTACCGTTAACCGCTTGGCACAAAGCATTAAAAATATTCGGTTTATCCTCCCCCGGACGATAGCCTTCCATGAACTTCTCGAAAGAAGTAACCACACCAAGGGCATAAATTGGATCATAATGGAAATCTACATTAACGGAGAGCAGGTGCATCTCGACTAATAATTCCTCAACCACGCGCCGATACACCGAATTGATGGGGCGGGTGTGGCGAGTATAAAAATCACGCTTACTATCGGAAACAGTACGAATTTTGTCCACAGAACCAAACTTCATAAAAATTTAACACTGCTCTCATTTTCTCCCTTCTCGTTCCCCCTGACAAGGCCAGTGATCACCAAAGAGCCGCCAACGGTCAGTCCAGAGAGAGCAAAAGAGCGAGTAAGATATAAAGATAAGGACATGGGAAAATCGAGATAATTAGCCGATACTGCCTCTACCAATCGCTTTTTTACTTTTCACTTTTCATTTGACTATATGGCTAATCAAGACGACAAAATCAAAATTATCAGTGATAACCGGCAAGCACGCCATCTCTACGAGATTTTAGAGACTTTTGAAGCGGGGGTGCAGTTGCTGGGGACTGAGGTTAAATCTGTGCGTGCCGGTAAGGTAAACCTGCGGGATGGTTACGTTTTAGTCCGCAATGGTGAAGCGGTGTTAATTAATGTTCATATTTCCGCCTACGAACAGAGTAGCGAATATTTTAATCACGATCCGCGCCGGACGAGAAAATTGTTGATGCACAAAAAGGAAATCAGCAAACTCATCGGTCAAGTAGAACAGAAAGGCTTAACTCTTGTGCCTTTGAAGATGTATTTTAAAGGTAGTTGGGTAAAAATCAGCATTGGCCTCGGTAGGGGCAAGAAATTACACGATAAACGCGAAGATTTGAAACGTCGTCAGGATCAACGGGATATGGCACGAGCGATGAAGCGTTAACCAAGACACTTATCGGACTGGCAAAGGTCTAGGTAAGAAACGAGCGGGTTTTGTTACAGTTGAACTGTATTCGGCCCCTTGCGGCCATCACCATCTCCCTCACCTTGGGTTAAAATTTATGTTAAAAGTCTTGACAAAAGTAATTAAATATGCTAGGACACCCGCTTTGATTGCTCTATCCTTAGCTGTGGGTGCGGGGATTATTTTACCAAAAATAACTTTAGCCAATGGCAACCCCGGCCTAACAATTTTTAGTGGAGTCGATCGCAAGGATATCTTAGATTATTTCTTGCAATTCGGTGGCCGTCCCAAGCAAATGGATCGTTATAAACTCTATATCCCCCCGAAAAAACTCTCCCAAGGGGCTGCGGCTTTTTTTATTTCCTATCCCGATTATTTTAACGGCCAGTTTGATACTAATAAAATCGAGGTACGCATCAACAACAAATCTTTACCTTTAAAGGAAGTGGTTTGGGATAAGGATAGTCGCATTATTCAAATTGTCCCCGAACAAGCGATCGATCCGACCAGTAAAGTTGAAATCGTCATGTCTAATGTCAGAAATCCTGAATTAGGCACTTATTACTTTACCTGTGATGTGATTGCCTCTGGCAATATTCCCGTCCGTCTCTACGTTGGGACTTGGATTGTCAGTATCGAACCTTAAAGTATTTATTGGAAATAGGGAAATGGGGAGATGGGGAAATTCAACTAAAACCCCAACACCCCAACACCTAACCCCCAACACCCTCTTGGTCCGAGAAAAAGTCAACCAAAGTCAACTATTTGCCTCCGAGTTGCCAAAATCTGAGGAATTTTCAACCATAGACTCGTTGGCTGGGGAATTTACCTCGGAGTTTGAGTTTTTACGACTGCCTTTGTGGGAATTTTTGCCACCTTCCCGTCCGATGGCTGCCATGTGGGCGCGATCTTGGCTAACCGCTTCACCGCCTTTTCGTCCCGCTTCCCGGGCTTCTTCGGCGGTAAATTCGTGGGCTGTACCTTTTTGATGAGCAGCTTTACCACCTTTACTAGCGATTTCCCGTTGTTTAGCTTGATCCATAGAGGCAAAACCGCGTTTACTCTTACCTGTCATAATATACCTCCTGTGTGAATGCTGATTTTAAACGTTCTTAAAGATTTATGCGAGATTTTTAAAAGATCAAAATCATGGTCTTGTCGGTGGGCAAAACATTGAGATTGCCCCGCTTTCCTCCTCTAAGAACTATGGATTCCTATCTAGGATCATAACTCATTAGCTTGACTTCTAGGGAACCAATTACAGCAATCAAAGGGCGTATTTTATGTTAAAAAATATTAAGCGAATCGAGCATCTATCAGTCTAAAGATATAGAAGTTATCTTAATGGTAAGGTACAAAGTTGGCCTTTTGGGGGAGTCGGTCTTCAGTGATCAGTGATCAGTGATCAGTTAAACCCCATCCACAGGGAAAACCGTAGTTTGGCTTTTTCGGCTACGATCCTTGCATAGCAAGACTTTAAAGGCTTAGTGGCTTGACCGTGAAATTCCAGTTCTCTGGCTGGTTGCGGTTTATCAGCTTTTTTCTCCCTTCTCCCTGTTCACTGATTACTGATTACTGTTTACTGTTCACTGAAAAATCCCCACTTTCCACTGCCCACTTCCCTTGCTGCATGGGGCTTCTCAGAAAAAATTGACAAGCCGCCACTGGGTACATTTTCCCCTTGAAAATGGCTGTATCGGAGAAGGGAGCGAGTTGTTAAAGTTGGATTGGCAGTTAATCATAATGATGAAAAACGGATTTGGTATCATACATCATAACTACTCTAGAAGAGCCGAAAAAATTTACTTGGCAGATACAAAGTACCATCTTGGTAAATCGCCTTCAGTTTTTCCGTCATAGCTATTAGCGGTAAGTTTACAATAGGTAATACGGCTCGATTGCGTCAATTTAACCAGAATAACTATCACCTATCCTTCCTGATCCCCGCACGCGAAAAATATGTCTCAAAAGCCGATTTATCTAGATTGCCACGCCACGACACCGCTCGATCCGCAAGTTCTGGCGGCGATGTTACCCTATTTTACCGAACACTTTGGTAATGCCAGTAGTATTAATCATGTCTATGGTTGGACAGCCGAGGCTGCGGTTAAACAGGCAAGAGAAACAATCGCCGCTGCTATTAATAGTAGTCCCGAAGAAATTATTTTTACCAGTGGGGCAACGGAGGCCAATAACCTGGCTATCAAAGGGGTTGCCGAAGCTTATTTCGCCAAGGGACGGCACCTAGTTACGGTGGTGACAGAACATCGCGCCGTTTTAGATCCCTGTCATTATCTGGAAAAATTGGGTTTTGAGGTGACAATTTTACCCGTCGGTGCTGATGGCCTAATTGACTTGGAACTACTAGAAAAATCTTTGCGTCCTGACACGATTTTGCTGTCAATTATGGCTGCTAATAACGAGATTGGGGTGATTCAACCTTTAGCGGCAATTGGGGCGATTTGTCGCCAGTATCAGGTACTTTTTCATACGGATGCGGCCCAAGCAATCGGGAAAATTCCCCTAGATGTGGGGGAAATGAATATAGATCTGATGTCCTTAACTGCCCACAAAGTCCACGGACCAAAGGGAGTCGGTGCGCTGTACGTCCGGCGCCGGAACCCCAGAGTCCGTCTCGCCGCTCAAATTCAAGGGGGAGGCCAGGAAAAAGGACTGCGATCGGGTACGATATTTACACCGCAAATTGTCGGTTTTGCCAAGGCGGTAGAATTGGGTATCAAAGCGATCGAAGAAGATAACAGCTACTTAAATCAGTTAAAAGCCAGTTTATGGGAGATTATCAGTCAATTAGACAGAATTTATCTCAATGGTCATCCTAGCCAAAGATTAGCCGGAAATTTAAATATTAGTATTGAAGGAGTGGACGGTGCGGCGTTATTGTTAGGATTACAGCCAATAGTGGCGCTTTCCTCCGGTTCTGCCTGTTCTTCTAGCCATACCGCCCCCTCTCACGTTTTAACTGCCCTGGGTCGCCCCGAATCTCTCGCCTATGCTTCCCTGCGCTTCGGGTTGAGTCGTTTTAATACTTTAGAAGAAATTGAACAGGTGGGGGAACAGGTGGTTTTAACGGTTAATTCCCTCCGCAAAGCCAAAAATTTTAATTTTTGCTCAGACCAGTAATATCAAATCCTGTTCTAATAAAATGAGTAAAGACGAGGAGATAAAATACCCAAGAAAGCCTAATTAGCCGAATATCTAAGTTGAAAGTAACTGAAAAATAGATACAGAACCAGTCAAGATTTGGTGGAAAAAAGAAGATGGCACTTGTTGGGTCAAATATCTTGAGGAGGGACAATAACTGATAACCGATAACTGGTAACTGATCACTAAAATCACTCGTCTTCGGCGAAAATAAAGCGAGTTAGTTCACTAGGATCGGGTTCGGGGCTAGATTCGGCAAATTTAACCGCTTCCTCGATTTCAGCTTGAATTTTCTGCTCGATTTCTTTTAATTCCTCTCTCGTGGCCAAATCTCGCTCGTAGAGATAGGCGGCAAAGCGAGTGATCGGATCCCTTTCGCCCCAGAATTGTTTCTCGTCAGCACTGCGTAACTCGTCCGGATCTGCCAGAGAGTGACCCCGGAAACGATAGGTTAAGGCCTCAATTAAAGTCGGTCCCTCACCGGCGCGGGCCCGAGCCACGGCTTCTCTGGCGGCGGCATGAACGGCGACCACATCCATACCGTCCACTTCCACACCTACCATACTAAAAACACTGGCTTTTTTATAGATTTCCGGTTGAGAAGTGGCTCGATCGTGGGCCATACCGATCGCCCACTTATTATTTTCCACCACATAGATAATCGGCAACTTCCAGAGGGCAGCCATATTCAGACACTCAAAAAACTGGCCATTATTACTCGCCCCATCCCCAAAGAAACAGACCGTTACCTGATCGGCACTGGCATCAGCCATGGCTTCCCGACGGTATTTACTTTGAAAAGCTGCCCCGGTAGCGACGGGAATCCCCTCAGCCACAAAAGCGTAACCCCCTAAAAGCTTATGTTCGGCGGAAAATATATGCATGGAGCCGCCCCGTCCTTTACTACAGCCGGTAGCTTTGCCGAATAACTCCGCCATTACCTCTTTGGCGGGAACTCCGGCACTGAGGGCGTGGACGTGATCGCGATAGGTGCTAGAAACGTAATCTTCTCCCTGACGCAAGGCTTTAATAATACCGCTAGATATCGCTTCTTGACCGTTGTAGAGATGGACAAAACCGAACATTTTGCCCCGATAATACATTTCGGCACATTTATCTTCAAACATCCGCCCCAAAACCATATCTTCGTATAGGCGAAGACCTTCAGCTTTGGTAATAATGATGGAAGCAGGATTAAAGGTTGGTAAAGTACGTTCGGAAATCATAGGGTCTGTAGTATCATTTAGACAACAAAAAGGCAAGGGGAGAGGAAGCGGTAGATTTTTCGAGAATTCTGGCAGTGAATTTTTTAGTCTTAAACCAGGGAGTTCTTGGTATTTTCTCTCTCGAATCTAATCTTAGTCAGTCAGAGATTGGCTAGGATAGAATGGTATCTTGTTATTTTACTCGCTCCGCTCTCACTTACATCATTTAATTCACTAAGGACTCTCCAGAGTTGAGGTACAGCTAACCGTGCGAATTCCTCTTGACTACTACAGGATATTGGGAATCCCCTTTCAGGTGAGTGCCGAGCAAATTGATTTGGCCTACGCCGATCGGGGACGGCAATTGCCCCGTCAAGAATACAGTCAAACAGCGATCATTGCCCGTCAGCACTTGTTAGATGAAGCTTACCAAGTGTTAAGTGCTGCGGATCGCCGTCGTGATTACGATACCCAATTGTTCGACTCCAATCCCCTGCTTCTCAACCCAGAAAGCAGCGCCGAAAACCTAGATTCTCAAGGTGGGGAGGTGGCGGCGGCTTCCTCAGAATATCTCACTTCCCAGATTACTATTGCCCCCGCCGATCTGGTGGGAGCTTTGCTCATCCTGCAAGAGTTGGGAGAATACGAGTTAGTGATTCGTTTGGCCGAAACTTATCTAGATTTAGAGCCAATTACTCGCCCAGACATGATCTTAACCCTGGCTTTGGCCTACGGGGAATTAAGTCGGGAATATTGGCAGGATAAAAATTATGAACAGGCGGCCAGCACTGCGGCCAAAGCCCTGACTTGGTTGGAAAAAGAACAAATGTTCCCGCAAGTGGCCAGCGAGATTCGCCATGATTGCGATCGCCTGCGTCCCTACCGGATTCTGGAATTGTTATCCCAAGAAAAAAAACCTAGTCTTGCCCGTCAGCGCGGCTTAAATCTCTTGGAGGAGATGTTGGCCGCTCGCGGCGGCATCGATGGCCAGGGCGATGATCGCTCTGGGTTAGGGGTGGATAATTTTTTACGCTTTATTCAACAGTTACGGGTTTATTTAACTCAGGCTGAACAGGAGAAAATTTGGGCAAAGGAGGCACAACGCCCCTCGGCGGTGGGTAATTATCTGCTGGTCTATGCCTTGATCGCCCGCGGTTTCGCCCAAAAACAACCCGCCGCTATTGTGGCAGCCAGCGAGCGCCTACAGCAATTACAAAAACATCAGGATGTCTCCCTAGAGCGATCGATCTGCGCCCTACTGCTCGGTCAAACCGAACAAGCAAGCACAATTTTAGAAAAAAGTCAAGAGCAAGAAATATTAAATTATATTAAGGAACAATCGGGGCAATCTCCCGATCTTTTACCTGGGTTATGTCGTTACGGTGAGCGTTGGTTACAAACAGAAGTTTTCTGCCATTTTAGTGATTTAGTCGAGGAGAAAGCCTCACTCAAAGAGTATTTTGCTGAGGAAGAGGTACAAAATTATTTAGAAGAATTGTCAGGTTTTCCTGACAAAAAAGTTCCTGTGCCGGTTCGAGAAAAGCCCAGCGAACCTTTAGAATCGGAAGTAAATGTTCTGAAAACCCACACCCCCCCCACCCATTTAAACCCAGTGCCAGGAGTGACACCGATGAGGGAATCTGCTTATTCTTCTTCCCACTCTCGTCCCCAAAAACCGTCTTTAGCTAGAGCTAACGGTGAGCGGGCAAGCACTGCTGTACCTGCCCTGAGAGTCACCGCTCAGGAGGAAACTCTCACCCCCTATACTCAGGGTACTGTGGTGGTGACAGCAGCCTATCGTCAACCGGCACTTAATCCCCGCCGTCGTCGTCCTAGTCGCCCGCGCCCCCAAGCAGCAGGCAACTCCGGGCCGGCAGCCCTAGAAACGGCAAAAACTGCCGTAGTCGCACCGAAACGGAGACGACCAGCCCGCAGAAAACTGCGACTCGATCGAGTGGCGATATTAGGGGTAGGATTAGTGGGAACAATCGCGGTTTTGGCCCTGGGGGTAAAGGCAATTGTCGATAGTCAATCTCCTTTGGCAGCCTTGCAAGGGGAACAGTTACCGATTTCTTTAAATACTCCCATACTAGAAATTCCCTCGGCTAATGCGGAAGTGATGGAAGGGATTCCCTTGGACAAGGAAACAGCAAAGGAGACGATTCAAGCTTGGTTAGAAGCAAAATCGGCCGCTTTTGGCAGTGAACACCAAAAAGAGCAATTGAAAGAGGTTTTAACGGGTTCAGCCTTAGAAATTTGGCAAAAACGAGCGGCGGCTTTACAGGGAAATAACTATTGGCGCTACGAGCATCAAGTGGATGTGCGCTCGGTTACTAATAATGCGAAAAATCCTAATTTAGCGACGGTGGAAGCGATAGTAAACGAAAAGGCGATGTATTTTCATAATGGCAAAGAAATTGTCAATCGTTCCTATAATAAGTCCTTGAACCTGCGCTATGATTTGGTACGGCAAGGAGATAAATGGTTGATCGAAAACACCCAAAGGAGATAAATGGTTGATCGAAAAAACCCAAGTTTTACGGCCCAACTAAACTTACTCAAACTTACTTAAAAGCCAGCAATGTTGAATCCGTAGATAAAACTTTACATACAAGCTGACTAGAACAGGTGTTCGCTGAGAGAGATTAAATTTCCCTTTTGCGATCAAATTAACGGCTCTCTTGGGTTTGGTGGGTAAAATGTATTGTTATGATACAGTCCTGCCAGCGAGCGACTGGAACGAACCACAAAGACACGAAGGACACAAAGAGACAACTCAAACAGAGGTTCTCTGTTGGCTAAAATTACTCTCATGGTCAAGTCTAGATCTAGCACAGACGCTCCGCTGTTTGGACAGCAGTAAGGAGTGGGTTGTCATTCACTCGATCCCGAACGTCACCGAAACGACCGCGGTAATATCTTTGTCGATCGAGGAAGTGTCGTAAACTCCCCAATCGCTCACGTCGGTGGAATTGCGCGAGGTGATCTGAAAAACTCCCGTTTTTGCATCGCGCACCCTTCCCACCCGACTGCCGGTGCTACTGGCGATCGCTTCGGCTCTCGCTCTGGCGTCCTTGGTCGCCGCGGCCACCATTTCCACCCGCAGTTTATCGAGTTGGGTGTAAAGGTATTGCGGGGGTTCGGAGACGAGGTTAATTCCCTCCTCGATCAATTCTGTTACCTGCCTAGAAAGTTCCTTGTAACGGGCCACATCGCTCCCTCGGATCTCGAAGCGTTGGGTGAGGCGATAGGCGAGAATTTGCCCAGTTTCCTGGCCGTTCGTTACTTCAGGAATCGGCATCGTCTCGATCGCGTTGGTGGTGATTGCGTCGTCGGGAACTTGTTTTTCTTTGAGATAAGCTCGTATCCGCTCGGTTTGCCGAATCAGATCGCGGTAGGCATCGCGGGCGGTGGGTTGTTGACTGGAAACCGATAAACGCCAGAGAAGATAATCCGATGTAATCGCCCTTTTTGCCGAACCGGTCACGACAAAAACATCGCCGGCCTGTTTCACCGCCAAGATCGCTCGCGCCGCTATCCACGAACTGAAGACGAGTGCGATCGATAGCGCCGATAAACCCGCGAATACCTGCGGGAAACGTCGGAATATAGAACTGTCTTTCATCGTCACCCCTCCTGGAAATCCGATGTTTCTATCCTATGCTAGTAAGGAGCGCATTGAAACTATTATTTACAAAAATCAATTTTTCTCGCTTGAGGTCGATGGACTTTGACAGCGAAAATTATTCAGCCCTTACTGGATTTTTAGGGCAATGGTGACTTAATAAATCTGACCAGAAAACCGGCGGAGAAATTATGGTAATACTCAATCCTGTGGAAAAAGTATAGGAGAGTAGGGAGTGGGAAGAAGGAAGAGGATTTTTAAAGTTGGATTGGGAGTTAATCATACTATTAAAAACCGATTTAGTATAACTCATCTTTGGTGGTCTGTTGGGAAAGGAGGTCAAAATAACCTAAATAATATTCGATTATTTGTCGAGCCTGGCGGTTACTTGAATCGCTTAAAAGATTGGCTCTGTGTTTTCTTAACTCCTCGACTAATTCACTACTTTTCTTTTCTATATACTCAACTTAATCGATTGATAAATTCTCGGCTGGAAACCGTTTTTACCTGTCATTTCTGTTTTTCCGTTCCCGAGAGAGACAGAAGAGGGATATAAAGACAAAATTACAGCATTTCTCCGATAGATGAGGTGCGTTTTGGCCCCTGAAAACCTTGCCGAAGCCAGGTTTAATTTATACTTCAGCTTGACGAGAAACGCTGTAGTCAACAGCTGACAGGGTAAGAACGGGGGTCTTCAGCCCGACATTGAGATAAAATCGATCTAGTTAAAAATTTAATTCCGAAACTATGTTCGACGCACTGGCCGATCGCTTAGAAGACGCATGGAAAAAGTTACGAGGTCAAGATAAAATCTCCTCGGCCAATATACAAGAAACCCTCAAAGAAGTCCGGCGGGCTTTACTGGAAGCAGATGTTAACCTACAGGTAGTTAAGGGATTTATTGCTGAGGTCGAGAAACAAGCCCTTGGCGCTGAAGTTATTTCTGGAGTCAATCCCGGCCAGCAATTTATCAAAATTGTCTATGATGAATTAGTCAAAATTATGGGGGAAAGCAACGTTCCCCTAGCCCAGGCCGATAAACCCCCCACCGTAATTTTAATGGCCGGGTTACAAGGGACAGGAAAAACCACCGCCACCGCCAAATTAGCCCTATACCTCCGCAAACAGTCCAAAAGCTGCCTGATGGTGGCTACCGATGTTTACCGTCCAGCGGCCATTGACCAATTAATCACCCTCGGTAAACAGATAAATGTTCCCGTCTTCGAGATGGGTTCTCAGGCTAATCCCGTCGATATCGCCCGTCAAGGTGTGGAAAAAGCCAAAGAATTGGGCGTAGATACCGTTATCATCGACACCGCCGGTCGTTTGCAGATAGATACCCAGATGATGGGCGAACTAGCACAAATCAAGAAAATTGTCAACCCCGACGACACTTTATTAGTGGTGGATGCGATGACCGGTCAGGAAGCGGCCAGTCTTACCAACACTTTTCACCAACAAATCGGCATCACGGGGGCAATTCTCACTAAACTCGATGGCGATACTCGTGGTGGGGCGGCCCTATCAGTGCGGCAAATATCGGGACAACCGATTAAATTTGTTGGGGTTGGGGAAAAAGTCGAGGCTTTAGAGCCATTTTATCCCGATCGCCTTGCCAGTCGCATCCTCAATATGGGTGATGTCCTGACGCTAGTGGAAAAAGCTCAGGAACAGTTAGACCTAGAAGACGCGGCCAAAATGCAGGCCAAGATTTTAGAGGCTAAGTTTGATTTTAATGACTTCCTCAAACAGATGCGGCTGTTAAAAAATATGGGTTCCCTGGGGGGAGTCTTAAAGTTAATACCCGGTCTGGGCAAACTGAGCGGGACAGACATCGAAAAGGGCGAAAAAGAGCTAAAACGCACGGAAGCGATGATTAATTCCATGACCACGGAGGAACGCGCTAACCCCGATTTATTGGCTAAGTCTCCTAATCGTCGTCGTCGCATTGCCAAAGGTTCGGGACATCCGGAAACGGAAGTTAACAAACTAATTACTAATTTCACCAGAATGCGATCGATGATGCAACAGATGGGACGGGGACAAATGCCCGCTATGCCTGGGATGCCCGGGATGGGTGGCGGAATGTTTGGGGGTGGCAATCAACCGGGGTTCCGAGGTCAAGGTGGCAGCCCGAAAAAACCGAAGAAAATCAAGAAAAAGAAAGGTTTTGGCGATTTATAGAGGCTAAAAATGTTGAAATCCAGAGCTTAAACTGAGGTTTCTACCGTCGGCTAATTTTATCTCTTTCCCCCGGACAATTTGACCGATTATCGCCCCCTCTTCCCCCACTTTCTCCAGCAATTCTCTGGCACTGTCCGGAGGCAAACACAAAACTAACTCAAAATCTTCACCGCCGTATAAAGCCCATTCTAGAGCTTTTTCGGCTCCTACATATTCTTTCAGGGTTGGATGCAGGGGAATCCTCTCGATTTCGGCACCAACCCCACTACAGCGACAAATTTGCATGATGGCATCTGCTAACCCGTCACTGCTATCCATGCCGGCGATGGGAAATTGCTTGACAATTTTTTGTAAATGTGGTATGCAATCAAGTCTCGGTCGCGGCCGTTGATGAGCTTGGATTAATCGCTTTTTTTGGGCGGAATTTAAATTCCTGCCGGTTTCAGGGTGAAAGATTAACTCTAATCCAGCCCGCGATAAACCGTGATAACCAGTAATAACGATACTATCGCCAACTTTTGCGTTAAAACGTCTAATTTCTTCATTTTTTGCCACTTGTCCCAGGGCAGTGATGCTGATGTTAATCTCCGTGGCCCGACAGACATCGCCACCAACGATCGCCGTCTGATATACTTGCAGACAAGAGCTAAGACCCCGATAGAGTCCTTCTAGCCAATCGATGGCTAGATCGGGAGTTAAAGCCAATCCTACCGTAATTCCCAGGGGTTCTGCCCCCATAGCCGCTAAATCGGATAAATTAGCCGCCGCCGCTCGCCAGCCCACATCTTCCGGAGAGGTGGTAATATCGCTAAAGTGGACGTTATTAACTAAAACATCAGTGGTGACGACGAGAGAGTAACCCTCTTTCAGGGATAAAATCGCCCCATCATCACCGATAATCTCCGCAGGACAATATTTTTGCAGAATCGGTAGCAATCCCTGTTCACCCAAATCTTTAACGGTTAAATTCATAATTTCTGGGAATTGAACAATGCAGCTTCTAAAAAGTCTTTAGTTAAGAGGATTGGCGCTGATTTTTTCGTAGGCGCGATCGATAATTCCCCGACCACGCAAAAAGCCGGTATTAGCCCCCGGACAAAGATAGGAGAGGGTTTCCGGACTAAAACGGTCTAAAATGGCCTGTTGCGATCGCAATTGCCGCAGCCAGTGGAAAGTTTTCGCAGTCTGTAGGGGTTGCGGTTGACCCTTAGTGTCGGGGAGAAGATGACGACCAGTAAATAAAACCCCCCCGTGACGGTTCCAGTAGAGACAGGAGGAACCGGGAGAATGGCCGGGAGTCCAAAAACCGCTACAAGTGGGAGATAACTGGATTTGCTGCTGAAAAACGGTAATTTGACGGTGAGGAAGCAGATAGGCTTCCTGTTCCTGTAGAATAATCTCACAATCAAGTAAACTTTGCAGAGAATCGCCCTGTTTACCCTGACCCCCGCGATGGGTAAAAAATAGGTAACGGACACCCTTTTCTAGGAGAAAATCTCGCTCGCTCTCCTCACAGCTAGGACAATCCACCAGAATATTGCCGGTATTTTCTACAATAAGATAAGAGGTTCCCCCTAGGGTTTCCCGATTAGGCGAGAAAGCGTATAAACCTTCTAGAATTAATCGGGGGGGTTTTGTGGTTTTGCTAACCTCTAAAGGAGACGATTCGGTTTCCGATCGCATGGTTTGCCTATCCAAATCACAATCAATGCGGTTTATAACTTAGCACGATCGATGACCGGGCCGGCTGAAATTAGCCGCCTTTTACTCAAGAGAAAAGAGCCGATATGGAAATGTGGTTGTTATTAGGGATTCTGGGCGGTTTCACCTATTTTATCGTCAAGCGTAGCGTGGCCAAAATCACGACAACACCAATATGGTTAATTTGGTTAGTCCTGATGACTCCGGCTCTTATTTGGACCGGCTGGACGTTAATCTATGGAGAGGATACCCCCATGCCGGCATTTTTGCTGTTCGGTCCCTTTGTGATCTGCCCTTTCTTGTACTGGTGGTTAGTACAAAAGGGTCGAGTTACTCCCCAAGAAAGCCCCCCATCACCACTGGAAACAGCGAATTTAGTCCTAGAAAATATCGATAATCCTGCGCCTAAAAATAATTTAAAACCGATCACTGCCGCAGAGGAAAAATCCCTAAGAGATTGTTTTCCTTGGGGTGTTTATTATCTGCAAAATATCGATTATCGTCCCCAGGCAATTCTCTGTCGGGGGAAATTGCGGGCGGTTCCCGAAGAAGCTTATCAAGTGATTAAAAACAATGTGGAAAAGGTTTTTGGGGATCGCTTTTTATTGCTTTTCCAAGAAAGTTTTCAGGGACAACCTTTTTTCGCTCTTGTGGCTAATCCCTGGCAGCAAAAAACAGAAACTATAGAAACTGAAAAAGTTACTCGCCCCCTTCTTGCCCTGGGTTTATTGTTATTAACTCTCTTAACTACCACGGTCATCGGTGCGGGATTAAGTGGCATTACCGCCCAACAATTAGAAAATAATTCTAGTTTATTATTGCAAGGTTTACCCTATAGTTTAGGCTTAATTGCTATTTTAGGACTGCACGAATTTAGCCATTATTTGACAGCAGTTAAATATAAAATTAAAACTACCTTGCCCTATTTTATCCCCTTTCCTTTCTTCCTAGGCACCTTCGGGGCTTTTATTCAAATGCGATCGCCTGTACCCACCCGTAAAGCTTTATTTGATGTGGCAGTGGCCGGTCCTTTGGGGGGTATAATTATCGCTATTCCTCTACTGTTTTGGGGATTGTCCCTCTCGGAAATAGTTCCCCTAACCAATCAAAGCAGTTTATTAAATTTTCAGGCCTTAAATCCGCAGTTTTCTTTTCTCTTGTCTATCGTAGCTAAACTAGCCTTCGGCAGTGATTTAATCGCAGGAAAAGCCATCCATTTACATCCTTTAGCGGTGGCAGGTTATGTGGGAATTATCGTTACAGCCCTAAATTTAATGCCTGTGGGTCAATTGGATGGT
Source organism: Microcystis wesenbergii NRERC-220 (assembly GCF_032027425.1). Classification (NCBI taxonomy): domain Bacteria; kingdom Bacillati; phylum Cyanobacteriota; class Cyanophyceae; order Chroococcales; family Microcystaceae; genus Microcystis; species Microcystis wesenbergii. The sequence continues at coordinate 4,121,561 of NZ_JAVSJA010000001.1, read as the reverse complement.
GGTCATATTGTTCACGCCATGTATGGGCAGAAAACCGCCATAATTATCGGTCAATTAACTCGATTATTCATGTTTATTTTAGCCCTAGTGCAACCAGATTTTTTACTCTGGGCGATTATTCTCTTATTAATGCCGGTCAGCGATCAACCGGCTTTAAATGATGTGACGGAATTGGATAATAAACGAGATTTATTAGGCCTATTTTCCCTGGCTTTGTTATTAAGTATTTTGCTGCCCCTTCCCGAAGCGGTGGCCCGTTGGTGGGGGATGTAAGCGACCCCATCAATCAACCTGAGTTCCAGGAAAATTATCGGTCAGTTGGGGAATAAAATCCCTATCTCCTACGTCAATGTGAGTTCGATGACCCTCATCCTCGATCACTTTAATCCACAAAGCTGAAGGCTGACAACTGATCACCGATCACTGATATATGGTTCTCAAGGCTAATTCTCGCAGAAAAAAGCGAGTTTCTCTGAAAGCGAAGTTAGGCAAATCTAGGTTAAAATGGCTGGCTATTCCGCTAATTTTGGCGATTTTAGGCTGGTTATACCACGATTTACGTTACCGGTGGGTAAAACCGGAAGCGATTTTTGTTTTGGGAGGTCATGCTGATCGAGAACGTTTTGCGGCAAAATTAGCGAAGGAATATCCTGATCTACCGATTTGGGTGTCTTCCGGTAGTCCGCGAGGATATGTGAAAAAGATTTTTAAAAAAGCGGGAATTCCCCTAGAACGTCTCCATCTCGATTACAATGCGCGAGATACTGTCACTAACTTTACTAGCCTAGCCGATCAACTGAAAGCCCAAGGTATTGATAGTGTCTATCTAGTCACTTCCGATAATCACATGAGAAGGGCGCGATTAGTGGGAGAAATTGTTTTTGGTAGTCGTGGAATCGTGATTAAACCGGTGACTGTTCCCTCCCAATCACACCCCGAACCCCTAGAAAAGTCGCTCAGAGACGGTTTTAGGGCAATATTATGGATAATAACCGGTTCTACCGGGGAATTTTGGCTAGAATCCGATTCTAGTTCCCATCTCCGATCAAAATAAAATTATCTTGACAAAATTACCCACTTTATGTTAAGCAAAAATACCATTTTCGCCATCTTATTGATTTTTGTGCCGCTATCGATCGCCGGTTCGCTGTTACACTGGGGCGGAACGGTAGTTTTTATCACCGCTTGTCTAGCTATTATCCCCCTAGCGGCCTATATGGGGGAAGCCACGGAAGCGATTGCGGTGGTGGTTGGGCCAAATATTGGCGGTTTGATGAATGCTACTTTTGGCAATGCCACAGAATTAATTCTTGCCTATGTCGCTTTGCGGGAAGGGTTCATCGATGTGGTAAAAGCGACGATTACTGGCTCAATTATCGGTAATTTACTCTTAGTTATGGGATTATCGATGTTTTTAGGCGGTTTACGCTTCAAAGAACAGGAATTTCAACCGATAACCGCCCGTTTAAATGCTTCAGCCATGAATTTGGCGGTGGTGGCACTCCTTTTACCCACTGCCGTGCAATTTACCTCCACGGGAGTCGGGGAAGCAGTCCTGCAGCGTCTATCCGTGGCCGTGGCAGCGGTGTTAATTTTCGTCTATGGTTTAAGTCTCTTATTTTCCATGAAAACCCACACCTATCTCTATGATGTCGGGGTTGCCGGTATCGAGGAGGAAAGTACCGGAGAAAGCACCGCAAGGCCGAAAATCTGGTTTTGGTCTTTGATTTTATTGATCGTTACCATCGCCGTGGCCGTAGAATCGGAGTTGTTGGTGGCATCCCTAGAGGAGGCTACGGAACAGCTAGGTTTAACGGCGCTGTTTACCGGGGTGATTCTTTTGCCTATTATCGGTAATGCGGCCGAACACGCTACGGCTGTCACCGTCGCCCTTAAGAATAAAATGGATCTATCGGTATCTGTGGCCGTTGGTTCCAGTATGCAGATCGCCCTGTTTGTGGCTCCGGTTTTGGTTATCATGGGTTATATTATCGGTCAGCCCATGGATCTAAATTTTAATCCCTTTGAGTTGGTGGCAGTGGCTGTAGCGGTGTGGTTGGCTAATTCGATTAGTAGTGATGGGCGATCGAATTGGTTAGAGGGAATGTTACTCTTAGCTACATATACTATTCTGGCCTTGGCTTTCTTTTTCCATCCTCTCACCGCTTAAAGTTGTTTCTTAGAGATATATAGACAATGACGGACGCTTTCGCTTAAGGGAGTGGTGAAACTGGCAATTTCGAGGATTTTACCGCCAGCTTTCCCTAGATTCTTCTCTAAACTCGAACTATCCTCCGACGACCACTGACCACGATAGAGGATAGCGATTCCGGTCTTTTTCAGGAAAGGCAAAGCATAGTTAACACAGATATCCACATTAGCTACCGCTCGCAAACAGACGATATCGTAAGCACAGTTATGTTTAGGGTTTTTCCCGACGATTTCCGCCCTACCTAAACGAGTTTTCGTGTTATTTAACTCTAATTTGTCAATAACTTCTTCAAGAAAATTAATCTTTTTTTGGGTGGAATCCAAGAGAGTCACCGACCAATGGGTATAGGCGATCGCAATTGGCACCCCCGGAAATCCGGCCCCAGTCCCCAAATCGATGACTGATAGGGATTTTGTCAATAAATCTGGCTGGGATTTTTGTAACCAAGCTAAACCCGATAAAGAATCCCAAAGATGTTTTTCCCAAAACTCCTCCGGTTGGGTAATTCGGGTGAGATTACAACGTTGATTACCCTCTAAAATCAACTCATAAAGTTGTTGAAATCGCGCTTGTTGGGCCCCATCGGGTTGCCATTCTAGGGTTTCTTGCCAAAGGTCAAATAATTCAGGAAGGATCATTAATTCAGTTATCAGTTATCAGTTATCAGTTATCAGTTATCAGGTATGAGGGGAGTGGGGAAATTTCAACTAATACCCGAAAACCCCAAAACCTCAACTATCTGTTTTTTCACTTTTTATTTCCCTCAAATGTCCTTGTTCAATTTTCCAGTGACGGTCAGCAATGGGGAGTAATTCCCCGGCATCGTGACTAACTACTAATAAAGTCCAGTGTTGTTTGAGACTAGCGAGAAGTTTGGCCAATTGACGACGCATAGACCAATCTAAACCGGCCGTAGGTTCATCGAGAAGTAACAGATTAGGCTGCCGGATTAACTGGACAGCGAGGGATAAACGACGCTGTTGACCCCCACTAAGATTATGGGGAGAAGTATCCAGAGGAATATTTTCTAATCCTACCTCCTTTAAGGCCGCTGTTAGGCGATCGCTTTTAATCTCCGGATGACCGAGACGCAACTCCTCAAGGATGGTTTTACCGCAAAAATGACGTTCGGGAAACTGAAAAACGATTCCTCCTAATTGTTGCAGGTGCAGCACCGTTAATTCTTGGTCGCGCCAGTGAATCGTCCCTCCTGTTTTATCGGCAAAGCCTGCTAAAATTTCCAAAAGAGTCGTTTTTCCAGAACCACTGGGGCCGACAATTAGACCTAATTCTTGGGGGGCTAATTCGAGATTAATCCCCTGTAAAATGGGATTGAGGGCAGCGGGAGGATGATAAACCACATCTTTGAGATAAAGCATTGACAAGAAAATAACTGGAAATTAAGTCTAGAAACTCGTTTCTATTGTGACAGATTTTTTCATTCGCTCAAGGAGACTTTTGACCATGGTGCTGAGGTTAGGTTTAACGAAAAAAATGGCGATCGGTGCTTCGCTGGCTGTTATGGTAGTGGTTAACTGGATTGGTCCCGGTTTAGCCGGAGATCCTTTCCGCAAAACCAATCCCCGACCGATTGGTGATAAGACCGAGGCCGCTTTTAACGCTATTTTTAAACAAGGTAACTATCTAGAGGCAAAAAAATTAATTGTTGAGGCCACAGAAAAGGAACCCCAAGAACCTTTGTCCCATGCTATGCGGGCCTCTCTTGCTTTTACCGACCAGGATTGGAACACCCTAAAAACCTACTCCGAGAAAACTAAGGAAGCGGCCAAACAAATACAGGGCAGCGACCCTTTAAGGGGAAATTTGTATCTAGCGGTGGGCAGTTTTTTAGAGGGAACCTACGTTTTTCAAACCGAAGGGGCAGTATCAGCTATCCCCAGATTACAACAGGTGTTTCAGTATTTGGAAACTGCGGAAAAGGTTAATCCTACGGATCCGGAATTGAACCTGTTAAAGGGTTATATGGATTTGATTTTAGCGGTTAATCTGCCCTTTTCTAGTCCCCAAGAGGCAATTGAAAGGCTAGAAACCTACGGAAGTCCCGATTACTTGGTCGATCGAGGTATCGCTCTAGCTTACCGGGATTTAAAGCAGTACGATCAGGCTTTGCGGTTTATCGATAACGCTCTGAAAGCAACCCCCGATAATCCAGAATTAATGTATCTGAAGGGTCAAATCCTGAGAATTCAAGGCAATACGGATAAAAATACTGGCTCTTTGAAACTGGCATTAGATTACTTTAATAATGCCCTGAAAAAACAGGAACAACTCCCCGAATCGGTCAAAAAACAGTTAAATCGCGAACACCGTAAGGTACAGGAGGAGATTAAATCCCTAGAAAACACGGCTAGTCGTTGAAAAATGCCTAAAAATAGTCAATATTTGTTTTTTTTATCAGTTATCAGTTTTTGAAGGCCATAGGCAGCCGTCAAGGGTGCATCTCAGATTTGCAGGAATACCGACAATCAGCAATTATCAGTGACTCTTAGATGATGACAAATGTATCAGCAGCTGCGTGTAAGCATCCCACCGAAAAACTAATGCGCGGGGGGTTTGGGGGCGGCACTTCGACACATTTCGACACATTTCGACAAGCTCAATGTAAAGGCTCAATGTAAAGGCTCAGTGGCCGCGCCACGACCCCAACGGGGGGTTTGGGGGGTTCTACCCCCCAAAAGCTGGGATTGAGTGATAAAATCGGAAGTAATGCCCGATTTTAGCCGAGAGTTTCCCCGTAAAAATCCCAATTGGTAGATTTACAAAAATGAGATGCACCCGCCGTCAAATTTTGCCAAAACAGAAAATCTCCTCTTATGGTATATAAAGTAAAGGATTATTAAGCTTCGCGGAAGTTTATTAATTAAAGTTAAAAATATATTGACAAAAAAATTGGCTTGTGGTAAGGAGCAGAATTTAGCCAAACCTCCTAGCTGATTTCTTGTCAAGGGTTAACCTAAGTGTAATTGGAGATTTCATGACGGCAACGACGGATAAATTGCATGGGGAGTTGATCACCTCGATCGAGCCAGACTTTAAACTGAAAGATATTATTAAAAGCATTCCCAAAGAATATTTCCAGAAAGACCAGGTTAAAGCTTGGTTGGGAGTGATTGCGAATATTTTGGCGGTCATTGCCGGTTATGCGATGCTAGTTTATTCTCCCTGGTATTTACTGCCTTTAGCTTGGATTTTCACGGGTACAGCCTTAACGGGATTTTTTGTGATCGCCCATGATTGCGGTCATCGGTCTTTTTCTAATCGACGCTGGGTTAATGATCTTGTCGGTCATATTTTCCTCTTACCGCTTATCTATCCCTTCCACTGCTGGCGTTTCCTGCACGATCGCCATCATGCTAAAACTAACATGGTAACTATAGATAATGCTTGGGATCCGTGGGAATTAGAAGCTTTTAACTCGGCCAATCCCTTAGTGCGTCTCTTTTATCGTGGCATCCGCGGACGTTTCTGGTGGCTTGGTTCGATCGCCCACTGGGCTATTCTACACTTCAACATCGAACAATTCAAAGAGAACGAACGGGAAAAAGCCCGCTTTTCGATGATTGTAGTTCTGGTTTTTGCCGCTATTTTTTTCCCAACCCTAATTTTCTACACTGGTGTCTGGGGATTGGTTAAATTTTGGGTGGTACCTTGGTTTGTCTATCATTTTTGGATGAGTACCTTTACCCTTGTCCATCACACGGCTCCTGATATTCAATTTTACTATCCCGAAGAGTGGAATCAAGCTTTAGCGCAACTAGAAGGGACAGTTCACTGTAGCTATCCCCGTTGGGTAGAAATTCTCTGTCACGATATTAATGTCCATATCCCCCATCACATCTCGACGGCGATTCCTTCCTATAACCTCCGCAAAGTTCACGCTAGTCTCAAAGAAAATTGGGGTAGTCACCTAAAAGAAACCAAGTTTTCTTGGGCATTAATGCAGCGAATCGTTGATTATTGCCATATTTTCGACTCCGAAACCGCCTACAAAACCTTTAAGGAAAGCCGCGGTTAAATCAGTCATCAGTTATCAGTTATCAGTGGGTAAGTTGTCAGTGATCAGATTTGAGTTTTAAGTGACAGTATTAAATCGAAGTTTCCTACTGTCTTTTGACTGATTGCTGATTATTGTTTACTGGCCACTGATGACTGATTACTGTTTACTGATCACTGAAAAAAGAATACCAGAAACCGCGTTTGCCACTGGGCATAACTGTTAACCAATTGGTTTTTGCTAGGGCGATTTGTTCTTGAGTTACTTGGGCATCAGAGAGATTAGCCCCGCAAAGATTAGCACCTTTGAGATGAGCGTAGCGAAGATGGGCTCCGGTGAGATTAGCCCCGCGTAAATCGGCACCTTGGAGGTCTGCATAAGCGAGATAGGCATTATCTAAATTGGTATTTTTGAGAATAGCTTGACTGAGATCAGCCCGGCCAAGATCCGCATTAGACAGATCTGCCCTTTGTAAATTAGTTCCTGTTAATTTGCATTGATAGAAATTTACCCCCAAAAGTTTTGCTTTAGCCAGATTGAGATTCGCTAATTCCTCTTGGGCAAAATTGCGCTGGCCGTTATTGTAAGCATCGAGAATCGCTTTTTCATCTAAGGGGGGTTTTTTCTTCAGTAAGGTTATATCTATGGTGCCGCGGGCTTTACTCCTACCTCCCAGCATATTATCTGAAGAGACAACTGGATTTTTGGCGGGCAATTTGGAACCTAGAGGGGCAGCAACGGAGGGATTGGCTATCAGACCTGAATCTTGTGGTCGTTTCGGGGAAGTAACCACTGGAGCTGCGATTAAACTTTGGGCTAGACTATCGGCATAAGCAATCATGTCTAAAGCATTCATTACCTCTTGGGCGGATTTGTAGCGATGACGGACAGAGAATTCCAGCATTGTTTTCAGGACTTTAGCAAACTGGGGACTCACCTTGATGAATTTTTCCCAGAGTAATTCACCTGTATTGACATCAACTTCCATATCTTTAGGAGAGCTGCCCGTGAGTAGATAGAGACAGGTAACTCCCACCGCATAGATATCACTAGCATAGACGGGACGCATGGCCATCTGTTCAGGAGGGGCAAAACCTTCGGTCCCCAAGGCAAAATTAGTGAAAGCGGTTTGAGAGTTGGTGTGAGCAATCATAGTGTTAACTTGATTTGTAACCGCCCCAAAGTCAATTAGAACCAATTTTCGGTCCGTTTGCCGACGAATTAGGTTAGCGGGTTTGATATCCCGATGAATTACCTTTTGTTCGTGGATATATTTCAAAATCGGCAAAAGTTCGCTTAAAAACTGTTTGACTCCCGCTTCGCTAAAGGGACCGCGTTTTTTTACCTCTTCGTAAAGGTTATCACCGTCAACGTATTCTTGAACTAGATAAAACTGTTGATTATCTTCAAAATAGTTTAATAATCGGGTAACCTGTGGATGAATCCCGACTTTAGCCAAGGTTTCCGCTTCTCGCTCGAACAGTTTTTTGGCCATGGTAAAAACCTTAGGATCGTTAGTGGAAGGTCGCAGTTGTTTGACCACACATATTGGGTTACCCGGTAGGGACAGATCCGATGCAGCAAAAGTTGCCCCAAACCCTCCTTTCCCTAAAATGCCCAGGATTCGATAGCGCTCGTGCAGAAGAAGTTTTGAACCGCAATTCTCGCAGATTAACGCTGTAGGAGCGTTTTTCGGTTGAGAACAGGAGGGATTAACGCAGTAGATCATTGAGAGTCACCAATTGACCTTATGGGGGGTTTTCATTCCTATAGCGGCAGGCATTTAGCCCTTCGCTATCGGCAAATTTTTGCTCTATCTCCCTTTTTGGTTTTGGGAGGTGTTTTAACCTCAAAGCATCGTGCCATAACTTTTAGAATCGGAAGACTGGTAATGGGAGAATTGCCAATCTTGATTCCTCAATCTCAACACAGGGAAAAACTGTGATCTCAAACGATGTCAATATGCGATCGCTAGTTCTACCAGTCTTTATCTAGTCTATGATTCCCTAAAATTGCCGAAAATTAACAGGGAGTGGCTTGAAAGGAAAAACTAAACAAAGAGAGACTAAAAGGAGGCATCTCATGGTTGTGACTTTCTCTCACCTATAGGTGAGCAGCAGAAGTTGTTAAAAGAGGGCGAGTGCAATTTGCCCCTACAATAATATTAATGCGCCAATGGTAGGAGCGCACGGACTGCGTCCAAAATGTAATAGACCTCTGGCAAAAATCAAAAATCTTCGGTTAGGTGAGGAGTCAGTAGTCAGTAGTCAGTAGTCAGGAGAATTAAGAATGAGCATTAATCAATTAAATGGTCTATTCACAGATTTTAGGCAATTTTATGTCTATTTTTCTCATTTTTGCCCTCTCAAAAATTAATTATGCAAGAACTCTAATATATATATTTCTCCACAATTGAGATGCACCCGAGACTAAAGTAAAAATTCGCCTATTGCCTGTTCTTTGGTCTCTGATTACTGGTTACTGGTCACTCGACCGAATCTAAGACCTAATTGGTTAAGCTAAAAGCTTTGATGTGCTTAGTTTCTAACCTTCTTTTTAGGTAGGAGAATTGTCAGATTCTGTCTTTTGCACGAGTGCCTGTTGCCTCTTGCCTTCAGAAGCTGATAACTGTCTCCTATCCCCTAATCACTTTCTCACTTTCATCAAAGCGGCCCGGGCCTGTTCGCGGTCATCGAAATGGATTTTTTCCGTCCCCAAAATTTGATAGTCTTCGTGACCTTTACCCGCAATAATTACTCCGTCTCCCGGTTGCGCTGCTTGAATGGCCGTGTCAATGGCCAAAGCGCGATCGCTAATTACCTGTACGGTAATTTCTGGGGGAATGCCAGCGATAATATCCTCAAGGATTCGTTCGGGAGCTTCTGTGCGGGGATTATCGGAGGTAACTATGGCTAAATCTGCTAATTCTGCCGCTATTTTCCCCATTAACGGCCGTTTTGTCCGATCTCGATCGCCGCCACAACCAAAAACACAAATCATCCGACCGGAAATAAAGGGCCGGGAAGCTTTTAAAACATTCTCTAAACTGTCGGGAGTATGGGCATAATCGACAATGACGCTGATATCTTGGTCGGGAGCGGTGCTAACCCGTTCCATCCGCCCCGGTACTCCTGAAAACTGGGGAATTTGGGCGATTACTTTCCCTAAATCTACACCACATTCTAACACTGCCGCCACCGCCGCCAAGAGGTTAGCTAGATTATATTGACCCACTAGAGGAGAAGCAAAGGCTATTTCTCCTCGGGGAGTCACCATCACCCCTTCCACTCCCGTGGGTTGATAGTGTAAATCCTTAGTATAAAAATCGGCACTAGGATCGGACACACTATAGGTTAAAACCTGTTGGGGAGAGAGGGAGGCCGCTAAACGTTGACCATATTCATCATCAAGGTTAATAATCGCCTTACCTTGCAGATAATCGGGACTAAATAATTTAGCTTTAGCGGCAAAATAATCTTCCATATCGAGGTGATAATCGAGATGGTCTCTGGTGAGATTGGTAAACACCGTCACGGGAAAAGTACAACCCTGTACCCGTCCCTGGGCTAGTGCATGGGAACTAACTTCCATGACGGCGATTTCATTGCCGGCGTTCACCGCTTTGGCTAAACTGGCTTGTAACTCGTTAGCGAAAGGGGTGGTATGATTGGCGGTTTCTTGGAATCCTTGCCAACGGGTGTAAAGAGTCCCGAATAAAGCGGTGGGAATCCCTGCTTGGCTGAGAAAATATTCAATTAAATGGGTGGTGGTGGTTTTGCCGTTGGTTCCCGTCACACCGATTAATTTTAGGGTAAGGGCCGGATAATGATAGAATTTAGCAGCGATCGCACTAGCGGCAGTAACTAAATCTTCCACAACCATTACGCAAGCATCCTCCGGGGGGGGAAATTTAGCGGCGGCTGCTGGGGAGATAAGCGCCGCGAGGGCCCCGGTTTCCAAAGCGGAACGCCAAAATTCGCCCCCATCGACGCGAGTGCCGGGTAAACCGATAAATAAATCTCCCCGTTGACAAGCATGGGAATTGGTGGAAATTCCTGTAATCTCGGTTTCTAAAGCGATAGGAGAAGAAATCGGGGAAACCAGAGGGATAGTTGTTAAAAGTTCTTGTAGTTTCATAGTCAGGATTGAATCTAGGGATTGCTGCTTTTAGATTAGCCGATTATCAAAGAGGTTCCTAGGCCGAAGTGGGGGTGTGGGGTGTGGGGTGTGGGGTGTGGGGTGTAGGGTGTAGGGTGTAGGGTGTAGGGTGTAGGGTGTGGGGTGTGGGGAGAATAAAGCTGCCTTTTGCCTTTTGCCTTTTGCCTTTTGCCTCCTGATATCTGCGATAAGCTAAAAAAAACAAGGCTATAGCTTGTCAACTGTTGACGATTTTCTGCTGACGATTTTCGGGATATTTATATGCAATTCGTCGATTTTCTGGCTCTCATTCATCCTGTCCTAGGGATAGTGGTCGTTTTCCCCATTATTGGCCTCGTAGTTAACTTTGCTTGGCAAACCCGTCAACGTCGCCTAGAAACCAACGCGGGAAATAAAAGTAAAATTCCCCCAGTGGTCGGGCCAGAACATCTACGCTTAGGCCGCTGGTTAACCGCTACAGTGGTAGGGGTTAACCTTTTAGCACTAGCTTACTCGGTGGTTTACGGTTTTAATGGTTTTGTCGATAAACAAAAAGAGGGAAAATTAGACTCCTTTCAGGTCATTTTTGTGATTTTGATGTTTTTTGTCACCATTGCCTCTTTGGTCTGTCTCTACCGCGCTAGACAAGGCCTCTGGCGCGGAATTTTTGCCACCTTGACTGGCATCGGTTTAATTATTATCGGTTCTCAGGATGGGGTCTGGCGACTCTCGGCCCAATGGTACTGGTCCCACTACTATATCGGCATGGCCGCATCATTACTGATGATTTTCTCTCTGGCCATTGTCGAAGATATCTATAAAGACCGTTCCCATCGTTGGCGCATCGCCCATACAATTCTCAATTGTATTGCTCTGGCTCTCTTTCTGGGACAAGCGATGACCGGTTCGAGGGATTTGCTAGAAATTCCCCTCAGTTGGCAAAAACCGGCAATTTATCGCTGTGATTTCACCAATAAAACCTGTCCTGAACCGAAATCCCAAACCCCTCTCATCAACCCGATAAGTAAAAAAAAGGATGGACTGAATCCACCCTTTCTCTATTCAAGTTTTTTAGGGACTGGGAGAGGGTGAAGCAGTCGCGAAATCAATTACACTCAGAGGCACCAGGAGCGGTATCGATGGGTTCCTCACACCAATTGGCAATCCCATCAAGTCGGGGCAAATTTTTTGAGGGATTGGGCTGCAGGTTTCTGATTAATTCAGTCCATTCTACCCCTTGGGTCACAGCCACAGTATTGTTAGGTGAGGCACAGCCTGAATTTTTGCCCCAATTTTTACCCCAGGCAGCACCGACGAAAGCACCGGTACCGGTTTTACCGAGGGAATAGTTAGGAGCAAAGATAAACGCTTCTAGTCTTTCGCTGCCTCTCAGACAAATTTCCGGATCGGGGGTACCTCCAATAAGATCGCCAGCTTCTCCATAGGCATAAATTTGTAGATTGCCCGGTTTACAAACCGTGGGTGGGCTAACGCTGCTGCAGTCGTGTTTGATGGCACCGTTAATATTACCAATAACATAGAAAACTACCCGTTCTCCCGCAGTAATGGTAATCTGATCGCTACCACTCAAGTTGATATTATTAACGAAATACTCGTACGCTCCGCTGGGAGATTTGGTGTCTCCCGGTCTGGGAAAAGTTTCAGGACTGGTAAGTTCTAGGTTTCGCTGCTCTTCGGGAAGGTCAGTGGGCTTCGGCGGTAAATCGGGAAAAGGGACATCGACAACTTGCGCTTTGTAGGGGGTATTGGGTGCAGGTGTGGGCTGTTTAATTTTGTCCGTGCTAATAGAACATTCTAGCTCTGGGTTCGTCATGGTGTCGCTCATCACCACATCCCCTTGAAAGTTAGCACCATCTTCCGTGGCTCCCTCACTTATCCACAAAGCCGGGGCCGTGGTGCGATCGAATGCGAGGGGACGAGAAGGAAGAATCGGGATACTTACCACCACACGGTTACGGGAGGCGGCATTATCGTCCTTATCTATATCGGGAAGAGTCTTAGTTAGGTCTGTTGCGGCACTTTTGCGAGAACGTCCTTCCAGGGTGAGAACTCCCAAACCCACAAGATCGGAGTCCTCATTGTTTTCGGTAAAATTGTATCCAACCACGCGATAATAACGATTATCATTCAACTTAAACCATTCACCACTAGCTAAATCTCTTAATCCTGGACTTGCTGATCGTTGATTAGTTGGTGCGAGGATTTTGTTGGCAATTTCGTTCTCACGACTGGGATTACCACAGGCGGTGGTAATGTTTAATCTTGTTAAATCTTCTCGTAAAGGGGTACCGGTAGAAGGTACTTGGACGGTCTGCCAACAATCGCCGGAAGTACAATTACTGGGAACCTTCGCCATAACTCGAACGCTATTGAGTAAATCCCGTACACGCGCCACCCCAATTTCGGAACTTCTTAAACCATCAGCCCTGGCGTTTTGGGCAATTACTTTCGATTGGTCTGCTTGGGCGCGCATCATCATAGTCATTCCTGTTCCCATCAGGATGAGTCCAATTAACACGGCAAGAGGCAAGGCAAACCCTTTTTCCTTATTAGCCATCAGGTGAAGGCCTAAACGATTTTTCATAAGCCTGTTTATCTAAGAATGATTACTCTTACTATAATACTGTCAAGTTTTAGTCAAGTGACAACTGTGATCTAGCCTTTCTCGTCAAGGTGAAGTACAGGATAATCTTTGCTAATTAACTATTTCAGCGGCAAGAACGAACCTCATCTATCTGAGAAACGCTGTAAACAGCCGGTAGTTGTTCGCTAAGTATTTTCGACTTTTGACTTAACTAAAGGTTTTTCGATTCAAAAATGCTCGCCGAATTAAGCCTATTCCCCGACAAAAGCTGATAATTAACAACCAAAGTGATTGTAATTCTCCCGCCGTATTTTTCAGGGGCCAGCGCTGGGGACGACAGAATAGAAAAGTAATTAGTTTTCTCTGCTCTGATAGGGTAAGTGGCTGGAATTTAAGGGTTGCTTGCCAGATTTTTCCTCGTTTTTCTAGATTGACTAGATGAGCCGATAAGCGCAAATCTTCGCCTAAAATATCTAGGAGCAATTTTTCTGAGTAGATGGGTTCCCTCAGGTTAATTTCTGCTCCTATTTCTGAAAGTTTTTTCAGATTGCCCTCTATAATTATATCCGATTCTGTGATCAAGTTAACGGGAGATTCCAGTGCTTGGTATTGAGTTTCTAGGGTGAGGGGAGCTTCCAATAAAGCCACTAAAGCAGTCATGATAATCACCACGTTATATATAGCCAAAATCAAGCCAAAATTTAGGGGACTTGCTTGATAATTGTGATGATTTAAATTAAAGAAAATACTAATTAAGGTAATGGTGAGAAAAAAGAGCAATGGGTAGGATAAACGCCAATTATATTGATAATTTTGGCGAGCAATTCCCTTGGGTGTCACCTGAAATCCTTTGTCAAAGGGTTTCCAAAGAACATGGAGAACTGTTAGGGCTGTAGGTACACAAATAATCATCGATAGTACCTCAGAAAAAATAATAGAGCGCGAGCGAGAATTTAACCAGTGATAAGTGGCTAACTGCAGCATCATGTAGGGTAAAAAGATATAGATTGTCTCATCGATGGTAATGTTCAAAGGTACGATATAACCAAAGGTATAAAGGAGAGGAATAAGCAGAGAAAATAAACGAGCTAAGGGAGAAAACCAAGATAAAAGTCCTTCTAAGTGTGCCAATCTTTGGGGTATGGTTAGTCCCGCAATTTTCAGGGGATTAGCTTTGATAAAAAAGGCCTGTAAAGTTCCCCTTGCCCAGCGCAATCTTTGCCGTAAATAAGCTGATAAACTTTCGGCAGATAAACCAGCGCTGAGTTTTTCATTTAAGTAAATAACTTCATAACCTTTCGCTGAGATAGCAATCCCAGTGAAATAGTCTTCACTAATAGATTCTATATTAAAGTAGTCCACTTCCTCTAATGCTTTTCTTCTGACAATAAAAGAAGTGCCAGCACAGACAGGACTACCTACCCCATCTTTAGCTGGTTGGATATGACGATAAAATAATTCTTCGTCGGGAGTAACGAGATTTTCTAAGCCTAAGTTATGGGCGATAGGATCGGCGTTATAAAAGCTTTGGGGAGTTTGCACTAAGGCAATTTTAGGGTTTTGAAACCAGCCAACAGTTCTTTCTAGAAAGTTCCGACAAGGGATAAAATCTGCGTCAAAAACTACCACCAATTCCCCTTGGGTTTGTCTGAGAGCATGGTTTAAATTACCTGCTTTAGCGTTTTTTCTATCCTGACGAGTCAGATAATGACAATTTAATTTTTCTGCCAATTCATAAATTTCTGACCTCTGGGTATCATCGAGAATATAAATATTTTTATGAGGATAATTAAGGGCTTGACAACCGATAATAGTTCTTTTTAAGATGAAGGCTGGCTCATTATAGGTAGGAATCAGGATATCTACCGTGGGCAAATACTGTTTATTGCTCACCGCTTGGCTATAAAAATCAGCTTCTTTGCGTCTATCTTTCGTGGTTAAGACTAAGACTAACTGAATCATGCTACTACTTAAAACTATCATCTCAAGGCCTAAAAGGAGTAAACTAAAAAAGCCATTGAGAGGGGTGGAAAGATTTAAGGTTTCCAGAATTCTCCAGAGTAGATAGCGCAGGGTGATAGCTAGGGTGATAGAAATAATGACTAATCTTGACCAAACTTGCGGACGCGGAGACAAGAAAATGATTAACTGCGTAAAAATTAGCAGGATAACTGTGGGTAATAATAATTGATAGCTATTAGTAACTGTGGGAACTTTAATCCAAGCAAAGGGGTTAAAAAAATCTTCTACTAAGCCAAGGATTAATCGATAAATATTGTGTTCTGGCCAACATAATGATAAACTGACCATCATTAGCCCGCCGATCACTGCTAACATAATTAAAATAACTGATATTATCGCTAAAATCGACTTGAATAGGGAGGAATATGCTGGTTTTTGAGGGAACGGAAAGATCGATTCTCGGTTAGACATAAATCCCCTTCTGAGTAAATAAATCTAACTACATTTTACAATTCTTAACAAAAACCTGTGCATTTTTCGCAATGACAGGAGCGCTCTCCACCAAAATGCTACATTTTGTATCAAGCCGAAGATGAAACGAGCAAGAAAAAGTCTAGAAATAGTATACTTCGGTTAACCGTGAGGAAAAATTAATCTATGATCGCCGTCAAAATCGCCGTTGTTAGCGCTCTCGTTTTAGTTGTGGTCAAATTCGTCGCTTCTGCTCTAGGCAAAGGCAATATACCCCTGCTTAATCAGGCTGTCACCGTGATTTTAAGCCTTTTTATCGGTTTTGAGTTGATTCAACTGGGACAAGCGGTGATTGAAAAGATTAATTAAGGGCTAAACGGGCCAGATAGAAGCTAGTAATAGTTTTAGCATCGATCGATTCTCCCCGAGCGATCGCTGATTCCATTTCCTCAAAACTCATAAAAACCACTTCTAGATCTTCATCGGCATCTTGAGCGGGGGGCAAGCTTAATTGTTCCAGATCTCGCGCCAGAAAAGCATAGATGTATTCATCGGAATAACCCGGTGCCAGGGCAAATTTACCCAAAGATTGCCAATTGTGGGCCCGATAGCCCGCTTCTTCCTCTAATTCTCGTTTTACCGTCGTAGCGGGGTCTTCTCCTTCATCGATCGTTCCGGCGGGAAATTCCAGAATTCGAGCTTGCAAACTAAACCGATACTGACGTACTAAAACTAATTGACCTTCCTTGGTGATCGGAACTGCTAAAGCACCCCCCGGATGACGGACACATTCCCATTCTCCCTCGACACCGTTAGGTAAACGGAGTTTCGAGACTTGAAATTGAAAGACGCGACCTTGATAAAAAAGACGTTGTTGGAGAAATTGAGGCGGTTCAGACATAGAAAATTTTCAACTAGGACTTTAAGAATTAATATCAACAAATGTCACCTTTGTCACCGGTGTTAGGGAGCGGTCAGAATTATCGTCTGACGGCCAGGGAGAGATTCAGGTTATAATGGAAAATGCTGTCTTTACAGGTTAAATCTTTTTCGAGAAACCCCATGGCAAAAAAATCGATGGTAGAACGCGAGAAAAAACGCGATCGTCTCAGACAAAAATACGAAGCTAAACGGGCGGAACTAAAAGAACAATTCCGTACCGCCGAAGATTTTGAAGAAAAACTGGCAATTCACCAAAAATTACAGGAATTACCCCGCAATAGCGCCCCCAGTCGTCACCGCAACCGTTGTTTAACGACGGGCAGACCGAGAGGATACTATCGCGATTTTGGTTTATCCCGCAACGTTTTACGCGAATGGGCCCACCAAGGTCTCTTACCCGGTGTAGTCAAGTCTAGCTGGTAGTCAGAAACAAAATCCTCGGAAAAATCCTCTGATAGAGGTGTGTTGACATCTCCCCGCTTGCAAAAGACGGGGATTCTCATCGGTGAGTAGAAGCGCAGTTTCAACCCGCTTCTACTTGATGACGATCTATTTTAGGAAGCCTGTCTAATAAGCTAAGAAGGGTTTATTCTTAACCCCTGGCATAACCCGACAGAATTGTAAAAGTTAGGGTCATTAAAAAAAGCTGGGATGATCATTAAAGTAGTCCGAAGCCTGATCCTGATTTTATGGCTGTCAGTATCTCTCGTAATTGTAGGGTTGAGAAATACCCAATCTTAACCAATGAACAGAGCGAGAAAGTATGAGCAACCCTTCTCGCTTTATTATAACTAAACTAACACCTCCACAGCTTGCGGAACCACTGCCGTCCCAGTCGTGGTATTTTCCCCTAGGTAAATTCCCAAAGAACGGGCTGTTTTGACGATGAAACCATGGGGATCAACGGGATAGGCACAGCGATTCTCTTGATGACATTGTTTGATAATTTTGATCACCGGTTTCAGGGGCAGACTACGCACTTGTCCCCCGCGCCAAATCACCACGCGATCGAGTTTACCCTGTTCGATTAATTCTACGGCCTTAATGCCGAAAGCCGTCGCCAACAGTCGATCCATGGCCAAAGGAGGACGACTTCTTTGCAGGTGTCCCAAAGACATGGCCCGCACATCCATGGAATTGAGATAACAGAAGACGGGATCGGTAACGCACAAAGAGCGAGTTTTGTCAAATATTAATTTTTCTAAATAATCGGCAATATACTTCTCTTTTTGGTTATTTTCGTCCTTAACGCCCTCAGAAATTACAATGAGAGCGAATTGACGACCTTGAGCGCGTAATTGTGCCAAATGACGACAACAACCGTCGATAATTGCGGGAGTGAGAGCCGGGGTTAATTCGGGAATAAAAATCGCATCGGCCCCCCCGGCAATTCCGGCATGAAGGGCCAAATGACCAGCATCTCTACCCATCACCTGCACAATCATCACCCTTTCGTGACTAGCGGCGGTAAAGGTGAGATCATACAAAGCTTGAGTGACGATATCCACGGCAGTGGTAAAACCGACGGACCATTCCGTATAGGGAACGTCATTATCGATGGTTTTGGGAACTGCGATAATATTCCAATTGCCTTTCTGGGCGAGATCGTAGATGATATCGACGCTCCCATCGCCCCCGACGACGATCAGGGCATCTAATCCCAGCATTTCGTATCCTTGCAGGATTTTCGTGGCAATTTCTGGGTTTTCGGGATGTCCTTTGCTCAAAGAACCCAGTACACTACCACTAAGAAA
Organism: Microcystis wesenbergii NRERC-220; assembly: GCF_032027425.1. Classification (NCBI taxonomy): domain Bacteria; kingdom Bacillati; phylum Cyanobacteriota; class Cyanophyceae; order Chroococcales; family Microcystaceae; genus Microcystis; species Microcystis wesenbergii. The sequence goes on along the minus strand of NZ_JAVSJA010000001.1, from coordinate 4,103,463 downwards.
CTGCAAAACGTCTAATCCTTTCAATATCCCGGGTAGGTCATAGCCATGCTGAGTCAGGATCAAATCTTGGGGGTGATATTTCCCCTCAGCAATCTGCATAAAACCGTCGGTCCCGTAGGGAATGCCGTACACATCCCAACCCTTTAGTTTTGATGATTTCACCACGGCACGAATTACCGCATTTAACCCCGGGCAATCGCCACCACTGGTCAGAATACCGATTTTTTTCCTTTGATTCTCGTTCATGGTTATATCCTCCAGGATTTTTTTGTCAGTTATCAGTTATCAGTTATCAGTTACCAGTGATCAGTTATCAGATGTAAGTTTTCAGTTTTCAGTTAAGTAGCTGGTTATAATTAAATTAAAAATGGATTTTAGGTTCGATCCCCCCTGCCCCCCTTGATAAGGGGGGTGTCTGATAATTTTTAACGCCTACCTACTTAAGTTTTCAGTTCACTGATTACTGATTACTGATTACTGATTACTGTTTACTGATCACTGAAAAAAGCTCCCCACTCCAGCACTCCCCACTTTTATTTACTGGTGGTTTGAAAACGTTTCCAAACAGGTTCGTAACTTTGCAGGGCCCTCATATACTGTACCCGTTCAAAAGCCGTCGGATCGGGGCAATTCATTTGACTCATACTGCCAATTAACTGCTCGATCGATTCGTATTCATTTTCTTCCAACCAATGCAATAAACCCTGTTCGATCTTGGTAATTTCCTCCAAACCGTGGCGTAATAAAACACTAACTAACATAGTCACTTTTGCCCCCACCATCATCATTTTGATCACGTCGATGGCGTTATGAATGCCACTGGTAGCGGCAAAATCCGTCGGTACACGACCGTAAAGCATGGCAATCCAGCGCAGGGGTAAACGCATTGCTTGGGGATTACTGAGGATAATATTGGGGTGAACATCTAAGGTTTCTAAGTCGATATCCGGCTGATAGAAACGGTTAAATAATACCAACCCATCGGCCCCTGCTTCCGCTAATTGTTTAGCCATATTGGCCGTATTGCTAAAGTAGGGACTTAACTTCATCGAGACGGGAATTGATACCTCCGATTTGACAATTTTGAGGATATCAATATAGTTTTGTTCGACGTGATTTCCGGTTAATTCCAGGTCGTTGGGAACATAATAAACATTCAACTCCAAAGCATCAGCGCCCGCTTGTTGAATTTGAGTGGCATACTCTAACCATCCCCCGGCGGTCTCACCGTTGAGACTGGCAATAATGGGAATATCGACCATTTCTTTGGCTTTGCGAATATGGTTGAGATATTCGTCGGAACCAACGTGAAAAACCTCCGGTTCGGGAAAATAAGTCAAAGCCTCCGCAAAACTCTCGGCTCCGTGGGTAAAATGATGGTGTAGAGCCAGTCTTTCCTGTTTAATCTGCTCCTCGAAAAAGGAGTGTAAAACCACGGCAGCGGCTCCAAAGTCCTCCATTTTCTTGATATTGTCGATATCCTCGCTCAAGGGTGCGGCCGCACCGATGACTAACGGCGATCGCAATTGTAAACCCATGTAGGTAGTGTGTAGATTCATAACTATTCCTTGCCTCCTGTACCTTTTGCTGCTAAATACTGATACATTTGCCAGCGCGTATCCACATCTGCCTGTGCTTCTTTGAGCAGACGTTTAGCTTCCTCCGGCTTACTGGTGGCCAACATCTTAAAGCGATTCTCCGAGTAGAGAGTTTGCGCTACGGTAAGTTTAGGCGCACGGCTGTCCAATTGCAGGGGATTTTTGCCTTCTTTAGCTAAATCGGGATGATAACGGTACATTAACCAGCGACCGCTTTCCACCACTTCTTTTTGATGGTTCATGGCGGTGGTCATGTTGATCCCGTGAGCAATACAGTGAGAATAGGCGATAATTAACGATGGCCCGTTGTAAGCTTCCGCTTCTAGGAAAGCTTTGATAGTTTGCTCGTTTTTTGCCCCCATAGCCACGCTGGCCACATAGACGTTACCGTAGGTCATGGCCATTAAACCGAGGTCTTTTTTCGGTCCTGGTTTGCCACCAGAAGCAAATTTAGCTACGGCGGCGCGAGGAGTAGCTTTCGAGGCCTGGCCGCCCGTATTCGAGTAAACTTCCGTATCCATGACCAAAATATTCACATTGCGACCACTGGCTAAAACGTGATCTAAACCACCATAACCGATGTCGTAGGCCCAACCGTCACCCCCGACAATCCAGACGCTTTTCTTGACCAGATAATCGGCCACGGATAACAACATTTTCACCTGCGTGGTCGGGGTTAATTGCCCTAAACGGGATTTTAGGGCCTCTACCCGATGCCGTTGTTCGTAAATTTCCGCTTCATCGACTTGGTGACAATTGAGAATATCTGCCGCTAGACTTTCTCCGATTTCACTAGCGAGGGTTCCTAAGAGTTCTGCGGCAAATTCTGCCTGTTTATCGATGGAAACTCGGAATCCTAAGCCAAATTCGGCATTATCTTCAAAGAGGGAATTCGACCAGGCCGGACCGCGACCTTCGGCGTTAACTGCCCAGGGTGTTGTCGGTAAATTACCTCCGTAGATAGATGAACAACCGGTAGCATTAGCCACTATCATGCGATCGCCAAATAGCTGACTGACTAATTTAACGTAGGGAGTCTCACCACAACCGGCACAAGCGCCGGAAAACTCAAAGAGAGGCTCCTGCATTTGCTGATGGTTAATTTTATTGAGATTTAAGCTTAATCGGTCTGGATTAGGCAAATTAAGGAAGAAATCCCAGTTAACTCGTTCCTGTTCCCGCAGGGGCAATTGGGGAGCCATATTAATCGCTCTTAGACGTGGTTGCGATTTGTTTTTAGCGGGGCAAACATCAACACAGAGACCGCAACCGGTACAATCTTCGGCGGCCACTTGGATGGTGAATTTTAGCCCTTTCCAGTCGTGATCCTTGGCATTAGCGACTTTAAAGGTTTCCGGGGCCGTGGCTAATTCGGCCTCATCATAGACTTTCGAGCGAATAACGGCGTGGGGACAAACAAGAACGCATTTACCGCATTGAACACAGACATCCGCATCCCAAACGGGGATTTCTTGGGCAATATTGCGTTTTTCCCATTGGCTAGTGGCGGTGGGATAGGTCCCATCGTTGGGAAGGGCGCTAACGGGCAATTCATCCCCGTGACGGGCGATAATTTTGCCGAGGACTTCTTGGACGAAAGTGGGTGCGTTGTCGGGAATCGGTGGTCTTAATTCAAAAGCTTCAGGGGTGACAGTGGCGGGAATTGGGACTTGATAGAGGTGTTCTAGGGCAGAATCCACAGCTTTGATGTTCATCTGCACGATTTCTTCGCCTTTCTTGCCGTAGGTCTTGCGGATGGCTTTTTTGATTTGTGCGATCGCGTCTTCCCGAGACAAAACTCCCGCTAGGGCAAAGAAACACACCTGCATAACGGTATTAATCCGGCTGCCCATCCCCGCTTCTTTGGCCACTTGAGTGGCATTAATCGTATAAACTTGCAGATTTTTGTCGATGATAGTTTGCTGGAGATGGCGGGGTAAGTGACTAAACACCTCCTCCGGTGGATAGGGACTATTCAGGAGAAAAATTGAGTTCGATTTAGCGGTTTCTAGCAGGTCAAATTGTTCGATAAATTCCCACTGATGACAGGCGATAAAGTTAGCATCGGTGATTAAATAGGTAGAGCGAATCGGATGGGGGCCAAAGCGTAGGTGAGAAACGGTGACAGACCCAGATTTTTTGGAATCGTAAACGAAATAACCCTGGGCATAATTATCAGTATCTTCACCGATAATTTTAATTGAATTTTTGTTAGCTCCCACCGTACCATCGGAACCTAAACCGTAGAAAACCGCCCGCACTACTTCGTCCGGTTCAGTGGAAAAACTGCGGTCATATTCCAGACTGGAAAAGGTGAGATCATCAACGATCCCAATAGTGAAGTGATTTTTCGGTTTGTCGAGACTTAAGTTATCAAATATACCGGCAACCATGGCCGGAGTAAATTCTTTGGAAGATAAACCGTAGCGTCCTCCCACAATTTTCGGCAGCTTGCCTTCGTACTCTTCCATAAAGGCATTTACCACGTCTAAATATAGCGGATCGCCCCCGGCACCGGGTTCTTTACAGCGATCTAAAACGGCTATTTTTTTCACCGTGGCTGGCAAAGCTGCCAGTAATTTTTCGGCGGCAAAGGGACGATAGAGACGAACTTTTAAAACCCCAACTTTCGCCCCATTTTGATTGAGATAATCCACGGTTTCATGGACGGCTTCCGCTCCCGATCCCATTAAAATAATCACTCTTTCGGCATCGGGCGCACCGTGGTATTCATAAAGATGGTATTGCCGTCCTGTTAATTGGGCAAAACGATCCATAATTTTTTGAGTGATATCGGGACAAGCATAATAGAAAGGATTGACGCTTTCCCTTGCCTGGAAATAAACATCGGGATTTTGTGCCGTGCCTCGTAAAACCGGTCGATCGGGAGTTAAAGCCCTTTGACGATGGGCAATAATTAGATCTTCATCGATCAGTTCTTTGAGAGTTTCATCGCTAATTAATTCGACTTTTTGCACCTCATGACTGGTACGAAAACCATCAAAAAAGTGCAGAAAAGGAATCCGCGTTTCTAGGGTGGTAGCTGTGGCAATAGCCGCCAGATCTTGAGCTTCTTGAACGGAATTAGCCGCTAACATAGCCCAACCCGTACTTCTGGCAGACATGACATCACTATGATCTCCAAAAATTGACAATCCTTGGGCTGCTAAAGCACGGGCTGCCACATGGACTACTGAAGAGGTTAATTCCCCCGCAATTTTGTAGAAGTTGGGGAGCATTAATAATAATCCCTGGGAGGAAGTGAAAGTAGTAGTTAAAGAGCCTGTTTGTAGCGCTCCGTGCAGGGTTCCCGCTGCCCCACCTTCGCTCTGCATTTCGATTACGGAAGGAATGGTTCCCCAGAGATTAGCTCTGCGTTCGGCTGCCCAACTATCGGACCATTCACCCATAGGCGAGGAGGGAGTGATAGGATAAATAGCGATTACTTCACTGAGACGATAGGCAACGCGTGCAACAGCTTCGTTACCATCTATGGTTGCATAGGTTTTTGTGGTCATGTGTTCCCCTTAGTTTTTACGATATTTGTCGGGATTTTAAGTTTTTTTACGGCTCAATTTCGCACTAAATATCCTCTCGTTTCCCTGACAACCGAAGGATTTTCTTTGAGCGTCGCTTTTGACTCCCTATCTACTATTGGACGCTTACGGCAGACAGGCTTAAGTAGAGCAATTTTTCTGTCTCCACCTCGATCATTATCCAGATTCTTGGCTTTCTAGCAATTCGTTATTTTTTCTTAATACGCTGCTGAGTTTGCCAGCAACCGATACTGGGATTAATTAATGTTGAGAATTGATATATAAGTAGTTGGACAAAAGTAAAGTTAACTGTGGGTGGGGTAAGGAGTCAGGAGTCAGGAGTCAGGAGTCAGGAGTCAGGAGTCAGGAAGAATTGCGGCAATTTACATTTCTTAAGATAGACAACAGAATTTATGTCCGACTACTTAAAAATTAATAATACTTTTTTTAAAAAAGTGCTAGGTCAGAAGATAAGCTGTTGACTATCTAAATTACTCGTTAAGACTGTCTATGAGAAGGGAGAAGGAATTATGAATTATTAATTATGAAGTGGGGAGAAGGGAGAATACATAAAAGCTGTCTCGGAGTCTCGGAGTCTCCTGTCTCCTATCTCCTAACCGACCAGGACAATTTTTGATTTTTGCCAGCGGTCTCAATAACCAGTTGATTTAGTCGGCCGATGAAGTTAAGATGTACTAGGTTGAACACAAATGAACTAAAGTACAAATTATCTTACACGCAAGGATAGGAAAATAGATCATGACTAACCTCGAATCCCTTACTCAAGCGCAACAGGAGTTGTACGACTGGCTAATTGAGTACATTCGCACTACACAACACGCCCCTTCTATCCGGCAAATGATGCGAGCGATGAATTTACGCTCTCCCGCACCGATTCAAAGCCGTTTAGAACGTTTACGGGCCAAAGGCTATATTGATTGGACAGAAGGAAAAGCACGCACCCTGCGGATTCTCAAACAACCAGTGCAAGGTTTACCGGTTCTAGGCGTGATCGCTGCTGGTGGTTTAGTGGAACCCTTCACCGATGAGGAAGAAAAACTCGATCTTTCTAACCTGTTGCAACGCAGTCAAGACTGTTATGCCCTGCGCGTTTCCGGAGACAGTATGATCGAGGATCATATTGCCGATGGGGATCTAGTGATTATGCGTTCTCTGACGGGTAATGAAGCGGTGTCCAATGGGGAAATCGTCGCCGCCAGAGTCGAAGGCCACGGCACTACTTTAAAACGTTTCTACCAAGAAGGAGAAATCATCACTCTCCAACCCTCCAATCAAAAATATCAACCAATTACAGCCAATACCGAACAAGTACAAGTACAAGGGGTTTTGGTTGGTGTTTGGCGCGGTTATTAGCCAAAACTGGGGCGCACTTAAGCGCCCCGATAATTTTTCCTCTCCTTGGCTCCAGGTAAAGAATCGGGTTGGCAAACTAGGATAATATAAGGGTTTTAGCCTATCCCGAACTCAGGTGTCTTAACTTTTATGCCCAAAAAACAGAAGTATCCCCATCTCTTGGGATCAAAATGGACGGCAAAACAAAAAACATGGGGCTGGCGACATTTTCAAGTGGTCAATCGTCAAAATCGCGGTCAATGGGTTTTTGCCGAATTAGTCGCTTCCTGCGATCCGACTGTCCGCTTCTGGATTAATGCTAAACAGTTGCAAGATGCGAATCTCTGGCAATCAGGTTGGCAAACCCTAACGGAAATGAACCAACCCGACAGCGCCGACGAGATTATTGTTAATTAGGGTTTGCTGAAAAAGCTTTTCGGTGGTGGCAGGGTGTGGGGTGTGGGGTGTGGGGTGTGGGGTTTTACCAGTTTTGAGGTGGTCAACTACCTAATTTTCAGGGAAAAAGTACCTGAATTTTCCCCCGATCCCCGCAATGGCTGGCACTTTTTGAGGGGAAAAAAGTCCAAAAGTCTTATCCAACAAGGTTTTTAGATTTATTCAGCAGACCCTAATTAAGTAGGTAGGCGTTAAAAATTATCAGATGCCCCCCTTATTAAGGGGGGATTAAGGGGGGATCGAACCTAAAATCAATTTTTAATTTAATTATAACCAGCTACTTAAATGCAGTACAGCCTATTGCTGTTCCATAAAAGTCCGCACCGTACCATCGGAACCAAGCACCAGACGCAATTGGGGATTACCGGGGATATCGAGGGGAGAAACGAAAGGTTGATTGAGCAGGGGCATATTAGTGCGATCGAGATAGATTTTCGCCGCCTGTCCCAGGGGAATAATCTGTTTTAGGGAACCATCCTGATTTAAGACCAAACGGTACTCTAGAGTATGCTTGAGACTTTCCGGCGGTTGCCAACGGGATTGAAAATATTCTCTGGTTTCTGCCACTTGGGGAATTGTATCTAGTAAATTCGTCTCTGGGGCTTTAGCAGTGCTTGTGGGCGGTTTAGGGTTTAAATTGACATTTTCGGGGTTAATAGGGCTTATAGGCGGTAAATCTGGCAATTTTGGCGGTGCTGGAGTCGGATTCATCGTGGTGGGGGGAACATTTGCCAGTGCATTTGTACCCTGATCACCGGTGACGGGGGGGGCAGTAATCGGGATTTTCTGATTATCCGGTTCAATTACGATCGCCGTACCGCCGGGACGCGAACCTGTGACTGGTGGCGGCGGTAAAGTGGACGGCGGAATCACTAGGGGGACGCTAGAGGGGCGCACTGGGACTGGAACGGTTGCCACGGGCGGCGGTGGCGGTAAAGGGGTTTTATTGCCCAAATTTGCCGGTAACTGCGGGTTGGGGGCGGCCGTTCCCGTCGGGGGTAAAGGCAGCGTTGGCAAGGGTTGGGGAATCTTGGCACTATTGGGATCGGTGCTTAAATCATTGTTGACCGCCTCTTGCTGTTGATAAAATGCGATCGCTATTCCCCCGATAGTTATTAGGGCCGAAGCGATTAATCCCGTCCAGATCAGGACATTTTTTCGAGTTTTCTGGCGAATTAATGGGGGTATTAGGGGGATTTCATGGTTATATTCCCCTAAAGCATTGGCTAGATCGAATAATTGCGATGTGGTTAATTCGATCTCCTGTTGATCCTGATCGGTTAGCAGGGAACCTAAAAATAATTGATGCTGGAGAAGTCCCTGACAACGGAGAGAAGGCAAGGAGGGGAGATGACTTTCGGGGGAACCACTAGCCACGAAAGAGAGGGTAGAAACGGGACTAGAGAGTAAATTCTGCACATAATTAGCGACAATTTCCCCTAGGAGTTGTAATTGTGTGCGATCGCCTTTGATCGTCACCTGTTTTTCCTCACTCAATCTAGGATCATCAAAGCGCAATTGAAAGTGGGCATCGTTTAAGACATTTTTACCCAGCCAAACCGCTAGGGGCGAACTATTTCCCCAAATTTCTAGGGTACAGGTGGGGGGTGTATATTTGCGAATTAGATTACTCATTTTTAGTTATCGGTGGGAATTATAAATTATGAATTATGAATTATGAATTATGAACTGGGAAGCTTTTTTTCAGTGATCAGTAAACAGTAAACAGTAATCGGTGAACTGAAAACTTACATCTGAAAACTTACATCTGATAACTTATATCTGATAACTGATAACTGATAACTGATAACTGATAGCCTTTTTACTTTTTACTTGCCAAAAGGGTGTGCCAGAGAAGGAGATGACTGCGGGGGCTGCTGTAGAACAATAAATCGATTAATAATTTCCAGGCTAGGGAAGTCAGGCTAGAATCGCTGAGATTATTTTCCGATATTTCTGGGTATTTTAAGCGAAAATTATCGATATAATTGCCCAAAAGCGTGGTTTTGACCGGTTCTTCTCCTTGAGTCCCCACTTGTTCCAAAAGAATTACAGCGCGACGGATTAACTCTTGCTTTTTTTGGGCTAGATGACAGAGGAGGAGAACTAGAGAACGGATGTCCGCTAGGGAGAGGTTTGACTGGGGTTGCCAGTAGTAGGCAACTAGGCGATCGCTTGTATCCGCATCTAAGGCTAATTCCTGGGCTGCTTGGGTGATAGACTCAGAGTCTAAATTAGCTAGAGAGACTAAAGATGCCAAAATCAGGTTTAAATAGCTATTAATACTCTCTAACTGCTCGTTACTGGGTGAGATAGCTAGGGGTAAATCCTCACCCGTGGAGGACTCGGCAGACTGAGGCATAGTCAAGGACATAGATAATAAGGAATTGCCAGCAGAAAAACTTGGGTTTAGGAGAAAAAATCACTGGTTCTAAAGTGTCATCGCCAATTTTGGCTCTGAAACCCCGTTCTCAAAGGACGGCTTTACTATGAAATACTAGCGCATTTACACGATATATGCTAGAATGTGAGATATGGAGAAAGCCTATTCGTTTCGATTTTACCCCACAGCAGAACAAGAGTCGCTATTGCGGCGCACCTTGGGCTGTGTAAGATTAGTTTACAATAAAGCTCTCCATCTCAGAACACAAGCTTGGTACGAAAGACAAGAAAGAGTAGGATATGCTGAAACTTCTTCGATGTTGACTGAGTGGAAAAAACAAGAAGAATTAGACTTCTTGAATGGGGTTAGCTGTGTTCCTTTACAACAAGGTTTAAGACACCTACAAACAGCTTTTACTAATTTCTTTGCTGGTCGTACTAAGTATCCTAACTTTAAGAAAAAACATCAAGGAGGAAGTGCCGAATTTACTAAGTCTGCTTTTAAATTCAAAGACAGACAAATCTATTTAGCTAAATGCACAGAACCTTTACCTATTCGATGGTCAAGACAAATACCAGACGGATGTGAACCAAGTACAGTAACGGTCAGATTACATCCTTCTGGACGTTGGCATATCTCAATAAGATTTGATGACCCAACGATTAAGCCTCTACCAGTAACAGATAAAGCCATTGGAATTGACTTAGGAATTAGTAGCCTCGTGATTACCAGCGATGGCGATAAAGTATCTAATCCTAAGCATTTTAAGAAACATTATCAGAGGTTGCGAAGAGCATCGAAAAATCTTTCTAGAAAACAGAAAGACTCAAAGAATCGAGAAAAGGCAAAAATCAAAGTAGCCAAAATTCACGCTCAAATCACCGATAGCAGGAAAGACCATTTACACAAGCTAACCACTCAATTAGTTCGTGAAAACCAAACGATTGTGGTTGAGAATTTAGCCGTTAAGAATATGGTCAAAAACCCGAAATTATCTCAGGCAATATCTGATGTAAGCTGGGGAGAAATCACCCGACAATTAGCCTATAAATGCCGTTGGTACGGGAAAAATTACATCGAAATAGATAGATGTTTTCCCAGTTCTAAACGGTGCAGTAATTGTGGGTATATTGTGAAAAAGCTGCCGTTAAATGTTCGAGAGTGGGACTGTCCGAACTGTGGGACTCACCATGACCGAGACATTAACGCCAGTAAAAATATTTTGGCCGCAGGGCTTGCGGTGTCAGTCTGTGGAGCGACCATAAGACCAGAACAGAGTAAAACTGGGGCGGCAGGTGCGAAAAATCCTTCGGGAAAGAAGCAGAAACCTAAATCGTGAGGTTTGGGAATCGCCGTCCGTTTTACGGCGGCGAGGATGTCAAAATAATTGAGATTGTTCTTTTCTTGCACGTCCGCTCACCGATTGCCTCCCACCCAATGAGTTTAGAATCCGCTACCGATGAAGTCATTAAGCAAAATTTAGAACAATTTCTAATTGTTTTGTCCGTTTCCTTGAGTGTGGCCACGGTTTCGAGGATTTTTAGCTGGTTTCGCCAAATTCCTTACACCCTATTGTTAGTGATAGTCGGTTTAGGTTTAGCTTTCATCGATATCCGTCTGGTGAACCTATCCCCCGAACTGATTCTAGAAATTTTTCTGCCCCCTTTGCTATTTGAAGCCGCTTGGAATACCCGCTGGCGAGATCTGAAGGATAATTGGATTCCCGTCAGTCTTTTCGCCATTGTCGGCGTAATTATCTCGATTTTCGGGGTTGGTTTTACCCTCGATGAATTGACCAATTTACCCCTATTTACGGCCTTATTAGTGGGTGCGAGCCTTTCTTCTACGGATCCCGTCGCTGTTGTCGCTCTTTTTCGCGAATTAGGGGCGAGTAAAAAGCTCACCGTGCTTTTGGAAGGGGAAAGCTTATTTAATGATGGGGTCGCTGTCGTCGCTTTCGCTCTTTTGGTGGAAATTCCCCTCGGTGCTAGTGGTCTATCCTTAGAGACAACCATTAGCCGGATTGCCGCTTTTATCGGTATCGGGGTGGCAGTGGGTTGTTTAGTGGGTTTTGGTATTTCCTATCTGACTCAGCGTCTCGATTTACCCCTAGTGGAACAGTCTTTAACTCTTGTGTCCGCCTACGGTGCTTATCTATTAACCGAGGAGTTCGGGGGTTCGGGGGTAATCGGAGTGGTGACTACGGGGATTATTTTGGGTAATTTTGGCTCTAGAATCAGTATGAGTCCCCGTACCAGACTATTAGTCACGGAATTCTGGGAGTTTCTTGCTTTTTTTGTCAATTCGATCGTTTTTCTCCTCATCGGCGATCAGATTCGTCTCTCCAGTTTAGCCGATAATCTCAATTTAATTTTTATCACGATCGCCGCTGTGGTAGCGGCCCGTTTTCTGGCTACCTTTGCTTTGGCAACTGTTAGTAATGCCTTGATGGAAACTAAAATTAATTGGCGAGAAAAAACGGTTTTATGGTGGGGAGGTTTGCGCGGTTCCGTTTCTATTGCCCTAGCTTTAAGTGTGCCGGTTATTTTTCCCAATCGTCAGGATATCATCGATATCGTCTTCGGAGTTGTTCTCTTTACCCTTTTGGTTCAAGGATTAACTATTCAAACTTTCCTATCGAGATTAGACTTGATCGGCGATCAACCAATTCGAGAAAACTATGCGGAACTTTTAGCCCGACGGGTAGCTTTAAAAAGAGTTTTAGACTATCTTTCTAAGTTAGATAAATCTCCCGATGTTGCCCCCGAATTCTTTAGTTATGAGCAGCATCTCGTCAAAGAAAAGTTAAAGACCGTAGAAGCGGAAATACAATCTCTCAACGATAGTTATCCCCAATTACAGCTATTGACAATGGAACAACTTCGGGAAACCCTCCTAGATATCGAAGCTGATACCTACGCTGAATTTATTCGATCCGGCCGTTTAACTAGCAATTTATCCCCCGTCCTCCAAGAAATTCTCGCTGAAAGTAAAATTAGTGAACAGTAGGACTATTTTGGGGTATATACAATCAATCTCAATTCTCCTAACGATCAACGACTGGGTTTTATGACAAAAACCCCTGCAATTAATGAAGGGGTTTTTGTGGGGTTTTATGGGGGATTTTAGGAGACTTTTGTGGTTTCTTTTTCGGTGGATTGGGAGGGTTTTAGTTTGCGCTTGAGGGTTGAGGCTGCACCCACAATACTAATCGCAAGTAAGCCAGCTATATTTCTGGATTCAGGAACGGAAACAGCAGGAGCAGTCGGAATAGGATCAATGGTTGGATCAACAAAACCCCCTGATATAGCATTCCCAAAACCTGCCAACTGAAGTGAACCAAATCTTCCTAAAACTTCCACAGTACCAGTGGAATTTTCATAAATACGAAAGCTTCCTAACTCTGGTCTATTAGGAAAATATAAGATATCAGCTTGCTGTTCAGGAGTCGCATCAAAAATCACTCCATCGACCAGAAGAAAATTGGGGGTTAGCTCTAATCTGATCTGTTCAGTCAAAATCTGATTAAAATCAAATGGAGTGGTGGTGGACGAACTACTAGAAACTGCTAGTTCTGAGGTGTGACCACCAACAAAACCAAGTCCATTTTTATAGCTAAGTGTTCCTAAGACAAAAGTTTGTCCAACTTGAACATTCTCAAAAGATGTTCCATCGAATTTAAAAAAGTTGGGATCGAAACTGGGAAAACTAAAATTAAGTTGATTAGTACCAATTCCATTGACATCTGGATAAGTAATGTCAGGAGCACCAATTAAGTCTAAGCTATTAAAAACACCGTTCGTCACTCCAGAACCTACGGGTTGGCTATTTGCTGGTAAATTGCTCCAAGCAAGAAAAGAAGGGAGCAGAAATAAAAGCTGCTTAAAAATGGTCTGCTTGATAGAATATTGCTTTGCGACACTCATGTAATTTACACACTCCGTTAATGGCGACACTCCGTTAAGGACAACTTGAAGCCAGCATACACACTCCCCCCCCCACAACTGTATCCTAAGCTACAATTTAATAAATCTTTATATTCTTCTCCCTAGCTTAGGGATTCATAGGGGAAAGAGTTTCAGGTATTTTCCCCTGTTTTACTGCTTCTCAGGCGACCGATCGCCTTCCGTGAGGGATTGTGGCGCGGTGTGTCAGATTCGGTAATATGGCATAGAACGAGTTAGTTAGGACAGATGCCTGAAGGCTTTACTCACAGCATCCACAAGGTTTTCACTATCATTGATAATCTGACTAACATAGTTTTTCAATCTAGCCCAGAACTTTTCAATTTTGTTGAGGTCTGGAGAATAGGCGGGTAAAAATAGCACTTCACATCCCGCTTTAGCTAACAATTTTTTGATTCTCTCTTTGGGATGAAAACTGGCGTTATCAATGATGATAATTTGACCGGGTAGTAGTTCGGGTAATAGCAATTGTTCTATCCACTCACACACCAACTCTGTATTACAGTACCCCTCAAACACCATTGGCGCGATCGTGGAACCACGCCACCAACCGCTGATCACACTAACTCGTTCGCTACAGTGACCTAACTTTAAAGCCTCAAATCTTTCTGATTTGTGACAATATCCATAAGGATAATCGATGGTGTTATCTATTCCAGCTTCATCAATATAGACAAATCTTTCCGGGGCATAACCTCTGATTTTTTGGAGAAACTCTTTTCGGGCTTCTTCATCTCTTTCTCTGTAGCCATAAGTTTTTTTTTTCTAGTAAATCCAATTCTTTTGAGCGCTTGACCAATTCTCATCCTACTGACTGGGTTAGCCCATTTTTGCGCCATTTTTTCTTGGGTCAAATGCCCATATTGTTCGGCCAACTTTTGAAAGGCTTCTAAATCGTCAATTTTGGGCTTCGGCCCTCGACGATAGTTAGTTTTAGCGGCCACCGTCCCAGTTTGTTTCTTCCGTTTCAGCCATAGGTCTAATGTATTACGACTAATATTGAGGGTGCGACAGACATGGCTTTTTTTCTCCCCTCGCTCTACGGCACTCACTGCTTTCTGTCTTAAATCATCACTATAGGGTGCTGCCATGAAAGCTTCTCCTCATTTCTTTTTCTCTATTATGTCCTAACTATCCCGCTCTTTGCTATAGGGTTCAAAATTTCGCTAACATTGTTAAGTAGCTGGTTATAATTAAATTAAAAATGGATTTTAGGTTCGATCCCCCCTGCCCCCCTTGATAAGGGGGGTGCCGATAGGCGGGGGGATCTGATGATTTTTAACGCCTACCTACTTAGGTGATTATTTATTATGAGTATGTCGAGAGAGGAACAATTAAAGCTCCTTGGTCAGATGAAAGATTCTGATATAGATTATTCAGATATAGCTGCTACTGATGCCGAATTTTGGCAAGAAGCTACTGTAGAAGCTGCCCGTTGGATGGTATCGAGGGAAACGCCCATCGCCAGTAGGGGCAATTCATGAATTGCCCCTACTCCGTACCTCCCAACTGGGTTTTAAGTTTTATGATGCCTTACATCTGGCTTTTGCTGAAGCGGGGGGCGCTGATATTTTCCTGACCACCGATGACAGGCTGCTGCGAAAAGCTCAACAATATAGAGATTCAATTAAGGTAACGGTAGAGAATCCCTCGCTTTTAGCGATGGGAGTGTCAAAGGAGGATGGCAATGAAATTAGCTGAACTGAGAAAACAAGGATATCAAGCTTTAGTTGACTCTTTAGGGGTGGTGGGAATGCTCCGCTTCCTGCAACAATTGGAAGTCGGCCATGGCGATTACACCGCCGAGCGACACCAGTGGTTAGATGAACTGACCCTCGCCGATTTTCAGAGCTACGTTCAACAAAAGAAAAGTATCAATGGTGGGGAGTTAGGGGGTTAGAAGGCAAGAACTGGCTCTTCTGGTTTCTGTGTGGAAACGAGGTCTATACTGATAGAATATCCGTCAAAATAGTGCTTAAAGTCTTGCCTGATCAGCATTTCACGATTCCATAGGCAAAAATTATCAGACAAAATCGAGAAGAGCCATTAATTCTGTCGGGGTGATTAGAAAGGAATATCGTCTAAATTTTCCTCCACCGATGTGTCGCTGGGTTGCCAAGCGGAAGGATTAGAAAGTTCATAGGATGCGTCGTATTCAAAGTCCCCGGTGGAGACAGGTGCGACGGGTTTTTCCACCTCAGTTTTATTCGATTTGTGGGTATTGATTGGCACGACTTTTTCTGGAGTCGGGGCTGCCATTTCACCGCTACTCATGCTGCCGTCAAGATGATAGAGATGACTAATGACTAATTCGGCCCGTTTTTCCTTAAAACCTTCGGGACGATCGATCATCTGCATGGAGAGACGACCTTCCAAAATTACTTGATCGCCTTCATTATAGTTCTGAGCGACTTCTGAGGCTAAATTTCCCCAAGCTACGGCCCTTAAATTAGTCGGGGTTGCCTCGGCACGATTGGGAGAAAACTCGACTAACATTTGAGCGTAGGGAGTTTGATTATCTTGGGTATAACGTAATTCGGGACGACGGACAATTTTAGCCATTAAAATGCAACTGTTCATGGTCGAAAATCAGTCTGAATTTTTCTAATAGCACCATTGTACTGAATAAGTACAAGGATCACCACTGTAGAGGTTAGGGAATTTTATGGGACTCTGGTTAAGAAAAAATCTCTTTAACACTTGGTACAACGTCATCTTAACCCTTGCGGGTCTATTTCTCAGCCTCTGGGGTGGTTTAAGTTTTCTCGATTGGGCGATAAATGGGGCAAAATGGGCTGTAGTGACGGAAAATCTCGGTTTATTTGTGGTCGGTCGTTATCCAGACCAGTCAATATGGCGGATTTGGCTGATTTTAACGATACTTGCGGCTTTATCGCTGTTTTCTTGGCAATTAACCCGGGGTCGCTTCCCCAATTGCCCCGCTTTTCTCCAACGCTGGTGGGGATTGCTCTGGTTATTGACTTTACCTTTAATCGCTTGGTTACTATTGGGAGGATTATTTTTAAAGGCCATTCCCCTCGATGATCTCAGTGGTTTAATCTTAACTTTATTAGTAGCGATCGCCAGTATGATTTTATCTTTCCCCTTGGGGGTATTATTAGCCCTGGGGAGACAGAGTGAATTACCGGCAATTCGTTGGCTATCTATTGGTTATATCGAATTATTGCGCGGTTTACCTTTGTTGGGAATTTTATTCATGGCCCAGGTGATGTTACCCTTAATTTTACCCGCCGGGACGAGACCAGAACGGGTGATCAGAGCGATCGCCGGATTTACCCTTTTTGCAGCAGCCTATCTGGCCGAAAATGTCCGCGGTGGTTTACAAGCGATTCCCAAGGGTCAAATTGAAGCGGCCAAAGCTTTGGGTTTAAAACCGATTTTCGTTTTATTATTGATCGTTCTACCCCAAGCTTTAAAAGCGGTCATTCCCGCTATTGTTGGTCAATTTATCAGTTTATTTAAGGATACTTCTCTACTGGCGATCGTGGGACTGGTGGACCTCTTGGGTATGGCAGGCTCTGTTTTAGCTAATCCGAAATTTATCGGCGATTATCCAGAGGTTTATCTATTTTTGGCTTTTATTTACTGGATTTTCTGTTATTCTATGTCCCTAGCCAGTCGTAGGTTAGAACAGCGTTGATTGGGGTGTGGGGTGTGGGGTGTGGGGTGTGGGGTGATGGGGTGATGGGGAAGTGGGGTGTGGGGTGTGGGGTGTGGGGTGTGGGGTGTGGGGTGTGGGGTGTGGGGTGTGGGGTGTGGGGTGTAGGGTGTGGGGTGTGGGGTGTCGGAAGAATAAATAGAAATAATCTCCTGTCTCCCGTCTCCTGTCTCCTGATGACCGGCTACTAACCCCACCAACAGACTTATTCAGCACACCCTACCTGGCTTTTTGTCATAAATATTGATATTATTTAACAATGAGCAGCAATTTATGGTAGATATATTTATTTAGGAGAGCGAGAAAATGGCTGGATTCTTTGGCCTGTTTGGCAATAAGACGAAATACGTCGATGAACCGATGGATATGAGCGCACCGGAACCGAAAGAGGCTTTTTACTTGGAACCCGATGACGCTAAAACTCTCGGTAATATCGACTTTATGCGGACACCGATCACGATCCGACGTACTTTCCCGAAAACTGCCTCGAATAAGAAGGGTGGCGAATCGATTAAACAGATTTCTTCTATGGAAGTCAGCAAAGTCACCGATAACGGGATTGTGGCAAAATCGGCGACTTCCGAGGCTAATAGTAAGGCTAACGGCGCTAATGATAACGTTCGTCGCGCTAACGATGACAATATCAATCCTTTCCTGAAAATGGCCCGCGAAATCAAGAAATAGTATAGGGTTTGCTGAATAAATCTAAAAACCTTGTTGGGTAAAACTTTTAGACCTTTTGGCCATCAAAAAGTAATGGATCTGGGAGTGATCGGGGGAAAAATCCCTGGACTTTTTCCCTGAAAATTAGGTAATTGACCCCCTCAAAATCGGTAAAACCCTACACCCCACACCCCACACCCTACACCCTGCCCCCAGGAAAAACTTTTTCAGCAAACCCTAGTATAGTAAGGTGAGCATTGGCCACCCTTGATATCAAACTTTGGTGGGGAAAGCCCACCTTTTTTATGACCATTATTAACGGAAAAACCAAGTTATTAGGCGTAATCGGCGATCCTATCGGCCATACTCTTTCTCCCCCCATGCACAATGCCGCTATCGATGCCTTGGGGCTAAATTATGTCTATCTTCCCCTACCGATCGCCCCGAAAAATTTAGCAACTGCGATCGCTGGCTTGGCCGCCATCGATCTAGAGGGTTTTAGCGTCACAATTCCCCATAAATTAGCAATTATTCCCTTATTATCGCAAATTACCGAGAAAGCCAGGCTAGTGGGCGCAGTTAACACCGTTTGGCGCACGGAAACTGGCTGGCGGGGAACGAATACCGATGTGGATGGCTTTCTCGCACCCTTGAAATCCCTTGACAAAGATTGGAGTCGGGTGAATCCAGTTATTTTAGGCAATGGCGGCGCTGCCCGGGCGGTAGTGGTGGCTTGCGCCCAGTTGGGCTGTGGCAAAATTCATGTGGTAGGACGCAATCAAAGGAAATTAGATCCTTTTAAAGAAAGTTGGGCGAATACAAGCCTCTATGACCTCCTAGAAGTGCATAGCTGGGACGAATTAGAGGGGCTGGTATCCACCACAGAACTCCTGATTAATTCTACCCCGATCGGAATGTCCCCCCAGGGCGAACAATCCCCTGTTGAGTTAGAATTATTAGACCTTTTACCCCCATCGGCGATCGCATACGATCTGATTTATAATCCCCGACCGACCAAATTTCTCCGGTTAGCCCAGACTAGAGGGATCAGAATTATTGATGGGCTAGAAATGTTAGTTAATCAGGGAGCGATTGCGTTAGAAATCTGGTTAGGTCAACCCGTCCCCGTCTCGGTCATGCGGGAAGCTTTGTTAAAACAATTCTAAATGCTAAAATCCTATTTCTAGCTTTATTTATGCCCCCTTCTAGCTCCTTTTGGAAAACTCTGAATAACTCGATTCTAGTGCGCTATCTATTATTATTTGGCTGTGGCTGGAGTCTGATTGTCTTAATTAACTATTTCTACGGGATGATCGCTATTTTTACCGGTTCGGCAGTCCTGGCCGCTCTATTAAATTATCCCGTGGTTTGGTTATCCCGTTATCTACCGAGAGGACTAGCCATTGCTATTACCACCCTAGTAGCTTTTATCCTCCTATTTAGATTAGTCACAGGCATAGGATTAGAAGCGGTTAATCAGGGGAGAGGACTACTATTCAATCTTACCGATGCCCTTAGTCAAAAAGATTTTTTACCCTTTCAAGACTTTCTTGATCGGTTAGATTTGAATAAAATGGTGGGAAGCTTACAAACCGGTTTAGCCACGGGTTTATCGATCGTACAGGGAGTTTTTTCCAGTGTCTTTACGGGCATTTTCGGGGCGGTGATCAGTGTTTATATGCTCATCGATGGTGATAAACTTTGGCGAGGTTTTTTGCAACTTCTCCCCCTAGCATACCGGGAGCGTTTTGCCAAGTCTTTTCGACAAAGTTTTCTGGGATTTATTCGCGGGCAACTGTTGTTAATGCTCTTTTTATCGGTGACGAGTTTCTTAAGTTTTTCCCTATTAGGAATCAAATATGGGCTAATTTTAGCGAGCATTCTCGGTGTTATCGATGCTATCCCTGGTATCGGGGCAACCCTGGGCATTTTGTTGGTAACTATCTTGACTTTTACCTCCCAGGGACTAGCAATTGCCGTTAAAGCTTTTATTGTCTGTGTTGTCTTGGTGCAAATTCAAGATAATATTATTCGCCCTAAAGTTATGGGCAATGCCCTAGAATTAAACCCGGTAATTTTATTTTTATCTCTCTTTATCGGCGAAAGAGTTGCGGGATTATTAGGGGTTTTTCTCTCCATACCTATCGCCGGAATGATTGCGATCTGGATCGGATCGAGCGAAGAAAAACCAATAACAGCTTTAGAGGAAAATCAGTTAGGAGAAAGTCAAGATAATTAAGAGCCGATCCCCGGTCTCTACTATACAATTAGGGAAATTTGTTATCTACAAAACTCGATCGCTACCTATGGAAAACTTAGATTTAAAGAAATCCTCGCCCCTCTTACTTATCTCACCGTTTTTTCTCTGGGGAACAGCGATGGTAGCGATGAAGGGTGTTATCCCCCACACCACCCCCCTATTTATGGCGGGAATTCGCCTTGTCCCCGCCGGAATGTTAGTTTTAATAGTAGCTTGGTTTTTAGGTCGTCCTCAGCCCAAAACCCTGCAAGCATGGTTATGGATTGCCCTTTTTGCTCTGATGGATGCCACTCTTTTTCAAGGTTTTCTGGCATTGGGATTAAATCGCACCGGGGCGGGGTTAGGATCGGTAATTATTGACTCCCAACCTCTAGCGGTGGCTTTAATGTCCAGTTGGCTATTTAAGGAAGTTATCGGTGTCTGGGGATGGTTGGGATTGGGTTTAGGAATTGGGGGAATTAGTTTAATCGGCTTGCCCGATCAATGGTTTTATGACTTTTTTGGACAAAAAGCAGTAAATATTGACTTTAGCTGGCAGGAATTACTAAATAGCGGCGAAATGCTCATGCTTTTGGCTTCCCTGTCCATGGCAGTGGGAACAGTCTTAATCCGGTTTGTCTGTCGTCATGCGGATCCCGTCAGCGCCACGGGATGGCACATGATTTTAGGAGGATTGCCGCTATTTTTAGCTTCAGCCTTCACCGAATCCCATCAATGGCAGAATATAGATTTAAATGGTTGGTTAGCTTTAAGTTATGCCACTATTTTTGGTAGTGCGATCGCATACGGAGTATTCTTTTATTTAGCCGCCAAGGGCAATTTAACCAGTTTAAGTTCTTTAACTTTTTTAACTCCAGTTTTTGCCCTCACTTTCGGGAATTTATTTCTCGGTGAGATGTTAAGTGTATTGCAATGGGTGGGGGTATCTTTAACCCTCGTTAGTATTTATTTAATCAATCAAAGGGAAAGAATCGCCCCACAATTGCGGGCAATTTTTGCTAATCTTTCCTCACTTATACCCAAAAGCAACTAACTCAAATTCTCTCCGAATTACCTCGACTCTGGCAAAATTTGCTTCTTGTAATTTCCGGTTGAGATTTTGAGAGGTAAAACCAGTTTTATGAGCCATATAGGGCATTCCGGGGACTTCTGTTCCCATGCCGTAAAACATCCATAAAGCGCGCACCGGACCTCCGGGAGAAATATATAAAGGTTCATTTTCCATATCACCTCTAGCGACAAATTCGGCGGCAGTTTGCATATCGGGAACCACGATCATCAAAAAGCCTTCAGGTTTAAGAATGCGTTTAAATTCCCCTAGGGCGATGGGAACTTCGTAATGATAAATATGTTCTAAATTATGACTAGAAAAAACCGCATCGACGGAGTTATCGGGAACGGCACTTAAATCGGTAATCGTTCCTAAAATATCGGGGTTAACAGCAGTATTGATATCGAGGCGAATTTCTTGCCAATTGCCATCGCGGAATAGTTGGGGTAAGGCTTCGGGATTATAGGGACCACAACCCACATTTAAAACCAGTTTTTTCGGGGATTTTAGCGCTGTTATCTCCGGGGGAGCATTCCAAGCTAATAAACAAATATTTTTGAAACCAAGCAAACCGTGATTAGCGACTTGATCATCTAAAATTATCTGGGCTTGGGGATGGGTTTTAGTAAAATCTTTTATTGCCTGTTGGAGAGCAGGATGCTGACATTTATTGATGATAATTAAAGCGGAATCAGACCAGAAGTTTTTGGCTAAAAGTAGGGATATGAAGAGCGATCGATAGTCTTCGGCGGCATCGTAGTAATAAACTCCCAGCTTTTCTTCACTGTTTAATTCTTCGAGATCATCGAAAAAGTTTTCCGTTTCTTGATCGCTTAAAAATATCTGTTCTGATAGTTGAAAATCCTCCAAATCCTCAGATAATATAGTTAGCTTTTCTCCCGATGGATCGTATTTAAAAAAAGCTTCTACGCCATAACCGCAGCGATCGCTATTATCGCAGAAAGCGGCGGCTAAACTACCGCGACGAAAACAACCCACTTGACAGTAAACCTCGTCCGGTTGCAGACAGGCAACGGCTAGATTGAGCAGGGGAAAGAGATTGCGATCGGGATAGGAGGCGGTTTTTTGGCTTAAAATGGTTAATTGCTCGGAAATAGGCGACATTAAAGCCGATCCCCAATCCTGATACTGTTGAGGCAATTGTTCTAAGAATTTCTGTAAATCCATGCTCTTGCAAAAGTGACGATCCTCACCTCTAATCATAGATCGTTGTGTTAGGGATGAAGTCACAGACTTAATTGTAGAAGAGTGCTAATCTGATCTATTAGCCCATCAGCACCAGTAGAGGAGCTTTTGATATGCCCTACAATTGCTTCCAGAGCAAATTTTGGGGAGTACGGGGGAGTATTCCCTGTCCAGGTTCAGAAACCGTTCGTTATGGTGGTAATACTTCCTGTGTGGAGATGCAAGTCGGCGGATGTCATGATTATTGATGCTACCTACACCGATGAGGAATACAACGATCCTAAGTATTCTAAGGTGGGTTGGGGTCATTCCACTTGGCAGCAGGCAGTCAAAATCGCCCAGGCAGCGCAAGTTAAGCAGTTAGTTCTATTTCATCACGATCCCGCCCATAATGACGATTTTCTCGATCGCATCGGGGAAGAAGCAAGAAAGATTTTCCCTGAAACTATTCTCGCCCAGGAAGGCCTCTCGATCGAACTGCGACCGGAGGGATCAACTGCCGAAAAGGAAAACTTTGTACCTCCTACAAGTTCACCATCAGAAGTAGCTAGGGCTGGCTGAATAATGGTAAAACCCCTTTTAAAATAAGGCTTTTGACCTGTTAAAATCCGATGTTCATGCTGCGAAAATAGGATTGGGACCTTCAAAAACCTGGCATTATCCTTCTTATAGTACATAAACTGGTACAAAAAAGAGGGCAACAAAGCCTGAAACTCCTGATACTAAATCCAGTTATTAAAAACTGATTATTTATTCTCCCCTTTGCATGAGTGCCTCTTGCATGAGTGCCTATCCTGATATGTAGCCTATACTCAACGGATTTAGTATGACTCCTGACTCCCCAGACTCCTGACTTGAAAGAGGGTGTAGGGTGTAGGCTTTTACCCATTTTCATCTGGTAAATTACCTAATTTTCAGGGAAAAAGTCCCTGAATTTTCCCCCCGATCACTCCCATCGCTGGTACTTTTTGATTTCAAAAAAGCCGAAAGATATTATCCAACAAGGTTTTTAGATTTATTCAGCGAACCCTAGATAGGAAAAGTGGGATGGGTTAAAAATTAACACATCCCACAAGTCTTATTGCCATCTACCAACTTGAAAATCTAGACTGTTTTTTCCGCTCTAACTCGCTCTACCCTGCGAGGAATGGAGCAATCGAGGAAGTTAGGAACCTCCTGACGACAGTGAGGACAATACCAGTAGGCACGACTAGCCACAAGGTGACGAAGGGTAATTCCCGAACAAATAGGGCAGCTGTGCATGGATTGTCAGACTAATTTTAAACGTTTTTAAAATCGTCCTACCTCCTGAAATAATCTTAAACAAAATCGCCGCTCTTTAAATCTAACTTTAGGTAGAAACCGGGTATTTCTTTCGATAGATTTCCCAGAAAATACCTAAGAATGAGGACGGAAAAGATGGGAATGTTGCGGGTGATAAAGTTGCGATCGAGTTCCTGTAATCTGGTTTAAAGCGGGACTAATTAGATAAAGGGTAGTTCTAGTTAAATTTTCCCTATGGGTTAATTGGGCCATCTCTGACAGGGGGACAACCCAGATTTTTTCGTCAGGCCAACCGAGACGGTAACAAACGGCCACCTGTTGCTCTGGCTGGTAGTATCGTAGGAGTTTTTCCTGGGCTTTGTCAATATGACGGGCGGATAAATATAGGCATAAACTGGCTTTATGAGCGGCTAAAGAGGCTAATTCTTCACTTTCTGGTATATGAGAGGCTTTCCCTTCCACCCGGGTTAGAATAATTGTCTGGACTAATTCAGGAATCGTTAATTCTAGGGCCAATTTGGCCGCTAATCCTTGAAAGGCACTAATTCCGGGGATTAGCTGAAAGGGGATATCTGCTGCTGTCAAAAGATGAATTTGTTCTTGGATGGCACTATAAAGACTTAAATCCCCCGATTGCAGTCGCACCACCGCTAAACCCCGACGCACGCGATCGATCATTAAAGGGATAATTTCCTCTAGGGTGATGCTACTGGTGGGAATTAACTCGGCATCTTGACGAGTATCCTCAAGAATCTGTTTGGGGACGAGGGAATCAGCAAAGAGGATAACATCGGCTTTTTGGAGAATTTTATAGGCTTTTACCGTCAATAATTCTGGATCTCCAGGACCTGCACCAATAAAGTAAACGGCCGGGGGGAGAGGAGAGGAGTCAATTAAAGTCATACTAAATCCTGTTTAAAAGGGGTGTGGGAAGTGGGGTGTGGGGTGTGGGGTGTGGGGTGTGGGGATGTGGGGAGAATAAATAAAAACAATCTCCTGAATCCTGAATACTGAATCCTATCATTAACCTGAACATTTGTATTTAATTAGGGCTTGCTGAATAAATCTAAAAACCTTGTTGGATAAGGCTTTTAGACTTTTTTTTCCTCAAAAAGTGCCGACCATTGGAGGGATCGGGGGTAAAATTCAGGTACTTTTTCCCTGAAAATTAGGTAACTGACTACCTCAAAATCGGTAAAACCCTACACCCCACACCCCACACCCCACACCCTGCCCCCACCAACAAACTTTTTCAGCAGACCCTAATTAGGGTGAATGACTATAATTAATGATAAAGCACAGTCAGCATTGATAATGATTAGCGATCAATCCCTCCCCCCCCAAAATATTGAAGCGGAAGAATCTATCTTAGGTGGCATTTTACTAGATCCAAAAGCGTTAGGTAGAATCAGTGATTTTTTAATTCCAGAAGCTTTCTATGTGAAAACCCATCAAGATATTTATCGTGCGGCGCTTGCTTTACAAGGGAAGGGAAAACCGACGGATTTAATGACGGTTAGCAGTTGGTTACAGGATAATCATCTGTTGGAAGAAATCGGGGGAATGCCGCGATTGTTACAATTAATTGAGCGCACTGTTTCGGCTGCCAACATCGATCGCTATGCTGAATTAGTGATGGATAAATATATGCGTCGTCAGTTAATTTCCACCGGGGGAGAAATTATTGAGTTAGCCAGGGATACGACGCTAGAATTAGAAAATGTTTTCGATGAATCGGAACAAAAGATTTTTCGTCTCACCCAAAAACGACCCCAGGAGGGTTTAATTTTTCTGGGGGATACTTTAATTGAAACTTTTAATGAAATTGAGAAAATGCAGGAGACGACCACTCTACCCGGTATCGAAACTCAATTTTATGATCTCGATGCGATGACCAGTGGTTTACAACCCTCGGATTTAGTTATTATCGCGGGTAGGCCTTCCATGGGAAAAACTTCTTTTGCTCTTAATATTGCCTATAATATCGCTCAACAGAATTTACCTGTGGCTGTCTTTAGTTTGGAGATGTCCAAGGAACAATTAGCCCAACGTTTGTTATCGAATGAGGCTAAAATCGAAAGTAATCGGATTCGCTCGGGCCGTTTGGGACAAAATGATTTAGAGAAGGTTCTTGGGGGACTAGAAAAGTTATTAAATTTGCCCATATATATCGATGACAGTGCCAATTTAAGTGTAATTCAAATGCGTTCCCAAGTGCGGCGTTTACAGGCGGAAAAAAAGGGACAAATGGGCTTAGTTTTAATCGATTATCTGCAATTAATGGAAGGGGGAGGTGATAATCGCGTTCAGGAAATTTCTAAAATTACCCGCAGTCTTAAGGGTTTAGCGAGAGAAATTCATGCTCCAGTAATTGCCCTTTCTCAGTTAAGTCGCGCTGTGGAATCTCGCAATAATAAAAGACCGATGATGTCCGATTTACGCGAGTCGGGATGTTTAGCGGGTGATAGTTTAGTTGAGTTAGCAGATCCTCGTGCTAAAGTGCCAATTTGTCAGTTAGTTAATTGCTCTAATTTTACGGTTTTTGCTCTTAATGAGGAAACAATGAAATTAGAAAAAGCACTGGTAACTAAAGTCTTTTCCACAGGATTTAAGCCAGTTTTTCGATTAACAACTCGTTTAGGTTGCACGATTAGAGCTACAGCCAATCATAAGTTTTTGACTGTCCACGGTTGGCAAAGATTAGATGAATTAAATATTGGTAATTATATCGCTTTACCTCGCTCTCTGAGTAATTCAGACCTAACTTTTAATTGGGATGAAGTTATGGCAATTCAAGCGGATGGAGAGACAGAAGTGTATGATTTAACAGTAGATAAACTGCATAACTTTATTGCCAATAATATCATCGTTCATAATAGTATCGAACAGGATGCGGATTTAATTATGATGTTATACCGAGATGAATATTATAACCCCGATAGTCCCGATCGAGGTGTGGCCGAAGTAATTATTACTAAACACCGTAACGGTCCCACCGGCACAATTAAGCTACTTTTTCAACCGGAATTTACCAAGTTTCTCAATCTTAAACAAAGTCGCTCTAATTATTAAAATGAAAGCAACTATTAATTATAAAACTCCCAATTGGCTCTTAATACTTTTGGCAATTATCCTAACTCTCGGTGTGGTTTTTCGTTTTGCGAATATCGATAAAAAAATCTATTGGCATGATGAATCCTACACCACGATTAGAACCACTGGTTATCAAGCAAAGGAAATCGCCGATACTATCTTTCAAAATCGTTTTTTATCTACCACAGAATTAGGAAAATTTCAACAACTGAAACCCGAAAGTAATGTTTTTGATACGATTCAATCTCTCGCTAAAGAAGACCCTCAGCACCCACCTTTATACTTTATTATCTCTCGCTATTGGGAAAAAATATTCGGTTTTTCTCCCGTTTCTTCCCGCAGTTTAGCGATTATTTTTAGTCTTCTCTCCCTGCCATTTATTTACTATCTATCCCTAGAATTATTTACATCAAAGTTAACGGCAATTTTAGCAGTAATTTTATTGGCACTGTCCCCAGTTGATATAATATTTGCTCAAATGTCCCGTCAGTATAGTCTTTTAGTTTTGTTAACGATAATCAGTCAATTGATGCTGTTAAAATGTCTCAAAAAAAGAACTCTTGTTAATTGGTCTTTATACACCCTCGCTAATACTCTCGGACTCTACACCCATCTCTTTTTTATCCTCAACTTATTTGCTCAAGCAACCTTGATAATTTGGTATCTTGTTATGAAACCAGAGCGAAAAAATAACTTGATATTTTTCCTGTTATCTGGGTTAACGATGATGATTTTATATATACCCTGGTTACAGGTTTTTTTAACTAACTCTCAAAGGGCCTTTAACTCCACCAGTTGGGCTGCCGTTAACTATCTCGATTGGGGATTGTTCGGTAAATTATGGCTCTTAACTTTTACTTCTCTATTTAGCGATAGCGATTTTGGTTTTAATAACATCTTTACCTATATATATAGAGTAATTTTTTTAATCTTAACTATCTATGCTTTTGAGCGAGTTTATCGCTACAATAACCCGATAGCTTTTACTTTTCTGATTACCTCAACCCTAGTACCTTTCCTAGCTTTAGTCATTCCCGATCTAATTTTGACCACCACTAGATCAACTGTCACCCGTTATCTAATTGCGACCTTTCCTACTATCTATATAACTGTGGCTTTTTTCTTGTCACAATTGCTTAATCAAGGTAAATTTTTAGGTAAAATTATCTTGACTTTTCTGTTAACTGCTAGTATAATATCGAACTTCAATAATGCTCTTTCCGAAACCAGTTGGGCAAAAGTTCCTAGTTATTGGAATGGCGAAGTTGCGAGAAAAATCAATGCTGTACCTAAGGCCATTATTATCAGCGACGAAGGTAATGACTGGACTAACTTAGGTGATTTGCTTTCCCTGAATTATCGTCTTAATGCTGATGTACAATACTTTCTGACTACCACTAACCCCGATACCGATAAGTTAGAAGAAGTCCTAGAAATTCCCCGCGTCAACTTATTTCTTTTTCGTCCTTCCAATCGGTTATTACTGGCCCTAGATCAATTCGATATTCGTCTTGATTATTTCTATCCTCAAGGTCAATTGTGGCGAGGGAAGAAATAGGCAAATATATATTTTGGGTCAATCTAGCCTGAAAGAGTTGAGCAAAGCTGTTATCATAACCAGTTAAAAGCGTTAATCTTCACCTTAAAGAAATGACTTTTCTAATTCCGACCAGCGTTTGGCGGCAAATTCTTAAAAAGCTCCCCATACTACTATTCTTAGTATCTTTTCTAATAGTCCTACTATTAGGCTATTTTTCCGCTGCTTTCTCTCAAAGTCGGGATGGCGATATCCGCGGTGTTTGGATCACTACCAACGATACTGCGATGCTGATGGACAGGGATAAACGACAACAGGCGATCGAGCAATTAGTTAATCTTAATTTTAATGCTATCTATCCCGTGGTTTGGAATTCCGGTTATGCTCTCTATCCTAGTGCGATCGCTCAACGGGAAGGAATACAGCCTTTTGTGCCTACGGGAGCGCAGGGACAAGATATCTTGGCAGAATTGGTGGAACAAACCCGTGGAATGGGATTATTAGTCATTCCTTGGTTTGAATTCGGATTTATGGCCCCTCCCACCTCAGAATTAGCCTTAAAACATCAGGACT
This sequence comes from Microcystis wesenbergii NRERC-220, assembly GCF_032027425.1. Taxonomy (NCBI): domain Bacteria; kingdom Bacillati; phylum Cyanobacteriota; class Cyanophyceae; order Chroococcales; family Microcystaceae; genus Microcystis; species Microcystis wesenbergii. The sequence continues at coordinate 4,074,826 of NZ_JAVSJA010000001.1, read as the reverse complement.
GGTTAACCCAAAAACGCGACGGAGGGACCACTTGGGTGGGGGCAGCCGGTGAGGTGGTGTGGTTGAATCCCTTCCGTCCCGAGGTGCAGAATTTTCTGCGGGAATTAGTCTTGGAAGTGGTGAGACAATACGATATTAACGGCATCCAATTCGACGATCATCTGAGTTTACCCAACGAATTCGGCTATGATCCCTATACTATCGCCCTTTATCAACAGGAAACCGAAAAAACGCCCCCGGCTAACCCCCGGGATCCCGAATGGACAAAATGGCGGGCCGATAAAATCACTGCTTTTCTGGCTAATCTCAAAGAATCAATTGAGGCAATTAAACCGAATATACTGCTTTCGATCGCCCCTAATCCCTACGAATTCGCCTATAATGGTCATTTACAGGATTGGCTCGGTTGGGTGCGGCAAGGATTAGTCGACGAGTTAATTGTACAGGTTTATCGTCCCGATCTGCCCAGTTTTCTCAAACAAATAGAGCGTCCCGAAATTCAGGAAACCCAGCAAACTATCCCCACCGGTGTGGGAGTTTTAACCGGTTTACGCAATCGACCGATTGCCCTACCCTTTATTGAAGAAAAGGTATTGGCTGCTCGTCAACGGGGTTTAGGGGTGATTTTCTTCTTTTATGAAAGTCTCTGGCAGCAAGCTTTGGAACCTCCAGAAACCAGAAAAGCGGCAATTCAAGCGATGTTTTCCCAACCCATTACTCCCCGTCTTCCCGTGCTGGAAAATATTCCCTTAGTTAGTACCCCTGAACCTATTTACCAGCCAGAACCAACCCCCACACCTCCCCCCTTAGCGCCGGACGGGATCGAAATTCCTGTAATTCCCCCTCCGGGTAGTTAATAGCAATTTTTGCCCATCAAAATTATACTAAATACTGTTTAAAAGGTATAGGAGAGTGGCGGTTTTTTTTCAGTGTTGCCAAAGGCACGGCGTAGCCGTCCAGTAAACAGTAAACAGTGAAATGCTGCCAGCTAAAAAGCTTGTCAAGATTGCAGAGAAGCAGCATTTATTCAGAGTAAATCTTTCAGTCCTATGGTGATATAATTTTGATTTTGATTGGGATTTTGGATAAACCTAACGACGATTTTATCTCGTTCTTCTAATAGGGTTTCTAGGGTTAATAAATTTGATGTTGTAGATTGAGAGAGAATTTTATATAAGGTACTCTCGCGCGAATTATAGTCTGGCTCATTTTCTTTGGCAATCTCACTAATTTCGTTACGATTATAAAAAATGATTCCTCTGAAATGCACAAATATTTCTGTATCTTGATAGTTTTTCTGGGGATTAGCATGATTATTGAGAGTCAGAAGCATATAGATTCTATTCATCCCGCTTTGAAATTTACCAGCAAGCTGCTTTAATGTGCTTTCTTTGTCTTTTTTTGCCTGTAGGGATGCTTTGAGTTCAACTAAACAAATTTGCAGATGATAATTGAGAATTTTACCAGCATCATCGACTTTTCTCTGTAAAACTAATATAGCTTTTTCAGGGGTTTTGCCAGAAGCAGAGATACCGGGTAACTCTTTTTCTAAATTGATAACCCAGATTTTATCTACTTCTATAGATATATTTTTGTCATTTTTAGACGATAACTGTAAGTGATTAATAACTACTTTCTTTAAATCGCTCTTATTTGTTTCTTGAATTTCAATATACGCATCCTGACTAAGGCAGATTTCTTCAATAAAACCCGATTTTTTAAAGCTTGGTGAAACTCTTGTCTAAGGGAAAATATTTCTTTTTTTGAGTTAGACTTACTCATTCTCTGCTAAATAGATATGATTGGTTAAAATTTCTCCAGATTTCTGCACGGAGTTGATAACTTCTGTAAAATTACGAAAATAAACACCATATTGACTGGTTCCATAATCAATAATTTTATCACCTGTGAAAAAGTAAACCCCTAAGTCTTCTTTAGCAATTGAAATTTCTGGATTTAAATTTTTTAATTGATTATCCTCAATAATTTTTGTGACATCAACATCATAACTTTTTAAGGTATGAAGATAAACATAATTGTTGAGAATATCGGTTAAAATTGGGCTATGGGTGGTGATCAAAACCCGATTATTATGCTCGGTGACAAATTGAACTAAAATATCCATTAAGCGAATTTGATTTTCGGGATGCAAATTAACTTCTGGTTCATCTATCATCAAAAAATTGTTTTTTTCCTTGGCCCAATATTTGAGATAAAGATACAAGATAGTCAACTGATTGACTGAAGATGAAGCTAGATACATGGGTAAATCTTTGCTTTCATCGAATTTAAAAGAAAATTGAATAGGTGCGATCGATTCTAGACTAGAAATCGTGATTTCTCCTCCCATTAATCCGCTCATCTTTTCAATCAGAGAATTATAAACTGAATTAATTTTTTTCTTGGTATTGAGAGAATAAAGCGACTCAATCACTTTATTCATTGGTTCTGTATAAGACCTTTTGGGTAATTGTTCCCGAAGACGTTTTAATTTATCTTCATGACTGTCACTATCATCATCAATATTTTCTATTAATTCTAAAAATAGACGGTTAGACTCAATTCTCTTATTTCTTTCTATCTCATAAATGTACTGGTAGAAAACAGGAAAAAAGCTACGACTAGCGGGGATAAAAAAAGTATCTTCTGCATGAGACAAAAGCACTCTTATTATTGACGGAATAATTACTGATTCCTTGTATGGTTTAGCTCTCTCAAAAAAGTCTCTGGGTATTTTATCAAATACTTTTTCAGGGATATTATTCTCTTTTATATTTATTGTTAGGCTACCTTTGCCCTTGCTAATCTGTAAATACTCCAGATCATTATTTCCTGCAACACGAACCAAAAAAGTTGTTTTAAATTTCGTCTCTTTAAATTCTTTGATATTTGCTTGAAAAATTAATTTATTGGAACCAATAATCGTTTCTTTAATACTGGCATCAAGATTATAAGTATTAACAACTTCTTTTTCAATAAATCGGCTAAATTTATTGAGAATCTCATCGATTAATTCTTGATTGATCGTAATTTTTTTAATAGGTTTTTCCGAGTCAATTACTAAAGAATCAATTTGGGTATTTTCGGAAAACTTTCTAATATTGTCATCATTAAAAATTGTCCATAAAAGCTGAGAAACTAGGGTTTTGCCACTATTGTTGTAGCCAATAAAAGTATAAAACTTCTTAGTTAAATCTATAGCTTGATTATTATTTCTAATTGATCCCAAATTCTTGATCAGTAGTTCCATATTATTTTTACCAATCACACCGAGAGGATAACTAATTTTTAAAGGTGGACAAAATGCCCACCCTTAACACTATTGTAAACTGCTAGTTAACTGACTTTTGGCCTTAGCTAAAGCTTCGCTTAACTTACTAGCATCCCGTCCCCCAGCTTGAGCTAAATTGGGACGACCACCACCACCACCAGCGCAGATTTTAGCGATCACACCGATAAATTTACCCGCTTGTAAACCCTTATCTTTAATCACCCGGGGACTAAAAGCGGCCACTAAACTCACTTTATCAGCTGCGGGAGTCGAGGCCAAAATCACTGCCCCTTCCCCTAATTTTTGCTGTAGTCTTTCGGCTGCGGCCATCAAAGCATTGGCATCAATATCGCCCAAAGAAGCGACTAATAGCTTAAATTCGCCGATAGATTCAGCTTGAGATAGCAAAGCATCCGATTTATTTAGTGCTAACTCCTGTTTAACCGCTTCTAACTGCTTTTGTGTCCCCTTTAACTCCGATTGTAGGGCCGTAATGCGATCGGGAATTTCCAGAGGTTTGACCTTAAAGCGATCGCACAAGTCCCGCACTACCTGATCCCGTTCATTCAGGTATGCTAACACGGCGGGGCCAGCCACCGCTTCGATGCGACGAATTCCTGCGGCGATTCCCGTCTCGGAGATGATTTTAAATAAACCGATCTCGGCGGTATTTTTAACGTGAGTTCCCCCGCATAATTCCATAGAAACGCTAGGAATATCGATAACTCGCACTTCTGAGCCGTATTTCTCGCCAAACATGGCAATAGCTCCCTTCTGCTTCGCTTCTTCCAATCCCATCACCGCTATCTCGGTGTCATGCGCTTCGGCAATCCAAGTGTTAATCTGTTCTTCCACCTGTTGCAATTCAGCGCCAGTCAGGGGACGAGGACAGTTAAAATCAAAACGGAGGCGCTCAAAACTGACGAGGGAACCTGCTTGGGAAATCCCCCCATCCACAAGCTTTTTCAAGGCCGATTGTAGCAGATGGGTGGCGGTATGATTAGCTTGGGCGCGACGACGACAGGAACGGTCAATCTGTGCATTAATTGTATCGCCGGTGGTGACAATTCCCCGCTCAATCCGACCAAAATGGATAAAAATCCCCGATTCTTTCTGCACATCCTCAACGCGGATAACCAGATTATCGCCGGTTAAATAACCCTTGTCACCGATTTGTCCACCCGATTCGGCATAAAAAGGGGTTTGATCGAGAACTATCTGCACCTCAGTGCCTGCTGCGGCCGATTCCACCGTTTTACCAGTGACCAAAACTGCCGTTACTGTTGCGTTTGCTTGCAAATCCGTATAACCGAGAAATTCCGTCGGGTGAATATGTTCCGCCAGCTTATCTAAACTGCCCTGTACCGTCAAATCTATGGTTTCGTGGGCGGCTTTTGATCTTTGCTGCTGTTTTTTCATTTCCTGCTCGAAACCCGCCGTATCGACGCTTAAACCCTGCTCCTCGGCGATTTCTTGAGTGAGTTCCAGGGGGAAGCCATAGGTATCATAAAGGGTAAAGGCATCGACTCCCGAAATCTGGCTTTTTTCTTTTTCTAGAATCGATTCGAGCAGTTTCTCGCCTCTTTCTAGGGTTTCTAAAAATCTCGCTTCCTCTCGCTCTAATTCTGCCTTGATAACCGTTTCTCGTTCCCGAACATTGCCATAGACGGACTCGGAAAGAGCGATCGCCACTTCCGCCACTTTGGTGATAAATTGACCTTCAATACCGATCAAACGCCCGTGTCGTACTACTCTCCGAATCAGACGACGCAGGACGTAACCTCTGTCAGTATTCGATGCTGAGATACCATCCGCTATCATGTGTACTACCGAACGCACATGATCGCCGATGACTTTTAGGGAAACTTTCGTTTTTTCGTCCGCTTTCTGGTAGTCTATGGCTGCTAACCGGGCCGCTTCAGCGACAATCGGGAAAATTAGGTCAGTTTCGTAGTTATTGGCGACTTTTTGCAGGATTTGCGCCATCCGTTCCAAACCCATCCCCGTATCGATGTTTTTATTCGCTAGGGGTGTTAGATTGCCGTCCGCGTCGCGGTTATACTGCATGAAGACGAGGTTATAAAACTCGATAAAACGGCTATCATCCTCTAAATCGATGGTTTTATCCCCTAATTCCGGGTGAAAATCGTAGTAAATTTCCGAACAGGGACCACAGGGACCCGTGGGACCCGATACCCAAAAGTTATCCGCTTCGCCCATTTTTTGGATACGATGGGCAGGAATACCGATTTTATCGCGCCAGATAGCGAAAGCTTCCTCATCCTCTTTAAAGACACTAACGACTAATCTTTCGGGGGGAAGGTTAAAAACTTCTGTGGACAATTCCCAGGCCCAGGCGATCGCTTGTTCTTTAAAATAATCACCAAAGCTAAAATTGCCCAACATCTCAAAAAAAGTATGATGTCTAGCAGTCCGGCCGACATTTTCGATATCGTTGGTGCGAATACATTTTTGGGAAGTGGTAGCGCGGGGAAATTCTGGGGTCTTTTGCCCTAAGAAAATCGGTTTAAAAGGGAGCATTCCCGCAATAGTCAGCAAAACGGTGGGGTCTTCTGGTACTAGAGAGGCACTAGGGAGAATTTTATGGTTTCTGGCCGCAAAAAAGTCTAAAAATCGCTGGCGAATCTCGCTTCCGCTTAGGTGGTTACTCATAGAAGATGTCAGTTAGTCAGAAAATGCCTATTTTATCCATTGTGGCATTTTTGCGTTTTAACTCTCCACCTTTACTCTCGCGCCGCTTGTCGGACCTGTTCTAAGTCTAAATCCAAAGCTTGAGCGATTTGTTCCACACTTAAACCCAAAGCAAGCAAACGGGGAATAGATTCCAGTTTTCCTTCTAGTTTTCCTTCTAGTTTTCCTTCCAGTTTTCCTTCCAGTCGTCCTTCCCGTTTAGTTGCTTCCTTCCATTCCTGATAGGTTTGAGATAAGGTCATAAACACCTCTCTATCTTCAGTTTCTAGGATGTTATTTATTTCCATACTAACCCGCCAACTAATTAAGGCTCTTCGTTACTCTTTATGCTAAATCAACAGACAAGATGCCAAGACAACATACTTCTAACCCAAAAATTCCGAAAGTTTCTAAAGCCATAGCCTCTTCGTTTTATTAGTTTAAGTTTATTGTTGATTCCCTCGACTAATCCATTCGTTGTCCTTCGCTCGAAATAACTAATGATTTCTCCAAACCAGTTTCGGATTGTTTGACAACTCTTGGTAAAAACACTGGAGGATTTTGCCAACCATTCCGAGATGGATAGCATTCCCTCTGTCGGATTCTTTGAGGTTTCGTAAATCCTTCTGAATTCTTACTTTAATTCGTGCATCTCTTTCAAATTTAGCCAAGTTTTTTTGATAGCTTCTAGTTTGATTTTTTGGGGTTCCGTTAAATCTTCTTCATTTTTTAACAGGCTATATTTACTTCGCTTTAAAACTTCTAGCTTCGCTTCTTTTTCCGCTTTCTGTTTTTTATTTTTCCGCGCTTCTACGGCTCTTTTTTCCGCTCTTCTCTGTTCGTCTAACTCTTGATTAATTTGTTTCATTACATGGAATCTATCAGCGACTACCTCGGCCGACGGCATCAATTCTTTTACCAGATTTTTATAGGACAACCAAAGATCTATGCTTACTTCTTCAATTGGCTCTAACACCTCTTTTCCCCAGCCCGTAAGGGTTTTCTTAAACTCTTCTTGTGTTCGCTTCTCCAGAATAGCTATTAGTTTTCCCGTATCTAAATTTACTAAAACTGCACAGTAATTTTTTTGTCCCTTCACTAGAGCGATTTCATCAATTCCTAGTCTTTTTAATTCCGATAAATCTGGCTCGGTAATTTCTTCAGCGATGTCCTCTAGCATTCTTTGAATCTCTTCTTCCGTTACGTCATTTCTTCGGCTAACATTTAAAAATATCTCCTGATTTTAATTGTTCAAGTATATTCTCGGCTAGTCTTTTCGTATAGGTTCGTTTACTGGCGACAAAATCTAACTCTTCGCTAAAGGGCTTCTGACAATTATCGCACTTAAATTGACGACGATTAACTTGTAGGTACACTGGTTGGCCTGAGAGCGGTAAATCTTTGACTAAATGTCGATGATTTTGGTGTAGTTTATCGCTCTCTAACCCACAACGAGGACAGATTGCTTTTTTCTTTTTCGATTCGATTCGTCAAACTATACCGACATTTTCTAGGTGTCGATAGCCTTGAATAGAGGTTCCTTCTAGGTTCAAAAATTTGTCAAGTATCATAAGTAAAATACTCTGGTTTTTGGCTATTATATTAAATCTTAACTCAATTGTCTATCTTTTGGTATTAACCTGTTTGTGTCTAAAATTTCTCCCTGTATAGATTTCAGCTATTTTTGAGCGTAAGCACTATCATCGAATTTTATTTTAAGTTAATTATTTGCATAACAATTACCGAAGAGCCCTAATTAATAATTCCAGGACATTTTCCCGGAAAGCATTACCTTGAGGTAATTCTAACAATTCTCGCACCGCTTGGTCTTGAGTTTTTCCCCGTCCTAATAATCTTAACCAAAGAGTCTCAGCCGTCACAGGCAATTGATTAATAGCGATAATTGCCGTGCGATAAAGCGAGGGAAGAAAATAGACTCCTTCTGGCCAATCTGGGTCTAATTTTGCCCCAATACTCTCTAAAAGAGTCAGACTAGCGGAAGGGGATAAAATCCACAAACGAGGGGCATTGTCTTCATTGTAACTCTGATTTTCCCGTTTAGCTTGTCTTTGCAGTTCAGCTAAAATCGTCAAAAGTTTTGCTAAACAATTACGAATCTCGCTACGGTTGGGAGGATTGCGATAGGGTTCAATCAAGACAGTATTAAGGACAATTCTGCCTAATAATCCCAGATAATCGGGGTTGGGTTCGGGATTGGGGGAAAAAAATAAATCTATCTGTCGGGTTTCGTCGCTGACTTCTTTGCTGATTTCGACGATTCCCAGGGGAGAAAGTAATTGTTCAAGGTAGTTTTTGGCAAATTGGTCATGGGGTTTCATGGAGTTTCTTGAATAGCTTGTCGGACTTGTTCTAAGTCTAAATCCAAAGCTTGAGCGATTTGTTCCACACTTAAACCCAAAGCAAGCAAACGGGGAATAGATTCCAGTTTAGCCTCTAGTTTACCTCGCTCTAGTCCTCGCTCTAGTCCTTGTTCTAGTCCTTGTTCGATTCCTTCCTGTTTAGTTGCTTCCTTCCATTCCTGATAGGTTTGAGATAAGGTCATAAACACCTCTCTATCTTCAGTTTCTAGGATGTTATTTATTTCCATACTAACCCGCCAACTAATTAATAATTCCAGGACATTTTCCCAGAAAGCATTACCTTGAGGTAATTCTAACAATTCTCGCACCGCTTGGTCTTGAGTTTTTCCCCGTCCTAATAATCTTAACCAGAGAGTCTCAGCCGTCACAGGCAATTGATTAATAGCGATAATTGCCGTGCGATAAAGCGAGGGAAGAAAATAGACTCCTTCTGGCCAATCTGGGTCTAATTTTGCCCCAATACTCTCTAAAAGAGTCAGACTAGCGGAAGGGGATAAAATCCACAAACGAGGGGCATTGTCTTCATTGTAACTCTGATTTTCCCGTTTAGCTTGTCTTTGCAGTTCAGCTAAAATCGTCAAAAGTTTCGCTAAACAATTACGAATCTCGCTACGGTTGGGAGGATTGCGATAGGGTTCAATCAAGACAGTATTAAGGACAATTCTGCCTAATAATCCCAGATAATCGGGGTTGGGTTCGGGATTGGGGGAAAAAAATAAATCTATCTGTCGGGTTTCGTCGCTGACTTCTTTGCTGATTTCGACGATTCCCAGGGGAGAAAGTAATTGTTCAAGGTAGTTTTTGGCAAATTGGTCATGGGGTTTCATGGAGTTTCTTGAATAGCTTGTCGGACTTGTTCTAAGTCTAAATCCAAAGCTTGAGCGATTTGTTCCACACTTAAACCCAAAGCAAGCAAACGGGGAATAGATTCCAGTTTAGCCTCTAGTTTACCTCGCTCTAGTCCTCGCTCTAGTCCTTGTTCTAGTCCTTGTTCGATTCCTTCCTGTTTAGTTGCTTCCTTCCATTCCTGATAGGTTTGAGATAAGGTCATAAACACCTCTCTATCTTCAGTTTCTAGGATGTTATTTATTTCCATACTAACCCGCCAACTAATTAATAATTCCAGGACATTTTCCCAGAAAGCATTACCTTGAGGTAATTCTAACAATTCTCGCACCGCTTGGTCTTGAGTTTTTCCCCGTCCTAATAATCTTAACCAGAGAGTCTCAGCCGTCACAGGCAATTGATTAATAGCGATAATTGCCGTGCGATAAAGCGAGGGAAGAAAATAGACTCCTTCTGGCCAATCTGGGTCTAATTTTGCCCCAATACTCTCTAAAAGAGTCAGACTAGCGGAAGGGGATAAAATCCACAAACGAGGGGCATTGTCTTCATTGTAACTCTGATTTTCCCGTTTAGCTTGTCTTTGCAGTTCAGCTAAAATCGTCAAAAGTTTCGCTAAACAATTACGAATCTCGCTACGGTTGGGAGGATTGCGATAGGGTTCAATCAAGACAGTATTAAGGACAATTCTGCCTAATAATCCCAGATAATCGGGGTTGGGTTCGGGATTGGGGGAAAAAAATAAATCTATCTGTCGGGTTTCGTCGCTGACTTCTTTGCTGATTTCGACGATTCCCAGGGGAGAAAGTAATTGTTCAAGGTAGTTTTTGGCAAATTGGTCATGGGGTTTCATGGAGTTTCTTGAATAGCTTGTCGGACTTGTTCTAAGTCTAAATCCAAAGCTTGAGCGATTTGTTCCACACTTAAACCCAAAGCAAGCAAACGGGGAATAGATTCCAGTTTAGCCTCTAGTTTACCTCGCTCTAGTCCTCGCTCTAGTCCTTGTTCTAGTCCTTGTTCGATTCCTTCCTGTTTAGTTGCTTCCTTCCATTCCTGATAGGTTTGAGATAAGGTCATAAACACCTCTCTATCTTCAGTTTCTAGGATGTTATTTATTTCCATACTAACCCGCCAACTAATTAATAATTCCAGGACATTTTCCCAGAAAGCATTACCTTGAGGTAATTCTAACAATTCTCGCACCGCTTGGTCTTGAGTTTTTCCCCGTCCTAATAATCTTAACCAGAGAGTCTCAGCCGTCACAGGCAATTGATTAATAGCGATAATTGCCGTGCGATAAAGCGAGGGAAGAAAATAGACTCCTTCTGGCCAATCTGGGTCTAATTTTGCCCCAATACTCTCTAAAAGAGTCAGACTAGCGGAAGGGGATAAAATCCACAAACGAGGGGCATTGTCTTCATTGTAACTCTGATTTTCCCGTTTAGCTTGTCTTTGCAGTTCAGCTAAAATCGTCAAAAGTTTCGCTAAACAATTACGAATCTCGCTACGGTTGGGAGGATTGCGATAGGGTTCAATCAAGACAGTATTAAGGACAATTCTGCCTAATAATCCCAGATAATCGGGGTTGGGTTCGGGATTGGGGGAAAAAAATAAATCTATCTGTCGGGTTTCGTCGCTGACTTCTTTGCTGATTTCGACGATTCCCAGGGGAGAAAGTAATTGTTCAAGGTAGTTTTTGGCAAATTGGTCATGGGGTTTCATGGACTGAGCAGTTAATCGATAATTTTCAATTGTATAGTTATTAAAAAAGTGGGTTATTTAAACCCACTTCTCAAGTGATGATTGGTAGTTTTTGGAATCTGAATTTTCAAATTGTGCCAGAAACTATGAGCCGCCATGGCAATTATTCTCCTTGTCAATAGTGAGCAATTGTAAGATTAGACTACCTTTTCGAGAAAATCATAAATTTTGTCTAATTGTTCCAAAGTCACTAAACCGTACTGCCAGAGAATCATCGGTAAATGAATTTTATCAGATTGGATCGAGCGCTCGGCCATAGCGATCGATTCTTGGGGAAGGGACAATTCCTCTTGTAGAAATTGTCGGAATTGGGAATAGGCAATCGTGGACATAGGGGGATTTTTTCCTCAATAGTACATCTCGTGATTTTAACAAAACACCACCTGATCGGTTTCAAGGACAGTTAGTCTTGCGACCGTTTTTTCTGTATCTAAGCTATCTCGATGATTTCGATAGATTTGCTTAAATTGTAATCAGCTTTTCTAAAAATCCCTGGCTCTCTTAAGATAGTACCGTTAGCTCGATCAGAATTTTGTCTCTGTTTAATCTATACCAAGGGTGAAGATTATTCAATCTATGACTTGATAGACTATAAAAATCTTAATCGATATGTTAGATTTTAAACAGTATAAATGCGTAATAGCTTATAAAAGCCATACTTATTATACTTCCAGACAAGGGACACTTTTTATAAGAAAGTTAACCCCATTTTCAAAAATTAAGGTCTTGAGATAGACTCAATCTTAATTTTATCTCCTTCTTTCACTCCTAATTCTTTGGCTCGACCCCCGGCTAGTTCGATCACTTGATTAACCATGGTGTTTGGCCCATAGACAGGACAAGGATCCACAGCACAAGGGGGGACATTTAGCAAAACTGCTTTTACTATACCATCTTTTAGAAAAATCATGTCTAGAGGAATCGAGACATTTTTCATCCAAAACCGGGCGATCAGAGGTTGTGCAAAGGGAAATAGCATACCGCGATTTTTCTGCAAAGACGAGCGATACATTAACCCCTTGGCCTGTTGTTCTGGGGTTTGAGCCACTTCTAACTCAATCATCTCACCATTAATATCTGCTTTGGCCGTGATCGGTAATATTTGCCCTTGATTCTCAGTCGTAATCTGAGCCATCGAACTATTATTACCATTGAGATGAGTCGATTGACAACTCAGCAGCAACAAACCTAAAAATAATATTAACTTGAGCTTGAGCATAAATGATTTTTTACCGATCATCACCAATAGTTATCAATACTTAATTTTCCCAGGATAAGTGGAGAATTAAGCAGATAAGACATTATCATAAAGTGGCGACAGCAAATATAAAAATAGTATGAAAAATATCTAGGGGTGAGTGTACTTCCTTGCTTGAGCAGAGGGATAGAATCACTAGAACATAAATACTAAGAAAGTTCTCAAAGTTATTGGCTGATTTTCCCCGTCAATTTTGCCCCAGTCTGGCAGCAGTCGATCGCCTTCGTAGGTTAAAATACCATTTATCGATTATTGTAGGCTCAGGAGCAATCACCATGACCGCAGAAAGTATGTTATTTAATGGTCCGATCGTGGCGATCGTTCTCGTCCTCGTCGGATTAGCTTGGGGTTTTCTCCTCCTCAAAATCCAAGGTGGGGAAGCGGAATAGCTTGTTTTTCAGTTCATGGTTATTTATTAGTAATCATGAACTACTTTTTCCAGTCAAAAGTAATTAAGAGAAAATCAATAACTAAAATTTTATACCCACACCTATGACCAATCCCACGATCGAGTTTTTTGTCGGTTTATCAGAAGAATTAAGCGGTGTTAGTCTCCGCCAAAATAAAAATACCGGGATTCGCAATGTCCTGATGACTTTTAAAACCCTGAAAGCGATCGAACGTTTCCAAAGTTTCACCACCCGCACCTACGGCGATCTCCGTCTCACCGATGAGGAAGGAGTGATTATAGTTATTCCCAACTCGACTAAGTTTATTTTTGGAGGAGATGAAGGAGATGAAATTCAACGGGTAGAATGTGGTTTTGAAATCACCGATGAACACTGGGAGCGTTTTCTGCGCTTTATGAATCGTTACGCGGCAGCCAACGGGATGGGGTATCAGGATAAGTGAGAAGTGGGAAGTGGGGTGTAGGGTGTGGGGTGTAGGGTGTGGGGAGAACAAATAAAAATAATCTCCTGACTCCTGACTCCTGACTCCGTTCGGACCTCGGCGTGAGACTTCGGACGTTCGGCGAGCTCAGTCGAGCCGCGTGAGCTTTTGTCGAACGCTCGGTCGAACGCTGAGCTCACGGCCGAAGCCTGACTCCTGAATTCTGATAGTTAAAAACCAGCTAAAATAAGGATAAATTTAGTCAAGAAACCATGAAAATAGCGATTACTGGGGCGACGGGATTTGTGGGTAGTCGATTGGTGGTCAAACTCTATGATCGCGGCGATGACATCCTAATTTTGACTCGCAATCCCGATAAAGCCCAGAGAATTTACCCAAAGTCAATCTATCCTAAGATAGAGATTATTCCCTATATCGCCACAGAATCGGGGGATTGGCAAAAAGAGATTTCCGGATGTGACGCGGTGATTAATCTAGCGGGAGAACCGATTTCGGAACGCTGGACCGGTGAAGCAAAACGAGCAATCGTCGCTAGTCGGGAAATCGGCACCGAGAAAATTGTCGAGGCGATCGCACTGGCCGACCAGAAACCGAAAGTTTTAATTAACTCCTCGGCGATCGGTTACTATGGAACCAGTGAAACCGCTAGTTTTGACGAAAATAGCCCTCCCGGTGGCGATTTTCTGGCAGATGTCTGTAAAAAGTGGGAAACAGCCGCCCAAAAAGTTAAAGATTACGGCACTCGTTTAGTCATTCTTCGCACGGGTATTGTTTTAGGCAATGGGGGTGCTTTAGGGAAAATGATCCCACCCTTCAAACTGTTTGCCGGCGGACCGATTGGCAGCGGACGTCAGTGGTTTTCTTGGATTCATCGGGATGATTTAATTAATTTAATTATCTATTGTCTCGATCGCCAGGGAATTAGCGGTACTTTCAACGCTACTGCACCCAATCCCGTCCGGATGAAAGAATTCTGTCAGATTTTAGGGGAAGTAATGAATCGTCCTTCTTGGTTGCCAGTGCCAGATTTTGCCCTCGAAATTCTCTTGGGAGAAGGAGCAAAAATCGTCTTAGAAGGTCAAGAAGTGCTGCCAAAAGCCACTCAAGCGATCGGTTTTGACTATCGTTATCCTAATCTAGAAGCGGCCTTACAAGAAATCGTCCCGAAAATGTAGAAAGCTGATATACTAGCCAGACAAGTGTTCTCAATCTATTTTTCAACCCAGACGGGATGGGAGAATAAAGAGGCAGCCACTCTCACCCCGCGCAGTTGATTTAACAGGGGTAAATGGCCCACGGGAGCGCTTAAATCCCAGATAAATTCTTGGGGGTATTTTGTCCAATTATTGCCATTTTTCCAACCAATTTTCGGCCAAAGTTTCGGGAAATCCTGACCGACACCGAGCCATAATTTGCGCTGCACCGACCAACCGAATTTCCCTTCCGAATGAACCAACCAAAGATTATCAATAGTCTGAATGTCAACCTTGGGAAAAGCTTCTACTTCCGTAAAATAGACCCATTTCCTCTGTATTGCCCCTTCTCCTGCTAATTCACAGAGTTTTTGACGGGTGAGACTATCGGCAGTTTGAAAATCCTGTTTAGCCAATAATTCCTGTAAAAGTCGATAATCGATACCTTTAGCACTATCGAGGGGAACAATACCCGTGGGGAAATAATTAGCTAAAAATTCCTTGCTTTGATCGCTATTATCTTGGTATAGCAATTGATAAGCCTTACCTGTCACCAGATTAACAGGAGTCGGCCGCTGGGCTAATAAAAAATCTCTCAATACAGTTAGTCCCCCTTCTCCGGCCCCGGCTAATCGTGTCAGGATCTGTAATTGATTTTTCGGCGACTCGGTGGCTAATTGACTCGCTAAACCGGTAATATCCTCGCTTTGTTCTTCTACTAACACGCCATTCTGGTCAGTCATATCATCACTTTTAAGACCACTCCTTCAATACTATTACCACTATTTCGGGGTCGCTGCTCGATTTTTTCCTGACAAAAAAGGGATTTTTAGCGGGTGGTTGATCGTACACTGAAAGAGAGAACTATTTTGGCTATCTAGATCACCGACGGTCAAAATTCCCTTGACTGAATCGGTGATGGGCAGAGATTGTAACAAAAATTATCGATTTCTTGACAAAAAACACCGATCATGCTATCAACCGAACCTAAAATCAGCAATTCCGGACAAAAATATTTAGCCTATCAAGATTGTCTATCCCCGAATCAAACCCTGTTCCCCCTGACAGCCAAGGTTAATAACCGCGATTGTCTAGAAATCGGTGGTTGCGATGTGACCACCCTAGTGGAACGTTTCGGTTCACCCTTGTATATTGTCGATGAAGTCACCCTCCGCACTGCCTGTCGTCAATACCTGCAAGGTTTCCAGACTCATTATCCCGGAGAATCTAGGGTAATTTATGCCTCGAAAGCGTGGAATTGCCTGGCCGTATCGGCCGTGGTCGCTAGGGAGGGATTAGGTTTTGATGTGGTGTCGGCCGGAGAAATTCACACAGTGTTAACCGCTTTAGACCAGAGCAATAAAACCGATGTGCCGATATACTTTCATGGTAATAACAAATCGATCGCCGAGTTAGAATATGCGATCGAGCATAACTGCATTATTATCGTTGATAACTGGCTAGAGTTAGAAAATCTGGTTAAATTAGGCGAAAATCGTCCTGATAACCCTATTCCGATCCTATTGCGGTTAACCCCCGGCATCGAGTGCCACACCCACGAATATATTCGCACGGGTCACTTAGACAGTAAATTTGGTTTTGACCCCCATCAAATCGAAGCGGTATTTGACTATGTTTTAGCTCATCCGCAGCTGAATTGTCTGGGTTTACACGCTCACATCGGTTCCCAGATTTTTGAACGTCAACCCCACCAAGACTTAGCCGCTGTGCTGGCAGATTGGTTTAAATTAGGTTTAGAACGGGGTTTACCCCTACAGCAATTAAATGTGGGTGGTGGTTTAGGGATTCGCTACCTGGAAAGTGATGACCCCCCAAGTATCGAGGAATGGGTGCAAGCGGTGTCCTTAGCAGTGGCCAAAGCTTGTCAGGAAAGAGGTATCGCTTATCCCCTGCTCATTGCCGAACCGGGACGCTCTCTGATTGCCACCGCTTGCGTAACGGCCTATACAGTGGGTAATCGCAAAGAAATCCCTGAAATCCGCACCTATATCGCCGTCGATGGCGGAATGTCCGATAATCCCCGACCGATTACCTATCAATCGGTTTATCGGGCCGTTGTCGCCAATAAAATGAGTCAAGAATGTCAGGAAGTGGTGACAATAGCCGGAAAACATTGTGAATCTGGCGATATTCTAATTAAGGACATTACGCTACCGAAAACCAACCCGGGGGATATTTTAGTGGTTTTAGCCACGGGGGCCTATAACTACAGTATGGCTTCTAATTACAACCGCTTACCCCGTCCGGCGGCGGTAATTGTCCAAAACGGAGAAGCTAATCTGATCCTTGAACGGGAAAATCTGGCGGATTTGCTGCGTCAAGACCGCTTACCCACTCGACTCTCCTTGATGTAAACCTCATCGCTATTGTCCCCCATGTCGGGTTTTTTTCTGGACCCTCGCCGGTTATTGTCCTGGATTCTCAGCCATGGTCTGTCAGTCCTAGACTTTGGGTTAGTTCTCCTCCTTACCTATATGCTGCTGCTAATTATCGGCGAGCGGCGTACCTTTTGGATGGTGCGAGGACTAATCTACTTAATGCTGGCCTCGGTGATTAGCGATGCCCTAGGATTGCGCTTGCTGGGGTTAGTCCTAGAAAAATTGATTTTGGGGGCAGCCGTAGCGATTGCTGTGATTTTTCAGTCGGAATTCCGCCGTTTTTTAGAATTATTGGGCAAAGGTCAAGTGTGGGAATTATTTCAAAAAAGTTCCCCCACTCCCAAGACCGATAATGTCATTGATGAGTTAGTGGACGCGGTGAAGGATCTATCTCAAAATCGCACCGGTGCGCTGATGGTATTAGAAACCAGTGGCAATCTCGATACCAAGGTGTTTGTCAATCCGGGAGTGATGCTAAATGGTGAAGTATCTAAGGAATTAATTCAAACTATTTTTCAAACTAAAACTTTACTACACGATGGGGCCGTATTTATTCGGGGCGATCGAGTGGTGGCCGCTGGTGTTATTCTACCCTTATCGGAGCGCAGTACCTCTAGGCAATTAGGCACCCGTCATCGGGCGGCCATGGGCATCACCGAAAGGCTGGATAATTGTATCTGTATTGTGGTTTCTGAGGAAACTGGCTCGATTTCCCTCGCGTCGGGGGGTAATTTGGATCGGCCTTTAACCAGTAGTAAACTAAAAGAGCTGCTCGAAGCGAAGTTTTCTCCGTCGGGAGAGGGGGAAGTGGTCACACCGAGTTGGGGACGTTTAGGGCGTACAATTGGCTTAAAAGGTCGTCTAATCTTAGAAAAATTCTCCCGTTCGCCCAGCGCAACCCCCAAAGATAGAAAATGACTCTTAAACCGAGCTTGTCACCAGAATTACCTACGGATTTAGATAAAAACCGTTTACCTCAGCACGTCGCAGTGATTATGGATGGGAACGGTCGTTGGGCGAAAAGTCGTGGTTTACCGCGGATTATGGGCCATCAACGGGGAGTAGATGCACTAAAGGACTTGCTGCGCTGTTGTCGTGACTGGGGGATTCCCGCTTTAACCGCTTATGCTTTTTCTACGGAAAATTGGGGTCGTCCCCTCGAGGAAGTAGAGTTTTTAATGACTCTATTCGAGCGGGTTTTGCGGCGGGAATTAGAAGAAATGATGCAGGAAAATGTTAAAATTCGCTTTATTGGTAATTTATCAGCCTTGCCAGAGTCTTTAAGACGGGAAATTGCTAAATCCCAAGCAGAAACTAGCGAAAATTCCGGTATTCAATTTACGGTGGCTACTAATTATGGCGGCCGAGAGGAAATTGTACAAGCTTGTCAGGCGATCGCTCGTCAGGTGCAACAGGGTTTAGTCTCCCCAGAAGCGATCGATGAATCTCTCTTTGAACAGTATCTTTATACTGCCGGGATTCCTAACCCAGACCTGTTAATTCGCAGTAGTGGGGAAATGCGAATTAGTAATTTTTTACTCTGGCAAATGGCCTACGCGGAAATCTACGTTACTGACACCCTCTGGCCCGATTTCGATCGAGTGCAATTTCACCGCGCTTTAAAAGATTATCAGGGTCGTCATCGTCGTTTTGGCAAATTATAGGGGCTGCAGCCCAAATTGATCAAAATAGCCACTGTGAGGCAATTATCAGTGTGTTTTGTGGGTGGTATTAGGAGTTCGTACCCCTCTGTGCCATTACTTTTGAAAAATGGTATGACTACAAAAGTTTGAGCGGGTGCATCTCAGGGAAAGCAAAAATACTGAGTCTGGAAAGCTGACAATAGCTAAAATCCTTATCTGTCTGGATTGACAAATGTGAGATGCACCCCAGCAAAAAGAGTTAAATCGTGCCTTAGGAGAATTGGCAAAGGCAGCAATTAATCAACCATCAAATCGTTTTCGCTTAAGTCGTGAGCAAGTAGTTAAATATTTGGGTGAAATCGATCAACCTTTAGGTAAATTAGCTTTAGATATAGGTTGGTTAAACATCGTTGGGGTTGCAGAAGAAAATCCAGAGGAAGAAGTTTATGCTTTCTTTCATCCCAGTTTTCAAGAATATTTTGCCGCTTTGGTTATTGATGATTATCAATTTTTCTTGAATCATATTCCCGAAAATCCAGAACAAGGAGTCTATAGAGTTTTTGAAAATCAATGGACAGAAGTTATTTTATTATGGTTAGGACAGCAAAGTGATCAGATAATAGCTGAAAAAAATAAATTAATGGAGGAGTTGTTTAATTTTAATGATGGTTGTGGGTTTTGTAATTTTTACTGGCGTGTTTCTTTTGAAATTCTGATAAAGTTTTTAGGTGAATTCAAACAATATTGCAATTATGATAAAATTCTCACCAAGGCCATTCAAATAACTTTAGGTGAAATTGATATAAATACGGGGGAAATATATCGTTATCTTTATTGGATGGATTCATGGACGCTCTTAGACTTATTGGATGAGTTTGAAAAAGATAAATTTATTGCCACTTTAACAAACTATTGCTTGATTATCGAGAAGAACTGCAAACTGAATAAAGCAGAAAATCTGGCTCCTTTAGTTGGTTTTCTATTGAATTATGACAGTAGCAATCAATTAGGGATATCAATTGGTCTTCATCTATTGATAGATGAAGAACTAGATTATCTTTATCGTTCATGTGTGCTATGGAGTTTATCGGAGCAGCC
Organism: Microcystis wesenbergii NRERC-220; assembly: GCF_032027425.1. Classification (NCBI taxonomy): domain Bacteria; kingdom Bacillati; phylum Cyanobacteriota; class Cyanophyceae; order Chroococcales; family Microcystaceae; genus Microcystis; species Microcystis wesenbergii. The sequence goes on along the minus strand of NZ_JAVSJA010000001.1, from coordinate 4,055,436 downwards.
GCAAACAGGAAAAACTATTTCAGAAACTCCAGAGCTAATATCGATATTGTTAAAAAAACTCAATCAAAAACTGTGGGATATTATTCATAAAGCAAACTATCAAAAAAAAGATTATCTTTTTTTTCTAGAACATAAGGAAACCGTGGACTTTATAGAAAGATTAGCTATTACTGATCCATTAATTTTTGATAACTTTTTTCCCTTTCTTATGACTGAACCAGAATTTTCTAAAAACAAAGAAATAATAATCTATGAGATTTTAGAAAATTGGGATTTGTTGTATAACATGGATCGCTTGACTATTTGGTATCAAGAAAATATTTTCAATAAATTAGAACATAGTAAGATATTTGATAGTCAAGACAAAAAATCTTTATTAAATAAGCTAAAAAATTCAGACTGGGAATATCTTTTTGAATTAGACATGGAAGGTGAAGACACGGAGCTTGAAGTACAATATGTGAAAATTTCAGAATTAATCGAAACATATACAAGTAATATTAGCATAGACTATTATTCCCAGGCTTTAGCATCTATAATTAAAGGTAGTTATCCAGATTATTTTGATCGAATTCCAAATCCAATTGAAATTGACTATGAAAGTATGTCTAAAAACGATGTACTATGTCTAATAATCAAGTCACTAAAAAAATATTTGACCGAAGCTTATAGCAGTTATGATAGAACAACTTTTGAAGAATCCTATAGAGTTTGCTGCCAATGTGTTCAACAGATGACCTACCCCGAATTTTATAAAGCGTGGCACGGTCAAACTGAAAACAGCATTCCCGAAGAACTACAATCGCAAAACTTAAACTATATCCTCGAAAAAATTAAAACAAATAACCCCAATGTTCGCACTATTGATATTAAAACAATAAACCAAGAGACTAACCTCGATCGCCTGGCCAAAGGTCTTGGTAATCGTATCTTGACAAAATTAATTTCTCCGATTAATGATATCTATGATTTAGAATGGTGTCTCAAGACTGAAAACCCAAATCTTGCCCTGATTTTTTATGGTGATGATCCGAGGGACTCTTTTATTGAAATTTGCCAACTTATCGGTGACTTTGCTTCTATTGCCATAATCACAGATAAACCTATCGAACAGCCAATACAAGGATTTTTACCCAATCAAATTAACCTCGAAAATGCCTTACAAACTTGGCTAGAAAAAATGGTAAAATAAATTATTGATCTGAAAAATTTACCTAAGCATCATTCTCAGGTTAGACTAAAAAGAGAAATTTAATCATAATGGCGGTTGTCCTGACTATGGTAGAAAAAGTTCGTAAAACCGAGGCGGAATGGCAGGCCCAGCTAACTCCCGAACAGTTCCAAGTTACCCGCAAAAAGGGAACAGAACGGGCTTTTACTGGTAAATATCACGATAATAAAGAAAAAGGTATTTACAAATGTGTCTGCTGTGGTACGGAGTTATTTACTTCTGACAGCAAGTATGATTCGGGTACTGGTTGGCCGAGTTTCTGGACCGCTACTAACGAGACTAATATTAAGTACGAACGAGATATTAGTTTTTTCATGGTGCGGACAGAGATTGTTTGTGCCACCTGTGATGCTCATCTCGGTCACGTTTTTAATGATGGTCCACCCCCAACGGGAAAACGCTATTGTCTCAACTCTGCCGCTTTGCAGTTTGAAAAAAATCCCTAAAGCAAAAAGAGGTCTGGAAAGACCTCTTTTTTTTTAAGTTCCAGTGGCAGCCGATTACAGTAAACCTGTATTAGTCCCAGGTTTGCCAGTAGCTAACTGCACTTTGACAATTTTGCCGCCCATTTTCATGATGCGTTGTTGCTCACGAAACCAATTATCGTAGGGAACGAGTTTGGTAAAATAGGTATTTTGTAATTCCCGTTGTGTCCGAATGCGGCTTTGGCTAGGAACACAAGCGGTGATTTTGAACATCCGCATGGATTGATTTCTCCTAATCGCTGAAAAACTTGTCGCTCAAACTAACGAAGGCTTTTTCCTAAATTGACATCCTCACCGCCGTAAACGGACGGTGATTCCTCACCACGCCACCTTTTTAGGGTGGTCGCTGAATGGGGTTGACGCTTCACCGAAAAACGCTTAATTGCTTAAGTCTGACACTTTCTCCACGTCCATTTAAAGTCTCCGAATGCCCTTCGGCGACTGATTTAATTTTGGTTTATACATACCGACACAGGGTATGTTTTGCCTCTAGCATGGAGTTCCCAGCGGCCGTCAGCTTCCCCTTACTCATCGTTGACCCGTTGCAGGAATTTCAACCTAGTATATTTATTCGGTCGTATCTATGATAGGGCGGGTTTTTTAGACCAGTAAGATTTTAACACAAAGCCGCCCTAAAAGGGGCGGGGTTTTCAACCCAAATTTTCGATAACAAAGGTCGGGAGTCAAGGATCAATACTAGCTCGTCAAAACCTATCTTGGCCAGATTCAGCCTTTAAAGACCTAGCACTCATCCTCGGCTTCCCGAACCTATTTTGTCCGAGTTCGTTATTTCTAGCTTAAGCCAGAGCTAATGTAGTCGAAGTAAATCCCCATTTCTTTACCCGCATCAGCACCAACTAAACTAGCGGTGACTTCTTTCATCGCTTGGATAGCTTGAACGGTGGAGGAGATGGGTACACCTAAAGAGTTGTAGGTTTCTTTCAGTCCGTTGAGAACGCGCTCGTCGAGGATAGAAGGATCTCCAGCTAACATAGCGTAGGTAGCATAACGGAGATAGTAGTCGAGGTCACGGATACAAGCGGCGTAACGACGGGTGGTGTACATATTGCCACCGGGACGGGTTACGTCAGAGTATAACAGGGACTTAGCCACAGCTTCTTTAACGATACCGGCAGCGTTGGCGCTAATGACACTAGCGGCGCGCACGCGCAGTTCACCGGTGGCGAAGTAGCCTTTCAGTTTGCCGAGAGCAGAAGCGTCAAGGTATTTGCCTTGAACGTCAGCAGAGTTGATAACAGAAGTAATTGCGTCTTGCATGGTGGTTCTTCCTTGGGTTTTGCTTAATCTTAAGAGGTTTACGAGGGGTGTGTCTAGAACGATTCACAAAGGAATTATTCTACGACATAGAGCCGATCACGTAATCGAAGTAGGAAGAAGCTTCAGAAGCATCGTCAGAAGACATAAGACCGGTAGCAACTTCTTTCATTTCGCGAACGCTTTGAGCTACGGCACCGATGTCGGTTCCTAAAGATTTGTACATTTCACGCACACCGACTAAACCGATTTCTTCAATCGGGGTGACATCACCAGCAACTACTCCGTAGGTGATTAAACGTAGGTAGTAGTCCATGTCACGCAGACAGGTAGCGGTCATTTCTTCGCCGTAAGCGTTGCCACCGGGGGAAACGATGTCAGGACGTTTTTGGAATAAGCGATCGCCAGCTTGTTTGACGATGGTTTCGCGAGCGCCGGTCAGGGTTTCAGCGATGCGTAAACGAGCGGCACCACTGCCAACGAAGGCTTTAATTCTGTCTAGTTCGCCGGGGCTGAGGTAACGAGCTTCAGCATCAGCATTCACGATCGATTTCGTGACGATACTCATTGATGGATTCCTCCCAACTAAGTGAGATTAATAAACTTAATCTGACATTTTATAGCAGTTGTGGTCACTACGCTCAAGTTATCTCGTTTCCGCCTCAGCGTCTCAAGACTTCCCTAGCTAGAGCGACCTAACGCAACTATTTTGCGGCATCTGGTTCACCTTCTCACTATTTTCGTAATACTTTTTAACATTTGCCCTGAGAAAGGAGCGCCGGAGTGGGGAAGTGGGGAGCGGGGTGTAGGGTGTAGGGTGTAGGGTGTGGGGTGTGGCCCCCCCAACCCCCCCGACATCGGGGGGGGCAGGTGGGGTGTGGGGTGTGGGGTGTGGGGTGTGGGGTGTGGGGAGAATAAATGAAACTGTCTCCTATCTCCCGTCTCCTATCTCCTGACGACCGACGACCGACGACCGACGACTGATTTAGCCTAGCCAATTAATGGCTCCTTTAATCCAGTCTTCCGGCTGAGTATTTTTACTAAATAAAGCATCTTGACTGAGGACCACCATAGCTCGATCGATCTCGTCTTGGCTGTATCCTAAAGCTAAAAGGGTCATCTGCACATCTTCGAGGATTTCCGCTGCCGGTAGTATTGCTGTGGTTGTCGTCGTCGCTTCTTTTAGCTGTCGCCATGCTGCCAATTTAGTTTTTAACTCCAAAGCGATTCTCTCTGCTGTTTTTAAGCCGACTCCGGGGGTTTTGCTCAAAATTTTGGTATTTCCTGTCACTATCGCCACCACAAGTTCCTCAATCCCCAACGTATCGATTAAAGCTAGGGCTAATTGCGCTCCAACTCCATTGACGGAAAGCAGTTGACGAAACAGATCTCGCTCTGGGGCGGTGCCGAAACCGTACAATAAAGGCTGCTCCTCGCGAAGGAGTAGGTGAGTAAAAATCCGACAACTATCATTGTTATCGTTGCCGATGTCTAGGGCTAATCGCGAGGGAATTTGGATTTCGTAACCGATCTGGTTTACGTCTAAAATCAAGATCAGTCGGTTATTAGGGGTTTTGAGCACCTCGATCGCTTGTCCCCGTAAATAATTAATCATTGATTTAATTCTCCTACGAAAATAACCGAACCACAGTGATGACGGTTTTTACTCCCTGAAAGAATGCCGGAGAGATTTTCATTTTTGTTACAATTGTTAACAGAAGTGAATGGCGTAATTGATAACCTAATCTTCTTGGCGTTAGTCCCCAATAATTGGAGAAGATACAAAATGAATGGCAACATTAGAGTCGGGAATCTCTTTGGAATTCCCTTTTATATTAATCCTTCTTGGTTCTTCGTTCTGGGGTTAATTACCTTAACCTATGGAGGAGAATTAAGTCAGTTTCCCCAGTTAACGGGAATCATGCCCTGGCTCTTAGGATTTTTTGCCGCTATTCTCCTATTTGCCTCCGTGGTTGCCCACGAATTAGGTCATAGTTTTGTTGCCATCACCCAAGGTATTGAGGTCAAATCAATTACCCTCTTTTTATTCGGTGGTTTGGCAACTCTCGGCAGAGAATCGAAAACTCCTCTAGAAGCTTTTCTTGTGGCAATTGCCGGCCCTTTAGTTAGTTTACTGCTCTTCGGTATCTTCCTAATTATTGGTCTTAATATTAGTTTAAGCGCGCCCCTGGCGGCGATTCTTTCTCTCCTGGCCTATATCAACCTCGCCCTAGGGCTATTTAACCTGATCCCCGGTTTACCTTTAGATGGTGGTAATATCCTTAAAGCCGTCGTTTGGCAAGTAACGGGTAATCCCAATAAAGGGGTTTTATTCGCTAGTCGTTTCGGTCAATTTTTTGGTTGGTTAGCGATTGTCATCGGTGCGCTATCAATTCTCGGAATCAGTCAATTTGGCAGTGCTTGGACGCTATTAATTGGCATTTTCCTTCTACAAAATGCTGGCTTTTCCGCTCAATCAGCTAAGGTTCAAGATTTCCTAAGTCGCTACACCGCTAAAGATGTTATCTCTCCTAATAGTCCTGTAGTGCCGATTAATTTAACCCTGCGGGAGTTTGCTAATAATTATGTTATCGGTAAACAACAATGGTCTAAATTCCTAGTTACCGATAGCGAAGGTAAACTATTGGGGGTGATTAATGTAGAGGCTCTGAAAACGATTCCCACTTCCCAATGGACAGAGGTAAATATCGGCCGGTTATTAGACACTAGCGAAAGTCTCAAACTGGTTTTGTCTCATACTTCCCTCCTAGATGTGGTTAAAATTTTGGAAGGAGAAAATTTATCTCAAGTGACAGTGGTAGAAGAAAACGGCACGGTTTTGGGGTTAATTGAGAAAGCTTCTATCCTTACTTTTCTTGCCCAAGAAACCCAAAGCCAAACCGCTTAATCAGTTATCAGTTATCAGTTATCAGTGAGCAGTTATCAGTTAGGTAAATGTAGTTTTCACCTTAATATTGATGAATCAGTCTAATCGATATCTGCTAGGATTTATCCTTGTTGTCGCCGCTTATATAACTTTAATTGCTCCAGAAGTTAATAACCATATACAAGCAATGCTCGGAGGATCATCATCAAATTTACAAGCAAACAGATATTCTGAATTTCTTAGTCTTGTAGTTAATGCGAGCATTTTATACCTTATATACAAATGGTTTTCAGGAAAGTATAATTTATGAGTTATCAGTATTAAGTTTCCGACTCACAGAATTTTGCCTAGTATCTCCTGTTGCTTTAAAACTATTCCTTTTTGGTCTGATTTCGAGATCAGGCAATAAGCATTTTTTTAACTACAGAGGCACAGAGGACACAAAGAGACAACCCGCAGAATTTTGTCTAGTATCTCCTGACTATACTAACTGTCGCATTGCTTGCCACAATTGCTCGTATTCTTGCTCGGTTGCTGGCGATAAAGGGTTTAAAAAATCGCTTTTTTTGATCGCTTCCGGATTGACAAGTAAAGGATTATTTCTAATATCTGGGGAAATTTGGTCGGGATTTTCAGTGAGAATTAGGGGAGATAATCCGGAGGTAAATAAAGAAATTTTAGTAGCGGATTCTGGTTGCCAACAAAAATCAATCCATTGCTGGACAAGAGAATTAGGAGTAGTTAAAACTGGTTTTACCCACACATCTGACCAGAGGGAAGTGCCAGATTTGGGGACAACAACTTTAATTTTCTTATAGCGATCACTCACTGGTAAAATATCATTAGACCAACCCACAGACAGCCAGACATCACCGAGTATTAGGGGTTGTAAATAATGTTGAGAACTATAAAATCTTACCTGTTTTTGTAAAGCGAATAGCTGGTCTTTTAGTCCCATTACTTGTTTTAAATCACTAGAATTATAAGAATAACCCAATTTTTTTAGGGTTAAACCGATGACTTCGCGACGATTATCAATTAGGGCAATTTTACCGGTTAATTCCGGTCGCCATAAATCAGACCAATCCTGTGGTCGCCAGTCAAATTGAGCGAATTTTTCCTCATTATAGGCAATTACTGTCATTCCCCAACGGTAGGGCGCACCCCAGACTTTTCCCTCTGTTTGCAGTTGTCCTTGGCCATTGCGAGTCATGTTTTCTTGCCAACGGGGGGGCAGTTTTGACCAATTAGAGAGTTGAGAAGTATCTAGAGGTTGAATTAAACCGTTAGTAATCGCTTTTCCTAGCCAAGCATCCCCTAGGGTGACTAAATTACCCATCGCTGGGTTTTGTTCCCTAAAAGGGATAGGAATCGAAAATTGTGAGGCTGGTTGATCCTGATTTTTTAACCATTTTTCCAACAACTTTAATAGCTCTTTCAGCTGCCTTTCCGACTGAAAATTGACTTTTTTTTCGGCAATAGTTTTCCGAAAATCTGTTAGTAATCGCGGCGGAATCGAACCGGACAGGAGAAAAATGCTCGGATCGCCGCTTCTGGAAGCGCAGCCACTTAAACCCCCCGCTAAGGCGATTGTACCTAATCCTTGCAAAAAAGAACGTCTGTTTAACATATCGCCCGCCGATTCCCAACTTTAACAGTAATAATTGCCAGTTTCTAGCCTTGAATTATTATAGGACGATTTTTAACAGAATGTAAACTAGGGAGTTTTGCCGCTACCGATTTCAGCTATAGATCGGCTTTGTTGTTAACTTTTATGGTAGAAAACTCTGATTTTGTCCTAGTTGAAGCTAGGATAGAAGCAGTAAGCTAAGGGGCGAGGGTATAAGACCATGTCTAACAATCATGATCGAGATTTCCATTATTCTTGTCGTTGTGGACAAGCCAATTTTAAGTCTGTAAAACATCGATCGGGTATTTTATTAATCGGGGGAGCGGAAGAAGGTAAGTTAGGAGAAGATCAGGCGACAAAATGGTTATTAAATCGAGCTAAAGGCGGTAATTACTTAGTGTTGCGCTTTGGCGATCTTGGCAGTCAAGCCGATTGGATTTGCGACAATTATCCCTCCCTGATCGGCTCGGCGGCGGAACTATCAATTGATAGTCGTGAAGCGGCGAATCATCCTGATGTTATCGAATATATTCGTAATGCCGATATTCTTTTTTTTGCCGGTGGTGATCAAAATCAGTACGAGGATTTGTGGGAAAGCACAAAGGTGGAAACAGCGATCAATTATCTGATCAATGAGAAAAAAGTTCCCGTGGCGGGAACCAGCGCAGGAATGGCTATTCTGGGTGATTTTTACTATGCGCCCACTCACGAAGGGGTACTGAGTTCGGAAATATTAAATAATCCCTTTCACTTCAACACTAAAGACTTCTATCGGAGTGATTTTATTCGGGTTCCTTTTCTCAAAAAAGTGGTGACAGATACCCATTTGGATCGACTCAATCAAGATCATCCCGAAACAAGATATGGTCGCCTTTTTGGTTTTTTAGCCCGTAATGTACACGATAATCACAATCAACTACCTGCCTACGCTATCGGTTTAGAAGAAGGAGCTTTTCTGGCGATCGATGAGGATGGTATCGCCAAAGTCTATGGCAACGGCACCGATAAGGGACAAGATGCCTATTTTCTGCAAACTAACAGGACTCTACCCGAACAGATGGAGCCGGATCGACCTTTAATCTGGAATAATAACGGTCAAGCGGTGAAAGTCTATCGCATCGCGGGAACTCCCTCCGGCAGCGGTAAATTTGACCTCAAGGATTGGTCTAGTGCTGCTGGCGGTCGCTGGGAATATTGGTACACTAAAGGGGGAATAGCCGGGTTTAAGCGGGTTCTGGTAGCCTGAAGGTCATTTTTGTCAAAAAAGTGAGTTCTATGGGTGTTAGGATTAATTTTGAGGCAATAAGGAGAATTTTTTGACCTATGACCCCTGAATTAATCACTTTCGGTCGGTATCTCGCGGGTGAATTTGAAAATCAACGGCAAGCGCAAGCAGAACCGGTGTGGTACGTTCACCTGCGTTTATGGTTGCGTCCGCTGCCTTTATTTCGGGAAGACAGCATCGCGCTTTTTGCCGAACAAGCCAGTATCATCAATTTAGACCAACCCTACCGACCGCGACTGTGGCGATTAACGCGCTCGGAATCGGGAGGGTTAGAGGTTAGGCATTATATGTTTAATGACCTGAAATCCGTGCAAGGTGCGGGCAAAAATCCCGATATTTTGCGAAAAATTAGCTTAGAAGACCTAACTTTCCTGCCTACTTGCACTTTAGCGGTCCAAGTCCATACCCTCGCTGATCATCAATACCAGTTTATCGCCCAACCGCAACCGGAACAGCACTGTCAATTCACCTATGAGGGTACAACCTATCAGGTGTCTTTGGGTTTCGAGGTGACGAGTCATAGCCTAAAAACCTACGATAAAGGTCTAGATCCCGGCAGTGGTAAGGGAATTTGGGGCGCTCTGCTCGGTCCCTATCAATACGAGAAAAAACGGGATTTTTCGGCAGAATTGGAGGTGTGAGGAAGATTGCATCACATTAGGTCAAAATGACGGCAGATAACACCGCAAAGAGCCGCTAAAGCGGTAATTCCTAAAGCTGTACCGATGTCTTGTCCTTGATTGACGGCAAAAGAAGTGACGATTCCCGCACCTAAACCGGCTGTGATTGCCGCTCCGAGAAAATCTTTATCCGAGTTTTTATACATAGAGATAAGGCCAAATTTCGACAAAATCGTGTTTTTTACCTTATCATCCTCTTTTGAGCCACTAATCACCCGGGGGCGGAATTGCAATTAAGCTTTAGATTTAGCCACGTTTCTTAACATTAAGTTGGGTAAGATAGATAGGGGGTAAAATCGATGAAATTAGCTAAAATCTCTTTTTATGGCTTTTTAACGCTGATTATCTCCCTTTTGCTAATACTGAGTTTTGTTAATGCCAGCAAAGCACAATCGGATACGGCGGTAAGATCGGAGTTAATTAGTCTTCGCAATCGAGTCGAGCGCCTTGAAAGTCAAGTCCGAGGAATAACCATCCGCGGGGAAAATGCCGCTCCGATTCCCCAACGGCGATCGGGAACGGGTATAGTAAATGGGGAAGTAGTCGGGGAAACTGACCCACTGTTCCAGCGTTTAGCTACTTTAGTAATTGAATTAAAGGAAGATTTAAAAAAGCTAGAGCAACGGGTGCAAATCTTAGAAAAAGAAACCGTTAGCCAGAAATCGTAGTCAATTGATGCTATAACGATCGAAAGTTAAATTGATCTGAAACTATGCAGTTAATTGATTATGTAATTGTGCTGCTTTATCTGGCAGGAACCCTAATAATCGGGATTATCGCCGAGAAAAAAGCTTCTCAAGGTCTAGAATCCTACTTTTTAGGTAATCGCAATTTGCCCTGGTGGATGTTAGGGGTGTCGGGAATGGCAGCTAACACCGATTTAGCGGGAACTATGGTCATTTCTGCCCTAATTTACGCCGTCGGACCCAAAGGACTATTTATCGAAATCCGGGGCGGTGTTGTCCTAATTATGGCCTTTCTCATGGCTTTTATGGGTAAATGGAATCGCCGGGCCCAAGTTATGACCATGGCGGAATGGATGCAATTTCGCTTTGGAACTGGAAAACAGGGGAATTTTGCCCGAATTATTAGCGCCGTCGCCACTCTCTTATTCTCTATCGGTGCGATGAGTTATTTCTCCGTTGCGGGGGGGAAATTTTTAGGGCAGTTTCTGGGTATGGATGATCGTCTTGCTTCGGTGATATTAATTCTTCTAACCTTGATTTATACAGTGGCCAGTGGTTTTTATGGTGGGGTAATTACCGATTTATTTCAAGGATTTCTGATTTTTGTGGCGGTAATTTATGTATCGACAGTGGCCTTTTTTACCGTTAATCTTCCCGATAGTTTCACGGTAGCAATTCCGGGGGCAACGGAGCCAAAAACTTGGAATTTAAGCGACTGGGCTAGTATTTTTCCCTCCTTAACTTTGGATTTACCCGGAGATTATGCCATCTTTAATTTGTTTGGTGGGGTGATTTTCTTTTATTTAGTTAAAACCATCATCGAAGGTTGCAGCGGCAGCGGTGGTTATATGTTACAACGATACCTAGCCGCCAAAAGCGATCGAGATGCCGGTTTATTATCTTTATTCTGGATTATTCTGCTTTCTTTCCGTTGGCCGTTAGTCACAGCTTTTGCGGTTTTAGGTATTCACTACGGTTTAACTAAAGGCACGATTACAGATCCGGAAAGAATTCTGGCCACGGTGATTACTCAATACGTTCCCGTGGGGATGAAGGGGTTATTAATTGCTTCTTTTTTAGCGGCAGCTATGTCCACTTTTAACGCAGTTATTAACGCTAGTGCTGCCTATTGGGTCAAAGATATATATCAAGCTTTTTTGAAACCAAATGCGGGAGAACAGGAGTTAGTTTTTCAAGGTCGTCTGGCCTCGGTTTTTGTGGTAGTAATTGGCTTAGTTTTGAGTTTTAATATCCAAAATGTCAATGATATTTGGGGTTGGTTAACCACGGGATTAGGGGTAGGATTAGCAGTTCCTCTGCTATTACGTTGGTATTGGTGGCGCTTTAATGGTTATGGTTTTGCCGTGGGAACTTTAGCGGGAATGATTGCAGCTATTGCTTCACAAGCGATAATTTTACCTTTCTTTCGTCACAGTCAATATCAGGAATATATTCTCTTTCTTGTGCCGAGTTTGTTCGCTTTAGCTGGCTGTATTATCGCTACTTTGTTGACTCCTCCCACCGATAGTTTAGTTATGGAAAATTTCTATAATGTTACCCGACCTTTTGGCTTTTGGGGAGAAGTACGTCAAAGTGTTAAACCTAACCTACAGGCAAAAATTAAAGCGGAAAATCAACGGGATATCATCGCCGCTTTTCTCACCGTTCCTTGGCAATTAGTCCTCTTTATGATGGGGATTGTTTTAATCATCAAGCAGTGGCAAAGTTTTAAGATTTTGGCTTTGGTTTTTCTTTTGCTTTCCATCGGTCTCTATTTTACTTGGTATCGACATTTATCTAAGGAAATTACCGTCACTAAAGACCGAGATTTAGGTTAGGCAGTTATCAGTTATCAGTTATCAGATTTGAGTTTTAAGTATGCAGTAAGTACCTAAGCAAAATTAATTACACATATCTAAACACCTCTTGCCTCTTGCAAGAGTGCCTCTTGCCTATCTTCACTAGGAAATTAATTTTGCACGACTACTTATGTATTAAGTGAGCCTCATCAAATGCCAGTTTCCTACTGTCTTTTCACTGATTACTGTTTACTGATTACTGTTTACTGATCACTGTTTACTGAAAATAGCAGTTTCCTAATGTCTTTTCATTGTTTACTGATCACTGATTACTGAATTAGGAGTGATCCCTTGACTTTTGCGGCGGCTTGGTTTATGATTTTCTTATAATGGGACTCTTGTGTTTAAACTAAAGTGCTTATATTTCCATTATTAGTAAACTCTTTTAAAAATATTGTCCCAAAATCTGCCGAAAAAAGCAAGCAAAATTTTGCCGTCAATTGTTAAGTTTTGTTAAGAAAAATACCAGGAGCGGCAAGGAATAGAAATTCCTTACCGTTGACTTTGGCCGGACTCACCACTTCTTATAGGGTAAAAACTTACCCGACATAGTAATTTTAACGCGATCGCCTTTAGGGTCTTCCTCCTTATCCACGTCGAGGGTAAAATCGATCGCACTCATAATACCATCGCCGAATTTTTCATGAATCACCGATTTTAGTGGCATTCCATACACCTGCATGATCTCGTAGAAACGATAAATCAGGGGGTCGGTGGGGACAACAGGACCCAATCCCTTGAGAGGATACCCGGTTAAGGATGCGACGATTTCGGTTCCCAGTCCCAAAGCTGCCACAATTTTCGTTGCTTCTTCTAGGGAGGCGCTCGCTTGCCGGTAAAAAACAGCGGCAATCCACACCTCATCTCGTCCTAGAATCGCTTCTAGGTCAGCGAAACTCAGGCCTTTTTCCTTCTTCGCTTCCAATAGTTTTGCAGTAATTTCGGGTATCATCGCTTATTTTTGCAGAATTTGTCTGCTTCTAGTTTACCTCAACATCAATTATATAAGTAAAAGTTATGACATTGATAAAAAAACATTCCTTAAAACCCCTTTACATAACTATAAAAAGACGATAGTATTAACTCATGTCAAACAAAGAACCTTGACAACCTAATACATACAGAAATTATCCAACCATGACCACCACTCTACAACAGCGCGAGAGCGCTTCCCTGTGGGAGCAGTTCTGTCAGTGGATCACCAGCACCAACAACCGTCTTTATGTCGGCTGGTTCGGTGTGATCATGATCCCCACCCTGCTCACCGCCACCACCTGCTTCATCATCGCCTTTATCGCCGCTCCTCCTGTAGATATCGACGGTATCCGCGAGCCTGTAGCTGGTTCTCTACTCTACGGAAACAACATCATCTCCGGTGCTGTTGTTCCCTCTTCCAACGCGATTGGACTCCACTTCTACCCCATCTGGGAAGCTGCTTCCTTAGATGAGTGGTTATACAACGGTGGTCCCTACCAGTTAGTCATTTTCCACTTCTTACTAGGTGTCTTCTGCTACCTCGGTCGTCAGTGGGAACTGTCTTTCCGTTTAGGAATGCGTCCTTGGATCTGTGTTGCCTACTCCGCACCTGTATCCGCCGCTACTGCTGTATTCTTAATCTATCCCATCGGACAAGGTTCTTTCTCCGACGGTATGCCTTTAGGAATCTCTGGAACCTTCAACTTTATGTTCGTGTTCCAAGCAGAACATAACATTCTGATGCACCCCTTCCATATGTTAGGTGTTGCTGGTGTGTTCGGCGGTTCCTTGTTCTCTGCGATGCACGGTTCTCTAGTAACTTCTTCCTTAGTGCGTGAAACCACTGAAATCGAATCTCAGAACTACGGTTACAAATTCGGTCAAGAAGAAGAAACCTACAATATCGTTGCCGCTCACGGTTACTTCGGACGTTTAATCTTCCAATACGCTTCTTTCAATAATAGCCGTTCTCTGCACTTCTTCTTAGGTGCATGGCCGGTAATCGGTATTTGGTTTACGGCAATGGGTGTTAGCACCATGGCGTTCAACCTCAACGGTTTTAACTTCAACCAGTCGATTCTCGATTCTCAAGGTCGTGTAATCGGTACTTGGGCCGATGTGTTAAACCGCGCTGGTATCGGTATGGAAGTAATGCACGAGCGCAACGCTCACAACTTCCCCTTAGACTTGGCTAGTGGTGAACAGGCTCCTGTGGCTCTGATTGCTCCTGCTATTAATGGTTAATTCCTAGTCTGAACGAAAAGGCACTCCCGCGAGGGGGTGCTTTTTTGTTGTTAGAATCATAATATTCAAGGAGAGATTTATTGGCTTGATTGATGATACAAAAAAGTACGAATTTATCAATAGGAGTATTAACCGATGCAACTCGAAGACTACTTTAATTTTTTGACTCCCAATGACATTCGCTTAAAAAACTCCCGCATTGGCATTGAAACTATCTTATATGAATACATTTACCGCGCCCGTACCCCTGAAGAGATTGGGCAAATTTATCCTACCCTTACCCTAGAACAAATCCATGCCACTATTCTCTATTACCTGCACGAAAAAGACCGAGTTAGTCAATATCTGGCAGAATGGCTAGAACATTGTCAAAAAGGAGAACAAGAACAGGATTTGAACCCTCCCGCTTTTGTGGAGAAAATGCGGAAATTCAAGGCGGAAATAGCAGCAGAAAATATCAATGAGTATTCAGTATCTAATTGATGAAAATTTACCGCCGCTGTATCGGGAGCAATTATTGCGCCGTCACTCTGATTTAACGGTTTGGATGATTGGCGAACCTGGTGTTCCGTCGAAAAGCACCTTAGACCCAGAAATTTTAATTTGGTGCGAAGCAAATCACTTTATTTTAGTCACAAATAATCGGACTTCTATGCCTGTTCATTTAGCTGATCATCTGGCACAAAGTCGTCATAGTCCAGGGATTTTTGTCTTGCGTCCTAAAGCAACAATCAAAGAGATTATTGAGAATTTAATTCTCATTGCTTTATTAGGCGATGCCCAAGATTATCAAGACCGGATTACTCATATTCCTTTATAAATACTACTTGCTGTTTCTGTTTTATTTTTAGTTGTCTTAGGCGTTGAATCAGGGGAGATGAAGATAAACAATGGTTATTGGAGAAGTTACATCAATAATTAGGATTGAATAATCAAAAAATAACTAAACAGGTATTAATGGATAGTTGGAATGAAGCTTATAGTGATAGATCGGATGAATCAGAAACTTTGATGTTAGAGGGAATACGCCATCATCAACGCCAATTATCTGAGTAAATATGACGATTTTTCAAGGTGAGATTTATTGGATTGATTTAGGAGAACCACAAGGTTCTGAACCTGCTTATCTTCGTCCTTGTGTTGTGGTGCAAAATGATGCTCTGAATCAGTCACAAATTGGGACGGTTATTGTGTGTCCATTAACAACCAATTTGAGACGAGCAAAAGCTATTGGTAATGTTTTATTGAATGAGGGTGAAGGGAATTTACCTGAATCCAGTGTTGTTAATGTTTCACAGGTTTTCACGGTTGATAAGCGTCTTTTAACGGAGTCTATCGGAAGACTTTCTCAGGAAAAAATCAAATTAATTATTCAGGGAATTAAGTTGGTTATTGAACCTCAAGAACTCGAATAATAGGGGGTTATATAGCGCTTTTCACGTTACTGAGGTATCGACAAGTTTTGCCAACAAGGGGCTTAAGCCCCTTGCCCATGCCTCATTCTGATGAAAACTGCTATAAAAGGATTTAAAGAACCCGTTAACACAAAAAAAAGCACGAAGATAGATTACAGCATCGCCGCTCACGGTTACTTCGGAAGTTTAATACTAAATCCGTTGAGTATATGCTACTTATAAGGACAGGCAAAAAGCAAGAGGCAAAAGGGAAAAGAGGTAATAAATAATCGGTTTTTAATAACCGGATTTAGTATAACCTATCCCTAACCCTGCATCTTGAGCGGCGATCGCGTCCTGTAGGGGCGAAGCATTCGGGCATAACCTATCCCTAACCCTACTTTTTCAGCAAACCCTAGATAATTAACCCCTAAACCAATACACTTGTTCTATAGCTTGCCCCAAAAAATTCCGGAAAAGGGAATGAGGGAAAAAAAAGGGAAAAAAAGAGAAAAAGGGTTACAGAGTCCTCCCAGCACCGCACACCACCCGAAAACCGAGGTCGAAGCCGTCGATGACGAAGTAGCGGCGGTCGTTGTGGCGGCGGAAAGCGGAACGGCAGTAATAGGGAATGCTGAACCAAGAACCGCCCCGTATTTGAGAACGATTATCATCCCCATTTTTTGTCCAAGCACTTCCATTCCTCGGTGCATCCTTATAATTATCGTGCCAGGTATCGGCGCACCATTCCCAGACATTGCCGTGCATATCGTACAACCCAAAAGCGTTTGGGGGGAACTGTCCCACGGGAGTCGTTTGTTGTCGATATTCTCCTGTAGGTTCATCGGCATAGGTTTCAGTAGCTCGATAGTTAGCTAAATCTGCCGTTATCGTTTCCCCAAAATGAAAGGGTGTTTTTGTCCCCGCTCTACAGGCGTACTCCCATTCTGCCTCACTCGGTAGTCGGTATTCCCGAACCGTTAGTTTCGATAATCTTGCACAAAATTCGACGGCATCGTACCAGTTGACTCGTTCGACGGGTCTATCCCAGCGCGTGGGCGATCCCCCCCTAGCCCCCCCTTCAAAAGGGGGGGAATCGGAAGCCCCCCTTTTTAAGGGGGGTTTGGGGGGATCTTTAAAGCGGGAGGGATCAGGGTCAAGATCTCGTTTTACTTTTAAATCCGTGCGAGAGGCAATCGCTCTCCACTGAGCTTGGGTAATCGGGGTTTGACTCATGTAGAAAGCGGGGACTTTGACCAGGTGTTGTGGTCTTTCACTTCTATATCCTTCCCAACCATATTTTTTAACCAGTCTTTCAATTTCCTCATCTTCCGTTCCCATCCAGAATTCTCCTTGGGGAATATACATCATGCGGATATAGTTTTGAGCTTTTTTCTGGTTGCCAACTTCTGGAAGGTTTTCATCGTAAAAATAGGCTTTAACAGGTTTTCTCTTGATAACTTGGCCTGTTTCATTAACCAGTACCGTTTCTGCGGTAAAAAGGAAAAGGTTTTCATCGTAGGGAACAATAGCGGCTACTTCGTCTATTAAACGTTTTTGTCGGGTTCCTTCGTCTTCTGGGGAAAGTTGAAGGACATTGCCAACGTGGTTTAAATCCCCTCTAGAATAGGCGGCAATCGGTTTATTAAGCAATAACAAGGGTTCATAATCGGCTAAAGCAGCGGATATATTTTCTAATAAAGCTGTCAATCTCACAAGACGCACTCGGTTATTATTTTTGATAGCTTCTGCTAGTACCTGTCTGATTTCATTGACCGCTTGACTAGGTTTTAGGTAGGCAAGAGCTAACCATTGTTGATTTTGCCAATAAACCGATTTTGAGCAATGATCACCGATTTGTTCCTGAATATAGGTTTGTAACTGATAGGCCAGAGATTTGAGTTCCTCTGGGGTTAATTTTTCTAATAGTAGTTTACGAACATCGGGAGACATTTCATAGAGTTCTCGATCTATTTTGCGGACTAAACTGGACAGTAAAATATCAGCGATCGCATACCAAGGAGCTTGATTATTTTTATCTTGATGTTGACGCAGATAATAAAGTAAATTAGGGGATAAACTAAGGGGAAATGCCGCTCGTTCCGCTAGTTCTCTGGTGTTTGGTTCGTTTTCTTCTTCAAATAATCTTAAACGGCTTTCTGCGCTAAAAAAATCTTCATCCTCATCCCAATTATCCCCTTGTTGAAATTGATTAGGATTAAATGGAAAATGACGGGGTGGGATAGCTTCTTCTTTTAGCCATGTTATCAAGTTTTCCCAGTCCTCTGTGGTTAGTTCAAACATGGAAAAATTGGGTATATCTTCAGCTAAATCAGCAATATCCCAGGCAGTTGTCCCATACCATCGATGATAGGGTAAAGGGTTTAACCATGCGACTCGGCTAAATCTTCGGCTAAATCGTCGGATAAGGGTTTCTGTTGCGCTCAAGCGCTCTTCTACATAACGTTTTCTAGCGGCACCCGCATCACTAAGAATTAGACAACTGGTTACTTCCGGAGAATAGTTAGAGAGAACTTTGGTTAAAGATTGACTTTCCCAACCGTTTTCTTGTCGTAAAACCTCGTCTCTAATCAGATTATCAAAGTAAAAATGGGGAACATTTGCCCAAGTTTGCTTCATTATCCTACCAAATCCTGCAAAGGGAATCATCGAGTCAGAACAATCAATAAAAATTATAATTTCTCGGCGATAAAGTTGTTTCTTTTGGTAAATTATTTGATCAAAAAAACCTCGTTTAGCCGTTGCCATCACCGTAGCTTTTATATCCCAAGTTTGTCGAGGACTTTCTAGGGGTAATGGACGCAGTTGCTGCCAACTTTCTTGTAACTTAGCGATGCCAATAGGATAATAATCAGGATTATCTAGGGATGTGATTTTTTTTCGCTTTTCAATAGCTGTGGCAATTTGTGGAAATGAAGTCTCCGGTGCTATTTGTCTATCCCCCGGAGGGGTAATTTCTAATGAGTGAGATTCCCTATCATCCATCGGGTTTATGATTTTGCTAATCGATTCTTCTGGATGACGAATAGGTGTTTTTTTGGCTATTTCTATATTTATTTCTGGTTGGAATTGTAGCATCTCTGTCCAGGCCTGATCAAACTTTTCTTTTTCTTTCGGGGATTTAACCCATAAAGCTTGACAAAGAAGTTTAATTTTAGGATTCTCTAAGTTGGGATTTTCTTGAATAGCAATATCAGAATCATTGGCGAGTTTTTGAATCAGGTAATTTTCCACCCGATAATATTGTTCAATAGACAGCAGAAATCCTTCTTCGTCTCTGAGTTGATAAAATAGGTCAAGTAGGGGGGATGTCATTGGCTTTTTTAACCTCTTGTTCCATAATCTTGTAAATCAGTACGGCTTTTTAGTAAAACACTAGCGTGGGGTAATTTGTCCTCTTTTAATTTGGCGATAATTTCTTCAGGTTTGTACTTGAGCAACGATTTAAACCAGGCTATTAATTCACTGGTGCTAACTTTTTTTTCTCCTTCAGATTTAGTCTCGTCTTGTGATGTTCTCACTTCCTGAAAACGGTCCACTGCTTTGATGATAACGTCTTTTTCAGCGTCGGTAAACCGTTCGGTTAATATTTTTCTTAATCTTTCTTGGTTGGGTAGCTCAATATAGTGATAAATGCAACGTCTCAGAAAAGCATTGGGTAAGTTTTTTTCTTGATTACTGGTAATAATAATCAGAGGAAAAGCTTGATCATTTGCTTGAATTGGTTCTCCTGTTTCTTTAATGAAAAAACGACGAGATTCAATGGCTAAAAGTAAATCATTAGGAAAATCTCGATCCGCTTTATCTATTTCATCAATTAATACTACCGATTGTTCTTGCTTATCTTGACTTTGTTTAAATGCTTTACCCAAGGGTTGTAAATCAACCCAATCTTTTGAAGTAGCTGGATTTTTTTGCTTTGAAGTAGCTGGATTTTTTGGCTCAGAAAAAGATTCTTCTATTTCTTTTTTTCTTAAAATTCCGCTAATTTGAGCAGCTTGTAAACGGCCAATATAATCATATTGATAGAGACTATCTTCCGCTTTACTTGTAGATTGAACTATCCACTCATAATATTTTATAGGATTACTTTCCTGACGATAATTAAATTCATAAACTAAGGCATGAGCTAGACGACTTTTGCCACATCCCGGCTCACCTTCTAGTAACAAAGGCATTCCCAATTCAATAGCCAAGTTAACAACTTCTATTAACTCATCACCTGCGTCATAGGGATAAATTTTCTGTTGAATCGGTTCATAATAAAGTCCCGATTTAGGTTGAATTTCTCCCCTGTAAGTTAAGGATAGTTTATCCATCTATTTTCCCTCGATAATTGTCCTTGAAATTGTTGATAAAAAGCTTTCAGTGTGTCTTCTATCTTGCCTTCATTGCTATTTTGCCATAATTCCTGCAAGGTAGATTTAAATAAGTCTGTGGTTTCATCCTGTAAGTCACAACCCAACTGAAGTTGTTGAGCAAAAGTAGGAATAATTTTCTGAAAAGACCGTTGTTCAAAGCAAGAGTCAATCTGTAAGCGGTGAATAGGACTTAATTCTGATAATCTGTCCTTATCTCTCCAATCATTCCCTTCTCCATAATCTAACCAAATCATTAATAAAAAGCCTTTAATGGGACTATTTTGTATTTTACGAGCGTTGGTAATTAAGTTTTGCCAAAATGAATCAATGTCTTTTAAACGGGAAAAGTCTGCACAATCAATTCCTTCAAAAATCAAACATAAATTATTAGTCTTTAAATTTTTAATTCCTCCAGAATTATTGAAAAAATGTTCATGAAGACTATAGCTATCCCATTCTTCTTGACCATCTCCTTGAAATTTAAAAACAATAGGTTTAACTGGCAAATTATTAGTGATCAAGATTTCTTTTTCTAAACGACGCAAACACAAAACACGATATTGATGAGGACAAGGGGGAATATAAATACTGCCTTCTCGTAAAGGTTTAGCAGCTATTGAACTGGTAAAATTTACTAGATTAGTATAATTAAATTTTGTCAAAACACGATAAATCTTTTCATTATTTGTTCGTTGATCTTTTGGGTTTTGATGATGAAGTTGACAACATTGTAAGCTTTCAAAATCTAGGCCTAATACTTCGCAATAAGCTTGAACAATATAAGATTGTTTAGCGGTTCGCCCTTTTTTTCCTAGTCCATATTCTTTTTCAGTACAAAACCGCAAACTAGGTCCAGATATGCCAATTACCTTTAAAATAGACTCATTTAATAAATGGTTTATATCCTCATAAAAGGTTAAATGAATTGAATTATCATTAATATCTTCAATTCTGGTTGTATTTATTTTATTTTGATTAATGTACGCTCTTTTCTTCTCATTTTCAAATCCTTGAAACTTAGATTTATTTTGTAAGTACAATTTCTTACCCTTTGGTTTTAAAACCTCTTTAGTTGCTCCAGATTGTGGCTGAGATTCTGTCATCCAAGCTTTCAAAACATTTAATGGAATGGTATAACTGGAAGTTTCTGTTCGACTACGGTATTCTTCGAGAAATGCCTCAAGTAACCATCGACTTGCTTCTATTAATATTTGCTCTGTTTTCTCCGAAGCACAAGAATAGGTTCCCTTATAAGCATCTTTAGCCTTACGAAGGGTTTCTACATCTTCATCCCATAATCTGATTTCGCCAGACCTTAACATAAATCTCGTCAAACGTCAACCTACCATCTGATCCACTTTTTGATCCCCTTTTGCCAGCATTTGCTGAAAGCATTTTAATCAACTTGTCCTCAAAAAACAAGCCCTAAGGCGAAAGGAGCAAAATCTATGAATTTCTGGCAAAAACATAAAGCGGACATTGACGTGATTTGCCGCATCATCACCACTTTAACTGCCTTGGCTAGTTTGGGTGTTCAGGTGGGAGAGTTAAAGATTCCCCAAAGCGAGATTCTTCCCCCTATGACTGAGGTTCAATTGGAAGCGGGGAAAAACACTCACCCCCACTAAATGAAGATAAATGCTAGGGATTGAAGCACATTACCTGAAATAAAGGCCGATGTGCTTTTTTCATGAGACTGGACCAAAACGAGGGTGAGTTAATAAGATAACCCACCCTGAAAGAGATTTAGCGATCAACTGACCCCATAATAATATCAATACTGCCTAAAATCGCCATAATATCGGCAACTTTTACCCCTTTGAGGATATGAGGCAGAATTTGAAGATTATTAAAATCGGCGGCCCGAATTTTCCAACGCCAAGGGAAAACATCATCATTACCGACGATAAAGATACCTAATTCCCCTTTACCACTTTCCAAGCGCACATAATGTTCACCTTTAGGAATCTTAAAAGTGGGGGCGACTTTTTTGGCGATATATTGATAGTCAAAATCATTCCAAGCTGATTTTTTCCCTTCTGCCATCCGTTTTGCTTCCAGATTTTCGTAGGGACCACCGGGTAAACCTTTCAGTGCTTGCCGGATAATTTTCACCGATTCGCGCATTTCCCGAATCCGCACCAGATAACGAGCAAAACAATCGCCGGCGGTTTCCCAATGCACTTCCCAGTCAAAATCGTCGTAACACTCGTAATGGTCAACTTTTCTTAAATCCCATTTCACCCCGGAAGCGCGTAACATCGGACCGGATAAACCCCAGTTAATCGCTTCGTCTCTGGTAATGCAGCCTATCCCTTCAATACGACGGCGGAAAATCGGGTTATTAGTGATTAATTTCTCGTATTCGTCCACTTTTGGGTCAAAATAGTCACAGAAATCCTCGCACTTATCCACCCATCCGTAGGGTAAATCCACCGCCACGCCACCAATACGGAAATAATTGTTATTAATTAACCGCATTCCCGTGGCAGCTTCCCAGAGGTCATAAATCATCTCCCGTTCCCGGAAAATGTAGAAAAAGGGAGTTTGTGCGCCTACATCCGCCATAAAGGGGCCTAACCAGAGTAAATGGTTAGCGATGCGGTTGAGTTCCAACATAATCACCCGGATATATTGCGCTCGTTTGGGAACGGCGATATCGGCTAATTTTTCGGGAGCATTGACCGTAATCGCCTCGTTAAACATCCCTGCGGCGTAATCCCAACGACTAACGTAGGGAACGTACATGACATTAGTGCGATTTTCGGCAATTTTTTCCATGCCCCGATGAAGATAACCGATCACGGGTTCACAGTCAATCACGTCTTCCCCGTCAAGGGTGACGATTAAGCGTAAAACTCCGTGCATTGACGGGTGATGGGGTCCCATGTTTAAAACCATGGGTTCTGTTCTCGTTTCAATTTTTGCCATAGGGCTACCGATGATCCCGAAAATCTTTTTAAAGTTATTTTGACACTCTCCGCCTTAAAAGTGCGGAGATTCTTGGGCTGAATCCTGCCTCTACCAGCAAAGCTAATTTTGGTCTTACAGTTTCATGTCTAGTCCGACTACACCTATAAGGCAAGCACTCCTATAGACTACTCCCCAAGCGTAAATTTCTGTGTGTCCCACAGTATTTAATTGTTTTGCGTTCTGACAGTTTGGACTTAATTGAACACCATTGACTGTTAGAAATTTTGAGATCACGGAGTAGGACGTTTAACCTGTTTCCTCACGTTCTCACGGTCGGCAACCTATAGTCACTTTAGCACAAAGCCGTCTTAAAAGGACGGGGTTTTCCACCCAAATTTGCGATAAGTAAACGTCTTGACAATACACAAGAAAAGCGAGAAGCTTTCAGGCTGGCACCAGGGCGAGTCAGGGGTGAGTCGATAGGACCAGCAATTGCCCCAGAACCGATGCGTCAAAAGCTGATGAGTAATCCCCTTAGGTGACACTTTGAAACAATTGTGGCCAATCGAGATTGGGTGCGTCTGAGGGAGCAACAATTTCGAGAATTTTATTGTTAGCGGCTGGATAAAATAGGGATTCTACGCAAACGGAAGCCACTTTCGTGCGGGGAATATTGCCCTCAGACAGGGTATCGGCGGATGACATTTTAATGGCATTAAGATTATCCTCATTTTTAAGGCCTCCGGGTCGCACGATCGTGTAGGTTAAGCCACTATTGATTAAATAGGCTTCCGCTTGTTTTTTCCAGAATAAAATTAACCAAAAGAGATTGAGGGGGTGGAAAAAGTTCGATACACAGAGGGAAGTAACCAGAACAAAATGTTCGATTCCTTTCTTTTTGGCGGCATCGATGAGATTTTTAGTTCCCAAGTAGTCCACTAACAAAGGTTCCGTGGGATTAAAACTCGGTCTGGCTCCCGTGGCGCATAGCAAAACGCTACAATCAGCGATTAGTGCCT
Source organism: Microcystis wesenbergii NRERC-220 (assembly GCF_032027425.1). Classification (NCBI taxonomy): domain Bacteria; kingdom Bacillati; phylum Cyanobacteriota; class Cyanophyceae; order Chroococcales; family Microcystaceae; genus Microcystis; species Microcystis wesenbergii. The sequence continues at coordinate 4,031,490 of NZ_JAVSJA010000001.1, read as the reverse complement.
CTAACTTATCGGCCTGTTGGACATCTCCGACGACGATTTCCACCCCTGCTGGCAAAATCTCCGCCGCTTTCTCGCGGTTTCTCACCAAAGCGCGCACGGGAATCTGACGTTCGACTAATTGGGCAACGATTCGCCGTCCCGTTTCCCCTGTGGCTCCTGCTACAAATGCTTTCATCGCTTCTTGACCAAATAGTTTTTAACAATACGTTACACTAATCTCGATTCTACAAATTTCCCCGATCCTTTGGTGGTTAATCGCCAACTTTTTCTAACAGTATCATTTTCCAGGTTTATAAGTCATGCAGCGTCCCCCCATTAACTCCCTAGCTCTCGAATCTGTAGAAGTCAAAGAAGACAATCAATTTCTCGGTTTTCAAACCCATTTTGCCGGAGCCATGGATATGTATAGCAATCAGGACACGGTTGCCGATTATCTCCGCGCTCACGAAGGTTGGTTTTGTCGTTGTGCCGAACCGATGAAAACTCTGCCCTTCGGTGACAATGGTTATATTATCACCATCGGTAAATATGGTGCTTTTGGCTATGAAGTGGAGCCGAAAATCGCTGTGGTTCTGGAGCTGCCCGTCAATGGAGTCTATCATACTCGCAGTGTCCCCATTCCCGATCAACCGTTTTTGGGCTATCTAGTGGATTATCAGGCAATTATGAAACTAGAGGAAATGCCGCTATCTTCTCCTAGTCGGGAAATTGAGGCAATTTTTCGGCAACAGGGACGGGATATTCCGGCGGTTATCACCCAAATCACCTGGGAACTACAGATGGATGTTATGGTTAAGTTTCCCAAGTTTATTTATAAGATTCCCCGTTCAATTCTCCAAAAAACCGGTGATAAACTGTTGACGCAAATTGTTCGCCAAGTTTCCCCCCGCTTAACCTACAAAGTTCAAGAGGATTTTCACTCTAGCTTTAATTTACCCCTACCCCCTGCCTCCAGTCGTCTTTTCTACCGTCTCGACTCCTGCGAGGGTGGGTTGCTTGCATAGGGTTTGGGGAGTCTGTCAACAGTAATCAGTAGAGCTTGCTGATGGGAAACCAAGGAAAAATAAAGATTTGCTAACGGTGCTGGTCAGTCTAAGCTAGAATGTTAAGAAATGTTTACTCGTAAAAATAAACCTAAGACTACTTCAATATTTTATGTCTCTGCCTATCCGTAACGTTGCTATCATTGCTCACGTTGACCACGGGAAAACCACCCTCGTCGATGCACTCCTCAAACAGTCGGGAATCTTTCGAGAAGGGGAAGATGTACCCACCTGCGTCATGGATTCCAATGACCTCGAAAGAGAACGCGGTATCACCATTCTGGCCAAAAATACCGCCGTTCGTTACCAAGACACCCTGATTAACATCGTCGATACTCCCGGTCACGCCGACTTTGGTGGCGAAGTGGAACGGGTTTTAGGCATGGTGGACGGTTGTATCCTGATTGTCGATGCTAACGAGGGGCCGATGCCCCAAACCCGTTTTGTGCTGAAAAAAGCCCTAGAAAAGGGATTAAGACCGATTGTCGTGGTCAATAAAATCGATCGCCCTAACGTAGATCCTAACCTAGCCGTGGACAAAGTTTTCGATCTGTTTGTGGAACTGGGCGCCGATGACGACCAATGTGATTTTACTACTCTGTTCGCTTCCGGGATGCAAGGATTCGCCAAAGAAAGCCTCGAAGACGAAGACAAAGATATGCAGCCCCTGTTTGAGGCGATTTTACACCACGTTCCACCACCGGCCGGGGACGTTAACAAACCCCTACAGCTGCAAGTAACCACCCTCGATTACTCGGAATACTTAGGACGCATCGTTATCGGCCGCATCCATAACGGCGTAATTAAAGCTGGTCAACAGGCGGCTTTAGTAAAGGATACGGGCGCGGTTGTCAAGGGTAAAATAACAAAACTTCTTGGTTTTGAAGGCCTCAAACGGGTGGAACTAAACGAGGCCAGCGCCGGTAATATCGTTGCTGTGGCTGGTTTTGCCGACGCTAACATCGGGGAAACGGTAACTTTAGCCGATGACCCGCAAGCTTTACCCCTAATTAAAGTCGATGAACCGACCCTACAAATGACCTTCTCGGTGAACGATTCTCCCTTTGCCGGTCAGGAAGGCACTTTTGTCACCTCGCGGCAAATTCGCGATCGTCTAATGCGAGAATTAGAAACTAACGTCGCCCTGCGGGTGGAAGAAAGTGATTCTGCCGAGAAATTCCTGGTTTCGGGACGGGGGGAACTGCATTTAGGCATTCTCATCGAAACCATGCGTCGGGAAGGCTACGAATTCCAAGTATCGCAGCCGCAAGTTATCTATCGGGAAATTAACGGTCAACCCTGCGAACCCTACGAATACCTCGTTTTAGATGTACCCGAAGAAGCGGTGGGTTCCAGTATCGAACGTCTCGGCCAACGGAAAGGGGAAATGCAGGATATGCAGACGGGCAGCAATGGCCGCACTCAATTGGAATTCGTGATTCCGGCCCGGGGTTTAATCGGTTTCCGGGGCGAATTTATCCGTCTGAGTCGCGGTGAGGGGATTATGAACCATAGTTTCCTCGAATATCGTCCTTTCTCTGGGGAATTAGCCACCCGTTATAATGGCGTGATTACTGCCTTTGAGGAAGGAGTCGCCACTTTCTACGCCCTCAAAAACGCCGAGGACCGGGGGGTATTCTTTATTACTCCGGGGACAAAAGTGTATAAAAACATGATTATCGGCGAAAGCAACCGGCCCCAAGACGTGGAGATCAATATCTGCAAAACTAAACAGTTAACCAACCATCGTTCCGCCACCGGGGATGAATTGGTTCAGTTACAATCCCCCGTGGATATGAGTCTCGAACGCGCCCTCGAATACATCGGACCAGATGAGTTGGTGGAAATTACCCCGAAATCGATCCGTCTGCGTAAATTACCGGTGAAAAAGTTAGCCAAACGTTAATCGGTTTTGACAAAATCCGGCGGCAATTTGGCCATGGCCATTGCCGCTAAAAGGGGCAGCAATGGCTCGAAGATGATCGGTAATTGGTTAAGATTGAGATCTAACAAAGAAATCCACTCAGATTTTCAACAAAACTGAGATGATAGAAAAAAGTGCCTTGAGTTTGAGGGTAAAGAATCTGCTGTGAGCTATTCTGCTACTTTGATGCGACATCCGATGTTTCCCGCCGCGTCGGACAGCAATCGTCTTCGTCTCTTTTCGGGATCCGCTAATGTATCTCTTGCCCAAGAGGTGGCCCGTTATCTGGGTATGGATGTGGGTCCGATGATTCGTAAACGTTTCGCCGATGGTGAATTGTACATCCAGATTCAGGAATCGATCCGGGGCTGTGATGTCTATTTAATTCAACCCTGTTGCAATCCCGTCAACGATCATTTGATGGAATTGTTGATCATGATCGATGCCTGTCGTCGTGCTTCTGCCCGACAAATTACCGCCGTAATTCCCTATTATGGTTATGCTCGCGCCGATCGCAAAACCGCCGGCCGGGAATCGATCGCCGCTAAACTGGTGGCTAATCTGATCACGGAAGCGGGGGCAAGTCGCGTGCTGGCCATGGATTTGCATTCGGCCCAAATTCAAGGTTATTTCGATATTCCCTTCGATCACGTTTACGGTTCCCCAGTGGTGGTGGACTATCTTCTCAGTAAACAATTACCCGATATCGTCGTCGTCTCTCCCGATGTGGGTGGGGTGGCTAGGGCGCGGGCTTTTGCCAAAAAACTCAATGATGCGCCCCTAGCAATTATTGATAAACGCAGGCAAACCCATAATGTGGCGGAAGTGATGAACTTGATCGGCGATGTTAAGGATAAAACGGCGGTTTTAGTCGATGATATGATCGATACGGCCGGTACGATCGCCGAAGGGGCGCGGTTACTGAAAGCCAAGGGGGCGCGACAGGTTTATGCTTGTGCCACCCATCCGGTTTTTTCCGGTCCTGCGATCGAGCGTTTATCCAGTGGCATAGTCGAGGAAGTGATCGTTACTAACACGATTCCCGTGCCGCAAGAACATTTTTTCCCGCCACTGAAAGTCTTGCCGGTTGCCCCGATTCTGGGTGAGGCAATATGGCGCATCCATGAGGACAATTCCGTGAGTAATATGTTCAAATAGATGGCCGAATCCCCCTAGTTTTAGGGGGAATTTTCATATTTATTTTCTTGACATTAATTCTGATTTGTGGCAGCGTCGGGGTTGTCAAGTCCTCCCAGACGCTCAAAGGGCCAAAAACGCACCACGGCGCGACCGATTAAGTTTTCCCGGGGAACGAAGCCCCAAGCGTGGGAATCATAACTATTATTGCGATTATCGCCCAAAACCAGATATTGATCGGGGGGAACTGTCACCGGTCCGAAAGCATAATTAGGTTCTTCGGCGATATATTTTTCCGCTAAAACTTTACCGTTGACGTAAACTAGACCGTTTTTGACTTCCACCTTATCCCCCGGCAGTCCAATCACCCGTTTAATAAAAGCATCGTGAAAATTTTGAGCTTTCAGAGCGGCTGTCGGACTAAAAACCACGATATCACCCCGTTCTGGCTTATGAAAATGATAGCTAACTTTCTCGATAATTAGGCGATCGTTAATCTGGAGAGTGGGTTCCATGGAAGAAGAGGGAATATAACGGGCCTCGGCCACAAAAGTGCGGATGCCAAAAGCCAAAATTCCAGCCGTGACAATGGTTTTAACTGCTTCTAGCCAAGGGTTTTCTTGGGGGACGGGAGGAGGAGAGGGTTTTTCGGATTTATGGTTCAAGCTTTCAGCCATAGAATTTTAACTTTTGAGAAGGATTAAGCTAATGCGCTCTTTAATTTTCTAGTTTAGTGATAAGTAGGTAGGTGTTAAAAATTGTCAGACACCCCCCTTATTAAGGGCGGATCAAAGGCAAAATCTATCTTATATTATATTTAATTATAACTACTTACTTAGTAGCACCGTAAACAATATTTTAAGACAATTTTCCTACATCTACCGGATCACTGTTAATTTGTCAAGGCCGCATCCTGCCGCCTGAAGGGGAATTTCCTCGGGGGGTAGAAAAAGGTAAGATTAGTCCCATTGCTGACGAGATCGAAACTCCTGCTAGTACCATCATAGACGCGGGGGGCCTGACTTTGTTGCCCGGTGTTATTGGTCTACTGCATTTTCGCCCACTGGGATGTTTACAAAAATTCCCGAATGATCGATTGAAAACTTGGATATTAATCTACAAAGCGACTAGATCTATGTTTGCACAAATTCCCGAACGCTCGATGCACTATCTGCGATGGGTTGTTACCATCGCTTGGTTAATTCTGATATTTTCTCTGTTTTTTGACCCGATTTCGGCACAATTAACCGATCCTAACAATCTTTCTAGTCCCCTGAGAGTTGATCCCGATGTGTGCATTAAAGTCCAGGGAGTTTGCCTATCCCAATCCTCCTATCAGTTAGGTGCGCCGATTTTTTGGGGAATAGTGGTTCCCAGTGGCATTTTTATCTTATTAGTATTCGGTCACGAACTCTGGCGGCGGATCTGTCCTTTATCCTTTCTTTCTCAAATACCACGCGCTTTGGGTAAACAGCGTCAGAAAAAACAGACCGATAAATCGGGGAAAGTCCGCTATGAAATCTATAAAGTGCCGAAAAACTCTTTTTTAGCCCGTAATTATCTCTATCTACAATTAAGTCTGTTATTTTTGGGTTTATGCGGACGTATTCTCTTTTATAATTCCGATCGCTTAGTACTGGGTAGCTTTTTAATCTTGACTATTCTAGCGGCGATCTTTGTGGGTTATTGGTATGGGGGCAAATCTTGGTGTAACTATTTCTGTCCCATGAGTCCAGTTCAAAAGATTTACGGTGAACCGAGGGGTTTACTAAATAGTACCGCTCACGAAGACAGTCGCGGTGGCATTACTCAATCCATGTGTCGCATTGTCCGGGAAGATGGTAGCGAACAAAGTGCCTGTGTTGCCTGTCAGAGTCCCTGTATCGATATCGATGCGGAAAGGTCCTATTGGGATGGGATTACTAACAGCGATCGTCAATGGCTTTATTACGGTTATTTTGGCTTAGTTTTTGGCTATTTTATCTATTATTACCTTTATGCTGGCAATTGGGACTATTATTTCTCTGGAGCTTGGGCGCACGACGAAAATCAACTAGAATCCCTCTTTAAACCGGGTTTTTATCTTGCTGGTCAGGCAATTGCGATTCCGAAGTTGGTAGCTGTTCCCTTAACTTTGGCAATCTGCACTTTTTTGGGTTACTTTCTCGGTAAAAAAGTGGAAAATGCCTATAAAGTCTATAGAATCCGTAAAAAGTCGCCTTTAACTACGGAAATTATCCGTCATCGAGTCTTTACTGTCGGAACTTTTCTGATTTTCAATTTCTTCTTTATTTTCGGTGGTCGTCCTTTTATTAATCTTTTGCCAAAATTTTGGCATTATTTCGCTAGTATTTTACTGGCGGTTTTGAGTAGTTTATGGTTATATCGCACCTGGACAAGGGATCCGGGTCGTTACCAACGGGAAGGACTAGCGGGAAGATTGCGTAAACAGTTGGGTAAACTGGGTCTCGATACGGCTAAATATCTCGATGGGCGATCGCTGGAAGCTTTGCAGGCGGATGAGGTGTATGTATTGGCCAAGATACTGCCGGATTTCACCCACCAGAAGCGTTTAAAAGCCTATAAAGCCGTGTTAAAAGAGGCTTTGGAGGAGGGATATACTGACTTCGGCCACAGCCTCGAAATCCTGCAACAAATGGGCCTAGAGTTGACGATTACCGAGGCAGAACATCAGGCAATTTTAACGGAGTTGGGTGTGGAATCGGCCGAACTTCTCGATCCGGAAAAGCAGTATAGTCGCGAGGATTGGTTGCGTTTGCAGAGTTATCGCGATGCTTTGTTAGAAAGTCTCTTGGTGACATGGAAAAAAGACCCCGATCGCCGGGTGGGATCGGAATTGCTGGAAGTGTTAACCGGTAAGAGTTCCAGGGAAGCGATCGAGCATTTATTGACGGAATTGCCGGCCGCGGAAACGGAAACTGTCGAGTCTTTGCGTCGCCAGTACGGAGTTACCGGTCAGGAGGAGGAAACGATTCTCCATCGTCCTCTGGCCCGTCAATTATGGCGAAATATCGCCCGTGCTTTTCAGGTCTTCGATCGTCTATCTTTTAGTAGTGACAGCGATCGTGATCAACAGGAAAAAATTTTATTGCAAAGATTCCAGCTATTCGATAGTGATGGTTCGGGACAAATTAGCCTTGAGGAGTTAAAAGCTTGTCTTCAGGCGATCGAACCGGGGGTGACAGACAAGGAAATCGAAGCTATGTTACAGCAGGCCGATACAAGTCGCGATAATCAGATTAGTTTTCCGGAGTTTCGCGACCTACTGCACCAATTCCATAAATAAACTGTCTTCAGTTAAGGAGTCTTTATTTTCCCTGACTCCTTATTCCTTAAAAAAATAGCTGTTCGCAGGCAGGCACGGATTCCCATTATACTAGAAAGTATAAGGCAAGTTGAGGAATTTTGTCAAGCCTTTTTAAGCAACTTTATTTCTATTTGTCTATCTACGCTTCACAATAAACCGCGATAGCGGATAAAAACGAGGATTACTGCCCAGGAACCTAAAGCTACTTTAACGGCGACTAAAATGTTTAGTATCGGCAAAATGCCGCCACTAAATAGCGCTCCTAATTCCCCGTGGGGTAACTCAAATCCTGAGAGAGTAATGGCGGCTAAAACAATAAAAACTAAGACGGAAATTTTCTCCCATGTTGCCGCTTGCCAACGGCGATAAATTGCTTGCATCCATTCGGGAGACGAGGTAATTGCTATTAAACCAATTGCTGTACCTCCGGCGACTCCGGCGGCAAAACCTCCCCCCGGACTTAAATGTCCGCGGATAGCTAATTCAATGCCCACTAAAGCGGTAATTGTTGCCCCTAAACGGGCTAAAATAATTGAAGGTTGGTCGGTAAATTGATGGATTTTGCTGGCGGGGTTTTCGGTGGCTAAAAGAAAATTCGCCCCCATAATGGCAATGGTAAAAACAACCACTTCATAGATAGTATCGTAGAGACGATTACGAAAAATAACCACCGAAACCGCATTAGGAACACCGCCGTCGCGCACCAGGGATTCAACAATTTCTAAGGATAATACAGGGGAAGCAGTATTCGGAATAATTACCATTTTGACAGCGAAGGCAATAGCGGCTAGAGTATAAATCCATTTCATTAGTGTTTCTCCTCTAATTTTCGGGTTTCAATACAGGTTAAAATCGTGTTTGCTGCCGTTAATTCATTTTTAAAAATATCGTAGAGATAGGGTAATCTAATTGTGGTTTCGTAGGGGATAGTTTCTGGATTGTCTTGACGGATACAGACGGCATGAACATCTTTATCCCTAAGTGCCTGTTGCAAAGCTTGTTTATCACTGTAGGCAACTAATTCTAAACGCATAAAACGCTTACTTAAAACCGTTTGTAGTTGAGTTTTTAACTGTTCTAAAACTGTATCGGTTTCCTCGGCAATTACTCCTAAACGCATCACTAAAGAGGAACGAATCGCCACCGCGTAGAGAGTTACAGCTAACATGGTTCCCATCAAAGCTTCGGTTAAAGACACATCTGCTGCCCCTAATAAAGCATAAACTAAGGCTGCTATTGCCCCTAAAACCCCGCGAATTACTAAAGCTTGGTAGGGATTGGATTGTAACATCACCATCGCCGCAGTTAAAGGCAAGAGGGCAACAATAACATAGAGATAACTTTCATTCATCTTTAATTTTACTCTCGATCGCTAGAAGTATAAGCTAAAACGTAGCCTAACATGGTGTTCCAAATTGCTAGGGAAATTATTGCCAATAATAATAAAGGCCAATTTTGGGGAACTTTCAAAAGTAGCCCGAAAATAATCGCCATAGAACCCAAGGTATCAGCGACAGATAGACCATGTAATTTATATAATACCGAGCGCTTGTCTAAAAGATGCGCCGTTCCCCAAAACCAGAAAAAAACTCCGATAGCGATACAGATATAACTCAAAATGTCAATCATGATTCGTTCAGTCGTTTAAGAATTTGTGCTAATAACATAAAGCCGGCATTACCGACACTGAGAATAATCACTGCTACCACTCCAATCATCCAATCATCCCGCAGAACTGACACCACTAGAATAATAATTGATGATTTACTGGAAGCACTGGCAAAGGCGGCCATTTTTTGCCAAATATCATCATTTTTTGCCACTTCATAAAGGGGAATTAATAGGGCGACAATCATGGCAATGAGAATAATATTGAGAACAATATTCATCCCTGGGAACTCCGTTTAATTACATGAACTTCATACCCCTCATTTTCCTTGTATTCGGTGACGATAGTTTTCGGGGTAAAGGTAATGAGAAATATATCCCAAAAAGCCAGTCTGGGTGAACGTTTACCCGAAATTCTCTCCAAAATAATTTCTTCTTCCTTGTGGGGACGAAAGATAATTTCAAACGCTTCTTTATAAGCTTGGGGAATAGCCATAAAGACTTTAATTATTACCTTTAACCAATCGCCTAAAGTTTCGCTAGAGGCGAAATTACGGGGCAAAAGAAAAGCAATAGCCACCCCGATCATAATATTAGCGGGGGTAAAATTAGCGGTGAGCAAAAACCACATAGTTAAACGCAGAATTATATGTCCGATCATGCTAAGACCATCCAAAACAATAGAACTAACATTATACTCATCATACCGACGAGATTATCAAACTGTTCCCAGACCCGTGATAATTTTAGGGATAACTTTTTGAAAACTCCCAGATATAACCACCACCCCGCACCGATGACGGCTAAAGCTTTGATAATATTGGGTAGATTATAAGCTTCAACATAGACGGCATTGGATAAAAATAGGGCGGCAAGGAGCAGAATTATTGCTGTCCAGAAACCGATAGTTAACTTCTGTTTACTTTCGCCACCTGCGTGGGGTAAAAAGATAAATTTAGCAAAGGAAATCGCCGTCCCCACCGCCACAAGATTGATCATAATCTCTTGCCAGGGGACTAAATTTTTCATCGTTAACGCTTTCGCCCCAAAACCGGATAATAAGGGGAATCCAGAGATAGAAAAACTAGCAACCACTAGGGCAATCCAGAGAGAATTAGGGATCGATTGTTGCTGTAATTCTTTAAAATTGCGACTGGGTAAAACTCCCGCTAACAGAAATAGGCAAGATTTAACTAAACCGTGGGTAAGGGTATAAAAACCACTGACTACCGGGGCAGCTAAAATAAAACCTAACTGGGAAATAGTATGGAAGGCTAACATCCGCTTGCTATCCTTTTCAAACACTGCGTATGACACGCCAAAAATCGCCGTTAGCACCCCGAAAAGCCGAATTAGGACATCTAAATCCCCTAGGATTAAAGCACAGCGCAGGAGGGGAAAAATGCCAGCTTTTACCACCACCCCCGACATCAGCGCCGAGACGGAGGTTTCCGATTCCGAGTGTGTCATCGGTAGCCATAATCCCGAGACAAAGATTCCCCCTTTGACTAATAATCCCATGAAGATTAAAGCCAAGGCTTCGGGAGGTGCGTCCTTTAAACCGGCAAAAGCAAAGGAATTATTGGCTTTATAGACTAAAACTGCGCCGATTAGGTAAAATAACATCGCCACATTGCTGATAAACAGATAACGCAGGGCAACCCAGAGAGAGCGATCGCTGCGAGGATAGGCAATCATCAGAAAAGCGGCAATACTAATTACCTCTAGGGCAACGTAAACGCTAATAAAATCCTCACAGACGAAGACAGAGTTAATACTCCCGTGGAGAATGATAGCTTGAGCGTAAAAAAAGGCGGTTTTGCTACTTTCCCAGTTATAAAAAATAACTGCCATCGTCACCAGGGCATTAGTGAGGATAAAATAGGCACTTAACTGATCGGCTACCAGTCTCACGCCATAATTATCCAGTAGGTTGAGGATTATGGGAGAGGATTGGCTAAATAGAAGGAGAGAATAGGCGAGAGAGATAATAGTGGCGGCGAGAGCCAGATATTTGTCTAATCGCGGCAATAAATAAATGATAAAGCCGATCAAAAAGGGTAAACTTATCCAAGCGATCGTTAAAGTATTCATGGTGTGTTATTTTTTTCTATCTCGCTGCTGTCGAGGGTGGGGTTATCTTTAGCTAATTTCATTACTCCCACCAGCATTAACGCCTGAATCGAAAAACCGATGACGATCGCTGTTAAAATCACTGCTTGGGGTACAGGATCGGCGTAATTTTGCTGTTTAACTGTACTGAGGATGGGAGTAAACAAACCGTCACGGGAAGAAATCACCACATAGTAGGCGATAACGCCGGTACTCATGACATCCATGGCGATAATCTTCATGATTAAGTTTTTTTTCAGGAATGTTCCTAAAAATCCGCACAAAACGGTGGCGAATACAAACAACTCTAGGAGGGGAATCGTCACTGGGCTTCTTGATTAGATTTGGTTATGAGTCAAAATATTTCTTCTAATTATCCTCGATCGAGTCCTATTTATCAAAAAATTCTCAAGATTATGGGGGGAATTTTCGGGCGGCCAATAGATTGTTTTGGATCTATAATTATTATTGAAAAAAATAAAAGCAAGCGGTTTCGCTTTAATAATGTATATCTTCCCAGAGGGAGCAATCAGTAATGTTTTGGAAATCTTTGATATTTTTGCTGGCAATAATAACCCGACGACTGGGATATTTTTCTTTGAGTAGCGACCATTGAGCCGATAGGATACAATCTATATCAATATTTTCTTTAACTTTTCAGCCCAAAGATAAGCGGCTTTTTGTAGTAAAATAAAACTGACTTTCTGAAACTTAATTACATTCCTTAACTTATCTAATTCTTGCACGCTTTTACTTCTCGTCTAACCTCATAATCACATAGATCAGATGAAGTCAGACAAGCTCCTCTTGCCAGCAGACGATAAAACCCATTCGGTACATTGATAAACTTCTGTAAATAACTTTTGATCTTCTGGCCAGTCTTCACCGAGCGGGGTTACTAATAAGCTTAAAATGTTAGAGTCCAGAATTACAATCACTCTTTTAATAAAACTCATTCCAGCTAACATTTCTTCACTGCTAACTAACGGCAAAGATAACAGCAAATCTTCTATAGTGATCGTCATGACTTAGATAGCTCCTTAAGAACAACTCATGTTCTCATACTAGAATAATTATCCGAAAGGGATTCGATTGTATTTAGGGCTTGCTGAATAAACCTAAACACCCCACACTCCACGAAAAACTTTTTGCCGCAAACCCTAACTATTGGTTATGTTTCCGCTGCAACTAGCGCACAGACTAATCTTCGCTTTCTTGATCATTCCTCTCTTCAAACCCTAGCCAAAAAAGTAACGCATTCTCAACCTCCATCATTTGCTCAGATGTCAGATTTCCTAATTTACGCAAAAGCTTTGCATGGGGAATTGTAACGATGTTTTGTACATCAAAGACTCCTTCTCTAAGGAAGCGAGCTTGGACTTTCACTTCAAATCTTGAACCACGAGAGCTTGTCGTATGTGGAACCAGAGTCGCTAAGGCACGCTCTTGATTGCGCGCAGGAATACTGATAACCAAACAGGGTCTGACTTTGGCCACATAACCCAGATCAACCAGCCAAACCTGACCACGATCAGGGCTATCCACAGGAAGCTTCCTGATCATCTAATTCTAGAAAAATTCCCTCGGCATTGAGGACTAGATCTTCATCAGATAAGGGCGGAAAATCCAGGTGAATTGTCCGCTTCAGAATCTCTAATAGCAAATCTGAGCGCTCTGAGTCTGTCAAGCGGTCAAAGGTATCTAAAAGTTCCTGAACTATAGCAGTCATAGCAGTTACCCTATATCTGCTCAATACTATAACACAAGCTTAACAAGGCTCTTAGTTATTGCTTGACAGCCCCAATAAATTCCGAATGTAAGTTTGGAATCCCCCCAAACCGCCATCGTCATCCCAACGCTGTCTGAAAGTTGGTAACTTCTCCAATTCCATCACCTTCCCACCCTGATAGTTGAGAACTTCTCGATAATCAAACATCGCATCTGCTTTGGCTGATACAGGTGGATTATCAAAATCAATAGCCCAAAGCACCTCAACAATTCGATAGATGTCGTAATTATCCTTGCCAATTTCACGTTCGGCTTTGCAGTCGAGAACTTTTACTAAATGGGTAACATACCCTTGCTGCCTGAGTAGTATCAAACTATCTTTTTCGGGTTTATTGGCATTGACTTCATCGTCTTTCCATGCCAGTTTGAAGGAATTAGAAACCTTATATTCCCGAT